>NZ_JADWDC010000035.1 GCF_020640915.1 Waterburya agarophytonicola KI4 | reverse complement strand
GATTCTATCTAATTCTGGCATATTTTGACTTGAGATTTTGATGCGATTACCCTGGATAATTATTAAATATTGTTGTTTTACGGTTATGACTAAGGATGATAATCGATTGATTACTCGAATGCAGCAGTCTGGCTTTTATCCTCATGCCGTGGCGGAAAATATTGAACTTATTCAAACTCATGCCTCCTATATTTTTTTGACAGGAGATTATGCCTATAAAATAAAAAAAAATATTAACTATGGATTTCTTGATTATTCTACTTTAGCCAAAAGAAAGCATTTTATTAAAATAGAATTGCAACTGAATAGTAAAGTTGCTCCCGAACTTTATCTAGAAGTTATCCCGATTAGCGATCGCGATAAAAAGTTTATTCTCGGCGGTTCGGATAATATTGTGGAATACACCCTTAAGATGCGTCAATTTCCTCAAGAGAATTTATTTAGTAACCTCCTCAAAGAAAGCAAGCTATCCAACAATGACTTGATAAAATTAGGAAAGATTGTCGCTCAGTTCCATTTGTCAGCCGAAACCAATAGCTATATCAACAGCTTTGGGACAATAAATAAAATCAGTGCTGCATTTACCGAAAACTATCAGCAGTCGGAGAAATATATCGGTATCGTTCAAACACAAGAACAGTTTGAAGCTACCAAACTTTATACTGATTCTTTTTTTATAGAACAACAAGATTTATTTAAAACTAGAGTTAAACAGAACAAAATCAAAGAATGTCACGGGGATTTACATCTCAAAAATATCTGTCTGTGGCATCACAAAATTCAACTATTTGATCGCATTGAATTTAATGAATCTTTTCGCTTCGTTGATACGATGTACGATGTAGCGTTTACCGTCATGGATTTAGAAGCCAGAGGGGAAATTGAATTTACTAATGCTTTTCTCAATAGTTATTTGGAATATTCAGGAGATTGGGAAGGCTTACTTATATTACCTTTATATTTGAGTAGACAGGCTTACGTTAGGGCAAAGGTAAACTCCTTTCTACTGGACGATCCGCAGATCGTTGAAACAGATCGACAAGAAGCGAGCAAAGCTGCCAATGATTACTATCGTCAGGCTTATCGATATACCCAGAGTAAGTCGGGTAGTTTAATTTTAATGTCTGGTTTATCAGGTTCGGGTAAAAGTACTGTTGCTAGAGAGATTGCCAAAAATAAAGGTGCAATTCAGATACGTTCCGATGCCCTTCGCAAACATCTAGCAGGGACATCTTTAGACGAGTCTGGTACGGATAGTATTTACACGCCAGAAATGACCCAAAAAACTTACGATCGCCTTCTAGAATTAGGCATTAAATTAGCCAAAGCAGGATCTACAATAATCCTCGATGCCAAGTACGATCGTTTTGCCCTACGCCAGGCTGTAATTGCCCAAGCTCAACCGGCAAATATTCCTTTAAAGATAATCCACTGTATAGCACCTATTAATATATTGCGCGATCGTCTCAATCAGCGTCAGGGAGACATTTCCGATGCCACCGCCGATCTAATCGTTAGTCAACAGGCAAAAGAAGAGGCACTCACCACAGCAGAAAAAGCCTATGTAACTACCGTGGATACCTCTAGATCTAACTGGCGAGAAACGCTATAGGAAAAGTTAATAGCTAAAAGCTTTTTAACCTGACCAACTAACCCAGTGATGAGATGTGTTTTCTTGTTTTCTTTCACATCCACCCCAATTTATATGTTCTAAGACTGCATTTTTAGTTTCTGCTACAGAAATATCAGTACCCGCTAGTTTTGCTTCAGTCAAATCTGCACAGCTCAAATCCGCGCCACTAAGATCGACATCAGTTAAATTTGCGCTGCATAAATTGGCACCATGGAGATTCGCACAGCGTAGATCTGCACCACTTAAGTCTGCGCCTCTAAGATCGGCGTTTTTTAAATCTGCACCGATTAAATTTATCTCTAATAGATTTGTCCCGACCAAACTTGTGTTTATCAAGCTAGCGTTAGTTAAATTAGCCTGCTGTAAACAAGCACCACTTAGATCTGCATCGTTCAAATCTGCATTACTTAAATCTGCTTGAGTTAAGTTGATTCTGGTTAAATCGGCAGCTTCGAGATGAGCAGAATGCAAATTTGCTCTGTTAAAATCCAAGATGCCATAACGGTATTGACGGATTAACTGTGTAGCTTTCATTGTTTGCTCCTTTTGACTAATGATTTAACAGTTAACTCAGCCAACACCACCAACAACATGAGTCAACTATCAGGGGTAAGTGAAGATCAGAACCTCATAATTTGCGTTCTTCATAACAAAATATAATAGTGACAAAACTTGAGGAACTTGTGAAGAAAATATATTGTGCAAAATATTTTGCAATATAATAACTTGATCGCTCTTTGGGTTGAAGTAAAAGCCAGCTATGCTAATTACTTTGAGTAGCTGGCTTTCTAGAGGTATTCAAAGACTATAAATGAGTTTATATATAGATGCTGAGGAACTTGTGAAGGAACACCTTTTTAACTAATCGATACTTTCCCTTACTTTTTTATCTACATCTAACGGCACAGCATTTTACTACACTTCGTTTTGCAATTGTGCCAGAGAAAATTCTTGACCATTAAAATTGAATGCCTCTATATTGCTGAAAGACATGGTTGCAGAATCGAATGTAATATCAATAGAAGTTGAATTTGTACTACCAAAAGTGATTAAATTTTCGTCATAGTCAAAACCCAACTCTGCCCGATCATAGCCATGACCGCCATCGACGTTTCCTCTATGGTCCCCGAAACCTCGTATTAAATCGTTACCTTGTCCCAAACTAATCCGACCAGAACCATCAAAATCAGCAAAACCACCAGTTAAGGCATCAATAATATCGTTGCCTTTTCCCATATTAATGGTACCCGAACGGTTAGATATAGCAACATTGTTACTCTTAGCAAAGATAATATCGTTTCCTTCTCCCGTGTCAATCGTACCCAAGAAATTAGCTACTCCAGTACTACCAAAAAAATTGTCAGCAGGATTAGTTGCAATACCAGAGATAATATCATCACCTTTTCCCATGATGATTGTACCTCTACTGCCGACTCCAACCGCTAAACCAGTGCCAAAGATATTATCATTCCCATTTCCCGTATTGATTGTACTTGATACCCTTAGAAAAAAGCCGTCAAACCCCTGCCCAACGAGATTATCATTCCCATTTCCCGTATTGAGTTGAGCATTGAATCCGAGGTCAATAGCGATAAAACCACTGCTATTAATAGTATCATTGCCATTTCCTGTATTGAGTTGAGCATCATCATCAATCAAAATACCTTGAGATTCACTATTACAGTTAATCAGATCATTTCCGTTCAACGTATTAACTGTTAAGCCTTGAGGAACATTAATCGCCGTCTCATCATTGACAAAATCGCTTTGATTAGTCCATGTGCCCAGTAAATTGCCATTCTCATCTGTCCAGCCAACTTCGGTAAAATTAATAGTCATAACAGTATCTGCTAATTTTCTTATGTTCACCCGATCTATAGCTGAGATAAATGAAGATTATGTGACGATAACTTCTCCGTTCACTTGATTATCTGGAACTGCTGTTTCAAAAACTATTTCTTGAAAAAATAACGCTGGCATAGCTTTTCCATTTCTACCCAGACAAATACCAGCAGACTAAAGCCTAAACAAATTAGTAGATCGGTAAAGCTGAGAATACTAGTCTCAAAGAAGTTACGTAAAGGTGTAACGTAAATCAGTAATACTTGTAAAACAGTGGTTAAAGCGATCGCACTAAGTAAATAAGGATTTGAAAAAAAGTTCATTTCGATAGTTAGTCTGGTATCAGAACGTACCGCTAGGGCATGACCCATTTGTGCCAAACAAAGGGTAGTAAATACCATCGTTTTCCAATGATTGGGGTTTGCACTGTCAAGATCGTGATTATAAGACCACACCATTAAGACAATGGTTAATAAGGCAAAAATAATCCCAATTCTCACCATATATAAACCCATTCCACGAGCAAAAATGCTTTCCTTGGGATCGTAGGGTGGACGACTCATGACGTTGGGTTCGGCTGGTTCTAGTGCCAAAGCTAATGCAGGTAAACCATCTGTTACTAGGTTCATCCAGAGAATTTGTAAAGGAGAAAGGGGAACGCTGCTTAATCCCAGTAACGGTGCAGCAGCAATGGTCAACACCTCGCCAATATTACTACCCAGAATATATTTAATAAAACGTCGAATGTTGTCATAGACCACCCTGCCTTCCTCGATCGCAGCGACGATAGTAGCGAAATTATCATCGAGCAGAACCATATCGCTAGCTTCTTTACTGACATCGGTTCCCGTAATTCCCATGGCAATACCAATATCTGCCTGCTTTAAAGCTGGTGCGTCATTGACTCCATCCCCTGTCATAGCTACAAATTCACCCTGTTTTTGTAATGCTTTAACTATCCGCAGTTTGTGTTCTGGAGCAACGCGGGCATAAACGCTTACCTGTTTAACAGCTTGTTCTAATTCTGTTGCGGACATCTTGGCTATTTCTTGCCCTGAAATTACTTGTTCGTTGGCATTGGCAATATTTAATTTAGAAGCGATCGCCATAGCGGTCAAAGGATGATCTCCTGTAATCATTACTGGTCTAATGCCAGAGTGTAAACAATTTACTACCGCCTGTTTGACTTCCTCTCTAGGGGCATCCAACATACCCAATAACCCCAGCCAAACCAGTTCCTGTTCGTTCTCTTCTTCAGTATTTGCCGAAGGAATTTCCGCGAGAGGTTTATAAGCCAAGCCCAATACTCTTAAGCCGATACTTGCCAAGTGGGTATTCTGATTTAGAATTTGCTGCCTGTGCTGTTTGGTAATGGGTTGAAATTTACCGCTGATTTGAATGTAGAGCGATCGCTCTAAGATTAATTCTGGCGAACCTTTGACAAACATTACATAGGGAGAATCCGAATCAGAATTACTTATTATGACAGACATTCGTTTACGTTCCGAATCAAAGGGAAACTCTCCCAACCGAGGTCTATTTCGCTCAAGATCTTCCTTAAAAAGTCCTGCCTTTCCTGCCAAAACTAATAGTGCGCCTTCTGTGGGATCGCCTAAGATAGACCATATAGCTGTTTTCTGAGAAGTTTTGCGAGAACACTGGAGTAAAGCATCATTACAAAATATACAGGCTTCTAATAGTTTACTAATCTCTGGTTCTTTTTCTAATAGGTTATGATTTTCTCCTTGAAATTCTCCTGTTGGCTGATAACCAGTCCCTGTCACCTCAAAGTTAAAGGAGTTGGTGCATACTTGCTGTACAATCATCTTATTTTGCGTTAGCGTACCTGTTTTATCAGAACAGATGGTAGTCACAGAACCCAAGGTTTCAACTGCTGGTAGTTTACGAATTAAAGCCTGACGGCGAATCATTTTCTGTGTCCCGATCGCTAAAGTCACAGTCACCACCGCAGGTAATCCTTCGGGAACTACTGCCACTGCCATACTTAAAGAAGTTTCTAAAATTTCTTCAAAGATCTGCCAGCCCGATTTGATTAAACCAGCAACGGTAACTAAGACAACTAGAGATAAAGAACCACCAACCAGTACCTTACCCAGTTGAGTCATGCGCTGCTGTAAAGGAGTCGGTTCTGTTTCTACCGTTTGAAGCATGGTAGCAATTAGACCAATTTCCGTCTCCATGCCTGTTTTAGTGACTACGGCTTTGGCTCTACCTTTGGCTACCTGAGTACCCTTAAAAATTAAGTTTAGGCGATCGCCCAGGGGAGCATCTTCCCCTAAGATTAGATCGGCATCTTTAGTAACGGCAGTAGCTTCTCCCGTGAGGGTAGATTCGCTAACCTGTAAATTTTGTGCTTCAAGCAAATGTCCATCCGCAGCAATTTGAACTCCTGCTTCAAGTAGTATGATGTCTCCTGGCACTAATTCTTCTGCATCAAGCTGTTGAGTTACCCCTTCACGAACAACCTTGACATAAGAAGAAGAGAGACGCTTAAGAGCAGCTAAAGCTTGTTCTGCCTTACTTTCCTGCACATAGCCCAAAATGCCGTTCAAAATAACAATAGTAAATATAGCAATGGAATCCTTGGGAAAATTACTGTGACGTAGATCTAGAATTGCCGAGATAATGGCGATCGCCATCAGCATAATGAGCATGATATTGGTAAACTGATCCCATAAGATACTCAGCTTACTTCGACCAGCCGTCTGTTTAAGTTCGTTCTTGCCAAAATACTTTCGTCTTTGAGCAACTTCGTCATCAGATAAACCACTGCTAGCATCACTGTTGAGTAATTCAATCGCTTTTTCAGGGCTAATAGTGTGCCAATCGTTCATGCTCGACAATGTACCAAAGGTATCAAACGTAATTTCAGGATTCATAGCTTAGAACAGTTTTGAACACTTCAGAAACCAAATAATTAGTTAAGACTAATAAAATGAAGACTGATTTGCAGACATTCTAGCTAACTGTTTGATGTAGTAAAGGAAGTAACAGCAAAGGAGAAACAATACAGGTGAGGGCAGAGACTAAAATTGCGCTCGTTACAAACAGCAATGACATCAGAGCGATCGCCACAAGATCGTCCATGTCCGCTATATCTAATAGCAGCTATGTTTAATGCAGTTTTTGCTTTGCCTGTTGCCAAAGAGACTCTAACTCATTGATATCATATTCATTCAAAGGCTTATCTGCGAACTTTTCCATCATGGCTAAACGTGCGATAAAACGATTGTTTGTTCCCTGTAAGCCATCGAAAGGATTCAAGTCATACCAACGGGCAATATTAATGATGGTAAACAATAAATCCCCCAATTCTTCTTGCTGATGAGCTTTATTTTCTGTTGCCAGGGCTTCCTTAAACTCGCCCAATTCTTCCTCAAACTTATCCCATACCCCTTCTACATTTTCCCATTCAAAACCTGCCCCCGCAGCTTTTTTTGATATCTTCATTCCTGCCATTAACGGGGGTAAACTACGAGCGTAACGTCTTAATTTACGGCTAAGTAACTTAGCTTGTTCGGGAGTTTCTCCTTTTTCTTGTGCTTTTATTTGTTCCCAATTTTGATTTACTTCTGTTGCACTATTTACTTCAACATCGCCAAATACGTGGGGATGACGACGAATCAATTTCTCAGTAATGCCCGTAGCGACTTGTTCCAGGGTAAAATCATTAGCTTCACTGGCAATCTGAGTTTGCAAGACCACCTGTAATAATAAATCTCCTAACTCTTCGGCGATCGCATTTTTATCTCCAGACTGGATAGCGTCTACTACTTCATAAGCCTCTTCAATCACATAAGGAATCAAAGTTTCGGGGGTTTGTACCAAATCCCAAGGGCATCCCCCATCAGGCGATCGCAATTTTGCAACTACTTCGATCAAACGCTTTAAGGCATCAAGAATAGACTGATTAGCTGCTGAATGAGAAGTCATAAAATTGGGGAATAGTTTGAGCAGAAGATTATGTAAGGGCGAATGGTCCTTCGCCCCTACGATATCAATTACTTATTAGGTTGGGGGGTCATCCGTAAGTAGGGTTTGATTTCTTCTACACCTTTAGGGAATTTTTTCTTAGCTTCTTCTGTAGGAATAGCAGGAGAAACAACTACATCTTCCCCATCTTTCCAGTTAACAGGAGTTGCAACGGAATAGTTATCAGTTAGTTGCAAAGAATCGATTACGCGCAAGATTTCAGGGAAATTACGTCCAGTGCTAGGGGGATAAGTCAAAGTTAAACGTAATTTCTTATTGGGGTCAATAATAAATACTGATCGCACGGTTACTTTCGCATCCGCATTGGGATGAATCATGTCATAAAGGTCAGAAACTTTGTTATCTGCATCCGCCAAAATGGGATAGTCAACTTTTGTTTCTTGAGTTTCGTCAATGTCGCAAATCCAGCCTTTGTGAGAATCTGCATCGTCGATACTCAATGCAATAGTTTTAACGTTGCGTTTATCAAATTCCGCTCTGAGTTTGGCTACTTCACCCAACTCAGTAGTGCAGACAGGAGTATAGTCAGCAGGGTGAGAGAAAAGGACTACCCAGCTATCTCCAGCCCACTCATGGAAAGAAATTTCTCCCATACTAGAATCTTGAGTAAAATCAGGGGCAGTGTCACCTAATCTAAGATGAGCCATTGGTAAAACCTCGAATTAATTTCTTAAAAATTGCAGTTTTTTATCTTCCCACGAAATGCTTGTGATTCGATCGTCTCTTAATTGTTCTTGATAACAGTTTGAATTACTAAGTAAATTTAACTTCTACTAATTTTTTTAGGAAATGATTATCTGTGTTTGCCATAAGATAAAATTAACGACTTGACTAGCATCAATATAGGACGACTTCATGGAAGACAAGCATATGCTAATGATTCCTGGGCCTACTCCAGTCCCAGAGAAGGTATTAAAAGCTTTAGGTACTCACCCCATCGGACACCGTAGCGGTGACTTTAGCAAAATTATTGCCGAAATCAATGACAATTTGAAATGGTTACATCAGACTAAGAACGAAGTACTCTCCCTTAACGTATCAGGTACGGGGGCAATGGAAGCAGGAATGATTAACTTCTTGAGTCCTGGCGATCGCGTTTTAGTCGGTGTCAATGGCAAATTTGGCGATCGCTGGGCGCAAATTTGTGAAGTGTTCGGTATCCAAACTGAACGTATTACTTCTGACTGGGGTACTCCCTTAGATCCAGAAGAATTTAAAACCGCATTAGAAGCGGATACTAACAAAGAAATTAAAGCGGTTGTCATTACCCATTCGGAGACTTCTGCGGGGGTACTCAACGACCTGGAAACGATTAATAAGTATGTTAAAGCTCATGGCGAAGCTTTGATTATTGTTGATGCTGTAACTAGCTTGGGTGCATATAATGTACCCGTTGATGATTGGGGCTTAGATGTAGTAGCTTCTGGTTCGCAGAAAGGCTATATGATTCCTCCTGGTTTGGGCTTTATTTCCGTCAGCGATAAAGCATGGAAAGCCTACGAAACTAGCAAGTTTCCTCGCTTCTATATGGACTTGGGTAAATATAAGAAAGCTAATGCCAAAAACAGCACTCCCTTCACTCCTCCCATAAATTTGATGTTTGGCTTACAAACAGCCTTACAAATGATGCAGAGAGAAGGATTGGAGAATATCTTTACTCGCCATCAACGCCTAACTAACGCTACTCGTGCTGCGGCTACAGCCATGGGTTTATCTTTGTTTGCGCCCGATGATGCGGCTAGTACTGCGGTAACAGCCATTCGTACCGATGACGCAGAAGCCATTCGTACTACTATGCGTCAGAAGTATGATATTGCCTTGGCTGGGGGGCAAGATCATCTCAAGGGGAAAATATTCCGTGTTGGTCATCTGGGCTTTATTAGCGATCGCGATGTAATCATGACAATTGGTTGTCTAGAAGCTACTTTAACCGAACTAGGTCACGATTTCGAGCCTAAATCTGGCACAAAAGCAGCAGCAGCAGCCTTAGTTTAAGCTCCATTTCTCAACTTCAGTTTGATTCGATCTTTGCTCCTTTGATTGATTTAACAGCGATCTGATTGGTTTAGATCGAATTGAATTGAAAAATCCTAACAGCCTACTAGTCAGCTTTATTGAGAAAGAATACTCAAACCGACTAAATCTCGATCTTTTAGGGGTTGACTACTGCGAAGCACGTACCTTTCTCCTGGTGATATCCCAGCAATAATTTCTACTTTTCCATTCGCGCGCTCCCCTGTAGTTACCCTACGTTTGGTTACTTTACTTGTCTTGTCACCGTTGTGTTTTGCCACAGTGAAAATATAATTGAGATCGCCCTCTGATATAATTGCCCTTTCAGGAACAATGACATGAGACTCTGTGGTAGATGCAAAATTGACTCTAGCCAGTAAACCTCCTTTGAGTAAATTGTTAGGGTTGTCTATCAATATTTCTAGGGGAATTTGACGAGATAAAGGATTTGTTGTGGGTGAAATACGGTTGATTTTTCCGAAAAACTGGCGATCTGCAAAGGCATCTAGCTTGACTTTTACTCTTTGTCCCACATTTACTTGACCCAAGTCTAATTCTGATAAAGGTACAACTATTTTTATCTGACTAAAATCACCAATAGTGATCACTTCTTCTCCTGGGCGCACTAAGCTACCTGGATCTTTGGGTACTGCGATCGCAATACCGTCGATTGGCGCAATTATCTGACTGTAGGCTTGGCGTTGCTTGGATTCAGCGATCGCAGAACGTTGGGTAGTGATTCTGCCTCGAACTATTTCCACTGCTTGTTCTTCTAATTTAACCGCTTCTCGGGCGGTCAATAAAGCTTTTTCTGCTATTTTGGCAGCAGTTTTGAATGATTCTGCTTGTTGTTGTGCGATTAATCCTGTTTTTGCTAAATCTTGGTATCTTAAAGCCTCGCTTTTAGCTTGCTGTAGCTGAATTTCAGTTTCTTCTAATTTAATTTGAGCATTTTTGACTTGAATTCCTGCCTGTGCCAATTCTGACTCTAAAGCTATTAATTCCCCTGTTTTTCCTGCGACATCCGTCTGCAAGATGCGATCGTCTAGTTTGCCAATTATTTGACCCCGACTAACCCTATCTCCAACTTCTACTGACAATTCTAATAGGGTTCCTTCAGTTTGCGATCGCCAAGATACTTGTTTTTGGGGTTGAGTTGTTCCCTTATATTGCTTTTGCTCGGATAAATAACTCAAACTAGCAGTTTCTACATCTACCTTAATTAGTTTTGCTGGTGAAAATGTACTAGTGGGATTTGATTCTCCTGTTGATATTTTCTGAAAATTATCCGGGGATTGGCGACGCGCCGAAGGATCTACTGCGCGATCGCAACCAATAAAAATTAGAGAAGCAAAAATTAGCCAACCAATGCCAAATTTATAATATACTAACAATTTTTTTTAAATATCATTTTAACCATAAAACTAAAACTTTAAATAAACTCAGCTAAACGTTTTTTGTGCAAACAATTTTTCTGTCTTTGGTTTGTATTGCGATCAATGAATTCCCATTGTTCTGGAGAAATTTTTCTAGCATTCCAAATCACTTGAGGCATAGCAGATGTGTAGCAAAAAGTAATAGAATAACGCTCGTAAAGAGTTGGAGGTTGGGCGCGATGAAAAACGCTACTAGTATCGCTAATTACGACGCTTCCTTTTGACGCCAAACAAGAAATCCAATCCGATCTAGGTATTGCTTGCGCCATTTCCTCGTCAGATATATATCCCAGATTATAGTAATTTAGTTTCTTGATCGCTTCTTGAGTAATTGTGCGAGAAATATAGTTATAAGGACCTCCTCCTGGTACTACATCGTTCAAATAGATAATTATTTTAATAATACGGCGATCTTCCCAATCTATATGCCATCTTCTGACCCCAGAATATTGACCGTCTGCAACACTTTTTCGCATTGCAAATCCTTGATACAAAATTGGTAGACCAATATAATTTTCGATGATATTAAGCAGTTTTGGTTCTAATGCCCATAGTAACATCTCGATAAATTCTCTTAAATCTTCTGGACTAGAGCCTACTTCACAAATATTACTCGTATTTTGTTCGGCAGAAGAAGTTTTTAATTTTTCTGCCAAAGAAAAAGTAGTACTCATCATCATATCTGTCGAAGGAAATTGCAATTCCTCTATCGGAATGACACAAGTTCCCTCCTGACGCAGAATCTTCAGAATCGACTCTCCTAGACGATCAAGTTCGGGCAAAAACTGAGCATGATTATCAAGTGCTTTTTGATAAACATGCTCTTTAATTGCTTGAAATGGAGGTATGCGATAAAACTCTCGTTTCAACTTATGAGGAATATTTTTAACTTTCTGAGCAATATAAGATAAATTATTAGCTGATATTTTCATAACCATATCAATAATCATTCTATTACCTAATAGAATATGTTTTTATAATAAGTTAAAGCTATTCATTTTTCCTTTAAATCTAAGAAAATAATAGTTTATTAGATTTAAAGGAAAATATAATTCTTTATATGTACGTTTATCTCAATTTAGGCATTAAATATACGTATTCTTTAAATTACCCCTTAATCTGTTTACATAAACTTTGTAAATGGTTAGTAATAGACTATATTGAGATCTGTCTAAGGAAATTTTCTTAACAAATATTCAAAACAAGTCATCAAACCTAATGACAAGAATTATCATTATAGTTCATAGTGCATACACCAAATCTAAAAATAAATTAAATTAGACTTGACGAACTATAAAACTATCGATTAAAACCTTGGTGGAAAGTTTTTCGGATTTAACCATTAGTCTTCTCCTTGAAAAGAAATCTGCCACTTTCAAAAGTAACTAGTCAGGTCGAGCAACACGCTACACTTTTTGAGATCTGAATCTATGGCTTGAACAAAAGTTTTTCGATTTGATTGTTCTTGATAGCTAAATTTATGAAATTTGTACGCGGTTTGCCTCTGGGTGTTTGTTTTTTGGTTACTTGTCTAAGTTTTAGTAGCTTCTTCTTTCCTTCTCCTGTATTTGCCGATCGTTCTATTAAGATAGGAAATAGTTTAGACACCATAGAACTTCCTTTTCCCATTCCGAGCAATCATGATTCGGGAATTTGTTCGGATCGAATAGAACCATCAATTAACAAGATTATTCAACGCCCCGAGCTAAATCAAGGAAAATGGGCAATTTTGGTACAGTCTTTGGGTGGAACTAATATATATAGTCTCAATCCAGACTCTTATATGGTTCCTGCTTCCAATATGAAGCTTTTGGTAACAGCAGCAGCGTTACAAAAGCTAGATCTCAACGGACAAATCCGTTCTACATCTATTAGTGATTGGATTAAAGTAACCAATCTTCAAAGTGACAACGCTTACGCTAATGTTTTATTAAAATACTTGGGTGGTTCTCAATCAGTCCAACAAGCTTTAAGTAATTTAGGCATAGATTCTCAAGGCTATCGTCTAAGAGATGGTTCTGGATTATCTCGCAACAACTTGGCAACTCCTAGAGCTTTAGTTTCTACTTTACGTGCCATGTATCATGCCAAAGGTAATGATGTCTTTTTTGCTTCTCTTCCTGTTGCTGGAATCAGCGGTACGCTCAAAAATCGTTTGCGTCACACCACCGCAGAAGGAACTGTTCGGGCTAAAACGGGTACTCTCCGAGGAGTGAGAGCTTTATCAGGCTATATCGACCATCCAGAATATGGCACTGTTGTATTTAGCATTATTACCAATCAGTCAAGCAATCAATCTAGCTATTCCGTAGTTAAGGCAATTGATGAAATTGTACTGGAGTTGAGCAGTTTTACAAACTGTTATTAAACTAGGATTCATCTCTTTTTTATTAAGCAATATTACAATAATGACGGCATAGCGTTATGCTGTCTTGACAGACAAGATCTAAATAGCTAAATTACATACATACCCGGGTAATTGTTAAATTTAGTGATATGCAAAGTAAGCAGAAAATAACTTTATATATACCTCCAGAACTGCATAGAAGATTAAAAATCAAAGCTGCTGTAGATGTAGAATCAATGTCTGTTCTCGTCGAAAAAGCAATCTCTTTTTATATGCAGTATCCAGAGAAAGTAGAGGAAATCGAGGCATCCATTCAAGGGAAGACGCACCAAGTGCATTTTTGTCCAGAATGTAGCGCAGCCGTGGTGGAAAGAGATGGTAATTTAGTGTCTCTAAGTAACCCAAAAACCATAGTAGATGATGAGATATCTCTTAAAGTGACCGACAGAACAGAAAGATCTGGAGAATCTAACGAAGAGGAATTAGTATCCTGTTTGTAAACTAGTTTGTCAGTTGGCGAGTTCGAAAATCTCAGAGAGTTAAGAGTCCATAATTCAGCAGGGTCGATACTTATGAAAGAAGAGCTAAATATTCTCGTACAAGCTCAATACCCTTTGATATATTTAATTACGCCAGAGGAAGAAAGAGCAGAGCAGGCGATCGAAAAAATTGCTAAAGATAATGCTGAATATAAGCGAGTATTTGTTTGGACAGTGACTAGGGGCATGGTTGAATATGGTCAACCCCGTCAATCAACCCAGCACAATACAGTATCCCCAGAAGCAGCAATAGAATGGACCACTAGGCAAAAAGAAGGTGGTATTTATATATTTAAAGATCTCCATCCATTCATAGAAGGTCCAGTAATAACAAGATGGCTGAGAGATGCGATCGCATCTTTTAAGGGCTCTGATAAAGTTATTATCTTGATGTCTCCCGTACAGACTTTGCCGATTGAGCTGGAAAAAGAAGTAGTAGTATTAGATTATCCATTGCCCAACCTCGCAGAGTTAAATCAAGTTCTTTCTAGTAGACTTGCGATCGGTAAAACAAAGCGTTTAGATACGGAAACCAGAGAAAAGTTGCTCAAAGCTGCGTTAGGATTGACCAAAGATGAAGCTGAAAAAGTTTATCGCAAGGCTCAAGTAAAAGCTGGTCGCTTAACTGGAGAGGAGGTAAATATAGTCCTTTCAGAAAAGAAACAATTGATTCGTCGCAATGGTATTTTAGAATACATTGAAGAAGATGAAACTATTGATTCTGTTGGAGGACTAGAAGAACTCAAACGATGGCTGACTCAACGTTCTAATGCTTTTACAGAAAGAGCGAGAGAATATGGTCTTCCTCAGCCCAAAGGAATGTTGATTTTAGGTGTTCCTGGATGCGGTAAATCTTTAATCGCCAAAACTACATCCCGTCTTTGGGGTCTACCTCTGCTTCGGTTAGATATGGGTAGAGTATACGATGGTTCTACAGTGGGTCGCTCTGAAGCAAATCTACGCAACGCGCTAAAAACAGCAGAATCCATCTCCCCAGTAATTCTTTTTATTGATGAGTTAGATAAAGCCTTTGCTGGTGGTGGCGGTTCGGGGGATTCTGATGGCGGTACTTCGGGTCGCATATTTGGTTCTTTTTTAACTTGGATGCAAGAAAAAAAATCTCCAGTATTTGTGATGGCAACAGCAAATCGTGTAGAAAGATTACCAGGAGAATTTTTAAGAAAAGGAAGATTTGATGAAATATTTTTTGTGGATCTACCCAATTCCGCAGAGAGACAAGATATTTTTGGGATACATCTTGGGAAGCGGCGTTCAGAGATTAGTCGTTTCGATCTAGAACAACTAACCAAAGTATCCGACGGTTTTTCTGGGGCAGAGATCGAGCAAGCAATCATCGCTGCGATGTATGATGCTTTTGCTCAAGACAGGGAGTTTACGCAGCTTGATATTATTGCTGCGATCAAAGCAACTCTACCTCTGTCTCGGACAATGACTGAGCAGGTAACAGCCTTAAGAGATTGGGCTGGACAAAGGGCAAGACCTGCCTCAGCCTCCGTTGCTGAATATCAGCGACTGGAGTTTTAACAGGCTTTCTTTTGTGAG
Organism: Waterburya agarophytonicola KI4; assembly: GCF_020640915.1. Classification (GTDB taxonomy): domain Bacteria; phylum Cyanobacteriota; class Cyanobacteriia; order Cyanobacteriales; family Xenococcaceae; genus Waterburya; species Waterburya agarophytonicola. The sequence goes on along the minus strand of NZ_JADWDC010000035.1, from coordinate 33,582 downwards.
TTAGAATAATTCACGGAAGGTAAGAGCTAGCAATTGCTAGCAGTTTTCTAAATAATCCGTTCTAAATTAAGACGGTTATTAATTTTAAAGTTGTTGTTTACTTCTCTTCTACTGGAGGAAATCTTATGTCTCACTTTAGTACTTTACGCACCAAAATCAGCGATTCTGCAATTCTAGTGAATTCTCTTCGCGATCTTGGTATTAATGTTCAAACTAATGCTGATGTTCGCGGTTATAACGGTCAGAGACTTCGTGCTGATATCGTTGCAACTTTAGAAGGCGAATACGATTTGGGTTGGTCTGAAAATAGTGATGGTACTTTTGACTTGATCGCCGATCTTTGGGGTGTTGCAAAAAAACACAACCAAACTGAGTTGATCAATTCAATCAATCAAAAGTATGCTGTTAATAAAACTTTATCTGAAGTTAAACAGCGCGGTTTACAGAATGCCAACGTTAAATTAGTTCTTCAGTAATAACAAGAATTTAATTTTAAGTTAAAGCGCGTTCCCAAGTATTGGGGTTGACTAGTTGATGTCAACCCTTTTTTGCGTCAGTATAGTCTGAAATTGAATTAGTTATTGGGGGATTCAATAGCCAAGAAAATTCGATCGACAAACCCAGATACTACAGTCAATACAATAGAACCAAGTAATGCAGGGAAAAATCCACTCACTAATAAGCCTGGGGTTAAATAACTAACCAAACCTAAAGAAATTGCATTAACAACTAACAAAAATAAACCGAAAGTTAAAATTGTCAGAGGAAGAGTAAATATAACTAGTATTGGTTTGACAATTGCATTAACGAGTCCCAATATAGCTGCTCCTAGAATAGCGGAAGAGAAGCTTACAATAGCAAAGCCTGGGACAAAAAAGGCAGTAATAATCAGCGAAACTGCTGTCGCTAACCATGTCAACAAAAATTGCAACATTTTAGTTACCTGAAAAAGTATGAAAATTCACTTGCTTTAATATTAGTAAATTTACGTTATCCCTTTCTACTGGTAAAAGTTCGGTATTTGCGAGCAACTTTGGTGCGAAAACTCACATTGACATCACCACTATGTTGTTCTAATAAAAGTAGGGGCGTTGGTTTGGCTTTTTGATTCCAACTCATGGTAACAATATGTCCTTGAATTGTCGGTAGCCAGTTGTCACTGCGTCGGTCAGATTTCAAATTACCAGATTGCCATTCACTCCGTCTTTCCGTCGGACTAAGAAACATTTCTACGCATTCGACAATTTGATTAATAGTTTGAGAAGTAGATTGAGTCGGTAATTTAGTCAATTTGACTTGAATGCGAAATAGCACTCGACGAATACTCTTGCCTTGGCTATCTGTATTGTAAGTAACGTCAAATGTTTCGTTAATATTGAAGCCATTCTTGCTAGCAATACCACCTCCAGCATTCTGAGACAGGTTAATCCGCATGGCAGTACTAACAAACTGTTTGACTTTTACTTTAGCTTGATTGACCAGTACATTGCGGAATACGGATTCTTGCATTCGCATTCTAATATAGTCTAGATTACAGTCCCTAGAGTTGATTAAGTCAGGATTTTCTTCCCACTGACGAATAGTCCCTAACGCAGTGTTTAATCTTTTTTCTAAACTAGCTACTTTGGTTTGTTCGTATTGAATAGCCTTTTTCAGTTGTTTATATTTCCATTTTCCATAAACAACTAAACTAATTAAAGTCATAAACAACCCTAAGCTACTCAATATCCAGATAGGGCTGTGCCATAATTTTTGTGTCAGTTTTATTTCGGGTAAAGCTAGAGTGATCGAAGAATAATTTGGAGCGACAACTAACTGAGCTTGGCTATTATAGCTAGACATATAAAAGAAAATTATAAATTTTATTCTTATATCTCAAATATGCCCATTAATTTATGAATAAATAACATATTACCCTACATTTTAATGGCTTGTTGTTTGATTAAATAATATAGTTTGCCAATGCAGTTTCTAAAGTAGCAATTAGTCGATCTATATTACCATCAGTTGTAGAGAAACAATCAGATGGTGTTGATTCTGGTTGAAAATTGATTAATTTAACTTGTCCTTCTCCAATTGCGATGATTACAACTTCGATTTTTGGGTCGTAGCCATCAACAATACCTAAAATTTCCTGTAGTTGTCCTCTAGTATTTTTGTTTAATGCTTGGAGATCCTCTGAAGAACAAGCAACAAAATGGGGGGTGGGTTTTAGGTCTATGCCCAAAATATCATTGCTTTCCCCCCACTCTTGTTTTAATCCCCAAGCTAAAGCAGCAAGCTCTAATTGCTGATCTGTAACAAAACGATCTAATTGAGATCGCCATTTTTGTTGTTTTATTTCTGGTCGATTACCACCCAAGTCAAACATAGTTTAAATATCTATATAACATAGTTTTTAATGTAGCCAATTGGCAGCCCTATCTCAAAAATAATTGCCAAATTTTCAGCTACATTATTATTTATATTATTTATGGTCTTCTGATACTAAACTAAAGTCAAATATTTTGAACTTATCCTAGTTATTTTGAACTCTGATAGGTTTTTGAAGATTGATGAATAATTTAGATTTCGCATTCCATTTTAGCAAAACTAATCGCACTAAATCCAAAGGCTAAGATTAATGGCATTGGTGACATCCATAAGCAGGTAAAAACCAAAGCGAGAACGGTTATAGCTACGGTGGCTAGTGACAACTTTTGTTCGCTATGGCTTAAACCTTTTTCGCTTTTGATTAGTCTCATCACTTTTTGGGGAATAGGTTCTGGCATAACACAGTTAGGAGGAAAAGCCCAATAGCTGTTGTAGCGTTCGCGAACTAAATCTGTCCATCCATTGAGATCGCACCATTCTTGAATCCATTCGTCGTGAAAGTGTTGCATAAGATTTGAGAAAAACTTGGTTTTTATGTTTATTTAGTAAAAAATATGATGGAATTAAAGCTTTAAATATTATTTGAATTAATTGCTGTCTTAACAGACTAGCAAAAGCATTATTTTTTTTAAATGCTTATCTCTATTTACTTAACAAACCTTAAATGAAATTATCTATTATGAAAAAGTTGATCAGCACAATTGCTTAATAAATTTTAGATAACTCTTAACATATCTTCATTACTTGTTATTGTTATTTGGTTTATAAAGTAATTAAGTTCCTTATTAACAAACTTCCCTGAGAATGCTATTTTATGGATTTAAAAATTTAGTTTCGGTGCAAACAAAATCTAATTTTATATCCCACGAATCTCTGGGTAGTCGATCTAGATAAGCAAAGTCAAAAACGACACCAATAGTAGTAATACCACAGCATTGAGAAGAACTCAGCAATCGGTCGTAAAAGCCTCCTCCATAGCCCAAACGATATTTTTCTCGATCGCAAGCAACGGTAGGAATGAGAATTAAATCAGCCGATAAAGCCTCTACTATGGGCGCGCTTTCTAAAGGTGTTGGAATGCCATATTTATCTTTAATTAAAGAGTCTCCTGGCTGCCATAAATGCCAGACTAAAGATTTGTTAACGCAACGAGGAAAAGCCCATTGTTTATTAAGAGAAAATAAAGGATTTAGATCTACTTCTTTACGAAAACTAAAGTAAGCAAAAATAGTATTCGATTGTAAGAATAAAGGCGAACTTATAAGACGATCGCAAATTAAATTGCTTTTAGTTTGCCATTTTAGTTCTGAGAGTTCTTGTCTTTGTTTTAATATTTTTTTCCTGAGAATACTTTTTTCCATCAGTAATTAATAATTAAACAGTTTCCAAGCTTTAATCAACCTTCCTTGCATAACTGCTGCTGCTCCCTGAAGAGTTGTTAGTTCAGGAATATTGGGATTGATTTCGATAGCAGAGTTTAGTGCGACTTCGGCAAGTCTGGGTTGCCAATCATAGAGATACACAAAGGCTAAATAAGCATATCCATAGGGGTTTTGAGGATATAAATTAGTAATCTGCTTAAAAGAGGAGATCGCGCCGTTTACGTCTTGCTGTAAGACTTGAGACAAAGCGATCGCATATAGCCAATCTTTTTGTTGCGGGGGGCTAACCTGTTGGTGTTTTAACCGATAAGATAAGCTTAATTCTGCTTGTTTTAAATAGTCTTGTTGGGCATCATATTGATTGATGCGGGCAGTTTGGGCAAAAATAGGTTCTAATCCTTGAATATTTTCTGCCATCTTCGGTGCAGTATTGCGTAATTGAGTCACAAGATCCAATTCTGGCGCGGTAATTGGGGCTGCTTGGGGATCGATAATAATTGAGGTGGAACTAAGATCTATGGGTTGAGTGTTTCCAGTATGGCGATCTAAATAAACCCCTTGCAAATTATATTTACCTGGCTGTATATTTCCAGGAGGTAACATAGCCGTTCGTGCTATAACTTGGAAAAATTCTCCATCTTCAACAGTATGAGAAAAGTTTAATGCACCCATTCCTATAGCGAGATCGTGTATCCAAAAAGAATTAGGGTTATCTTCGTGTTCCCAAGTTAATAACACCATACCAGATTCTAAAGTATGGCGATCGCCTTGCCATTGATAGGTAACAGGAATAGGTACGCCTGGGAGAGACTGGGTGATGGGGAGATAGGGAGATAGGGTGATGGGGAGACTGGGTGATAGGGTGATGGGGACAACTTCGACAGCAGGGCGATCGCGATGGTAGAGTTTTAACCAGCTATCATCGGGTAGTTGCCAGGTTTTTTGCAATTTGAAGTCTTTTCCTTGTTCAACTAGTTTGACTATAGCTGGTTGAGATTCTGGGATAGATCCTTGTTCTCCTGTTTTGGTAATAAACCAATCTAGCGATCGCGAATCTGGTAATATTTCTGATTTTCTAACTCCTACTTGACGACCAGAAATACGAGCATTGTTTTGCTTGCCGTAGAAAGAAAAGTTATGCTGATTTATTTGGAGAGTTGAAGGCAGGATTCCCAGTACTGTTCTCAAATATGGAGAAATATTTTGGATTTCGGCGATTACTTCAGGATGGGGATAAGATTTCCCAGTATAGGGATAGCGTTGAGTACGAGGATTGAGTTTGCTAGCAATAGCCTCTCCACCCACAGGAAAGATATTCAACAGTATCAAAATAATTCCCAAACTAGCTGTTATCCATAGAATATATTTTCTTCCACGATCGCGCCAAGATAATAAGCCGACAGCTAATATTAAGGATAGTACGGGTAGTAGAGGTAAAATATAACGAGCGTCCTTATTAATATTCAGGGAAGAAAGAAAATAACCCCCTAACAAGAAGACTGCGATCGAGATCCAGGCTTTTTTGTTTGCATAAATTAAATTCTTGGTATTACTGCGTCGATAAATATATTTGCGGATTAGATATATTAATAATCCTACTGAAGGAATGATTAACAAGTGCCAAGAAAGCAGGTAAGGTAAAATTTTGCCATAATAAGTCCAAGCATTGAGAGTATTTAAGGCAGGATCTCCTTCGGCGATCGCAGAATCAACCGTTGCCCGTTTTCCTGAAGTAAGAATCAATAGCCAGTTAGTACGATACCAGGGGAAAGCGACGGCGATACCGACTAGCAAAGAACTAATTAGCTGCAACAAACGCAACCATTGACGTTTCTTGAGGACGCTCAGAAAAACCCACAATAAAGGGAAAAATAAAAAGAATAAAGCGGTTTGCTTCATCAACATAGCCAAGCCAAAGGATATTCCCCATAAAATGCCGAGTATCCAGCCATTTAGTTTATTTTGATTGAAAAAATAAAGAGTAAGCAACCAAAAACTAAAAATAACAGCAGTAGTCAGGGGATAATCCAGAATAAATTCCAAACGATAATAATATAAACCAGGAATTAATTGACATAGCCCTGCTGCCCACAAGCCAGTGTTAACATCAAACAAGACTACACCCAAGCCATAGACAGAAACCAGCAATACCGCACTGTAAAACAACATAATCAAAGTTGCCACATCTTCAGTCGTACCGAATAAATTAACTAAAGGTGCGGTGAGAATATAATTTAGAGGTGGTATCTTGTTCGACAGCAACCAAAAACTTCGCCACCATTCCCCACTCAACCATTGAGAAGTTTGCAAAGCTTCGGCATAATTCAAGACACCATTGAGATAGTCAGCCTGATCCCACGCTGGTACAGAATTATCTAGAGAATACCAAAAGCGATCGCACACCGCCCCGAATAACCAAATCAAACCGAGAATAATTAACCCTTGTTGCCAACTAAACTGTCTGTTTTCTCTCACCAAACTCAATCGTTTTACGATAACTGCTTGACCATCTTTACATGACTCATACCAGCTTCGCTAAACTTTTCTCCGACTATCTCAAAACCCAATCCCTGATAGAGAGGTGTAATATATTCTTGTGAGTAGACTATTGCTCTAATTTTATTTTGGTCTGAAATAACTTCCAAAGCAGCAGACATTAATTTTTTACCAATACCTTGCTTTCTGGCTTGGGGTAATACTGCCAGTCTTTCTATCTTAGTTGTATCGCGATCGATTTCTCTAATTCTCGCCGTACCTACAGCTTCATGGTTGATATAAGCCAGAAAGTGAGTTGTATCTGCATCCAAACCATCAAATTCTAGTTCTGCGGATACTCCTTGTTCTTCCTGAAATACTTTTGTCCTAATATGTTTGATTGCAGCTATTTCAGCTTGATATCCTACCGTCTTGATTTGTAATGAATCCATATTATATTTCCACAAGTAATGGTTAAAACTTTACTCCACTACTGTACTATCCTGTTATTTGAGGCTATCGTGTTCGGCTAAAATTCTCTCCACTCTCGCCTCTTCAATTTTGCTCGTTAATTTTTTGCCTTCGTGAATATCTCTCTGAGTTTTAGTCAAGCTGATAGTCGAACCAACGGTAAAGGTTAATCCCATTCCCATAAAACCTTTGATCCAACCATCTACAGGTAAATACATCACACCCACTGCTGTGGCAGATATAGAAATAAAAAAAGACAACCAAGTTTGAATTATCCAAGCCGAACTATGATCTTGATTGAGAGATTTTTTGCTTGTTACCATAACTTTTTGTGAACTACAATTCAATTACCAAATATCTTATAAAAGTTTGCTGGCTAGAATTAAACCTAGATGACAGTTCCTCAATTGGATTTATTGTCATTGTTTGAGATCGCTATAGCAATTATTGAAGTTAGCTAAAATACAGTTAGTATTCGTTCTCAAGTGAAAATTATTATTAAACCTCGATGAGGTAAAAAAAAACTATGGTAAGTGTGGCACAGGCGCGTCCGAGCGATCGCCAAGAATTTATTAAAAAGACTTATACTCATCTAGCAGGGGCAGTTGCAGCCTTTATTCTAGTAGAGTTTATTTTATTCCAAACTGGTATTGCCGAAGGAATTACCAATTTTATCTATCAAAATAGATTTGGTTGGCTGATGATTTTGGGTGGTTTTTCCCTATTAGGGTGGATGTCTAGAAGCTTAATCGCCAAAGCAGATGATGTTAATACCCAGTATGCGGGGTTGGGTATGTATGTTGTGGGGGAAGCCCTGATTTTTGCACCCATACTTTATATTGCTGCGTATTATGCCAACGATCCCAATCTGATTCCGATGGCTGCTATTCTGACAGGAATGATGTTTGCAGGTATTACGGCGATCGCTTTTACGACTAAACAAGATTTCTCTTTTCTGGGAAATTTCCTGAGAATTGGTAGTTTTATTGCATTAGGTTTGATTATCTGTAGCGTTCTCTTTGGCTTTACCCTGGGATTGATCTTCTCTGCGGTGATGATAGTATTTGCAACCGCTGCAATTTTGTATACTACTTCTAATATCATTCACAAATATCAAACCCATCAATATGTTGCAGCTTCTTTAGAGTTATTTGCTTCAGTAGCTTTATTGTTCTACTACATTTTGATGACTCTTTTACGATCTTCTCGTAACTAAATCAATCAAATGCGCGTTATCATCCAGCGAGTCAAATCTTCTTCAGTAACAGTTGAAGGACAAGAAATAGCCAGTCAAGAAATAGCCAGTATTGATCGCGGTTTAAACTTGTTAGTGGGAATTTCTGCCACCGATACCGAAGCCGAACTCGACTGGATAGCGCGCAAATGTCTCGATTTACGTCTGTTTACCGACCAAGCAACAGACAAATCTACATATTCTTGTCCGATTGAGGACCGCTATAGAATATCTCAATACATATCTCCTGTCACTTATTTCTTAGATTTTCCACCACAAAATTCAACAATTTAATGAGAGAATAGGAAGCTACGTAAATTGTTAGCTGTGAATATGAGTTTAGATTGGATTAGTCGTGCCGAGCGTTTAAGTGCATTGCCTCCCTACGTATTTGCTCGTTTAGACGAACTAAAAGCCCGCGCCAGAGAGCAAGGACTCGACTTGATAGATTTAGGAATGGGCAACCCCGATGGTGCTGCACCCCAACCCGTTATCGATGCTGCGATCGCAGCTTTACAAGATCCTCTAAATCATGGCTATCCACCCTTTGAAGGCACAGCTAGCTTTCGTCAAGCCATTACAACTTGGTATCAACGATGCTATGGCGTTGAATTAAGCCCTGACAGCGAAGCTTTACCCTTGATTGGTTCAAAGGAAGGTTTAGGACATTTGGCAATGGCTTATGTCGATCCTGGAGATACGATTCTCGTCCCCACTCCCTCCTATCCCGCGCACTTTCGCGGGCCTCTAATTGCAGGGGCAAAAATTTATCCCATACATTTATCAGCAGAGCAAGATTGGCTGATTGACTTTAGCTCTATCCCCGAAGATGTAGCCCAAAAAGCTAAAATTCTTTACTTTAATTACCCCAATAATCCGACTACTGCCACCGCACCCAGGAAATTTTTTGAAGAGGCAGTTAAGTTCGCCCGTCACTATGAGATCCTACTAGTTCACGATCTTTGCTATGCCGAGTTAGCCTTCGATGGCTATCAACCCACATCTTTGCTAGAAATACCAGGAGCAAAAGAGATTGGTGTAGAATTCCATACCCTGTCCAAAACCTATAACATGGCTGGTTGGCGCGTTGGTTTTGTGGTGGGGAACTCTACAATAATTCAGGGCTTGCGGACGCTTAAAACCAATTTAGACTACGGTATTTTTTCTGCCATTCAAAAAGCTGCCGAAACCGCTTTGCAGTTACCCGATGAATACATTCAAGACGTTCAACATCGCTACAGCACCAGAAGAGACTTTTTAATTAAAGGTTTGGCAGAATTAGGTTGGAATATCACTCCTTCTAAAGCAACTATGTATCTTTGGATAGAAACTCCTCTAGGGCAAGGTTCGACTCAGTTTGCCCTTGATGTTTTACAACAAACTGGGGTGGTTATTACCCCAGGAAATGCTTTTGGCGAAGCAGGAGAAGGCTATGTCAGAATTAGTCTAATTGCAGATTGCGATCGCCTGGGAGAAGTGTTACGTCGTTTCAAACAAGCGGGAATTTCTTATCAAATGTAGACTATATATTTATCCCTTCTTCAAGTCAAAGCGATCGAGGTTCATTACCTTCGTCCAAGCAATGATAAAATCTCTCAGAAACGATTTTTTTGAATCTTGGCAACCATAAACTTCCGCAATAGCTCTTAGCTGGGAGTTTGAACCAAAGATTAAGTCAACGCGAGTACCAGTCCACTTTAGCTCGCCAGTTGCTCTGTCGCGCCCTTCAAAAATGTCTTCAGCTTCAGAAGTGGCTTTCCATGTTGTACCCATATCCAGCAGATTTACAAAGAAATCATTACTGAGGGTTTCAGGAGAACTAGTAAAAACTCCATATTTAGAACTATCGTAGTTTGTCCCCAAAACTCTGAGTCCACCAATCAAAACTGTCATCTCAGGTGCTGTTAGCTTGAGTAATTGTGCTTTGTCAATCAATAATTCTTCTGCCGATACAGCAGATTTAGCTTTGACATAGTTACGAAATCCATCTGCGAATGGTTCGAGTGCTGCAAAAGACTCTACATCAGTTTGTTCTGCCGACGCATCTGTACGTCCTGGTGTGAAAGGGAGTTTGACGCGGTATCCTGCTTTCTTCACCCCTTGCTCGACTGCTGTGCATCCAGCTAGAACAATCAAATCGGCAAGAGATACCATTTTGCCATTAAGTTGTGCATTATTAAACTCCGTCTGGATCTTTTCTAGCCGATCTAGCACCATAGCTAATTGCTTGGGTTGATTAACTTCCCAATCTTTTTGTGGAGCGAGACGAATACGCGCCCCGTTTGCTCCACCGCGCATATCTGAACCGCGGAAGGTGGAAGCTGATGCCCAAGCAGTGGAAACCAGTTGCGAAATCGAAAGTCTTGAAGCTAAGATTTTTTCCTTAAGCAGAACAATGTCTTCTTCATTAACAAGCTCGTGAGTCACTTTGGGAATGGGATCTTGCCAAATAAGCTCTTCCTGAGGAACTTCTTTACCAAGATATCGAATGCGAGGTCCCATATCGCGGTGGGTTAGTTTGAACCAAGCTCTCGCGAAGGCATCTCCAAAGTCTTGGGGATTTTCGTAAAAGCGACGCGAAATTTTTTCATAGGCAGGGTCCATGCGCATAGCCATATCGGCTGTAGTCATAATGGGTGCATGACGCTTATTAGGATCGTGGGCATCGGGAACATCATTTTTTCCAGCTCCATCTTTAGGTATCCATTGGTGTGCGCCAGCAGGACTCTTTGTTAATTCCCACTCATAGCCAAACAGGTTTTCAAAATAGTTGTTGTCCCATTGCACGGGGTTATTAGTCCATGCACCTTCGATACCACTAGTAGTTGCATGAACTCCTATACCAGTGCCAAAACTATTCTTCCAGCCGAGACCTTGCTGCTCTATACTGCTGCCTTCAGGTTCAGGACCAACAAGTGCTGCATCACCAGCACCGTGACATTTACCGAAGGTGTGTCCCCCCGCAACGAGTGCCACTGTTTCTTCATCATTCATTGCCATCCGTCCAAAGGTTTCGCGAATGTCCCGACCCGAGCCAACAGGGTCAGGCTCCCCGTTTGGTCCTTCTGGGTCAACGTAGATCAGACCCATTTTAACTGCACCGAGGGGATTTTCGAGTTCACGATCGCCAGTGTATCGTTTGTCATTTGTCAGCCATTCGGTTTCATTACCCCAGTAAATGTCTTCTTCTGGCTCCCAAACATCTACCCGTCCACCTGCAAAGCCGAAAGTTTTAAGACCCATGGATTCTAAAGCACAGTTACCAGCGAGAATCATCAGATCGGCCCAGGAGATTTTTTTGCCATATTTTTGCTTGAGAGGCCATAGTAGCATGCGCGCTTTGTCAAGATTTGCGTTATCGGGCCAACTGTTGAGCGGTGCAAACCTTTGGTTTCCAGTCCCTGCACCACCTCGACCATCGCCAATGCGATAAGTTCCAGCACTGTGCCATGCCATCCTAATGAAGAGAGGTCCATAGTGACCGTAATCCGCTGGCCACCAGTCCTGAGATGCGGTCATCAGCTCAAAAATATCTTTCTTGAGCGCATCTAGATCTAGGCTCTCGAATGCTTCGGCGTAGTTGAATGCTACGCCCATAGGATTAGATTGGGGTGAGTGTTGGTTCAGGATCTTCAGGTTCAACTGATTCGGCCACCAGTCACGGTTTGCTGTGCCACTACCCGCCGCCAATTTCTGAGTACCACCTATAAAAGGGCATTTATTTTCGCTGTTCATAATATTTATGATCGTTTTTAGTATTGTATCTATAGATCTGAGTGAGGTTTAAATCTATCTAAAAACTTAGCGTTTTATGACTGAGATCTTGCACCTAATCCATAATCGACATCATTTTCATTGTTCCAATTATGGTGCGATTGAGGATATATCTGCAAATCAATTTTAAACTTTGGATTTGAGCCAGTTGCGTTCGGGTTTAAAGGCTGAAAGTTATGAGATAAGAGTCCCTGGAGTATGTGATCGCTGTGGTTGATAGAATAAAAGCGATCGCTCAAAAGTTAACGGCTAACTACGAAATTTTCTATTTATTTTTGGTGGAAAATCATTTTTCCGAGGTTGAATTACTTTTATAAAGGTAATCCTTCTATAGAATTAGCCAAGAAATCTGTACGACAGGCGTGACGTTGAATTTTACCGCTAGAAGTTTTGGGCAGGCTTCCAGGTTTGAGTAACAAGGTAGTGTATACCTGCAAATCGTGGTTTTTGGAAATTTCTCGCTTAATTAATTGAGTCAAATCCTTAACCTCAATCAAATCTGAAGCAGAATTACCGTTAGCTTTCGCTTTAGAGCGATTGCTAGTCCAATAACGACGTTCTACTTCTGCTAAAACGATTAATTTCTCTTCTCCTTGAATATCAATCGAGAAACTGGCAACACCACTGGGTCTAATCCAAGAATTAGTTTCTTCTACGGTTTTTTCTATATCTTGGGGATAGTGATTGCGTCCTTTGATAACAATCATATCTTTTAGGCGACCAGTAAAAAATAATTCACCCCGATCTAGAAAACCTAAATCTCCTGTTCTTAAAAAAGGCCCGACTTTGGTATCCTGAAGATAAGCATTAAAGGTTGCCTCGGTTATCTCAGGTTGTTCCCAATAGCCACGGGCAATACTAGAACCGGACACCCAAATTTCTCCTACTTCTCCTGGTTTACAGCTAACCAAAGTTTCGGGATTGGCGATCGCAATTTTTTGATCGATTAAGCTTTGACCGCAACTAACTAAAGTATGGGGATGGGAATCGCTAGAATCGCTAGAGACAATTTTATTTTGCTCTAATGCTTTTCTTTGTACTGTCTTGGTCACCACGGCACTATTTTTTGAACCGCCAGAAATAATCAAAGTAGCTTCCGCCATGCCATAGCAAGGATAGAAAGCGGATCGGTCGAATCCATAAGGAGCAAAAATCTCGGCAAATTGGTTTAGAGTTTCGTGGTTGATTGGTTCTGCACCATTGAAAGCTACTTGCCAACTACTCAAATCTAATCCTGTCAATTGTTCGGGTTTAAACTTCCGAACGCACAAGTCGTAGGCAAAATTAGGCCCTCCACTGGTAGTAGCCTGATCGCGAGCGATCGCCTTGAGCCAACGTAGAGGGTTTTGTAAAAACATTAGGGGTGACATCAATGTCACGGGAAAATCACCATAAAGGGGCTGAAGAATACCGCCAATCAGTCCCATGTCGTGGTAGGGTGGCAACCAAATTACACCTTTACTCTGAGGAGAATGTCTAAAGCAACGATGAATTGCTTCGAGGTTGTGGAGCAAATTTTGATAGGCTATTTTGACACCTTTGGGTTCTGCGGTCGAACCTGAAGTATATTGCAAAAAAGCAATACTATCTTGAGAAACATTGGGTTCTTGCCAGTTTTTTCCCTCATGGGATGCAATGGTATTGGTAGTAATCCAACGTAATTTCTTTAGTTCTGGAGTACTGTCGAGTTGTCGTTCTAAACTTTGAAGAGTATCTGTATTGGTTAAAGCCAGATCTGTTTGAGCGTTTTGCAGAATATTTTGAATCCGATGCAAAGATCTGTTAGGTCGAGGAGGATAAGCGGGAATTGCGATCGCTCCTGCATAAAGACAACCAAAAAAAGCGGTGATGTAGTCTAATCCAGCAGGATACAGTAATAAAACTCGGTCTTGAGGAGAAATAACAGATTGGAGATAGGCAGCGATCGCTTGGGCTTTTTGTTCTAACTGGCTGTATGTCAGGCTCAGTTCCTCATTTTCTCCATCCACCAAAAAATTATATATTTTTTGATGTGGCTGCTTCTCAGCCCGATTACGGAGGATATCGACTAAGGTAGCTGCTTTAATCTTGTTTTTTAAACCACTCATTCACTTTCGACCGCTTAAATCAATTTACACCATATCTTTGTTTATCGAGAATTCAAGTTATAGTTCGGCTCAAATCATAAATTTTAACTAAAGAAACTAAATTACTCCACAGCTTACATCAATCACTGCTAAAACCAAATATAGGTGTGACACCTTAAAAATAGTCCGTCCAATGATTAATAATTAAGTTATGAATTTTAAACCACTAAAACAAATTTTGGTTGAAAAAATTACCAATTCTTTCGAAGGAAGGATTACTTTTGCCCAATATATGGCTCTTGTTTTATATCACCCCGAATATGGTTACTATAATTCGCCAGAAATTGTCATTGGCAAAGGAGGAGATTTTTTTACTTCTTCTTCTTTGGGGCAAGATTTTGGGGAATTATTGGCGATTCAACTTCACCAAATGTGGCAAAATTTGGGCTGTCCCAATCCTTTTTATCTGGTTGAGATGGGTGCGGGAAATGGGCAATTAGCTCAAGACATCTTAAATTATTTTCAGTTTGAGAATAATCAATTGTTGATTAAAGCTCTCAAATATATCATCATCGAGCAATCACCAGCTTTAGCTATAGCCCAAAAAAAACTACTCAAATCTTTTACAGCCTTCGATCTGACTTGGAAAACTCTATCAGATATTCCTGATGATAGTGTTGTCGGCTGTTTTTTTTCTAACGAACTAGTGGATGCTTTTCCCGTTCATTTAGTTACAAAAGAGAGCGGTCGCCTACAAGAAGTATATATTAGTTTAGACCGAGAGGAATTAACCGAAATTATTTACCCTATCTCTAGCGACCAAATAAGCCAGTATTTTGATTTAGTGAAGATAGACTTGTCCGACCCGCAATACCCCTCAAATTACCGCACTGAAGTCAATCTAAATGCTCTAAATTGGCTTTATATAGTATCGGCGAAACTAAGGCGAGGATATATTTTAACCATAGATTACGGTTATCCTGCCAATAAATATTATCGTCCTAGTCGTGATCGAGGTACTTTACAGTGTTACTTTCAACATCGTCGTCACAATAATCCCTACGCAAATTTGGGCTATCAAGATATTACTACTCATGTCGATTTCACGGCTTTAGAAGTTCAAGGAGAGTCGTGTAATCTAGAAACTATCGGTTTTACTCAACAAGGACTATTTCTCATGGCTTTGGGTTTGGGCGATCGCTTGAATGACCTTTCTAGTGGTAAATATAGTATTAGCCAAATATTTCAACGTCGCGATGCTTTACATCAATTAATCGATCCTACAGGCTTGGGTAATTTTGGCGTCTTAATTCAAGGCAAAAATCTAACTAAATCGGAAAAATTTCTTAAAGGTTTAACTATTCCTACAATATAAAAAAGCGATCGCTTTTTTATATTGCGATCGCTTTAATGAGATAAATTTAGCTATGCTAAAATTTTTGGCTTAAATTTAGAATTCTGAAGTTTCAGCAGGATTCATACCAACGCTTATTCCCGAACCACCAGAAGATAGAACATCAGCTTCTTTGACAAATCCACTATATGCTTCCATACCGTGTTCGCTGATATCTAAACCGATTCTTTCTTCATTTTCGTGAACTCGGATACCAATAGTTACCTTGAGCAGAGTCCAAACAATGGCACTAAAGATGACGGTGAATGCACCAATCGCTACGATACCAATGATTTGAGTAACAATGTTACCAGTACCAAAGATGCCTACTGCCAAAGTTCCCCAAATACCACATACCAAGTGGACGGAAGTTGCACCAACAGGGTCATCGATTTTGATGCTATCAAAGAAAGCAACAGAGAATACGACGATAATACCAGCTATCCCCCCAATGATTATTGCCGATAGATAGCTAACGTCAGCACAACCAGCGGTAATACCGACTAAACCAGCCAAGATACCGTTAATTACCATGGATAAGTCAGGCTTACCATCTTTAATCCAAGAAGTGAAAGTAGCTGTTACACCACCCGCTGCTGCTGCGAGATTAGTAGTTACTGCAATGTAAGGAACATTAGCGGTTGCTGCTAGTTCCGAACCAGGGTTAAAACCAAACCAGCCAATCCAGAGAATCAAACATCCTAGAGTAGCAAAACCCATATTGTGTCCTGGAATTGCACTGATTCTACCATTTTGATATTTGCCAATTCTAGGGCCAAGAATAGCAGCACCAACTAAAGCAGCCCATCCACCAACGGAGTGAACTACCGTCGAACCCGCAAAGTCAGAAAAGCCCATTTCGCTCAACCAACCGCCATCCCATACCCAGTGTCCAGTAATGGCATAAGAAAATCCTACCAGTAGAGTACTGAAAATAAGGAATGCACTAAATTTAATTCTTTCTGCAACTGCACCAGAAACAATTGTTGCTGCGGTTGCTGCAAAAGCCACCTGGAACAAAAAGGAAATTGCTTCGGGAACTCCTGCTGGATAAGCATCGTTACCATAGGCAGCAGAATCGGCATTAAAGAGAAATCCACTTAACCCAATAAAAGGATTGCCTTCACCGTACATGAGGGCGTATCCCACTGCCCAATAAGCAAGAGTTGCAATACCAAATACAATTAAGTTTTTCGCTAAGATATTGACCGCATTTTTTTGGCGACAAAACCCTGCTTCTAGCATTCCGAATCCAGCATTCATAAAGATCACTAAGACGGAACAAAATAGCAAGAAAATAGAGTCTAAAACAACTCTAAGTTCGTCTAGGGTTGCAGGAGCATCTAGACCTTGAGCGGTGGCTGCTGAATCCCAAAGCACAACAATACCTGCTGCTAAAGGAATGCAGATTAACCATGCGGGAGAGAAAGATTTTAATATTGTTCTCAAAGGTCTTGGAATCAAGTCCTTGATTTGATTGTCAGCATTCACCGTATTTCTACGCTGAAATGCCTGTTTAGTTTCTAAGAATTTAGAATTCATCTACTACACTTTGATTAATTTAGAAAATATAGTTGGTTCGTCTACTAATTGCAAACTCAATTCTGTCTAGTTTGTGATTTTTTTTCCATTTGTGCCGTATGAATGAATACGGTTTCTTAAGACTCAAAGAGTGTATAATTCTATATTTTTTTAAAATACAGACGAAAACTTAATTAAAATATTTATATTAGTTATCTTAACAATTTTTAAATAATGTCGTACTTCTTGTTTTATCGGGCAGAAATAGTAGATTTTTAGAATATCTTAGGCGATCGCCTTTACTAAAAATATATAAACTAAATAACTTAGATTAGCTCTTATTAAGAATAATAAATTATATTGGACGGTTTACTATCGATTCTCCTCCAGCAAAATTCACCTTGAAATTAAAAAAGCCGTCCTCAAAAGAACGGCTGATTAAAAATCTTAATGCTATCTAAATAATTGATTACTTGATAAATAACATTTCTTGATAAGTTGGCAGGGGCCATAGGTCGTCAGCTACTTCTGCTTCTATAGCATCAACATCTACTCTAACATCATCCATCAGAGAACGAATAGTACCCGCGCAATATTTCATGTGTTCTTCTGTATTGGCAAAGTCTTTTTTCTCGATCGCCGAAGCAAGTTTAGCTACTTTAGACATGAGAGAATTAGTCAATTCGGCAACAGTTTTGATGTTGCTTTTATCTAGTTCGATTCCCATATCCCCAACAACAGCAATAGTTTGAGACATATCTGTTAAATGTCTCATGGCAGCGGGATAAATTGAAGTTTTGGCTATGTCTATGACTAGTTTGGCTTCTACTTCAATAGAAAGAATATACTGCTCTGCATAAACTTCATAACGGCTTTCTAGCTCTACAGGAGAAAGTACGCCTGTTCTTTCAAATAATTCTTCAATGTATTTCTCTTTGAGGCAGGGTAAAGCATCCGCAGTAGTGGGTAAATTAGCCAAACCTCTTTCTTCTACTGCCATTTTGTGCCATTTATCTGAGTAACCGTCGCCACCAAAGATAACCGCACTATGTTTGTTCATAATTTCTTTGAGGCAAGTCAAGATAGCAGCATTAAGATCTGCACCTTTGCCTAACTCTACCTCTAATAAATCCCCTACAGCATTCAAAGAATCTGCCAACATAGTATTGAGCGCAATTAATGGACCAGAAACAGACTGGCTAGAGCCCACCGCGCGGAACTCAAAACGGTTCCCCGTAAAAGCAAAAGGAGAAGTTCGATTGCGATCGCCCGCGTCTTTTGATAGAGGAGGTAAAGTATCTACCCCAAACTCTAATTTTCCACTGTGGCTATAATCATTGCTCATGTTGCCATTAGCAATTTGATTAAATAGTTCTTCTAATTGAGAACCCAAATAAACCGACATAATTGCAGGAGGTGCTTCGTTTGCCCCCAAACGATGATCGTTACTGGCATTGGCAATTACGGCACGCATTAAAGGGCCGTATTTATGTACTCCACGAATTACCGCAGCACAGAATACTAAGAATTGAACGTTTTCGTGGGGAGAGTCGCCAGGATCTAATAAGTTACCTTGAGTAGCATTTCCGACAGACCAGTTCACGTGCTTACCAGAGCCGTTAATTCCTGCAAAGGGTTTTTCGTGTAGCAAGCAAACAAAACCGTGTTTTTTGGCAGTTTGACGCAACAGAGTCATCGTTAACTGCTGGTGGTCGGAGGCTACGTTAGCAGCTTCAAAAAAAGGCGCGATTTCAAACTGGCCAGGAGCTACTTCATTGTGTCTGGTTTTAGCAGGAATTCCCAAACGATACATTTTCTTTTCTACGTCCTGCATAAAGACTTGAACGCGCTCTGGAATTGCCCCAAAATAATGATCGTCAAACTGTTGACCCTTAGCAGGAGGCTTACCAAATAATGTTCTACCGCTTAAGAGTAAATCGGGACGAGCGCTGGCAAAGTGAGCATCTACCAAGAAATATTCTTGCTCTGCACCACAACTAGAGTTAACAGGCGCAATATCTTTATGACCCAAAAGTTTCAAAACTCTATTGGCAGCTTTATTCATTGAGGCAATAGAGCGCAATAGAGGAGTTTTTTTATCTAGAGCTTCTCCCGTCCAAGAAACAAACACGGTGGGGATACATAAAGTCACCCCATTATCTGTTTCCATCAAATAAGCAGGGCTGGTTACATCCCAAGCAGTATATCCTCTAGCTTCAAAAGTAGAACGAATACCTCCGTTGGGGAAAGAAGAACCGTCAGGCTCACCTTGTACCAGCAATTTTCCTGCAAATTCAGAAATTGCGCTGCCATCTCCTTGGGTGGAAATAAAACCATCATGCTTTTCAGCAGTAGCATTGGTCATGGGATAAAAGACGTGAGCATAGTAAGATGCACCTTTAGCGATCGCCCAATCTTTCATGGCTGACGCTACAATATCTGCTACTGAAACGTCTAATTGTTCCCCTGTTTGAATGGTTTTTTTCAGAGATTTGAAAACGGCTTTGGGCAAACATTGCTTCATTTTGCTCAAGCTAAAAACGTCCGCTGCCCAAATATCCTCTAAACGGCAAGGAGGCCCAACAACAATAGGTTCGCGATTATTTATTTCGTAGATCGCTTGACTGCGAGATTCGTATCCCATGACAATTTAAAGTTATTTTGTATATGTATTGAATTTTGACGAGGAACTATAGGGAAGTTTTGTCTCTATAATAACCCTCGATTTTCGACCGCAGAGGCGGTTAAGTTCAACCGATCCTATCTTGGTAGCGATCTAAGAAAATGTAAAATATGCAACAGAATAATGTTAAATACTCAAAACTACTGAAGATTTTCGATTGTATCTCCGAAATTTTATAGATTCTAGAAGGCTGCTGTTTGGGATCGATGTTACAGAATTATCACTGCTTATTTGAACTTCAAATCTGTAGATTTTAGAAAATTGTGACCAAATTAACCAAATTAACCAAATTAAATCTTGTCAAGAATAATCTAAAAGATGTCAAAATTTGAAGCGAATAATAGTCTCGTCGCGGTATGTGGGATTATAAATAGATATAGCTTAAGACATAGCTTAAAAATAAAGGCTAATCTAACTAGCCAAATTAAATAAAAATGCTGTTGGGAGAAATCAAGGAAGATGCGAGACGCAGTTACCAACCTAATTAAAAATTATGATATTTCAGGTCGCTATTTAGACCGCGATGCGATGGATAGTCTTAAAGACTATTTTACTTCTGGCACAGCCAGAGTTGCCGTAGCCACAATGATTAGTGGTAATGCAGCTACAATTGTCAAAGACGCTGGTTTACAGCTGTTTGAAGATGTTCCCGAACTAATTCGTCCTGGTGGCAACGCCTATACTACCCGTCGCTATTCTGCTTGTTTGCGGGATATGGACTATTATCTGCGTTATGCTAGCTATGCTTTAGTCGCAGGTAGCATGGATGTTCTGGATGAAAGGGTATTGCAAGGTTTGAGAGAAACTTACAACTCTTTGGGCGTACCTATTGGTCCTACTGTAGTGGGCATCCAAATTATGAAGGATATGCTCAAAAAAATGGCAACAGATAACGGAGTGGCTGACACTAGTTTTATTGATGAGCCTTTTGAGTATATGACTCGTCAGTTGAGTGAAGTTTCAGTTTAAATAGCTATGAGCTTATTTTAAATACAATTCAATTGTTGATCGTGCGATCGCTTTTTAAAGATTAAGGCGATCGCTTTTACTTTCCATTCTGTTCCATTTAGACGAAGTGCGGTTGCTCTTTGCTTTGTTCGTCGAGGCACAGAGTCTGCCACTTCTAGCTCTTGTAATGTTTTATTTTCTTCCGTAGTTAGAGTTATTCTTAATAGAGCCAATCTTGCTTAAGACACATGATTTTCCCGATCAGGAACTATGAAAAGTTATCCCCTATGGAATTATTGGACAAAAAATTAGTGATGAAGAGCTAGAGAAAGTAAATCTTCAGCGCGATCGCTTTCAAGGAAATTGGAATTATTCAATTCTGCCTAATTTAAACTAAATAAGGGGAATTTATTTCTGCGTGATGCCTTATGCGTAACATCAGTTATTAATCGCTGCTAGATTTCGCTAAATAAATGCCAAGTAAGATCAGTAGTAATGCACCACCACTAGTCAAGCTTACGGTTTCCCTGAAGATAATCCACGCTAAAAAAGCTGTAAATATTGGCTTGAGCAGGGTAACAATTCCAACAAAACTAGAAGAAAACTTTTTTAAACTATATACCAGTAATCCTTGTCCAAAAGTCTGACAGACAAATGCTAAGGCAATTACCATAAGCCAGCCTTGAAGAGTAATGGGAAATAATTGGACATCAGTAAACCAAACAACTGGTAAAACAATTAATGCGCCAAAACCGCATCGCCAAAATAAAACTCTAGAAACAGTGCAATTGCGATCGCGCAAATAGCCCACGGTTAGTATATTTGCTCCGTGCAAAGCAGCCGAAGCTATAGCAATACTATCCCCCACCAAATACTCCGTACTTAGGTGTAGATCGTCCCAACCAATAACCATTCCACCAATTATGGCTAATGTCATGCCGATGATAAATTGGCGGTTAAATTGCTGTTTGAGAATTAACCACGCACCCAAGCTAATAAATAACGGTGTCAGACTACGTAATACTGTAGAGCTAGCGATACTAGTTTGGGTAAAAGAAATTGCCCACAAAACTGAAGAAGCAGTTGCACTGATACTAGCCAGAATTAATAAACCTTGTTGCTTATATTCAAACTTAAATTCTTTTAAGTTAAGCGCGGGAAAATCTGTTGGCGTTTGAATTAGCTGCCAAACACCCATAATGATAGTTGCAATCCACAGACGATTAAAGATGGTTGCAGTGGGGCTAATTTCGATCTCGCTGAGTTTGGTAAATACAGGAGAAAATGCTAAAGCAATTACGGCGATCGCCAGAATTCCCCAACTGAAAATATCTGTAATTGTTTTTGATTGCTTGCTGCTGTTAGTAATTTCATTTATTTCTTTGGAGGAGGTTAAAAAGCTATTTTTATTCAAATTAATTAAAAGTTAATTTATTTTTGATAATTGCTTAATTTAACCTTAACCATAGCATCTAGCAGTATAGTCTACTTGACTTTCACCTTTTAAGTACTTATAGAGAATCAGGTTGAACCCAGCCTACAGACTGCGATCCAAAAATGCTTCAACTTCCTCGGCAGTTGGTTGGGCCGCGATCGCCCCAGAGTTGGTAGTGGTTAAACCACCTACCGCACAGGCATATTCCACAATATTCTGGGCTATTTTAGGGTCTTGTAATTGTTGATTGCCATAATGACATAGCCGATGAATAAAACCTGCTAAAAAAGCATCTCCCGCCCCTGTAGTATCGATCGCGGATAATTTGATTGGGTTTACTGTACCTTCATTTTCGCTCAGACAGTAGCTTACTCTAGCACCTCCATCGCTGACTAGAACCCCTTCAACTGAATTGAGACGATGAGCAATTGCCCCTGCGTCTCTAGTATCAAACAGCCACTCGGCTTCTTCTGCTGCTAGTTTGAGAAAATCAACATATTGCCAAAGCTGCTTGATTAAGGGGAGTGCCTCTTGTTCGTCAAGCCAAAACATAGGTCGCCAATTGACATCAAGAATTATTTTCAGATGATACTCTTCTGCCAATTCCAAGGCTCTAAAAACTGCTGCACGGGTTTGAGGATAAGCTAGCTCTAGAGTTCCTATGACTAAAAATTCAGCTTCAAAAAACAACTCTGGGGGTAGATATTTAGCATCTAGATAGGCATCGGCAAATTCATTTGGCTTTTTATCGCCAAAACCTGCAAAAGAGCGATCGCCATCAACGGTACGAGTGACATACACTTGTCGAGTGGGAAAGCGATCGTTGTATTGAATACCACTTGTGGAAACTCCAATCAATTGCAGCAACTCAACTAATTCACTACCTGCTTTATCTTTACCGACACAGCCAATAAAAGCGGAGGGAGTTCCCAATTTAACCAAGGCACAAGCAGTATTAGCTGGCGCGCCTCCTGGGTAGGGAGTCCAGTTAGAAACTTCCGCAACAGACTTGCCAATATCATCAGCAAGACAATCAAACAATATTTCACCCAAACATATCACTCTTGCTGGTTCATGGGCGATCGCTTTATTATTCAACTTGCTCCCTCATCAGTACATACCAATTTCTTTACTAATTCTCAGGGTATCGTTTCCCGAAAACAAGAGTGTTTAAGAAGGTTTAAATTTTTGAGTGTAGTCACTTTTATATTTATTTAATAAAGCAACGTTTTACTGCGAAATTTAAACCTCACCACGAATTTCTTCGACTACTCCATCTCTCAAGACAACTTCTACATTAAGTTTTTTAACTAAATTGTCTCCTTTCTCTAATCTAAAAAAGCTTTCCATTTGAGCTTGAACTACTTCTTGATCTAATTCCAATAGCTGAATCTGCTGTAATTGCTGCAAGAATTGATTTTTCTTTTCTAGCATTTCTGCTTTTTTCTGATTGACCTGCCCCATAATATTCTCAGTTTGTTTTTTGAGTTGAGGGCTTGCAGGATCGTTGATTTGTTTGGTGATTTCTTCAATGGTTCTTTTGCCCTGCATCTCTAGTTGCTGCATTTGTTTGTCTAGTTGAGCGGTTTGCTTTTGCAGTTGTTGAGTTACTTCTTCTTTCCATTGCGCCGTCACAATAGCTTTGACTGTCACTGGGCGTTTTAAAAGCAAACTAGCATTGGAATAATCCACGATCTCGACTCCTTCTTTAATTTCTTGATTGCGATTGCAGCTTAAAGGGTACAGGTTATTTACTAGTCTGGCTAGGTTATTTCCTGAATTTTTAATCTTTTTAGTTGTAGCTCAAAAAATTCATTTTAGATAGTTTTTATAAGAATTTAAAAAAGAACCATCAAAAAGTTACGGCACAAAAGGCGATCGCTTTACTTATTTCCTGTGTTAACTCTTGTGTTGAGAAATCTTAAATCGATTGTGTAAATGATTTGTATTACGAGCTTGTCATGATACTTTCTCTCTAATACTTTTTAAATAATTCATCATGAAATGTTTCCAGCCAAGATTTTTTCTAGTTCTGATATTGAGCAGTTTTTTGGTTTCTTGTGGTTCAAAATCTCAAGAATCAACATCAAAGCTAACTCAAACTCCCGTTGAATCTAGCGATACATCTCAACCAGATCCAGAAACTAAATCCGAACAACCAGATACCGCCACTTCATTGTTATTGGAGGCTGGAAAACTTGGACATGACTATAATCATGATGATGCTATCCCTAAACTAGACCAAGCAGCAAAAATTGCTCAAGATAGTGGCAACACTGATATGCAGTTGAATATTTTATTAGTTCAAGGGATATCTAATTTTGCAGAAGGTAGATATGAAAAAAGTATCAATATTTTAGAACAGCGTGTGGCTCTTCTGGAAAGCGAAGAAACATCCAAGTCTGTAGATGATGCCACTAAATTATTTTTGGGGAGAGCTTATTATCAACAAGGAAATTATTCCCAAGCTTTAAAACAGTTTCAAGATCTAGAAAAATTAGCCCTGGAAACTAACGACACCAGAGATCTACAACTAGCTTATTTATCTATTGGTAATGTTTACGGTGCAATGGGCGACTACAAGCAAGCAGTTAGTTATGCCGAAAAGATTTTAGTCGATGCTGATTCTTTAGAGCAAGACGATTTGGGAGATGCCACCGCGTTGATGGGAACGGCATTATGGAAGTTAAATAAATTACCAGAGTCAGAAACTTATCTGAGAAAATCCTACGAAGCTTTCGAGCAAGACAGAAATGAAAGAACGAGTGTAAACGATTTAATCGGTCGCTCGCAATTTGCTTTTAATATGGATGACTATCACAATGGGAAGAAAGATGATGTCGAGCAATTTGAAACATCATCTTCTATTGCTTCGTTGTTACAACAAGTTTTAATAGAGCAGGATTTACCAGAAAAAGCTTTGGAAGCCTCAGAATCTGGTCGCGCTCGCGTCACCATAGATAAATTTGGTCGAAAACTAGAACCAACTGCAAATTCTGCACCTAAGTCAAGCAGTCAGAGTCCTCTTGCTAATGCTTGCCAATATTGGAGTCAACAGAGCCATCAATTGACCCCAGAACAACTTCAATATATACAGCAAATAGGTTGTTCGCAACACGGACATGAAGTGAAGCAATCAGCAGCACCTGAAATAAAATCGCCTAACATTGAAGAAATCAAACAAATAGCCCAGCAAAAAAACATCACCATAGTTGAATATTCGGTTATCCACGATCGCACTTTTGATAAGTTTCAGGGAAAAGAAGATAAGTTGTTGATTTGGGTAGTGCAACCTACAGGCGACATTGTATTTGAAGAAGTCGATCTTAAGGGAAGAGATAGCTCGATTAAAGACTTGACAGACAACTGGCATGATGGTGTAAAAACTGGTTTATCTAATCAAGAATCTTTAAAAGAATTACACAAATTATTAATCGATCCTATTGCCAAGTCTTTGCCCAAAGATAAAGATGCAGAGGTAGTGTTTATCCCCCACGAGTCTATGTTTCTCGTGCCTTTTGCAGCCTTACAAAACTGGTGGGGTAAATATTTGGTTCAAAGACATACTATTTCTACTTCCCCAGCTATTGAATTTTTGGCTCTAGCCAGGGATAAAAGTAAAGCATTACAAGCAAAGAATTCTACATCCAAAGCCAGCTTAGTAGTCGGCAATCCTGAAATGCCAGCCGATCTGGTTTCTTTACCAGGAGCAGAGCAAGAAGCGCGAGATATTGCCGAAATTTTGAATATTCAGCCTATTATTGGCAGTCAAGCCACAGAAACGTCTATTTTAGAACAAATTTCTCAATCAAACAGGTTGCATTTTGCTACTCATGCCGTTATCGCTCACGAGGATATCAAAGGATTAGATCTGCCTGGGGCGATCGCTCTTACTCCCGATAGTAGCAATGATGGTTGGTTGACTTCTAGCGAAATTTTCGATCTGCAACTCAACGCGGATTTAGTTGTCTTGAGTGCTTGCGAGACGGCTAGGGGCGATATTAGGGATGATGGAGTGATTGGGTTATCTCGTTCTTTTATCTCTGCGGGAACGCCTAGTGTAGTTGCATCTTTGTGGACTATTCCCGACGCACCTACTGCGACTTTGATGACAGCATTTTATGAAAATTTAGACGAAGAGGTAAATAAGGCTCAAGCTTTACGAAGTGCGATGTTAGAAACGATGAAAAAACATAAAGAACCTTACAATTGGGCTGCATTTAGCTTGATTGGCGAATCCAATTGAGTAAGTAGCAAGCAATCCTTGTAATGCCTCTTAAAATGCAGGATCGGCATCTTTAGATTTTTCTGGAGATGAGGGTGAATTATTTGTGTTGGTAGTATCTAGGGTGCGAGTTAAAATTACATAGCCCGTGACTAATGCTAAGAATAAAGCAACTATTGATAGCATCAGTTTGTTGTTAATCTTGCTTTTAGTGCGATCGCTATTTTTCTCCGTCGTATTGTCATCGATAACAAAAGTTTCTACAGGTTTGGAACTTACCGATCTAGCGTCAGATTTATCTTGTAAACTGCTAACTGCCTCCAAAGCTTCTTGCGCCGATTTATAACGCTGGCGAAAATCTTCAGCAATCATTTTATTCAGGATTTCTGCCAGTTTAGGATCTACTTCAATGCTATCTTGCCATTGAATTTCTCCCGTCATCGGATCGTTGGGAATTAAAGTGGGATATAAACCAGTTAAGGATTGAATGCCAATCATTCCCACTGCATAGATATCGCTGCTCAAAGTTGGCTTACCATTGCCCTGTTCGGTAGGCATATAGCCAGGAGTACCAATAGCAATTGTTCGAGCTTGGCGATCTGTGATAGTCGTTTGGGAAATAACTTCTTTAACTGCACCAAAATCAATCAAGACAATTTTGCGATCGCTCTTACGTCGAATTAAGTTATCTGGCTTCAAGTCTCGATGAATAACTTTGTGTTGGTGGACAAAAGCTAAAGGAGTCAAAATATCAATCAAGAGATCTATAACTTCTGTTTGGCTCAATTGTTTGTCTAAAATTTCTTCACTGAGATCTTTACCTTCAATTAATTGTTGAACGAGAAAAAAATCTTCTTCTTCTTCAAAATGACCAAAAAGTTGGGGAATTTGGTCGTTTACTCCCAATTTATAAAGGACTTGGGCTTCTTTATCAAATAAGCGTCGAGCCAGACTAAAAGTAGGATGATCTTTGGCTAAAGGAACAATTTCCGAACCGCTGATGGTTAGAGGTTTGAGCAGTTTAACTACCCGCAGGGGTTTATCTGGAAGATGAATATCTTTCGCTATATATGTCTGACCAAAACCTCCACTAGCCAACTCTTTGACTATTTGGTAATGTCCCCCAATTATTGCCTTCATAAATCAATTGCCCTACACATCTTTTAACTATATAGCCTAGAACTTCTGGCTTAACTTGGTGAAGCTAAAAAAATCATGGGGTATTTGCTCTTTAAGGGCTAACTTTATTAAGGTTTGATACAATTCCTGCTCGATCTACAGCTAAAACCTCTTTTGTACTATCTTAGACTCTATAAAATCTACAAATATAGATCGAAAAACTTTTAATTATGAATCTGAAATATTTATCTTTAGTTATTTGTGGTTCAATATTTGTTAGTTCTGCCTGTAGCAAAGAAAATCAAGCAGATGCTACTAATAATAATTCGGAGCGCGTAACTTTTTCTTGTGGAACAAGCCAGTTGAATGGGGAAACAGTACCCGCAACAGTAGTTAATAACCCCAAACTTCCTCAACCATTAACAGTCATCTATTTCGATCCTAACAATGGATATTTTGGTAGCGAGTGGACTCCCCAAAAACGCTGTGAAGAAGTTTCCCAAAGATTTCAAGCTATTTACGATCGCGATTCTTTGGGCTATATTACCGTCGATCGTGCCCAATGGATTAGAGACGGAGAAGTAAATGTAGTTTGTAGTACTAAAAAGATTGATACTAGATGCGAAGAAGACGATCTTTTGTTTACCCTACAAACTCAAGACGATCCTAATGAAGTTTTGCAAGACTTTATGGCTTTTCGCCAAGCTCCCAGTAAAAATCAAGCTTTAACTAGAAGCGCGAATAAGCCAACTTTTGAAGAAGGAAGCCGAGTCTATTATGATTTTGCCGATAATTTAGAAAATGCTCAGTCGGAAGAAGCTACCGAAGAAGATACTACTGTTTTCTAAAAAAATAGTGCGATCGCATTCTCGTTATCAAAAAAAAACGGATTACTAGTTTTGATGCTTGTATTGATTTAGGATTAGAGAATATTAATTTATTATGTAGATATTTTGTATTGCTGTCTCGCCATGACATTTTATTAATAATATTTTTTTACTTTATTGCTTTACTTGAATGTTGATTACTCTGTAGTCAAATCAACAGAAAAACTGCTTACTGTGGAATATAAATACTGGAAAAGATACTCCTGATCGCTATAAGATAACTCTATTAAATAAACCCATTATTTTTTCAATCTATAGACATAAAAAGAACACAAAAATGGTGCATTCGTCTATCTATCCTAACAACTTGTAACATTTTATTTTTCTGGTTTCCCCTCAAAGCAAAAGCAGAATGGTACGTTGTGGGTTATTCATCTGATGACTTTCCAATACATATGGATAACGAATCTGTCGTTATTAAAGGGGAAGTGCGTTCAGCCAAAGTTGACCACGAAAATTTTGGACGTGGACTATTCGCCGTAAATTGTCGAACAGACGAATATTACTTGCAATCCAATCAAGGTCGAGAAAAAGATTATGCAGCACCAGGGACGATTGCAGGAGTGATAGCAGAAGAAATATGTGATGAATACCATCCCACAAACTACTAGAGCCAAAATTGAATGTAGTTACGACTTAGATGAGCTATCGATCCCGATGTTTCAAAGATCTATTGACGAGTTAATATCCAAGTTTGAAAAGTGATAATTTATAGTTTTAGGCGATCGTACTACTGAAAAAATCCCGATATTGCGATCGCCTTTATTATGTTTTTAAGTTCTAATTAGCAAAAATTTCATCAATGAGATGTTGATATTTTTCTTTAACTTGAGGGCGTTTAATTTTGAATGTTTGAGTCATCAAACCATTAGCTTGGGAAAAAGGTTCGCTAATAAAACGAAAATCAGAAATGCGATCGTCTGCTTTGTAGCCTGGGCGATTTTTCACTTCGCGAGTTATTTCATTACGATATAAATTAATAATAGGGTTGCTATTAAGATCGCTTTGATTTACTTCTTCAGGGGTACTATCGGGAGTTGGTAATTTCAGGTCTAACTTTTGTTCTGTTACCCATTGTTGTAGGGTTTCTAAATTAGGCACGATCAATGCCCCTAAAGCTCTTTGGTCTTGTCCTACCAACATAATCTGATCGATATAGACACTGCGCACGCAAGCATCTTCGATGGGTTGAGGTTCGATGTTTTCCCCATTGGTTAAAACGATAGTATCTTTAGCTCTACCCGTTAGTACTAAGTCATTATAGGGCGTTACCCAGCCGAGATCGCCACTATCAAACCAACCATCAGAATCGATCGCTTTAGCCGTTGCTTCGGGATTGTTATAATAGCCCTGCATCACCGAATCCCCTTTAATTAAAACCAATCCTCTTTCTCCTTGGGATAAAGGTTGACGGGTTTCAGGATGAACGATTTTTATTTCTATTTTGGGTAGGGGTTTTCCTGCCGATCCTCTAACATTATGCTGGGGAGTACGAGCGTTAGTAATGGGAGAGGTTTCGGAAAGTCCATAACCCACAAAAACATCGACACCAATAGTTTGATAGAAGTCGTCGAGATATTTTGCTAAAGATCCACCACCGCTACAGACTGCTTGAATGTTACCGATGCCAGCTCTTATTTTGCGGTAAATCAATTTATCTGCTAAAGCGTGGATGGGATAGAGAGATCCTGCTTTGAAATCGGCAAGCGATCGCTCTAGAGAAGAAGCATTAAAGTGTTCTAAACTAGTATTATCAGCAATTCTTTTGGCTGCAATATATTTCTCCGACTGTTTAAGGAAGAATTTAACTAGCTTTTGTTGGGATGCTGACTGTCCGCCCAAAAGTTTTTGCACTCCATCATACAAAGACTCCCAAAGACGGGGTACGCCCACCATATAAGTCGGCTGAAACTGTTTTAAATCTTGTTTGAAATAGCGTATGGAGGTATATACTTGCGTGCCACCATGAGCTAAAAAGAAATATTCTGCCGCTCTTTCGTAAGCGTGCCAACTAGGAAGAATTGAGAGTAATACATCTCCCGCTTGGGGCTGAAAGACGGTTTTAACATAATTTACCTGATGGAGAAGATTACCATGACTCAACATCACCCCTTTGGGCTTTCCTGTCGTACCAGAAGTATATAGTAGAGTCGCTAGGATGTCTTTAGTTTGTTCTACTGGTTGTAAGGAGTTATTACTTCCCAACTCCATTAATCCTAAAAAATTGACAGTTTTAATTGATGTTTCTTCTGGCGGGGTTTCATCGCTAAGAATAATAATCAATTCTATCGATAAGTCTCCCAACTTGGAACTTAATTTCTTGAGAGTCTTTAAATCTTCAACAACTAAACTAGTACTGTCGCTATTCTCTAAGATATAAAGCAATTCTTGTTGTTCTGCACCAGCAGATCTTACTACGTCAACCCCACCTGCCGTCATAATTCCCTGATCGGCAATAAACCAACGGGGGCTATTATCAGCAAACAAGGCGACTTTATTCTGGGGTTGAATGCCTAATGCTTGTAAGCCAGTAGCAAATTGTTTTATTTTGGCGTATAAATCTCGGTAGCTAATGGCTACTTCTGGTTTGGCATGAGGATCTTTGAGGGCGATAGTATCGCCAAACTTATCGGCTGCTATCTGCCACACGGCGGGTAAAGACTCAAGATTAATATAATCAAAAGCGATCGCATCTGATGTCCTAGTCATAATTCTCGATCGTATATTTATTTGTTTATTGTTACCACGAATAAACAAATGATAATCAGTAATATCTCTATGTCTATGCTATAAGTGGACAATTTAATATTTGCAATACGAACTCGGACTTATAATGGTAAAGTCCCCCGAAAAGCGATCGCAAATTGTCAATTAAATGCAACCTGGGACCTATTTTAAGCCCCAAGCGAGAATTGAACTCGCGACCTCATCTTTACCAAAGATGTACTCTACCACTGAGCCATTGGGGCATTTAACTTCAAAAAACAGTATAGCATCTACTCTTGAGTAATTGAAGGAATTATTAAAAAAGGTGGAATCATAAACTACTCGTCCTAAATCAAAGATTTAGAAGGAGTTTTCAGTAGCCCTAAGTCGTCGCCGAATAGACTAAGCTGGAAGTATTCTACGTTCCCAGTCCTTAGTCTACAGACTAAACCTGAACCTCCAGGCTGGTTTATAGTCAGCCCTAATGCAGAAATATTTTGGCTGCCGTTATAATCGGCATCACACTTGTTCTTACAAGCAGGATTTACACAGCTAAACCCCTTGCCACTTCGGTTGCCGATGTAACCGCACTTATAGCAGCTTCTACTAGTGTAGGCTGGGTTTACCAAGTACAAAGGAATGCCAGCTAACAAGCATTTATAAGTCAAAAACTGTCTTAACTGATAGAAACTCCAACTGTTAGACTTTCTACGTTCTTGCTTGTTTCTCGGTTGCTGGTTTGTTCCCTCTCTAATTCCTGTAAGGTCTTCTAAAGATATAGCTTGTTTGCTAGCCACTGCATTATTAACTAGCTGTCTCGATATTTCATGGTTTATATGCTTTTGGAATCGTTTCTCCTTACCAGATAACCGTTTCTGAAGTTGCCGACATCTGCGCCGACTGCTTCTCGTGCCTAAGCTGGCTTTTTTAGCGAGAACCTTTCTGACCCACCCATATTTGTTTCTAACTTTGTCTAACTGGTGTCCACTCCAAGAGTCTCCATCCGATGTGTATGCAATATCTGTTCTACCTAGATCGACACCTAACACATCCTTTGTAGTGATAGGATTTGGGGTTTCATTATCTAGATTTATATGAATGTAGTAATCACCGTTTTTACGCTTTACTAATGTAGCCGATTTGGGATCTTGTCCTTTCAAAATGCCACGTTGATAGTTACCAATGTCTAGCTCAAAACGAACTCTATTCTCAAGTAGTCTTAAACTAACCGTATAGTCAAACTCTTTAAAACTAAAAATTCTGGCATCGTAGCTTACTGAGGTCGGACTGAACTTTCTAACATTACGCTTTTTTTGTCTGGCAGTTTTTCTATTAGCACAAACTCTCCTAAGTGCCTGTATTGCCAAGTTAGCTGACAAACCAAATCTAGTTCTAACATCGCTATATACCAGCTTTTGCATCTTGGTTTTGCTGGTCAAATCTTTAGGAGTATTGTCATTCACCCATTCACAAGCAGCAGCAAATACCTGTAATGTCTCGTCGATTTCTTTCGACAACTTTACAGATACTTCGAGTTTACAGGCTACTGTTGTAACTTGATTCATAAACAATATTATATCACCCATGTCGCAAGTAAGAATAGTTTTGTATTGCGAGGCAGCACGGTCTTGAGGCCTTCCCTCATAGAGTGACTGCCGAGGGTGCTTCGCAATGTTTATATACTGGTACGGCGGCTTTTATGTGGGAAGCTTCCCACATAAAACGCGCCTTAGCAATTCCTCTCATCCCAAATTCCCATTCTTTAAATTTGGAACGAGAATCCTTGCTACATTATGTTGAAACTCCCAGAAGTTCGAGATAGTATGTTTAACAGCAATGCTTAGTTTTCTAGTCCAATCTAAATCAGTTTAGAACTTATGCCGCGATTAAATATTCATAGCCTGTCAATGCAAATTAGCCGTATGTTTGAGCAGGGACAATCTTTTTTCTGTAGCATCAAGGTACAAGATTGGCTGAGAGAGCGGAATGAAAACCCTGATGATTATGAAATCTTGTTTCATGAGAAACCCGCACCACCAGGATCGGATTTGATCGTGATGCAAGAAATTGAATTGCGCCGTAAGGATGGTAAACCGGTAGAAGCCTGGTTGCAAGAGGATGTTAATAGTTATGTATAAAGCATAGAGTAAAAAATAGTTATCAGCATCGATATAAATACCATCTGCCGAAGGGATTATATTGTAGACTGGTTGCTTCATATTCTCGATCTTCTAGTAATTTCATCTGATAAGTGGGAGATTCAATATCAGGCTGAAAAGTATGTTTGTCTTGCAGTATGGGAGACTCTGTTAGACGATAATAATTAAATACATTCATCACATAAATTGCTAAGCAGATGTTTTCCCTAGCTCCGATAAACACATCTGCTTTGCCAAAATTGTGCATCCCACAGGAATAGTAGGTGTCTTCTCCTTCAATTAAGCCTACATACAAAGAATAGATCTCAAAAACATCTTGAGAATTGTAGTTAGAAAGCCATTTATTGCTTTTGTGAGTTAATTCAGCAGATTCGATTTTGACTGCAATTCCGCCAATGTTGAGCAATACTTGAGCAAAGCGAGCAATTGTCAGACAAGCTTGATATCCTACATCATGAGAAGTCAGATAAATTATTGCTTGATCGCATTCTGTCATGGGATCGATAGTCTGAATTATCTCGATCGCACAACTTTGATTAGTAGTAGTTTCTTGAAATACTCGACCGATAAATAAATAATCTGTACCGTACTTATCCCATAGAGCATTGGCAATTTTCTGCCTATTGTTTAAAGTTATAGGAATAGAGACAACTATTTGATTGCTCATTCGGAAATTAATAAGTACTTAGGCAAAATTAATTACACTAAGAATGAGTGTGTTATTAGTGGGA
>NZ_JADWDC010000134.1 GCF_020640915.1 Waterburya agarophytonicola KI4 | reverse complement strand
AAAACGAAACTTTTGTCAAGTACATTTTATACAAAATAAGATGAGCTTACCCTGACTTTATTACCTGCATCTGTCCATACTTTTAGCCCGATTACATTATCGTTTGATTCAAGTTGCTCGACCGTTTCTTGGTTTTCAGTATTGACCAGGATACTATCATGACCAACTGTGACAACCTTTTCCCAAGAGAATGTATGTTTTTCACGGTCAAACATTCCGTGGGTGCAGGTTAAACCTTTTACCTGATGGGCTTTGACATCAAGCCAAAGCTTTTTAACGTGACCAACTATTTCAGTAGTATCAAAATCGAGAACTAATTGATTTAATAGTTCGCTTTGTTTGATATCATTTTTGGTTAGCGTAGTCATAATTTTTGCTTTGTCAGCCTCTATTCAATATTATTAGCTTTTCAATCGTTCTTGTTCCTGAATCCT
This sequence comes from Waterburya agarophytonicola KI4, assembly GCF_020640915.1. GTDB lineage: Bacteria > Cyanobacteriota > Cyanobacteriia > Cyanobacteriales > Xenococcaceae > Waterburya > Waterburya agarophytonicola. The sequence continues at coordinate 3,274 of NZ_JADWDC010000134.1, read as the reverse complement.
GAAAAGTGTCTGCAATTTCTAAGTGAATTTCTCCTACAGGACGATCTTTATTTGATAAATTTTGTCTTTTCATGGTTTAATCCTTGTCAAGCTTTTTGTAACAGAAATAATTATTCCTAATGGATGTTAGTTCTATATTTTTATAAGAGAACTAAAATTCTATTTTTTCCAAATTAGAATTTTAGTATTTGCATTAAGAATTGTCCATTAATCTGCATCCAATATTTAATGATTAGACATTAGCTAAAATAATTATCCCACTCTAGAAGATCGTTGTGTATTCTGCCATTAGGCATTTTTGCACCTCTCAGATTAGCTCCTTGGAAATTAGTTCCTTTGAGTCCAGCCCAATTTAAATTAGCATTACTTAAATTTGAGTTACTCATGTCAGAATTAGTCAAATGCGCGCCACTAAGATCTATACCGCTTAAATCCGTTTTAGCTAAACTTATGCCTCTTAAGTCTGCTTCGCGAAAATTTCTTTCTCCTGCTGCGTATCTTTTTAAAACTTCATTAGCTTTCATTTTATTGTCTCCTCTATGTTTATACAGTTGTAATTATTTGCATGAGCTTATTGGCTCATACATGACAGTGTTTGAAGCGATTTCTGGTGTCTATTTAATTGTATTAATGGAATAGTTTAAATCAAAAGTATAGGATTCTGATTTAAACAGATTTTAGTTAGCAAAGATTCCGAAACTATTACTTACTTTTGATTTAATGTTAACAACTAACTCTAATATTTGATAATAAAAACACAACTCTTAATCAAGATTGTATTTAACTATTGTATGTCTTCTAGCGAACAGACAAAAATTTTAAATAAGGATATATATAGAATAACAAATTAAAAAGCACTTCAAACTAAAACATATTAGTACACACAATGTATTTGCTTTTTTTGCGACAGCAAGAGGCATTTATTTAGATGACAAAAAATAATGTGTATTAAATTTATCAATTTTATCGATTGGTATTTTACCAACGTCAAAGACAATTGAATTTAATCAAGTCTTTTTTAATCTTTTTAGAAAAATCTTTTTAGAAAAAAGAATTCACTTTTACGAGGTTAGCAAATGAAAATTGCTCAAATCGCTCCTTGTAACTTGAATCATAAAATGGGAATAATAGAAGCATAAAATGGGACTGTTTCTATATTGAGGAAACAATTACGTCTCTCCAATCACATCACGATTAGGTTGACGCACTCCAGGTTTGTATTTTCGGCGTTGTTCAAAAACAGGCAATTTTGGGTAACAAACGCAGCTCAAATTAAGCCAAGTTTTGACTTCGCGTTACAGAACAAAAGTATTACTATGGAAACTTACTTTTTAGGCTCTTTGAAAAAGCTCAAATCCTAACAGTGACAACCAATGTGGATGTTTTTTACCTGTCATCAGCTCCGTAGGACTTTTGCCAACTCGTTCAGGAATTCTACTTGACCTAAAGGTGCGATGATTCAAGAAAAACCGAAGCAGGTCAAGATAATCGGAATTCAAGTGCTTTCAATTGAAAAAGTAATTTCTGAGGCGGGAATTGAGGTTTTCAACCAAAGAACTAGCTCTGGGGGTTGATTTCATGGCGGATTCTACCGCTTCCTTGACTGGTAGAAATTTCTCAGAAAGTTGCTGATATAGATGATTCCATTTCTGCCAATAAACGCTAGTTGAAAGGGACTTCTTCGTTAACAAACAGACCTCTCGCACCTGAGATAGAGAAACCTTAAACTTTTGGGCAATATCAGCGATTTTCTGGTCTAGAACTTCGGCAAAAGCTAATAAATCCGATTTTTGATTCGATAACGCAGTTCTTAGAGCTTTGATTCCCTTGTGAGCCTGGTCTTCTCTGACTTGTAGTTCTTCAATAATAAAGTTCATCAACTCCAATCGTTCTGACCACTCTGGCCCTGCCAAGGACAAAATATCAACTCTGAGCCAATAAAAAAGTATTTTAATATCCTTAGCTAATTGAAGCAGTTTTTCCTCTTTTTGACGTGCTTTAACTAACTTAGCTGAGAATTTATTTCCTTGACCCTTTAATTTGGCTATCTCCATCTTTTCTTCTAGCTTTTCGCGTTGAGTTGTTGCACCCTGGGCTTTTTTAGCTAAATTGCGACATAAAGCGTCACATTGGTCAAACATATGCCAGACATCCCCATGACAAGCAATATCTTCTCCCCAAGCAGCTTTTTGTCCTGCTCTAATTCCTTTTCCCGCGTCAGCTATGGTGTAATCGGGATTCAATCCTTGTTCTTCGGCTTCCAGCAAATACCATCCCCAGGTGTCTTCATCGCGATGCTCCACTGCTTCTAGGAGAAAACAGTAGGTCGAATCAGCATCCACTCCTGTCAAGATGGGTTGAGTACTATGAAAGAGTTCGTCGAGTAATGCTACCTCAATTGAGGATAAATCTTGAGCTTGATTGATGTTTCGGGCTTTTTCAGTTGCTGCGATTACCCTGTTGTGTATGGTGCCGATACTGAGAGGATAATCAAATAAATCGCGCAATATCTCCTTAACTCCTCGATAAGAGCAATGGCAAATCAAAATCAACGCTAAAATGAATTGAAATATCCATTTTTGTGTGATGGGTAGATAATATAAGACTTCCTGATCTGGTTCTTCTTTTTCAAACGCCGTATTTAAAGCAAGTTCAGCAATCGCTTTTTGTTGATAGATGAATTTACGACTTACTTGCTCTTGTTTGGCTATCTGGCTTACCGACTCTTGTTTCGAGAGAACATTGATCGCTAATTCTTGACGATGACGAGGTTGAAGAGCCGAAGCTACAGAAGAAGATGGATTCACTCAGTTTACTGCTATATTTGCCTAATTTTGACCTAACTTATTAGTATCAAGCATCTCTCTGCTCTAGAGCAATAATTCAGAACATATGTTCTCATAAATTGGGTAATTTTTCCAGAAGTGTAACCCTAGTTTGAACAACGCCGGTTTTACTGGCACTCTGAAAGTTATTCGTCGAGCCATTCCTAATTTTCAAGACCTAAAAAATGAGCAACTGCCCTTTTTTTCTCACGGTTGATTCAGGATATTCTAGCTGAACAAATTCCCCCAAGACAAGGCAGACAGAATCCACGGGTAGTTAAAAAGCCTCGTTCCAAATTTCCCTCTAAAAAACCTCTTCGCCGAGAAACGCCAGTTCGCCATGATCGAGTTATTTTTGCAATTTTAAACACTGTTTAATTCTTAACCGAGAAGTATTGGGAGACGAACGCTTAAACAACCGAGCCTTCTCGATTGGGAAAACTTTGAGT
>NZ_JADWDC010000034.1:475-50795 GCF_020640915.1 Waterburya agarophytonicola KI4 | reverse complement strand
AGATTAAGCCTTCCAGATAAATTCACTCAGTAGAGAAAACCCGCAACCAGTTCCTTGCCATTACCTTTGGAATTATCCCGCAATGATGTAGTGCCTTTGACTTTATCAGTTGTTATTATTCTTTCTTCTGTATATCTAAATATGTTTTAACCAAAATATCTCGATATATAGTTGATATACATCTGGATTTTTAAACATCTAGATATCTTTATGTCTAGGTATCTTGAAGCCAAATTATCATTACATTCAGGTATTTATATTCTAGGATCAGTTGCATCTAAAATTACAAATTACTAAATTTTTAGAACTCTTACTATGTAGATACATTAATTTCAAATACTAAATAAGTCTAGATACCTAGACTTCCAGATATCCATTAACTTTGAAATCTTGATAATTAGACATAAAGATATCTTAATATGTTAGTTTCTGTAAACTTAGTTGTAAAGATAGCAAAAATATTGGACATCTATAAACTATGAGGCTATAAATAAGGCTGAAAATAAGTGGTTATTAAAAGAAATGCAAACATTAGCAGCAGTTAGTTTAGCAGGAGGACAAGGAAAGACTACTACTTGTTATTTCCTTGCCAAAATGCTGGCAAAAGCGGGTAAAAAAGTTTTAGCGATCGATTGCGATCCACAAGCTAATTTAACTTTTTTCTTGAATCATGAAGTAGCATCTAATCAGCCTACTTTACTGGAAGTTATCAAAGGTACAGTCTCTACAGTTGACGGAATTTATCCTACTAGTGAAGATAATTTGTTTCTAATTCCTGCCGATAGTGGACTAGCAAAAGTATCTGAATATTTAAGTGGTAGTGGCACTGGCGCACTAATCTTACAGATTAGACTTCAAGCTATACAAGAACTGTTTGACTACGTAATTATAGATGTACAGCCTACAAGATCTCAGATCTGTCTGACAGCAGTAGGAGCAGCAGACTGGGTATTAATTCCCGCAGAGTCAGCGACTAAAGGTGTTAATTCATTACTCGACACACAAAAGTTTTTAGATGAACAAGCTAAAGTCATGGCATTTAGAGGACAAATATTAGGAATCGTTCCCTTTCGCGATCGCTGGGTAGGAAGAACTCAAACATTAGAAAGTAAAGATAACATTGCTGCCATGAAAGAGTTTGCCAATCACGCTCCCGTACTTCCTACTATTAGAGAATCAGAAAAATTTAAACAAGCAACCCGTCAAGGTCAACTTTTGAGTGAATTGGGAGTACGAGATTTAGAATACCCCTTTGAAAAAATAATCGAATTACTCGAAGACTGCAAGGAGTTAGATTCAGGCGTACAAGATAGTAAACCTGGAATTAAAGTAGCAGTATAAAATTTAAATTTAAATAGCAAACATAATGAATCAAGATGCTTTAGAAAGACTGCGTAATAAAGCTAAACCAACAGTACAAAGTCGAGATTTATCAACAATTCCTTTAGTTAGCAATTCGGAGCAATCATCTTTAGATAAGCCTTCTGTCGATCAAGATAGTAATATTGATGTCTCAGATTCTAGCAATCAAGATATAGAGATATCTACAACTATAGATGCCAAGACAATATCGCCGTCTTCCTTACCTGCTCTCAATGGATTATCTTCATCGAGCATGGATCTCAAGACTAAACAAAGCACTATTAGACTAGAACAAGAACTCAGCCAAAAATTGAGTCAAAAATGTCAGTCGGAAGAAATTAGTCGAGAAGTTTTTTTAGAAGCTTTATTTATATACTTTGAAAATCACAAATCTATGCAGTCAAAAGTACTCCAGGAAGCTCGTAAAAGAGATCGGCAAAGGCAAAAAATAGCTAACTATCGTCGAGCTAAGTCAATGATTGAACGCTTTGGCGGTGAATAATGCCAAATTACTAAATCAAATCATCTAGTAATTGACTTATTTCCTCCTGGTGCTTACTGCGATTATCGTCATAGGTCATCACAGTATTAATGTTCTTGTGACGAGAAAGCTTTTGTACCTTCCGAATATTGCCGTCAGTAGCATCTAAAGCAGCAGTAATAGCACTATGTCGAATTCTATGGGGTGACATTTTTTTGGGTATACCTGCTTTAATACAGAGTCGGTCGACGATGGTATATATCCCATTACCGCTTAACCTATTTCCGTAGTTAGCATTGTCAACAGCTATAAATAAAGGATAATCTAAATTTGTTTCACCTCTTACGGTCAACCACTCTGATATAGCGATCGCATTTTGAGTTGGCAAGCCAATAATTTGCTTTTCCCCATCCTCTCCTTTACCAATAATCGCCAAAGTTTTAGCAGCAACATCAAAATCAGAGATATTGGCTAGATGTAGTTCTCCCCGTCTGAGGGCATTACCCCACAATAATCTTAATAAGGCATAATCTCTAATACCTTTAAGCCTTGACCGTTTACTTTTGGCATTACGGGCATTGTCTGCGATCGCTAAAACCTTGGTAAAAGCGTCTTTATTTACTCCTGTTGTGTCGCGATAGGGTTTAGTTTTTTCGCCTTTGATATCTTCTAGGGTATAGTTGCAAACTCCAATTTTGCGACCAATGGCAGTTAGAGATTTAATTGCTGCCAGACGGCGGTTAATCGTAGCTGCCTTTAATTTATTTTCGATTAACTTGGCTTTGTACCCTAATACTAAGCGTACTGCTTGAGTTTGTTCTAAATGAAGAAATTCTAGAACCAAATCTCTTGTAGGATCTCGATTCGTGACTACCTTGAAGAAATCATTGATGTCTTTTTGATAAGCTCTTCTAGTATTAGGCGATCGCAATGAAGCCAGCAAATCGGCAACAACATCTGGTGCTTCATCAATGAGAAATGAAGACCCTATGGGAGTAGATAAAGATGCTTCTAAACGAGTAATTGCACTCGCCAGATCTGACATAAATAAATTTTCCGTTACCCTTAACTAGAATTATCGGCGTAGTTCAAAGGAGGGTTACAGTTTAAGGACAAATCCTTCATTCAAGAAGAACATAAGTTCTAAGATATTAGACTACCACCAAAAAAGATTGAATAGGGTTAAATTAGAGTAAATAAGCCCAATTTATGAGTAAACTGAGTGAATCCTTCTTCTGTAGCTTCTGGTCTTCAACCTCGTCATCGTCAAGAATTAGCTATCAATGTTCTCTCAAAACAAGAGTCGGTAAGCCAGATAGCCAAACAAGAGCAAGTAAGTCGTAAATTCATCTATCAACAAAAAGCGATCGCTCAACAAGCCTTAAATAGTGCTTTTGACAAGCCAGAAAAAGACAATGAAGTACTGTATTATCTTCCAGTAACTCAAAAATGGATATTTCAGTTGATTCTAGCTTTGATTCTCATCTGTCATTGCTCTTATCGAGGAGTGATGGAATTATTAAGAGATTTATTTGATTATTCACTGAGTATCGGTACGGTTCACAATCGAATCAAAGAAGCGACGGAAAAAGCCCGACAAATCAATCAAAATCAAGATTTATCATCAATTGATGTAGCATTACTTGATGAACTGTTTCATGCCAGTCAACCCGTCTTGACAGGGGTAGATGCTCACTCTACCTACTGTTTCCTCCTAGAGGAAGTCGAACACCGAGATGAAGATACCTGGGGATGGTATTTACTCGAAGCCGAAGCACAAGGATTGAATCCCGACTACACCATAGCTGACGCAGGTCAGGGAATCAGAGCGGGAGTTCAAGCAGCTTGGGGAGATAAGCCATGTCATGGAGATGTGTGGCATATTTTTGACCAGTGTGAAGCTTTGTGCCGTAATTTAGCTAAAAAAGCCCAGGGAGCTACAACCCAACGAGAAAAACTAGAACAGAAGATGGAGGCAGCTAAATTAAAGGGAAAAGGGAATCAATTATCAGCTAAGTTAACTCAAGCCCGCAAAAATGAAGCACAACTGCAAAAATTAGCCAGCGATCTCCAAATATTACTCTATTGGCTTCATAATGATATTTTATCCTTAGCAGGGGAAGACTATTGGCTAAGAATCGAGCTGATGAATTTCATTATTGAAGAACTCAAACTGAGGGAAGATAAGAAGCACAAAGGGATTAGAGCAATTAGAGTGGCTTTATCAAATCAAAAAACTGATTTATTAGCTTTTGCTGAAGTATTAGACGAAAAACTAGAGCAGATTGCCCACTCGTTTCAAATTTCTCTCTCTCAAGTGCGAAAGGTCTGTTTATTAATGAAAAAATCACTTTCAACTAACCGATACTGGCAGAAGTGGAGTCAGCTCTACCAGCAACTTTCTGCCAAATTTCTCCCAGTAATGGAAGCGGTTGAGTCAGCGATGAAATCAACCCCCAGAGCCAGTTCTTTAGTGGAAAACTTGAATTCTCGTCTGAGAAATTACTTTTTCTTGAGAAAACACCTCAATTCTGATTATCTCGACCTTCTGCGATTTTTCTTGAATCATCGCACCTTTATGGCAAGCCGAGTTCCAGAACGAGTAGGCAAAAGCCCTACAGAACTGATGACAGGTGAAAAACATCCACATTGGTTAGAACTGTTAGGATTCGAGCTTTTTCAACGTGCCTGAAAAATAGATTACTATTATAATACTTTTGTTCTAAAAGCTGGGTTCAAACTTGGCTGAATTTGTCCTGCCTTTGTGACCCAAAATACCCCGTTTTTGAACTACGCCGGATTAAAAAACTACAAACAGAAAGAGATAGTCTACGTCGTATTAATGAAAGATTGGCTGGTAGAGTCTATCATCTTCAGAATGTAGAGGAGTTAGTGGAAAGACTGAGGGCTGAAAATACATTGCTTAAGGAACAACTAAGTAAAAGCTGAAACTACCTTAAAGAGGACACTAAAACAAAACTTCATTTTTGAAGTAGGATGCGAATCCCTAAATAGTTAGTTAGATATGAATGTTCTGTATTTTGTATCCTACAGTGGTGGAGGGCTATCCATAGCAAAAGTAGATTCTGGAGGAGGAGGAGAAGGAAATGAAATGGGCAATGGCAACCATGCCCAATTTGCGATGGGATGATGGCATACAGGGCAATTTTTCAATAAACCTGACTTATTGCTAATAATAGATTGACACTTAGGGCATTGGGGTTTTTTCAGCCATCCTTTCCTTGAAGCACTCACCCAGACAAAAAATAAGATAATGCCAAATACTATGAAGGCAAGCACCCCCGAAATAATACTCCAGATTGCGAGTTGAGAGAAATCAAATAAATCGGGATTGACAGCTTGTGCGCCAAAGAACATCTGAATATTGCCCATCCACAGAAGTAGAGGCAAAAGTAAGATGGCTGAAAATATCATAAGCCAACGAATTTTTTGACGAGGAGTATTTGGTTCGATATGGTTTAAATAAATACTTCCTGCAAGTTTGGCGATTGACATTTCCCATATCAAGAAAATACTTGTCCAACCAATAACTAATCCTAGAATTCCAGACCAAGAAATTCCAGCTTCTGCTGTTCTTATCGAAAGTGCATAAGTAGAAGGTGTCAACAAACAGCCTAATATAAATCCAATTCCTAAAGTTAAGGATGATGTAATTAGCTTTTGTAAAGTCAGCAAACGCTTCTGTTTTGGTTGAGCAAGATCGGCAAAAGCAGCTTGTTGAATTTGCAAGCCAACTGTTCCCACAATAGGAATTAATCCGAATATTACAAAAATAGCCAGAAATGTTGCTAAAAAAACAATTGCTAGACCAAAAAAAAGTACTATAGCCAATATGACAGATAAGTTAGGTTCAGAAGCCATCCGAACCTCTTGATATATTTTTTCAATTAAAGCTACAACGTTGGGAGAAATTGTTAAAATACTCAAATTGGAATTAAGGGATACTCCCGATAAAAAACCAGCTAATAAAGCAAGTTCATGACTAAGATCGAAGAAATAACGGGGATTTTTAAGTCGGATGATTCGTTGTTTATTGGTTGGATGATTGGGGGCAATTTTAGCCCTAAATAATTGAAATAATTTCTGCAAAAACGTCCAGATTTTAAACTTAGCGGAGTTCTCCTGGCTGTTCTCTTCTGAAAACGTTTTAATTATCGGAGTAGATGTCCCCAGCCAATTCCTAGCACGAGCATCGGCAGAATACTCTCGAACTCTTAAAATACTGCTACGAGAAATTTCGACAATCAATAACAAAATAATCAACTTAATGTTGATATTGACAATTTCAAGAATGCCAGATCGAGCAGAATTTAATGAAATTTCTCGTATTAACCGATCTCCCAATTCCCAGATAGTATATAGATTGAAAGATATCAGACTAAAAATTGCTATAGGAAAAAAGCACCTGCTTAAACATTTTGTTAGAACTGTTTTACTAGCATCGCGGTTGGCAATATGACCCAACTCATGCATTAAAACTGATTGAAAAATAGGTAATTCAGGAAATTGCATAAACGCATCGTGCAAGCCTTTTTTCAGACGAACATATTGCTTTCTGCCAAATCCAAATGCTTGTCCATCTGGTTTGCTGCTGGATTTACTCGTTTCATCCCAAATCAAGTGAATTTTTGTAGAGGTTAATTCTGGTACATTATCTATTGTTTGCTGAATATAGCAATTCATCTGCTGAAGCGATGTAGATAAAGCAGGGTCATTAACTGCGGGTGGAAAATCTTCCCAGCGATTAACTCGAATAGTTTTAGAGGCAAATTGTCTAGTTTGATAAAGTGCGACTATAAACAAGCTCACTGTAACGATTAAAGCAAATGGAATAGTAATTAAAGGAGATTCAAAGAAAATTCCTACCAATGTCTGAATCAAAATTATAGTACTGCCAGCGATTGATAGTACTAATAGTAGAAACCGAATGTCTGTTTCTGAGGGAAAAGCAAATGGATTGAGATGGGTACTGGATTTAGAGGACTGTTCCATATCAAATACTTCTTTACTTTTTGGCAAGTGCTAGACGAGCAATTACTGAGTCACTAACTGTTTGGGCTTGAGACTGTTCCAATCCAAGTCTATCTGCTTCAGTTTTAGCTATATCCTGAATTGTAGAAGCAATTACTTCTAGTTGAGCTTGTGTGAATATGGGTTTAGGGGTTTTATCCTTAAACAAGCTACGTAAATAATCAGAAGCCTGCTTCGCTCCTTCTTCTTTCAAAGCGTCAGCAACCGCATCCAAGACATAAGAAAGAATTGGTGTAACTATAGGAAATACAGCTTTTGTAAGGAGCATAATTACATCTGCTGCCCCAGATGCTAACTCTTCATCTTCTGCTTCTACGGTATCTAGAAAATTCGTATGTATAAAACTTTCAGGGTCAGCAAAATATTGGTCACGAATAGTAACATATGAAGGTAGTTCTCTAGGGGCTTTTTCGCCAATGATACGGTATGCAATCTCATTAACAAGTATTTTGCCGTTCTTAGTGTCTATAAGCATATATTCCCCACGTTGATCGTCGTCAACAAAACTCAACTACTTACTAGCTAAATTCTATAATGTGTCAGGTATGATACTTTCTTAGAAGTATACTGAGTTAAACTCCGAGTCTTTAATTTACTTATATTTCTTAATATTGACTTGGATAGTGCATAGAACATTCAAGATACACATATTTAAAGCTGTTTAGGGTAGAAACCATCTCACTTTAAGTACCATGTTTCGTACCAAAGATTTACGACAAATTAGCTGTTTAACTGTAGCTTTCATAGCTACTTGTTCAACATCTGTACAGGCAAATTACCAGAATAATAGTAATATAAATAATCTTGTGAATAATTCAGTTCAGCTATTAGCTCAAAATATTAATCCAACTATAGGTGGCGACCCCAACCTTTACGGTACTTGGTTTTTTGTAGAAACTCATAACAGCAATGGCACCACTGGTGTATATCAAGAAAAAATGCATTTTGCTGCTAATGGAGAACTATACATATATGATTCTGTATTTAAGAGTGCAGATTTAGGAATATCTCGTGGAGATAGCCAACGAGTTGTTGATACTGGAGAATGGGCGGTATATAATCAAAAACTTTATTCTCGACGTTCTCCTGATGAACCCTGGTTATTAATTGCGAGTAACTATCAAGTTGACGGAGAAAATATGTTGATAGTTAGTGCTGATGCTAGTAGTCAAAGGTTATGGACTCGAAACTAACTATAAATTAGTTTCCATGAATCTTTTTATAGCTTTTAGCTATTTTGTTTTAACTAAAATTCAGGTGATAAATGTGAGAAGGAGATTTAACCCCTTCTCAAGATCAAAAAGTAACTGTAAACCTTTGTTTAATCAGAAGAGAAAAAACTATCAATTTGTAAGATTCTACTTAGTCTTTTTCGGCTGCCCATTAGCGATCTCTAACTAAAAATCCCGTAATGTTTTTACTACAAAAAGCTATCATTGTGTAAAATGCTCACAACGTTAAACCCTTACTCAGAAAGAATTACAGCTTTTGAAGTGCAAAAAAGTTTTCGTCCCTTCACCGATTGTCTAATACCGAGAGCCTTGGCAATTTTTCTCGCTTTTTTGAGGGTCAGTTTCTCAACTTCAACTCCTTCAAGCAGATCGGCGATCGCTGGCTTCTCTTCAACCTTGCTAACTGTGGTAACTTCTGTAGTTGTTTCTGGTTCTACATCAGCCCAAAGAACCTCCTTGAGCTGTTGCTCGATGGGCTGATCTGGCATTTCTACTGTGACAACTTTTGCTTTGCTCGAAGGAACAAACAGATGGACGGCACAGATGTAGTAGATAACGAACAGTAATACTCCAAACATAGTAAAAAACCTCTTTGTGTGTAGTGAATGAATTTGTGAATAGCTGGGGTGGAGAGAGATAGTTGTAGGGAATCTCTCTCTCAGTCTTTCGGTGCTAATTGGTGGGTCGATTGGTAAAGATGTGAACTATTTTGCGTTCTTCAGCATCCAGCAGTTCGATAGCCAGGATTTCACCACCGAGTAGCAAATCTCTGCCCATCGCTTCGTAATTGACGTAGGCAGCAATGACCGTTGGTATCTCACCTTGAATTTTTCCCTGAGCATCTTTTTCTGCGTAGTCGGCTGCACTATCAAAAGCACCCAAATATTTCTCATCTAGGTATCTTTTAGCTTCTTCAACATCGCCACAGAAGTAATCTAATAGCTCTGCTACTAGTTTTCCGTGCTGCTCGATTAGTCCCACAAACTCACCCAAGTCCTTGAGACTGGGGTGTTCTCCTAGAGAGTGACCGCAATCGCAGAAGCCCTGGTAATCGTGAATTCTCCAGTCTCCGTCTATGGCAGAATAGGGGCAATCATCTAATAGTTCTGTAATCTTTTCTTTCAACTCCTCTTCGCATTTGGTGACTTCAATCCACCGTCCCGTATCGTGTCCAGAGCTATAAGCTGCTAAAGGAGCAACATAGATCTGGTGACTTTGGGCGTTTTCATTACTTTCCATCCTTTAAAAAAACCTCATAACAGTTGCAGATGTTATGGGCTACCTAACTATTAGTTGGCATCTAAAGGAAAAGGTACGTGACTACAAACAAACAAAAATCGAGAACCTTTGAGGATTTACAAGTTTGGCAGGAGGCGATCGCTCTGGCACAGAAAATCTATCAAATCACTAGAGAATCTGAAGACCTATCGGGCGATCGCTCTCTTGTTGACCAACTCAGACGAGCTTCTGTTTCGATTTCCGCTAACGTGAGTGAGGGATTTGAACGCCAAAGGCACTCAAAGAAGGAGTATCTGCGCTTTCTTTCCATCGCCAAAGGGTCAGCAGGGGAGGTTAGGAGTCTGCTTTCTGTTGCTCATGCTGTTGGTTATGTGGACTTCAAGACGTTCTGGCAGCTCAGGGAAGATGCCCTCAGTGTCAGTAAGATGCTGGGTCATCACATGAAACAGGTGGAACGGCGAATCATCGCCACCGAGAAGAAGAACGCTCTGGCGGTACGACATCGCCGAAGCAGGTATCGAAGCTACCCCCACCAGCAAGCTAAGGCTTCTTAGTTACCCGACGGCTGCTAGAGCCTCTGTAACTCTTTCCCTCTCGGTCTGAAATAATCCTGACAGTACCTCAACAAAACTCGCCTTGGTGCGGTCTTTACCATCAACTTTCTGCGCCACTCCCAAGGACTTCGCCACTTTCCGTAAAGTCCGTAGACCCAGCCCAGCGAGGTCAACAGGAGGCTTTTCTTCCTTCGAGATAGTAGTGTCCGCCTCTGGTGAAACATCGAAGTAGGCAGCCATGTAGAGCTTCTTGGCAGCTTCGGCTTTAGCTCTACCAAAGGGGATACTTAGCTGCATGTGCGGAATCTTCCCGCAGTTTTTATATGGATTGGAGAAACCAACCTTCTTCGATTTGTCTCGAAAGTGGAGACTAATCTCTCTCAAGATGCCGTTATACCAACGGATGAAACATGGGAGTTTGCGCTTTGCTCCGTTAGGATCGAAGTACTCTTGAGAGTCAAAGAGTTCTAGTTGAATTCCTTGATTTTTGCCGATAAAGCTAACAAGAATTGAGGAGACTTCTTCTAGTCTGCTAACGTATTTTAGTTCTGCATATTCTCGAAGTTCTCTAACAAGCGTACCGATTTTACAAACCGCCTGAGATATCAAATAAAATAAAGAATCATCGCTACAGCGATAGTTGAACATCCGAGATATAGGATCGAGAATTTCTTTGATGGGCGTAATCATTAGACAAGTAGAAAACTCTCGCTGCTTTCGGCGATTATCTTTCCTGACTTCGGCTGCAATATCTTTAGTGGACTGAACGACATACTTAAAATCGTCCCAGCGTATCATTCGCATTACATCGTTGAGGCTGTTATTTGATGGAGTGTAAAAAGACATTATTTTAAAAGGGTGAAGGTGTGTAGAGATTCGTCCTTTTCTATGTCTCTATTATATCATTGTTCGCGCTAAAATATTTGATAAATATGTCAATAAATGTATCAATTAATATTAGTAATTATTTAGAGGAAACTAACTGATAGTTTCGATATTCTCTGCGCTTAAATACTGCTTTAAATGTCTCTTGAGCTTGAGCAAAACTACTACAGTAGTTCTCCATCTGTCGCCCCCGTTTCGTACCAATTGTCCCCCATGACCTTATTAAGACCCAATCGGCAAATAGGTTCTGCTTTAACTCGCAATGATAGTAGCGATTGCCCCTGCGCCAGTATGCCGTCTGCCAGAGTTCGGTTTGATAGGTAGTCATAGATTTAATTAGAGTACATGAATGGGCTAGATATCAGTCCATCTTTTCCACGATAATATACGAGCTATCGCTTTGAAGACCAGAGAATGTTTTCAATTGTTACCACAACCTGTTGGCGAAGCGGATTAAGGGTGCGCCAATAATAAGGAACGGTCGCCGATTAATTATCGATCCAGCGCACTCTTAACAACAGGTACAACGCCCTTGGCGTGGGGTGTCTCGTTGACTAACACCCCACAAAAACATACAGCCCAACAGGGCTTCGGAATAGCTCTCGACCTAAAACTCTTCGAGATCGTACCTAACTCCTATAGGATGGTTTTATTGGGTGATAACAATAACAATGTAGTAGATGAAGGTAGACCGTCATGGCAGAGCAAAGGTACTAACTCCTCAAGAGATACAACTACTCTTCAATCAAGGTTTTACCCTCAATCCCATTAGAGACAGAACTCTCTTCGCCGTCTGCCTCTATACCGCCTGCCGTATCTCGGAATGCGTCACTCTCCACATCCAAGACGTCTTTGATTCCAAAAGACGAGTTCGCCCCGATCTAATCATCAGAAAAGGCTGCACCAAAGGAAAACTCGCCACACGCACCATTCCTGTCGTGGATGATCTAAAAACCAGGCTCAAACAATACCGACCATCTGATAGTAGGGGCTATCTCTTCCCTGGCAGACACGGCAAAGGTCACATCAAGACCGATTCTGCCGATTGGATACTGAGAGAAGCCTGTAAGCGAGTTGATATTGAAGGAGTCAGTACCCACAGTTTTCGCCGAACTGCCCTAACTCAAATGAGTAATGCAGGTGTACCACTACGCATCATTCAAGAAATTTCTGGTCACAGAACCCTCGACGAACTTTACAAATATTTAGAAGTTCGACCCGACCAAGTAAGAGGTGCGATCGCTAATCTGTCGATGCTCACCCCCGTTGAAGAAAAAGCCTACTCCGTCAAACCAGTTTTTCCCCCAGTACCTACACCCACCAATGGACAAACGATTGAGACTAATCTCAATTAAATACATCTCTGTGATGGTGGTGAGGTATTTGGCTCGGATTTCTCTAGGTACAGTAAAGATTTCCAAAAATTTGATTTAGAAAATAGATAAGTTCTTTTACAAAACAATAAAAAACGAGCCAGTTTGCTCGCTTTTATTGGATAATTTACGCAATATGATGAAGAGAATAGGATTAGAAAAATGTAATTGATATTTACATTCCTAGTGCCTATACATCGCATCACATCATTCGGTAGCCAAACTTTATGATGTGATGGTGTATAAGACTATCGGAATGGAACAGCTAGTCATTATGAATATCTAACCGTTGTTTTGAATTGACTACACGATGACCTGGACAGTTTTTCGTTTAGTTGATTTAAAACACGCCGTATTCGCTTAAAGGTTAACTATGTCTTTTTTAGAGGCATACGCCTTTTTGCGGGACAGCTTTGTGTGCTTGTTCATATTATAGAACACGTTAGCACAGCGATCACTAAATACGGTACGCCACTTCATCTTTGTTCAAACTTTAGTGGCATAGCAAAGTGACCTATCTTGAGGACGATTCCCGTTCTATAACCAATCCCAACCTAAGCAATCACCGCTCAGATTGCTCTATTGACCCAACAGAACTAGAACAGCGAAATCGCCTTTGCGATCTGCTGAATTTCCACCCTTGGGACTTTATCGAAAAGTATCCCAATGAAAACTGGTATACCGTCAAGAACTATTATCTCAGTCAAGAAAAGTTCTGGTACAAGTACACTGACAACGAAATAATTCTCGGTGTCCGATTTGGCGAGTATACCAAGTACGCCCTGATTGATATCGATATCAACAGTGCAGTACACCCATATCAAAGTTTTGAGAAACTGCGAAAGCTAATCCAGGCTCTTTACGACCTCGGACTCAACGAACAAATAACGATCCGCTCAAGTCCTACAAAGGGCATCCACTGTTACTTCTTCTTCGACGAACCAGTCAAATCCTACCCTTTGGCTTGTTCCATGCGCCGAGTCATCGAAGAAGCTGGTCTAGAGGTCAAACCAGGGCAGATCGAAATCTTCCCCAATACTAAGCAGTACGCCAATGCAGGGGAGGGATACAGTCTCTACAACGGTCACAGACTGCCCCTACAGCAAGGCTCGTACATCCTCGATGATGAAGACTTTGAACCCGTCAGCGACAGCCTAGACGATTTTATCGCCCGTGGTTCGTCATCAGCCAAAGCCAACGATACCACCATCATCAAGCAACGGGCTGCTGAAGATTACCAATGGTTCAAAGATAAATATCGCGGTGGGTTTGCTCGCAAACAGCACAACGACTGGATAAAAAATATCCTGCGACGCATGGCTGAAGGCTGGACGGACTTTGGGCAAACCAATGACCTGCTGCTGACCATCGCCAACTATGGAGTACTCAAGTTTAAACTCAAATACCAAGAACTCGTCCAGTATCTTCTCCATACCGCTACCTCAGCCCCCAACTACGCCCTGTACTGCCAACACCAACACGAAATAGAGGCGCGATGCCGTGACGTTGCCAAGGCAGCTAGAAAGTACTGGAGTAAATACCGCTCAAAGCCCCAAAGAGACGTGACTTACGCTCAGGTGATCGAGGAAATTGAGCAAAAAGCTAAAGAGCGAAAAAACAACAAGAACGAAGCTAGAAAAGTAAACGCTACCAATAAAATCATTGCGACAGTTCAGGCGATCGCTGAAGCTCTGGGAGAGCTTCCCAAAAACGTCAAACAGCTCATCGAACTAATCCAACAAAAGGCTCGCAGCACTTACGGCGAGGGTATATCAGAAAATACCCTCAGAAAAGAACACAACCTTAAAATCTGGCATCCCAGCCACCGAACATTCAAAACGGTATCCAACGATGTTACTCCTCCGCTAGAGCCAGAAAATCTCCCTCAAGAAGAAGAAACACCAGAGTTAGCAGATTCAGAAATACTACAGCCACAGCAACCAACTGAAGGGAATTCTACTGAGCGCGTTACACCCGCAAAAGTAGTACGCAAAAAGCTCAAAATCGTCAAAAAACCAAAATCGCTAGAAACTAGACAGGGCAATTGTTATATAGATCCGCGTTACACCCTGCCCTATATGAAGGGTTTGTGTGTGGCTGTCTGGAAATTATATGAAAGATCAATTGGTAGGATTTACTTGGCTGAGTTTATGAAGAAAACGAATATTGAATTAGTTTATCAGAATCCTCATAAACCAAGTACTAGTAGCAGAGTTCGCTTGAAGAAACTGGTAGAAGGTAAAAGAGTATCTAGTCTCCCAGAGATCCTTGAATTTAAAACTCTTGAATCAGGAACTACTGTGGTGATAGATCGAAAGAATTATCATTCTAGTCTTTACAGTCATTCTACAGATCTAATCTTAACCTACGTTAAACCTTTGGAGACTCCTGGTGAGATTTGGAAGTTGGGAATACCTGTTCCTCTTCGTTACTTGTCTTTTCCAGAACCAGATCCAAAAACCTAAAATCATCTGTTAATCAATCGAACGATCGGGTTTACTTATATCCAGATTTCTGAAGGGCGCGATTTTTTTTCGATAAGCAAAACTTATTTTTTCACTTACGGAGGGCGATCTGATTGCAACTGATGCAAAATGGTGAATGGGGTTTACGGGAATAATTCTAAGTTAACCATTAATTTTCTGGGTGCTAATTCTAATTATAGGTAGTCTAAAGGGAATAGCCTGTCTATTATCTATCTTTGTTGAACCTCTCTTTACCTATGATCCAAGGAAGAATACCAGAACTAACTATCAAATTTACCGAACGTCCTCAAAATATCCCCACTGAAGGAAAAAAAGCCACTATCGAAATCAAGGGTGAAAATGATATCGCTGTCAAAGCCGAAGTCAATCGCAAGAGCTTGAAGAAGGTAGTAGCCAAAATGGACACCTGGGAGAACTGGGTAGCTGCCCTATCAGGTAAGATGCAGAGCATATCAGCAGATGGTGTGGTGGAACTAGTAGATGCGGGGATTAATATCTTCGAGATTAAGCAGAAAGAGCCAAAACCCGCACCTGAATCTACTGCTGCTTGAGACTTAAAAGCAGATAATCAACATTTCCAATAACCAAGGCAGTAATGGCTCAAATTAGCAACGAACTCAAATCCACTCTTGAAAAAATACAGCAAAATCTTAAGCGCGATCGTTGACGATGCGATTATCTGCCGAATTTCATCGCTTAGAGCGCGATGGAGAAACTAACCAAACTATTGTCGTTCTAGACGAGTTGACCGCCATTACAGGACAAGCAGCCGATCTCTATGTACAGATATCTCGATTGCTACTACGTACAGCAGAGATACAGCCCACCGTAACTCCTGATATGTTAGGGTTATTGACAGATAGAGTGGCAACTGTTTCTAATCGCGTTCCTGCTGAAGACAAGAAGTATTCAGGAAATCAAAGCTGATTGGGATAAACTCATGAACCAGTACAATTTACCCACTCCTCAACAAGTTACACAGACAGTTGCTAAATCTCGCCATCATCGTCGGGAATTAGAATTAGCTTCAATTGAATTAGAAGAGTTAATTGTTCAATTGGAGCAGGATAATCGCCAGCGTCGTAGTAAGTATCTCGTGAATTTGTCTTCAAAGAGCGCGTAATTTTTAAGTACCGACTCACGGAATTATCGGCACTTCAGAATCAATTCCTCAAAATGATAATAACAAGGAATAATCTCTCAGCTTCTCTATTTTTAATACTTATAGCTACAAGGGGATATCACAGTATCTTCCAGTAAAGGAGACTGCTACTGGACAGGCTTTTGAGTTGAAATAGCTTAATATCACTTATTAGAAAGTTTGCAAAGTAAAACTAGAATATTTCGGCTCTTCTGGAATTCCCGTGGTAAACACTAGATATGGTGTATGTCAGTAAGACTAAATCTTTCATAACCATGAATATCGAGTGTAAGTCGTTGAAAAAGGCGATCTACATTAAAAATGCCATAGCAACGACGCTTTAAAACTTTAACTCGATTATTAAATCCTTCCACAAAGCTACTGGTTAGTCGCTCTAAAAAATAGTTAGCGATTGGTTCGAGCCAGGTTTCAATAGTTTTTAAGAAGCTCTTAAACTGGGAGATTTGGCTTCTTAGCACTCGTTTACACCAAGCACGAATCGCGCACTTAGCTCCTTTGGGGTCAAAAGAGCGATCGAATATTTCTGCTAATTCCTCTCGTAAGATGTATGCTTCTTTGATTTTGGGAGAGTAAGCGAACAGACGTTGTAGTAAATCCCATTCCTCATCTTTCAGTTGCTGGGGAGATTTGCGAAAAGCCCACATCGCACCTTGGATGCTCTCATACTCTTTTTTTGATAAGTTCTGTTTGAGTAATTTGAGTTCAACTTTTCGTACTCGGTCGGCACAATGACGATAAGCTCGTGCCACATGGAAGCGATCAATGATGATATGAGCGCGTGGTAATTGCTCTCGTGCTGCATTCACAAATCCCAGGTACATATCAGTACACACCCGTTCAATTGTCTTCCGCAGAGGCTCAGGAATTGAGGCGAAAAATTTGACCACAGTCTCTTTCTTACGGTTGGGGAGGACAGCTAATACCTCTACTCCTCGATCGCCCAAGGGAGTTGTTATCAGAACCACATAATCTTTGTGTCCCCGTTTTAAAGCAATTTCATCGATTCCCAATATTTCAATTCTGGGAAATCGCTCCCAGTTGACTTTGGTTCTTACCCAACGGTCGAGTACTCCCGTGACCTTCTCTTCAGTAATAGAGAGCTTATTGGCAACATCGACCACCGTCGAGTTAACCAATAAACGCAGCAGCCATTTTTCGTAGGGCTTGGTATTCGGACTGCGTAGCTCATGCCAACTTAATCTTTGTGTTGTGGTAGGCTTTCCTTTACAATGACCACATTGATAACGCTTCGGTTTCAACTCCACGTAGACTGGTTGCTCGAATACTGGTAAGTGTCGCAGTCTGATAGGCTGGTCAAAACCGTGAAAATGCGTCAACTCTTTACCGCATTTACGACATGATGTACTCTCAAGAGTACTCTCAACCTGAATCAGCCAGTTTCCCTCTTCTGTTTTCAACACTTCTAGTACCCTAACATCGGGTAAATCAAGAGGTATTTGAATCGAGTTATCCATCAGCCCCTCACTATTCATTTAACCTCTTTATCATCCCAAAATAGTCAGACTCTTGACAACTACACTATCTGTAGCGTTCTACCACGGGAATTACTGTAGAGCCAATATTTCCTAAACTAATAATACTTACAGAGATGGAATCTTCTCAGTAGTACCTATTATGCTGCACTCTAATCGACTTCTTTTTCCTATGTTACTCATTCCACCTTCACTTCTCGTATGAATAACAGTGAAAACTTCTGTTGGAACTTCCAATCCGCTAGTGCCAATAGGAGTTGCTTTAAACTGGGGGGTGCCACAAGTTTTTTCAGAACCAGCTGCATCATGTTTTACTAAACTTATGCTGTCTCTTTTAATGAAGCGACCATAATCGGCAACAAAACGTATTTCTTTGTCGCAAGATTTTCTCTCTCCGCTGTTGGAAGTACCTTCAGTAACGCAACTATCTCTTTTCTCAAAAGAGATAGGAACTGCTGAAGCAGAAAATATATTAGGGCTACCAAAAGAAGATAACATCAATATTAAGACTGCACATAAAACTTTTCTGGCAAATTTTAAAAATGTAATCATTACCTTCAGCGACCCTAAATAATAAAATAATAAACTCTCCCATATTAAGAAGATTTATAGAGATGGAATTTGCTCAGTAGTACCTACTATGCTGCACTCTATTCGACCTCTTTTTCCTATGTTACTCATTCCACCTTCACTTCTCGCATGAATAACAGTGAAAACTTCTGTTGGAACTTCAATTCCGCTAGTGCCAATAGGAGTTGCTTTAAACTGGGGCGTGCCACAATTGTGTTCAGAACCACGTCCATCATGTTTCACTAAACTTACACTGTCTCTTTTAACGAAGCGACCAGAATCGGCAATTAAACGTATTTCTTTGTCGCAAGATTTTCTTTCTCCGCTGTTGGAAGTACTTCCTGTAACGCAGCTATCTCTTTTATCAAAAGAGACAGGAGCTGCTGAAGCAGAAAACATATTGGGGCTACCAAAAGAAAATAACATCAATATTAAAAACGTGCAGAAAATTGTCTTGGCAAATTTAAGAAATATAACCATTGTTTTTCCTATAATACTTTCACAATATCTATGTTAGCTTTCACATTAGAAAGTGTCATCAATCAGAAAAGATAGTTTTTTTATGCTGTATAGACTGGGTGTTACGATTAACGTCTTTAAAAGTTATTTACTTAATTGAAAACTTTTTTGTCAAACTTAAACAATATTGAGCGAACGCAATTCGTTACGATAGAACAGTATAATTTTCAAACTTCAATTGAAATACGTACTTTATTTACTCAAAAATCTGCGCTGCGTCCGCTCGACCTCAATCTTGAAAGGTGTCCGATAATTTATAACATCGTAGACACCACTAAACCCCCACTAAAACACTGTCTATTAAATCGTTTTTATGCTATTAATAGACAGTACTGTCTACTATTCGATTTGATGGACACTTTTTATGAGACTCTTTGGGTACGCTCGTGTTTCCACTTCCCAGCAATCTCTCGATATCCAAATCAAGGCTCTCAAAATTGCTGGGGTCAGAAAGAATCGCATCTTCACTGACAAAACCACTGGGGGCAGTGGTGGCGATCGCCAAGGATTAGAATTGCTCAAGGTCAAAGTCGAAAAAGATGATGTGGTCATCGTCACAAAACTCGACCGCCTCGGCAGAGACACCGCAGACATGATTACTCTAATTAAAGAGTTCGATAGTCTGGGCGTGGCTATTAGATTCCTCGACGATGGTATCAGCACCGAGGGAACTATGGGCAAAATGGTAGTGACCATCCTCTCCGCAGTAGCAGAAGCCGAGCGAACACGTATTCTTGAACGTACTAACGAAGGACGTATCGAAGCAAAAGCCAAAGGGGTAAAGTTTGGCAGAAAGCGCAGCATTAATCGAGATAGGGTGATTAATCTCAATGCTCAGGGAGTCGGGGCAACCGCGATCTCCCAGCAGCTCAAGATAGGACGTTCTACCGTCTACAAGATTCTTGGGGAAGCATAGTCTGCTTGCAACAAGCGGAGCAATACGCGGTTTTCTTAATTCTTTGATCATTAATAGTGCTACATTAAGACGAAAAAACTATATTCGATTCGTCCATCTGAAGTTTCTGCTTACCAAGATGAAGGTGCAGTTATATGAGAAATCGCTTATTCTTGTATAGCACCCACGAGTAATGCTTTCTAAGAGGTTGTCTTAGAGTAGCTATGTAATTAAAAAGTCCCCGATGGAATTAATTAGACCACGACTTACTGATCACTATGGAATTTATAAATGCCAATCTGAGTTAGATTTTGCTATCCAGTTCTTTGATGAAGACATACCTTTATACATAGATCCGTTTTTGTTATGGAAGTCTCCATCACAACAAGACCAGGCATTGCATACAGCAATGATAAGCTCATTTAATTATCTCAACTATCTAACTAAAAAGGGGCGTAACGACCAAGCCCTCGAAATACTTACTAACATTTCAGAATGCAAAGAAGTAGGTCTAGGTGTATCTAAAACTAGAGCAGGCTTAAAACTGGGAAAAAGCAAAGCTCATCAGGTATTGCAATTATTCCATGATATTCCTGAGTATAGTCAGTTTGGCTTTACCCACTTTGAAACAATACAACTTTATGTTGCTGGCATATCTAAAGACAGGATAAGCGATATTGCTTGCAACTATCTCAAATCATTTTTAATTGATTACACCATCGAACAATGTGATATTAACAATATTCCAACGGAAGGAGTAATAATTGACACTATTTACAACTACAAAACAAATATTCTCGATACAAATATAAAAACGTTCTTACCTGTTAATCCGAAAACTAAAGAACCTCTCATCTTTACACCAAAAAGATGGTTAAGATTTAGCCCTTGGATAAACTTTGAAGATTATTTCCAATCTTATTGCCCAAGAGATGAAGTTTTTAACCCCAATGAACCAGAAGAAAGAGTTAAAGTTCTCAACTTTAATAGAGATAATTATGATGTAGTTAATGGATACATTGAGTATAAGAGTAGGGCAGCAAATGATTGCAAGAATGATCCTCTTTTTAGTCAAATACCAATAGTTTCTGCGAAGAGAAAGCTAAGGGATATTTTGAAACTAAATACTGGTAAGGAAGACGGGGCAGATTGGAAATATGAGGAACTAGCATCAGATTTGCTAGCATCGCTATTTTATCCTCATCTTGACTTTGCACAAACTCAAAGCCGAACAGATTCGGGAAGACATATTAGAGACTTAATTTTTTACAATAATAGAGATATAGACTTCTTAGACCAAATATGTTCTGAATACGATAATAGACAACTTGTAGTTGAGATGAAAAACGTTAAAACAATAAGTAGAGATCATATTAATCAACTAAATAGATACCTCAAAAATGGAATCGGAAATTTTGGTATTTTCCTTACTAGATATCCTCTATCAAAAGCAATGTTTACCAACACGATCAACTTATGGTCTTCACAGCGTAAATGTATTATTGCAATAACCGATGAAGATCTGAAGCTAATGGTAGAGATCTATGAAAGCAAGCAGAGAACACCAATTGAGGTTTTGAAAAAAAAGTATATTGAGTTTCAAAGGGCGTGTCCATCTTAGATAGTGAAAAGTATGAATAGAAATGATATCGATATTTTTGAGAAATTATCAGGTCAGCTAATTAGTATTTATGACGAAATATCAATTCTATCAAAGAAAAATCCGAATGATGCTGTTAATAAATTTAAGCTTAAATTTATTAACAATGCTATTACTAATGCTAATGAATTTCTTTCGGATGACTACCTTCCATTCGATAGCTTCAAAGCTTTTGAAGAGGATGATATTCCTCAAAATGGCGATATAGTATTTATCCTCTCTCAATACTTACAATGCTTTGAAAAGATGAGGGCAGATAATGTAGTTCTAAAACATGGATATTGGTGCTGGAAAATAGAAGCTAAAGAAAATGAGAAGGCTAGAGAAGATGAATATCAAGACGGCAAAATCATATTTAAAAAAACCGTAAAGCCTAAAAAATTAAGAGACTAATTACCAGTAATAAAATGATTGAATCGATAGAACAAAAAGGGGAATGTTATGAGACAACTATGCCCCTTCTAAAATCCATGTATCATCAATTTGAAGAGCTAACAAAAAAGAAACAAGAAGCTGCTGTAAGCAAAAGAAAAATTGCAATAGTTAATCGTTTACTTGATAAGGTAAGGCTGGTACTAGATGATGAAGATTCAATTGAGTTTCTCGATTTGCTTGACGAAAACGAGATTCCTCAAAACAGTGATGTGACTTTAATTTTATCTCAGTATGTTGCAGCAATGGCTGCTTTCAGAAAAACCTACTATAAAAGGGATAGCTCTGATAATGAATATAAGTGGCTTATCGAAAAAAATGATGATTAAACATCATGCTTATCAAGCTTAATCGTATATGAATTGGGCATTAAATAAAACGTCTATCAAAAAAGGGTCGTTTTTTGATAGGGCAAATCTCAACCTCTAACTTACTGATTTTACGTAGCTCGATTTCGTACCCCTTTTTTGGCAGGGTGAATATCACTCTCTCAGTATCTAGCTACCTTCTAATACTCTATCAAATTTCTGTGTTGAGAACCGTCACCCCAAAAAAACATCTTGACTTTGTATATACAACTACGTATATTTAAATTATGGGATTTGAGTGGGATGACGACAAAAATCAATCGAACCAGTTAAAACACGGCATTAGCTTTGAAGAGGCAAGTGAAATCTTCCGCTATCCAATGCACGAAATCGTTGATACTCGTCAAGACTATGGTGAGGTTCGATATATTGGAATTGGCAGAAACAACCAAATGATAGTGCTGACAGTGGCTTATACCGAGAGAGAATCAAGGATTAGGATTATCTCAGCACGACGAGCTAGCAAAAATGAGAGGAATCAATACTATGAGTACTGTTCATAAGCACAACAACGAAATACCTCCTATGAGCGAGGAGCGAGCTAAAGAGATTGAGGCAAGAAGAGATGAGGATATAGATTTCTCCGATATTCCCGAATTAGACGAAGCATTCTTCAAAAACGCCAAACTAGTTAAAAGACAACCCAACACAGAAGCAATTTCTATTCGCGTTGATGCCGACACTTTAGAGTGGTTTCGCACCACTGCCAAAAATCATCCAGACATCAGAGGCTATCAAACCTTGATTAACGATGTGTTGAGAACCTATGTCACCCACCAAATAAAAAGCAATGGAGGCTCTCAAGAATCCTCATCGACGTGAGCGACTATGAGGCGAAACACAATGCCTACTAGAGATTACCATTCCTATTTAATCAAGCGATTGGGCGATCCAGAATATACGGTCATGTATTTAAAGGCTGCTTTAGCTGAGACGTTAGCCGATGGTGACTGGTCATCGTTCTTACAAGCACTAAAAAATGTGGTCGAAGCAAAGAGTTCAGAACTGTCATGAACCAACGACTGGAACTAAATCTATTTTTACCTCTCTATTTAGAGCCTTAGCTACGCGAATCAACATAGAGAGCGAATTCCCTTCATAATCTGCATCTTCTAATTGAGATATCTCCGACTCAGTAGTGTTGAGCATCTTAGCTAGCTCCTTCTGACTAAGACCAGATTCAGTACGGGCATCGTAGATTAACTGGGCTATATGCAGATTTGCTTTTACCTGTTCGTACAATTCTCGCAGTTCGGCATCGTCACCAATCATGCGATCGAGGATTTCCATGCCGTCAGAAGTGCGTTTTCTAGTCATCATCTTTATGAATAAGTGTTAAGCATTTGGTTCGGCAAAACAGAACGTGAAAAGGTCAAAAGTCCTCTCAGCCCTTATATTTGAGCCATCACAGGGGCGAAAGAAAAATTTAGGTGTTTAAATAAGGGGACTGAAGAGATGCCTCTCCTTAGAACAACAGATCATAGCTCACAGGCTATTCTCTCTACTACCAACGGTCTGGGTACATACTTTCTCTACTCATCGCTTCGTCACTTAGAACAGGGATACCCCGATCCTTATGACTGTCTAGCCATTGATGGAATTCAACTAACCATTCTTCATAGTTCAATTCCTTTCCATGAGGATCTGCACCTGTCTGATTTGGTGCGAGATGCTCTAAAAGCTTCAACAGGTAAGGTTTTACTTCTCCTGGTGAACGAGAAGTAATTCTCGATAATGCTTCAATTGTCTGCTCGATCTCTTGTTCGTTATGGCTTAACCAATCCTGTGAAATTTTGCTCATGAGGACTATCTCAACAATGAGAATTTTGAGTACTTAACCGCTACATCTATTACTATCGTTTAGTTGCAGGAAATACCAACCGTTTTTTGTCTGGTTTCTGTAAAGAAGTATTAAGCTCTTCGCATCAAAACACTGCTCATGAAAGCAGCAAAAGTTCTCTCAGCCCCTATATTTGCGCCACCAGAAGCCCGAAAGAAAATTTCAGTTGTAGAAAAAATAAAGCAACGTGATTTCGACGAACTAGAGTCTTCCCTGAAGAATTTGATTGACTCAACCTATCATTATGAGAACATGATATTAACTGTCAATATCATGTTGGGCTGGCTATGGTTGATATACGTAACATTCACTCGCTCTCGGACTTTCAACGCAATACCAAAGACTACATCTCTCAGCTTGAAAGCACACATCAGCCCGTTGTACTTACCGTTAATGGCAAGGCTGCGTTGGTAATTCAAGATGCGGAATCGTACCAACAGCTATTAGACGAATTGGAACTATCACGCTCTGCACGCGCTATCTCCAAAGGGATAGAGGAGTTTTCTCAAGGCAAAGGAGTAGATGCCAGAGAGGGATTAAACAAGCTGCGATCAAAGCATGACATACCAGATTAGTATCTCCCCATCAGCACTTAAAGATATTGAAAATATCTATGAGTGGATCAAGGTTGATGCTCCTCACCACGCAACTGTATGGTTCAATGGACTTTTTGACGTTATCGATTCCCTAGAGTCAATGCCTCCCTTGGGAATACCAAACTATTGATAATAGTGATGACACTACCTTTTCAGGGTAAATAAGAGTCCGAAAAACATTTATCGAATGAACGGTTAATGATATTCTACCTTCTCAAAACTAAGTATTAGGAAATGACTGATTTTCAGGGCTTCCAAATACTTTCTATAAGAGGAGAAGAAGAGAGTATGGAATTCATACGTAAAATCCGTAAGGATAACGGAATGACTTATCACGATATGAAGAGAAGAATGGGTATCAAAAACGTAAATAGCTACGTCCAATTTGAGAAGTCCAAACTGGCTCTAAATGCTGATAAGATGATTCGTTTGTGGCGTTTTTCTGGGCTTTCAGCCAAAGCTTTTATGACACTCATAGAAGAAGAGGTAAAAAGCAAAGAAAAGCTAAATAGAAGGGCTAAGTAATAGGAAAGATTTTAGACAGATTCACCCTTCCAGGGTGCATTATTACTACAACAATTATTGACTCGAAAGTCAATGGCTTTCCTAACTATTTTAAGACCGCATCAACAACGCTAAAGATAATAATTAACCCTATGGCAATTAGGGCAAATTTGAAGAGGTAGTTCTCAGCGTCCATCTCATTAATTAGTATTCTTGATTCGAGCGATCGCAATCTACTATCAACCTCTTTGGTTTCTCTTCTTTCTTCTCTTCCTCTTCTAACCCTCATATCTAGCAGGGCGATCGACTTCTTAATCTCCTCCAGAGTCTCAAATATTGTGGTTTCTTTTCGCGTTAAATTGCAGCAGTCATGTATATGATCGACGGCTGCTTCGTGCGTGCTTTCTATACAGTCAATTTCTTCAGCTTCGGGAATTCTAGGGAACGGGCTTTCCATTCGTTTCTCTCCTTATTCTTAACTGTGCCATTACGGCAGGTCGCAGTACTGAAAAACCTTACAGTTTTTTTCAGTTACGCACCGAAATTCTACAACGAGGAATCGGATGCTCTTAAACGGAAAACTGACCCACTCGAATCTCTGTGTACATACTGCCTCCTCATCATCGTGCGATCTTACTTCCAGCACTGCGGACTCATCTTCAGCTATATCAAAATCCCAAATCTGAAACTTTTTCAGCTTCGGATTTCTCCAGATCTTTGGATGTAGCTGGTGGCTTGCGATCGCTTCAAATACCCAAAACATATCTTGATCAATAGCTATGAACCTGGCTCGATTGCTCATCACAAACTTAGGAAAAAGGTGCGGTTGTGGTCGAAAGAAGCCCACCGTTTTAAGAAGCTCTTCTAAATCAATCATTGTCATCACTCCCTCAATTAATGCTCCGACGGTAGATAGCAGACCTTTACAATTCGATCCTTCTTCTCCACCTCAATCACTGTCGGGGCTACGTACAGCAGCAGGCTCTTAAGTGGAAACGTGGTGTGTCCTATTCCCTGGGTGTAAACCACCCGATCCTCGTCCCATTCCACCGACAACATCGCAGACTTATTCTCTGCCACTTCTAGCCTCCAAAACTGCAAATCTTTTAGCTCTCTATGGTTTTTAATCTTCGGATGTAGCTGAAGACTGGCGATCGCATCGAACAACCAAAACGCTTCCGCCTTTTCAGCCACGTACCGCGCCCCGTCGGTCAACAGGAACTTAGGAAAAAGTAACGGCTGCGGTCGAAAGTACCCCGTCGTTCCCATAAACTGCCTAAGATCCTCTTCTAAACTCATATTCATCTCCTATCGTTTATTGTGGAGCGTGAGTTGCCCACAGCTTTTCACACAGTCGATCGCTTCGCTTTACTCGACTATGCAAAAAACTATGGACAACCCCCGCGAGCTTTCCCCAGTCTGCTCCCCTACTAAGCCCACTTTTTAGGGTGGGCGGGGGGAGGTCACAGCCAGGGGAAAGCTCTTTTTTTCCCTGCGGGGCGGGTTGTAGCACTACAGCCATGCACGCATTTCTGTAGTACACGCGCATAGGCTGCATACCCCCCATGCACGCCCTCCGATCGCAGAGGCGAAAAAGCCCGAAAGCTTTTCCCTCTGCGCCCCTTATTACCCGAAAGACGCTACGCTCTAACCTTTCGGGTAATGCTTCTGAAAAAGGCTGAAAGCCTTTTACTCTCACTGTCCTCGAAAATCCTAGAATTTTCTCACACGGTCGATTTCTTTCGACATCCCTCCTACGGTGGTGTGTCGAAAGAAATCACACATATTCACCAAGGTGATATAATCAGGAAAAACACCCCCCAAATCACCGTATATCGCGCTGTAGCATTGTTCATCAGCCATGCACGGGAAAAAGAAGCTCTTAAAAGAAAATGGTCTGTTCTGTTGCCAAAATTAGCGGTGAGCGCGGTCGTTACTATCTCAACCATTATTATAATGAGGAGCTAGGCGAACAGGGATGGTTCGCTGGTTCTGGTACAGAACATTTTGGAGTTGAAAATGACTCCATAGAACATAAGGACTATCGGCTGGAAAACTTGCTGGACGGAAAGAGTCCAGATGGCACAGAAAGACTTAAGCTGGGAGGCGATACCGAGCGAATCTATAAAGATAGATTGACGGGGCAGCCCAAAGCCTACAAAAAACTCAGTGGCTTTGACTTCTGTTTATCCGATCCAAAAAGCCTAAGCGTTTTAGACCATCTCGCCAATAATGGCGAGGTCAGTAACGAAATTGAGAGATGCCGAGATGTAGCGCAACAGGCAGCTATGGACTACATCAGCGACTTTTGCCAGATCCGCAAAAAGACCTACGACGAGCAGGGCAAAGAAGTCTACACCTACCGTAAGGCAGCCCCAATATTCGCCTGTTTCCAGCATCACCTATCCCGTGAGCTTGACCCACAATGCCACCGTCATCTGCTGCTAATGTCGGGGGCTATTGGCTTAGACGACCCCAGTATTAAAGGCTCTTTAGATACACGGGAGTTCTTCAAAATGAGGTACACCGTAGGCATGATCTACCTCAACACCCTGCGTCATGAACTAGAAACTGGAAAGCTTAAGCTCAAAACCTTTGATATTCCTTTTAAGGAAGAAAAAGGGAAATCCTTCGGGATACATGGCGTTCCTCCTGGTCTTTGTCGTGAGCTGTCCAAAAGGAGTCAGCAGGTAGAAGCTGAACTCGAAAAGAACCCTGAAATGACAGGGGCGCAGGTTCAGTCAGCAGTATTAAAGACTCGCAAGAAAAAACAAAAATTTGTTGATATGTCCCCAGTTCAGGAGGACTGGGAAGAAAAAGGTAGAAAACACGGGTTTAAGCTCTCCAAAATATGTCCAGCACTCGTTAAGAAGCCCTCAAAGGTAATTGACCTTAAGAGTAAGCTCGAAGAGAGACAGAAGAAGGCTCAAGACATCAAGCACCATGCAGCAATGGCACGCAGTCTGAGAGAAAAAGAAGATGTAACTTTTCATCAGGTAATGACAGCAAGTGTTACCGTTGGTGGATCTAAGCTCTCATCGGCAAAAGCAAAAGAGTACGCCGATAGATTCGTATCCAAGTACACCAACACTAGAAAAGGCGGTGGCAAATATGGGTCGAGCGATCGCCACAGTCTCAGGCATGAAGCCTATACCCTACCTGAAAGCTCCCTGACCATGACGGAGAAGACCGCCCACGCTGCCAGGGTATTGATACACTGGCAGCAGGGAAACAGGATAGATGTCCTGAACCAACGACGTGCTGGAGCTGATAAACGAGCCGAGAAGTTCGAGCGCAGGGCTTTAGGGCTGTTTCTAATGGGCAGAATTGGACGGGTTCAGTATCTTGCTTGTAAAGCCAAGTCGCCTTATGAGGGTAAGGAGTTCAAGCTGGAGGTTTACCATGCCCTGCACCTGATTAGTAAGGCTCAGAAAAACCGCCTGATGAAGATGGCGGAAAAGCGTGCCTCTACTCCCTATATTGTTAGAGAAGCCCTGAAGGAGAAGCGAATCAGTCAGCACATGGCAAATATCCTGATACGGCAAGACCGAGATAAGGTTCTCAAGGAGAAGGAAAAAGAAGCCAAAGAGAAGGAACTCAAAGCCAACCAGAGGAAAGAGCGCAGCCAGCAGAGGATTGAAAAAGTGCGAAGCTTTGGGGGATTGGGCAGATAACACCACAGTAGGTGATTTTCTCCCTTTCGGCAAAATTCTAGTCAAGTGTCTAGGAATTCACTAGAACTCTAATGTCGGGGAATTAATAGGGAATTAGTTTGATAACTACTCGATCGCGAACGAGCTTTGCCATATACAATGACACTAAGCATACTATATTAGCCACTTTCTCTACTATGTGTCATGTATGACAACAGAACCATCATTCAGGGCGTAGATCCCTGGCAATCGGAAGACCTCATCGCATTTTTGAGAGATGGGGGACAGCTTGACGATAAAGAAATACTCATCACGGATCGACAGTGGAAAACGTATGAAGGTGATTATGATTCACTCAAAATTGGACGGAAAAATAGTAGGCTTAAATTTAATGTACCTCTTCCCAAAAAGCAGGAAGTAGTAGACGCTCTTCGATTTATTTCTGGGGAATCATCTCAAGCACCAAAACTGGGAACTATACGTTTTATTTATTTGATAGCGTATAAAATCTACAGCCCTCTAGTTCCTACTGCTGTAATTCTGAGAGAGAGCCTAAGAAAAGAGTTTTTGAAAGTGCAATTAAGAACCCCAGATGTATGTGTGAAAAACCTTTTGAGCTGTCACCAAAAAATTGACTCTGAGTATAAGCATACTATTCTCTTCAATGATCCATCAATGATTCTGTGGATCAATCAATTCCGCAATAAGTTGATAAAGTACGAACGTATCATTCTTATGCTTCCCTGCATTTGGAGCGATCGCAAGCTAAGAAAACAATCAGAAGACTGGCGACAAGGCTCAATCGAAGAACTTGAAAATACATACTACGAGATCTATACCGAGGCTATAAAATTTGCAATCAACTGCTCTCTTACTGGCTATGAAGGACATATATTAATTCGCTGGAGCAATAGTATTTTTAGCTCACTCAAAAACGTTGGAGGATATGTAAATCCTCATGATTGTTCAATACCATATTCGATGAGCATTATTAATGACTCTCGAAACGCACTTTTCTCTGACGATTACGAAGATAGATCATACGGGCTGATGACAAATAAAGTTGAAGATGTTCATCTTCTCATACGCCAATGTCTTGGCTCTGAAAGTTTTAGGACTCACCCTAAAATACAGCAGATCATAAAAGAGCTAGATTCGCAAGTTCCACAAATACTAAATTAGCTTCTTAGTAAGCTAAGAACAATAAATATTCTTAGCTTAACGAGTTACTAACCCTTATCAATTGGAGAATCAGTAGTTGGATCTATTTTTTTCTCTATTCCATCCAAAGATGATATTTTCTCAGGACTATAGCGTGCATAAAGAAATCTCAAACTACCAGAACATAATAAAACCAATGCTGAATCACAGGTAGAGTCGAGAACTCTTTCCATCAAGGAAATAGCTTCTCTACAAGAATTGAAAAATGTAGTGTTTAAAACGACTACTAAGGCAGGATAGTTAAGGTCATCGAATATATCGAAAAACATTTTCCTAATTTCCTCTCTACTATCCTGACCTTTCAGCCCCATCACAGCAGCACCTATCCTATTGAATACTGGACTGTCTTCATCTCTTCGTGAAAGATTAACCTTGGCAGTCGCTAAACGTTTTACTATCTCCCTACGCATTTCCTGACTAACTCTTTTATCTTTCCTCATCTCCTTGAGGATGAAATATGAGTTTGGATCTGAAGAGGGCATATATTCCCCCGTTGGATAGTAATTCAAGATTCTGTCTACGTACTCCTCAATTAGCTTCTCAGCTCTATCTGGATCGAATAACATTTCACTACAACCTCTTTCGTATAAAGAGGCTGTAGGATACGACAGCGACATTTTTATAGAAACATCATCAGTGCTAGATACTCTAGGGTTCTGATATGCTGATGTATTTTCAGTATCTTGTTTTATGAGATGATCGATTACTGAACTCAAATTAGAGGTTTTGGATGACGATCTACTATTGCCGAAACCAAAACGCTGTCCAGGGTTGTTGGTATCTTGAAATTGAGAAGAGTTATAGCGATCGCTACTCATAGGGGTTTTCCTCTTATAGAGGCTCATTTTGACACGACAAACTTACAATCTCATCAAAGACGCTTAATAGCTGGACAGGCTAAAGCGACCGCTTGCTATATTTCCCTTAAAAGTTAAGAGATATAGATAGTGAGACTAAAATATTGTATTGTTCATTTTATTGTAGTCCATAGCTATGGACTATTAACCAATGAACAAAAACAAATCTTCCTCATCTATTCTTGAGACTCTTAAGGCTGCCTCAGACATCACCGATCCAGGTTACGGTCGCTGGGCTTACGAATTATGGGAGAGTCATAACGAAAACTACTTTGATGGAAAGCTCGAACCAGGAGCAATCCATTGGGGTTGTCCACCAGCAGGGCATTCAGCAAACTACGACTTCACCCGCAACATAATAACATTTTCAACTCTTATGTGGTTGAGAACTATCGATGGTAAAGCTATCTCAGTAGGAGACTATAGGCGAAGAATCAAAGATAAAGCTGCATTCAGCGACTATCTCCTTCACGAAATGATTCATCAAGCTATTCATCAGCGACACGGTAAAGACGGCGAATCGTATACGATTAAAACCAAAATCGCTCAAGGACAAGTTGCTAGGTTATACCAACAAGAAGAATACGATGTAGTAAAGATACATAAGTGTAAAGCTTGGTATGACGAGGTTAATCGACTCAATAGTGCCAAATTCTTGAATGTAGCACCTGGTAAAATAGCTAAAGATCCAAATAGCAACTATGAAAATGCTATGAGTTATGATGAACTGATTAGGTTTCCCTATATCTTTAGAGATTACTTCATCAAAAAAGTAAATGCAAAGGGGAAAAGAGAAACTAATAAAGGCAGGAAAAAACAAAAATATAATTTCTTCCCTGACTAACTTCTAGAGTCGGAATTACCTCGTTACAATCCTCAATAAATCTGTTTTTTCCTCAGTATATGGCTTTGCCCTATATTTCTCTTCAGAGGATAAACGGACATCTTCAAAAGCTCAGATTTTGAGTGGGATACTAGCAATGTGGTTACGCAAAGAAGCAAATAACTCTGAGTAGTGTCCAGGTACTCGGTCGGTTAATTACTTTCTCCGCGATAACGACAACCTAACCTGGGAAACACTTACCGCATACATTCACAGCTCTAGCACGGCATAACGAATGTATGCACCACGTTTCCCAGATATTCAAATTAGCTACCTTCAAAAGAAGGCATTCGTAACCATGATATCTCTTTTACCACAGAATATTCCACTCTGTAGCAAGCCGAAAACGAGAAGTTACTGCTGCGATCTTAATCCTAAATGTTGTCTTCAGATTCAACTCACCCGAAGTCAAGTTGAGAAGATACATCGAATTAACCCCAGAATGACTTCCGAAAAATGGGTTGAGTTGGCGATCGCGGAACGTCTACCCAAATTCAGAGAGGCGAGTTAACAACTTCTCGCTTCATCATCATCAACAACAAATGAGTCTTCATCTTCAGTCAAATGATGGAGACTTTCTTCCTCTGCCGTTTTGAACTTCTAAACCGCAGGAAAATCAAACACTAACTCACCAACAATACCTATGAAGACTATACACTTCGCCAGGGCTAGAAAAATGCCCTTTGGCGAGACAGATCGCTGTGCCACAAATTCCAGTCGCAAGTCTGCAAAGCAAAAAGCCAGAGAGAAAAAGCAACCAAAGTTATTGGCTATTGCTACATCAGCTTTATACCTTGTTCTGCACACTCCCCCAGCGATCGCAGGAGAAAACCAGCCAGGAAATATCAAGCCCACAAAAAAATCGTACAAAACAATGGTGGCGCAGTTCAATAGCATCCTGAGCTATGACGGCAGCCTCAAAGGTTATGACCGCGTACCAGTGCCAGAGATTGACTTTCTAATTGCTAATCCCAATGGCGAGCGCACACCCAAATGTGGCGAGTATGAAATGCGTATCTTGTACTCTGGCTACTGCCCCCATTCTGATGAAATTTTCCTTACTCCTAAAAAGATCAACGATCAGGGCTATAACGACCATTACGCCACTCAAGCCATCACTGGTACTAATATCTTATCCGCCTACATTGTAGCCAGAGAGGTAGCCGATCATGCTGTCTCTACTTTGGGCTTTGAATTTGAAAACTCAGTACACAAAAGCCTGATGCTTGATTGCTATTCGGGTGAAATTCTTGGATCTGTCTACTCCTCCCCTGCTGAGACGGTAGCCAATGACATGAGCAGATTTATGAATTTAGGACTTGAGAAACATTCAGGAGGCGACCCAAATCTAACCGCTATTAAACGGGCAGCCTTTCAGTTTGGCTTTAACCCTTCTAACTCCTGCCTAAGTTACACGCCTCCTGGTTCTACTGGGAGTGCTTCTGACTAAATTCCGTGTTTAATCTATCAATCCAAAAATCATGTTTTTTTCTTTATGGTCGCTTTTAGGTTACACCGCTGGCTATGTGGTGCTGATGCCAATAGTCCCGTTCATACTGGGTGGTATCTTTGCTGGTCTAGAACTCATCCCAGAAGCATCGCTGATGCTTCTAGGAGCTGACTCAGCAGGTGGTGATGGTAATTACATTATCATCATGCTTTATTCCATCGTGGCTGTACTCTTCTTCTTAGATAGTCTCCATATCCTCTTTCAAGCTATCAACCGCATCAAAAGCCAACAAAGAACGTTTCTCACTAACACTGCGCCTTATGCCAACAAGAAGGGAATTAAACGAATGGAGGCTGCTGTTAGTGGGACTAAACTTCTCCTACCATTTAACGCTCTGTGGACAATTGGACTGCCTACATTAATTCTTTTGAGTCTAGCTTCCATCTGTCTTGCTACTTTCTTCTCTGGGTTTTTCGCTCATAGTGTAGCCTATGGCGTTACAACGTTTGTCTTTTACGTTGTGATGTCGCACGCCCTCGGTAGTGGCGGTGTCTTAGGGGCAATGGTGAACCAGTTTGAAAAAGATATCCAAGCCATCGCCCGTAACTATACTTTAGCTGAAGCTAAGGAACAAAATATCGCTCTAACCCGTATGGCTCAGGAGGAGAAACAAGAGCGACATCAACAAATGTTAGCAGATAAACATCGTCGCGAGATGGCGCAAAAACGCGATCGCGCCAGAAGACGAAATGCTACTGCCAGCTCGATTATCCAGAAGATTCTTGGTCTGTTCAGAGAGTAGCCTTTGAGGTTCGCTCTTTGAGTAAATAACCTATTCGGGACTCCACTACTATTACTAACTTATGTGGAGACGATTAAGGAGTTATGACACCTAGAAGACGTGACCCTTTCAACCCAGATTTTGATGATTTGGAGTATCGAATAGGCTCTCTCAAAGCGACCGAACAATTCTATGATGACTACGAAAAACAGACCGAATTTGAACGCCAGAATCGGCTCGAACTCTATCCCAGTAGCAGAGGTATCCCTAATCTAATCGTCGGCGGTAAAACTGTCCCCATCGACCGCTTTCCTTGTCACATTGGAATTCAAGGCATATCCAGGAGCGGAAAATCACACTTAATGAATATTTTTATCAAGAGTGTGTTTGAAGCCTACACAGCCGAAATCTACGATAGCAAAAATATTATTATCCTCGATAGTAAGGGCGATTACCTCTCTTGGACTCGCCCTCTAGCTGCCGAAAATGATATCGAATACCGAGTAATTAAGTTTGGCTACCCCGATTCCTACTGTATTGATATTGCAGCGTTGGTCGGAGACGATCCAACCCTGATGATGAATTTGGCTAAGACTCTTCTGCCTACGCCCAAAGATGCTCAACCCTTTTGGGCGTTGATGGGTCAGGGATTGATAGTTTGCACTATTCAAGCCTTGGTCAAAAAGTATGGCGATTGCTGGGGCTTCCATGACCTCTATGACACGGCTTTAGCCTCTTTAGATACCTTCTTTAAGATCGTACAAACTACTCCTGAAGGCGAATCATTTATTTCTCGCTTTCTCAGTGATAAAAGTAGCGACAACGTAAAAACAGGGGTGCTGGCTGAGTGTTCTAGCACAATTCAAGAACTGCGCCCTGCTGCGGATCTACAGCGTAAAACTCCTAAAACTCGTTGGCTATCAGCTAGAGCGATTGTCGAGGACGGTATTGATACCTGCACTATTATTTCTTCTACTCCCAATAGAAGCAAAGCACTGCGCCCCCTAGTTCACTTTCTGTTTGAAAGCATAACCGAAACTATCTCAGGACTTCCCGACCAATGCCCCAAGTATATTTCAGTTGTAATTGATGAACTTCCCTTCTGGCATAGGCTTCCAGGTCTTGTAACACAATTGCAATTTAATCCCAGTCGTGGGGTTAGAGCCATCATTAGCTGGCAGGACTACGGCAACATCAAACACTATTACGGTGCAGACATGGCAGAAGCAATTTCAGCAAATTTAGCGGTCAAAATCTTCCTAAATACCGATAGTCCAACTTCTGCTAAGTGGGCAATCGATACTCTAGGTACAAGGTCAATCATCGAACAAAATGTGTCTTACTCATCATCTGGAATCAACATCTCTAGAAGTCGTCAATATCGTCCCCCTTTTACCACTGGTGACATAGTTGACCTCTCTATAGCGGATGCAAACGATGGCATTTACTACCTCATGAAAACTCCCACCAACTTTAACGGCATTACTGCTAATCGGATGGATGCTCGTACTGTGGACAAACTGAGACCACGCGAAGGCGGTAAGAGCGGTGGGTTCTTGGGTAAATTATTCGGCGGTAGCAAGAGCGATTGCACTCTTAGTCTACCTTCAGCCGATACTAAGCCAATTGACGAACAGGAGCGTTATCTGGCTGTCAGAGGAATGGTTAACCTACTTGGCAACCTCAATGACGACAAAGCTTACCAAGACTACATGAGCGTATGTACCGATGGCGTGGACAAGTTCATGGCTGATAAGGTTTGGCAATCCATGCAGGATTCAGTTGAGATTCTGACTCGCCGAATACTCAAGAAATAATCTCCACTCAATGCACATATCTAAAACTATGGATTATTCAAAACTTGATTGTTCTAGCAAAAGAGATATGTGCGAGATGGCTGGCAATATTGCTCGCAGTACCGCCATTCGCACATTTGAAGCTATCGGTATCAGCACCAGCAAAACAACCTACAGCGAAAAAGAGGTCGCTGCCTTTTTATGGGCTAGATTCCTTTTTGACCAAGGATTCACCTCAAAACAGGTAGCCCAGGCGTTTGAGAACAAGGATACCCATATCGTCGTAACTGATGAGACTAGTAACGAGGACATTAGCTTAGACCATTTTCTCTCCTGCTTTGAAGACGACGATCTCAGCATCAGCAACTAAAAATTCCCCTATTAATAAAAGGCAATGAACGAACCAAATAAGACTTACTCGATCGATGATATCAAAGAGGTGCTAGAAGCCAAGGATAAGCGCACCATTAATAAGCATATTGATGCTGCTGGCTGCTCCATCAAAGAATCCTATTCTGAGTCAGAGGTGGCTTGGATTCGAGAAGTTCAAAGCATTAAGCGAGAACAACATAACATCTCTTATCCCGATATTAAGATTGAAATTGAGCGCAGAAAAGCTGAGGTGCAGAAGCAGAGACTGCTTGGGGGAAGCCCAGGCTCGTCTACGCAGACATCTAATAGTGATACTGATGGCGGTTCATCTTCGGCTAATTCGGCAGTTCCCGTTCAGCCCCCAGTTGATACTAATTTCGTTGGTGGATTGGTTGAGAACATATTCCAAGAGCAGATAACTGCTCATACTGTCAGGTGCGTTCTTCAACTACCAAGCATGATGAACCAAGCCTTTAAAGACTCGTTGCCAGAGTTACAGGCTGCTGCTGACATCGCGCTTCAACAGAATCGAGAGAGATTAGAACCGATGAAAAAAATAGAGGTAGTAGAAACGGAGCAAAATCTAATCGAAGGTAAAACAGTTGAGGTTGATAATAACTCCAGCGACGACAACGAGGAAGAGGAAGACCAGAATTAAGCAAACTTTGGCTTGAGGTAGTATTCAAAACCATAAAATTTGAGGGCTAATAGATGCGTTCTAGTAAAGAACCATATCTGTTAGCCCTTACCTATGTCTTGGAACTTATTACGCTCAACTAATTTGGGGTAATTGAACTTAAATTTAGCTGCATAGCCATCGTAGACCAAGTACCCTGTCAGTTTCGGTAGTATTTGAATCTCGTTTGGAATCACCAGATAGTCAGTCAGAAGATCTGTACGAGAAGATATGCTGTCCCTGCCATTACTCAACAGGCTAGAGCTAAACGTTTCTACGCTTTTACTCTTTTCTGGCTTGCCAAGGTTCTTGCTGCACCAATCTGCTGCATCGTACTCACTTGTGCGAAGAAATATCTTTGTAGTACTACAGCTGAGTATAGATTCGGCGGACTTCCCGTACAAAGATTGGAGCTGGGAACGACCCTGGAAGCCTAGACAAAATTGTACCCCATATTTCCTAGATTCATAGAGAGCCGTTTCTAGGCTAGAAAGCTTACCCAGAGCTGGCATTTCGTCCACGAAGACCCATGTTTTAAATTTTGATTCTGTTGTCTCCATTAGACAATTGAAAGCAGTGTCTAGCATCGCTGAGATAACTGGTTTTAGAGCCACTCGCTCTCTAGTCCCAGTGGTGGGGATAAAAACAAAGCCTTCTCTCGTTTTTGCCCAACTCCTCCAGGAGAATACTGGTCTGCCGTCACATGGCGGTAGTAAGCTTAGAGCGTCCGAAACAAGAGACAGCGTGGCGAGGACACCAGACCTCTGTGCTGCTGCACCTTCAGAGATTAGAGGCTCTAAGGCAGTTCCTTCTACCATCTCTGTCAAAAGCTCTCCATCTGCTATCCATTTGACCAGATCAGAAGTTGAGAGTTTCTGCCGTTTGAGTTCCATCAGTAAAAAGCCCAAAAGCTTCCTGGGGGCTATTTCCCAAAACTCAGGCTTTCCGTCCACCCGATCTGGAATGAAAGACTTAGCTAGTGCCTGGGCATCTGCGCTGCAAGTTATTTCATCCGTAATGCTCCAGTATGGGGCATCCTTAGCAAATGGATGAAGCAAAATATCAGTATCGGGGTTTCCCCAGTACTTCCAGTATTCGCCCGAAGGATCGTAGAGGATTCCAGAATCATCAGTTTCTTCTCGTATCTGGCGTAGTATAGTGTGTTGCAAGGCACTCTTGCCCGTGCCTGTATCTCCGATGATCGAGACGTGGCTACTATGATCGCTAGCTCTAATTTTCATTAGCCCAGGTTCTTTGCTTGATGAACTTCCAAACCCTAGAGAATCAGAAACATAGGGAATACCAATACCGTCTCCTTTTACTAGTTTCGAGAATTTTTTGGGAGTGACTAGTTGAGTTCCTTTGGTAACGTTATTTTCCAAAGAGCGAGCTTTATAGTGCTGCAATCCCCCAAATATCAAACAGGTTAGACCTGCAAATCTCCCCCCAAGTTGGGTCGATGGCTCAAATGATGAGACACCAAAGTGCCATAGCAGGGCTATCAATACTGTGGCAGCCACCGCGACAAGTAACAGATGCAGTGACTTTTTGGTTTGGTAGAACATCTTGCTTACAGCCTAGTGGTAACTCACGCGGAAGTATTCGGTAACGTGGCTGTTATGGCAGGGTCTTTTAAGTAATCTACCTCAAGTAAATGGTGCAGATGGTGGAGGATCTCGCTGGAGCTGAATTTGATTGGACAATTCAAGTCTTTTTAGTTGTTGCTTTGCTTCTTTTACTTTCTGTAAGAAACCAGGGCGATCGCATAGCGATTTTTCATCCGCTAATGGCTTACCCTTCTTTATCGCAATCGGTATCTCGCCCAAAAGTCTTAGATTCTTCTCAAATTTCTTAGTTGTAGCTAACTGTTGGTTGAGCGTAGAAAATCGTTTTTCCACTTCCGCTCGCTTCTGATTAACCTTTTGGTCTGATGACTTTTGATACACTCCACCATCAGCTGTATGAAGTAGCCCCAGTTTGTATCTTTGAGACTCGATTTCTCGCAGTTTCTCATAGAGATCTAATTTCCTACTTCTTACCTCAGACTTAATTTCATTGGCTGGGATAAATAACGAGGAATCCCGAACTACAGTCTTAGCTAAATCACGAATCGTACTATCAATTTCCTTCTGTATCCCACCTAAAGAAGCCTCCATATTGCGGACTTCTCGCAGAGCCTTCACTAATC
The DNA here is from genome assembly GCF_020640915.1 of Waterburya agarophytonicola KI4. Lineage (GTDB taxonomy): Bacteria > Cyanobacteriota > Cyanobacteriia > Cyanobacteriales > Xenococcaceae > Waterburya > Waterburya agarophytonicola. Next base: position 12,215 of record NZ_JADWDC010000034.1, on the reverse strand, counting down.
GAGTGTTGTTGTTCTCCCTACCCTGCCTGAGCATAGCGGATTGCCTCACGCCTAACTTTGGCTCTGGTACTCTGTCGATTCCCTGGTCTTTCAGAGACTTCATCGAAATCGCTGCTTCTTTACTTATCCCAGCTTGCTCTAGTGCTAGATTGTGGGCTTTCTCCCAAGACTGTCTTAGTTCAACCACCTTCTGTTTTCGCTTCCAGTCTACGTCTTTGGCAGCTCCACCAAGTTCGGGATTTTTCCTATTTGCTCGTTTGAAGAACTGTTTTGGCTCGCGCTCAACACCATCTAAGGTGCGATCGCTAAACATGATGTGGGCATGAGCGTTGGGCTTACCATCAAGAGCCAGAGGAGAATGAACGGCAATTGTGTAGGGATGAGACTTGCCGAGTTCTGATTCTGCCCACTTAGTAATCAGTTTTAACTGACTCTCCTGGGATAGTTCGCGGGGCAAAGCCACCACAATTTCTCGGTATAGTCTGGCATTGGCTCGCTCATAAAGATCTGCTGCCTGATAAAAATCTATTGGATTATTGCCCCAGGCTGGATAGTTCTGATGGCTAACAAATACCAGATCGTCTTTGGCATTAGCTTGTAACCGACAGATGTACTTGAAGTGATCTTTTGCCGAGCTACCCGTCTGCCGAGAGCCGTATTTTACGCAGAGGTGGGGTACTGCCATGTCAAAACTTCGCTTCGTGGTTTTCTCTTCGGGGCTTGCCCCTCTTCAGCGATTCGTATCTGAGACTTTGCGTAGCACAGTTGAAAGATACGTGTAATCGCGCCTCGCCATCGATTTTCATCTGTGGCTGCGGAAAAACTTCAGTCCAGAATCATACAGCAAACCGTATCCACATCAAGAAGTGTTTACGGTAAAAAGTAAAAACCCCATGCTGGTTATCTGTAAAAAGGTAAAAACACTAACCCACTTTGCTGTGTTTAGGTATTGATGCCTTCCCTGCGGGAAATCCCTCAATAACCCTCTATGAAGCGGAATTACTGCTGTGAATTTACCCTGTAAAATGCTACTTTTATGACAGATCCAGCCGAAAAATTGAGGGCAGAATTAGAACGCCTTGAGCAGAAAAAGAAGAAAGTTCAAACAGATCTGCTCCAGGCGAAAGCCAAGCTCAAAGAACGAGAAAGGAAAAACAGAACTCGTCGCCTGATCGAGCTGGGTGGATTGGTGGAAATCGCTGGACTGTCGGACGTAAACCGAGGCGCACTGCTGGGGGCAATGCTGGAAATCTCCCCCATCCTCGACGACCAGACCACCTACCAAAATCTCAAGCACAAGGGCGAAGTCATTCTTCACGAGCGATCGCGTCGCAAGCACACCCTCAGACCCCCAGCTCAAGGCGATTAGCATTTCTACCGAACTCCCCAGACCTTCTCTAAGAGTCGGTTTTTCTTTACCTATAGTCTTGGTAGGGTGAGGCTATAAAGTCCTCCTAGAATAGATTCTGAGGGATTTGAGGGGATGTTTGAGTCTCTTTCTCACTGTAAATTGACAAACCAAGAGGGTAAACCTTTGGTAAAACACTGTTTCCACTTACTTTTAGAGCAATGCTAGGCTCGGTTGCCCTCGACGGTTGGCGCGTAGCGACCGAACCCTGACAAACACCTGAAAAACCACCGCAAATATAAAACGTGGTTTTTATCTCAATGCACGAACCTATAGTATTAATTTATAAATATTTAAAGATATTTACGGGTTTTGGCTGGGTGGTATAACCATTTGTTTTTATTGGCTTTTAGTGACGTTCTGGTGAATATTTTCGGAGATGATGACAGCAATCGTCGGAGATGACGACAGTAATCGTCGGAGATGGCGACAGTACCCATCGGAGATGATGACAGTAGCAAGAACCAAAAATCGGAGATGATGACAGTAGTAAAGCCAAAAAGTCGGAGATGATATCAGTACCTATCGGAGATGATGACAGTAGTAAAACAGAATTATGTTTGATTTTTGGCTGAATCGAGAGACTTAATTTCTACCGAAGATTGAAAAACCACCACCTCATCTTTGTTGTCGGCTGACTTACGAAACTCCACACTGTAGGGCAGGTTTGTCTTCTTTACCGCTCGCTTAAACTCGTACTTAGAACGCCTCTTTTCGTAGCAAAGGCTCATCAGCTTAGTTAAACGAACTTCCCATTTGGGCTTTTTCCCCATATGACATCGAGCGACCTCAATCAGCCTGATTTGCAAAGGATTATTGCTCACCAGAACCTCACCAGGAATAGTCAGCACCGACTCATCTCTCTGAAGATGTTGGCGGAAATTCTTGTTGAATATCATTACGATTTTGTCGATTTTACCCGACCCATCACGAGTATAGTTGAACTCCATCAGAGTACCTGTAAACTCCTGATTTTTATCAAAAATATTACCCGATATGTTAATGCCCCCAAGAACTTTGAGGCTTTGCTCTAAATTGCGGTAGTTTGTCCCTGTAACGGTTTTTCCTAAGTCTTTCAGGAGCTTATAGCGAGTAGTAGAGATTTCCTCTGGAACTACCCCAGTTTCAGTCCTAACCTGCCTGGCTACTGAGATTGCCCACCTGATAATGTTGGCATCAGCCTGATTGGGGATGCCGTAGCTGCCCTTTACTTCTACAGATACCGAGCCATCCGATGAATAGTAGAGGATTGGCTCTTCCTGCTGCTGCTGGCTGCCGTAGCGGGTGGAGAAAACTGGATATCTCATAAGGGCATGAGAATTCAAAACAGATACCAAATCAAACTGCTGCGTTCCTCGCTCGTTGGCACGCTGGAGCTGCTGCTGTTCTCGCCGTGCCTGGGCTGATTTGGCTTCTTCTGCTAATTCCTCAAGAGTCTTGATTGCGGTCTTATGCTTCATACCTTCCAGCTCATTCTCCCAAGTTGGTGAGTGCAGTCTAACCCAGCCAGGACTTGAGAACTAGGCAAGGGTGGAGTATTTGAGGTAAACACAGCAAAACTGCACTACAGCAAACCCTAGAACCTGCAATACCTTGATACTCTACGAAGTAAAAACATTAATACTGCAAAACAGTGAGATGTTTTTACACTTAAACAGCAACACAGCAAAACCTTAAGCTGTTTATACATTAAAACAGTAAAAAGTATAGTAACTAAAACCTTAAACTGTGTTGACGGTTTTACGTATCTACACTAAAACAGCATAAAGTAAATAACGAATCGAGTCCTTTTGGCGTACTGCCGTATTTACAGCAATACACTTTGCTGTATTTGGTAACGCTGCTCGATAAAAGCGGATAGAGAAAGATGGAATCTCAAATTTATGCGATCGCACAACAAAAAGGAGGGGTAGGGAAGACTACTACCACTATTAATCTTTGCGCTGCCTTGGCAGAGGATGGCAAGAAGGTACTAGCAGTAGACCTCGACCCCCAAGGGGCTTTAAGCGACGGGCTGGGAGTACCTCCAGAAGAGTTGGATATTACCGTCTACAACGCCCTCTGTGATTCGGAGCTGCCTATGGCTTCGGTCATCGTGGAGTTGGAAAACTATCATCTACTTCCTGCCAATATAGATCTCTCTGCTGCGGAGATTCAGTTACTCAACGAACCAGGGCGGGATTCAATTCTCAAAGAGAGGTTGTCTGAAGTAAAAGATAATTACGACTACATTTTAATTGACTGTCCGCCTTCGTTGGGACTGTTGACCTTAAATGCCTTAGTCGCAGCCGAAAAAGTAATCATTCCCGTTCAGACCTCTTATTTTTCACTGCGGGGCATGGATCAACTATTAGAGACGGTTAAGAAAGTTCGCAGTCGGCTTAATAAAGCCCTGACTATCAAGGGCATCTTACCCACGATGTTCAATAGACAAACCAATCACTCGCAGCTCTCGTTGCAAAATATCAAAGAGAATTATCAAGAATTAGTTTTCGATACGGTAATTCCCTACACGGTAAAACTCCAAGACAGCGTACTTTCCTCTCAAGGTATCACCCAATATCAACCCCAATCTGAAGCAGCAAAGGCTTATCGTAGTTTAGTAAAAGAGATCTATGGCAACTAATAATAAGAACAAACTGGAAAATACATTCGCTAGCAAACGCAGCAAGTCTAGTTCTGCCGAATCAGCCCGTAGAGTAAGCATTCCAACCAAAGGTGCAGAGGCTTTTTTTGATACAGCCGACAATACAGCCAAGCAGGTAGAAGCAGAGAATACCGACGATCAAAAAGTTGAGCCTAAGCCTACGCCAGAGATCGCACCAAAGAAGCAAACTAAGACCACTGCTGCATCTAGTAAAAAGAAAAAGACGGCAGCAGCAAAAACCAAGTCCGCACCCGCTGAAGAGAAAAAGGAGGGGGGAGAGTTAATTAAGACGAGTATCTATATTGAAGAAGAAAACTTCTTGGATCTCGAAGAGCTTCAGCTTAAACTCAAGCGCAAAGAAAAGCGTAGAGTGACGAAAAACGAGCTGTTCAATAAAGCAATTGGGCTATTAATAAAGCATTACAGCGATTAACACCTTTTACTGTTTATTCAGCAACACAGCAAAGTGTAAAACCCTTAATACATTTTGCTGTGTTTACATCAATGCCGACCGCACTCTCATTAAAAAAAGCTGAGTTAACCGCCTTAGAAGAAGGTTAGGGCGTAGCCTAGATTAAAAACTTCTAGGCAGCAACCAGCGTGTTTAACCTCCCCCCTGAAATCTCCTACCAGCAAGAGCCAGTACCCAACGGATTTGCTTTTAATTTCCGTCATGCCAAACTCGGCGATTTAGGACGTATCCTGCTTCAAGAGCGACCCGATGGGCAAACCCAAATTCTTTCTGAAATAGTTGGCGACCCCGAAGATCCGATGACAGCCAAGCGGGGCGACATTTTCAAACCCATTAGCGAAGCAATTACCAGTCAATTAGATGCAGCCTTGGGAGGCAGCGCAGAGATACTAGGGGAGAAAGATCCTTCTGGTGCGGTCAAACCACCAACATCAATCGAAAAGATTGCCAGCAAACTAATTCCCTGTCTCAAATGCGGTCAACCCGCAGCACTGTTGATATTTGCCGACTACGCCCAAGATATCGGGGGGCTGGAGGACTACGCTAGACTAATGTATCCCCAGATTATCGAGCTTGATGTTCCCACTTGGGTAATTGCTCCCCCAGAAGGGCAGGGGAGGGATGCAGCAGCTAATATCCTCAAAGTCCACCCCAAACGCGAACCCATTTGTCAGCTGACTCCCGATGAATTCAATCAGAAGCTAGACAAGATAACGGCTTCACACTGTCGCAGATAACCTATACTCAACCACAGTTTCTCTTTTCAGGAATGCGTTCGCCTGAATTGTTGGTGCGATATGCCGTTAAGATTACCTCTCCAGACTCAGTTACCTTGACTCCTCTAGCTGGCTGGATTTTGCCTTGGGCTGTTTCTATGGGTGTAGATGTGGTTGAAGTTGGATTGTTTTCGCCGTTGACTGTGACGTTGAGCGAATTTAATGGCAATCCTGGTTCGGGAAGAATTCCTCCTTTGCCGTTGATAGTAAAACCGTTTTTCGCTGCTATTTCTCTATTAGCCTCACAAGCTTGTTGACTTGTCTGTTCTGGGAGATCGATGTTTTGAGGTAATTCTGTTACGCCTTGGAGAGGATCGACAACATTAATAATGTTGATAGAAATATTTCCACCAATACCTTCATTAGAACTAGCATCTATATCATTAGAGTTATTTTCTATAAAATTATTGTTGCTATCAATAGCAGTTCCAACTTCTAATCCAAATGTTTGCTCGGCATTGAGGATGATCTGTCCTGCATTTCCAACATCAGCATTTGCGACAAGATCGCTACCCGTTCCAGCACTAGGAAAAGCAACAACAAATCTTGAGTCTATAAATAAACTTCCTCCACCAGCTTCTTGAAATGCCTGAACAGAAATTACACTGTTATTTCTTAGAATGATATCTTCAGAAGTCTCCAAACTGACATTGCCACCGAAGATACTTGCATTAGATGCAGCAGTAATATCGCCATTATCAAGTGTTATGTTGTTTGCTTCAATTCCTATATTACCGACATTTCCTAAGCCTGGTTCAAGTTCGCCAGTAGTCTGGAAATTCCCTACACTTATTGTTCCTAAATCTTGAACAACCAAGTTATCAGTTGATATTGAAATATCACCTCCATCTCCAGTACCTCCACCAATAGCACTAGCGAAAATACCACCTAAGAATCCACGTTCTAACAAACTTCCACTTACTTGTATTGATTCTGATGCTTCAATATTTATATTTCCAGCATTTCCATCTCCAAAAGTTATTGACTGTAATTCCGCACCACCTTCAATAATTAATTCTCTGATTTCGAGATTAATATCACCCGCATCGCCACTACCAAAATTACTTACGGATATTTGGGAATCTTCACCGCTAATACTCAAACGAGATGTATTGACAAATAAATCACCACTTCTACCTGTACTATTATTTGCGCCTTGCAAAGCAAATATACCATTGATCAAGCCATCAGCTTGTTCGTCTCTAATTTCAACAAAATCAGTAGCAATTACGAGCGTATTTCCCGCATCTCCATCGTTAAAAGCACCAAAAGTGCCTGTTCCTACTTGAGAATTCTCATTAATGGTTAAGCTCTTAGCTTCGATGCTTACATTTCCTGCATTTCCAGTTGCACCCTCCTCAACTAAGGAAATTATTAGAGAAAAAGATGAAGTGTCTGATAAATTGCTAAAATTGCTCAAGATCACAAAATCAGAAGCTTTAATATCAATATTTCCAGCGTTTGCTTCTCCTTCTGTCTGAGTTCCGATTTGAGCGATATCAGTTAATACTAATGAAGATGTATTTATTTGAATATCGCCACCATCACCTGTTGCTTCGGGAGATGCAAATGCAAATATACCTGTAAAAAGTGGATCTGATTCTGAACTAAGACCTAATAATTCTGTGGAGTTTGAGGCATTGATTTCTATTTGTCCTCCTGGTAAAGAGCCTAAAGTATTAGCTTCAATTACAGAACCTTCTGCCAAAGTAATGTTTTTACCTTGGACTCTAACATTTCCCGCACCTAAACCACTTACATCTATAGTTGCTGCACCAGTAAATCTTAAATCGCGAAAATTTGTTGTATCCTCATAATTCAAACTAAAATCGCTGTTTGTGGGGTTCAAACTAACTTGTTCATTACCTTCCACGCTACCTAACTCGATGTTTCCACCTGCGGTTTTGATAACTCCTCCTTCAAGAGTTACATTCCCACCAACTAATGCGAAGGTTTTATCTGAATTTACTCGAAGTGCATCTTCGTTATCGATCAAGTCATTTGTAGTTCGTATACCTTGACCATTCCCCCTAACAGTAATATCCCCAGGATCACTTCTAAAACCCAAACCAATAGGCGCATTGACAGTTAACAAAGGAGGATTTTCTAAATCTGCTGCGCTAAACTCTCCATCCTCAAACAAAACACTACTGGCTGTACTGCCATAAAACGAACCGCCAATATCTAATCTGGCATTCTCCCCAAAGATAATTCCTGCTGGATTGATTAGAAACAAGCTCGCACCAGCATTTGCTCGAATTGCACCATCAATATTGGAAATATTACCGCCTGTAACTCGACTGAAGATGTTAGAAATGTCATTGGCATTATTGAAAAACGCCTCATTCCCAGTACCAACCGAGAAGTCTTGAAAGCTATGAAATAGATTGCTTCCTCTAGTTTCCCCTCCCGTTATTACTGCACTATTACCATCTTGATTGATTTGAGTATTAACTGTACCGTCAGGGGTAACTTGGGCGTGGGTAATACTACTTGAAGCGTAAAGACAACCGACAGTGCAAAGACTAATCTGCAAAGGAAAGAAGAGAGCTTTTTTCATGGTGTATGTGAAATAGAAAAGCTTAGAGATACATCTAAAGCACATACTACAGCTTCATACACTACAGATATGACAAATGCTTTACAAAACTAATAGGGGAATAAAAGAAGAAGATTGATACTGATAACCTGTCAATCTTCTCAATGGTATGTATATCCTTAATAGCTGATATTAAGCAGCCCGAACCTGTTGGACAATAATGGGCGCGACTGTTTCAGGATTGGCTCTTAATTTCTTTCCAATCTGACCAACCAAAAATGCTTTAGGCTGTTTTCTTATGTGAACCAAACAAATAACTATCTACAACAACAACAACAACGATACAAATCAAACCTCAAAACCAATCGTTGTGCAAAGATCTAATATAATATTAAACAACATCTATGACGTAGATAATGAAAGTCCAAAGAGGACTGTCACCAGACAATAAAACTGTGTGGCTAGTACTAGATGACAACTACCTCCCAATTCAAGCTATCTCCAAGTATCTTCAATATCTTGATAGCCTTAATCGCTCGCCCAATACAATTCAGGGATATGCTCGCAATCTCAAACTCTACTGGGAATTCCTAAAAGACAATCACTTAGATTGGCAACAAATAACCATCGAAAACCTTGCCGAATTCATTTACTGGTTAAAGATTCCCACTTCAGATATTACATCTGACCTTGAACTCGAATCAAAAAGGTCAGCTAAAACAATCAATCACATATTGACTACTGTCTGTATGTTCTATGAATTTCACGAACGGATTGGAACAACTACAGGAATCAACGCTTACCGTAACCAATTTCAACCTGGACGTAACTATAAACCCTTTCTTCACGGCATAGCCAAAAGCAAGGAAACCAAGACCAAAATTCTCAAGCTTAAAGAACCCAAAACCTTTTCAGGCTGTCTGATCCAAGATGAAATAAGACAACTCATTGATGGGTGTAACCGCATCAGAGATAAATTTCTACTTTGTCTACTTCATGCCACAGGAATGAGGATAGGAGAGGTACTCGGATTACGCCATGAAGATATCCATTCTCAAGGCATCAATGAGATTCATGTAACCAATCGAAGCGATAACTTCAACAATGCTAGAGCGAAAACAGGAGAGCGTGTCATTCACGTTTCTAAAGAACTAATGCGTCTCTATTCCGACTATCTAATTGAAGAGTACCCAGACGATCTAGATTCTGACTACGTATTCGTCAACTGTTGGTCAGAACCCATCGGCATTCCCATGAGCCAGGGCAATGTCAATGGACTGTTCAAGCGATTAAAGAGGAAAACAGGCATCAAAGCCACTCCCCATCTTTTCAGACATACCCATGCCACCGAGTTAATCAGAGCAGGTTGGGATATGTCCTACATTCAGAAACGATTAGGACACGCCAACATTCAAACCACAATCAATACCTACGTTCATTTGACTGAAGACGATTTGGCTCAAGAATACCAAAAATATTTACAGCAACGAGAACATAGCGATGTCACCAACATCTCAAAAACCAAAACTATTTAACCCCAAGTCCCTCAAAGCAGCCAGAGAAGAAATCAAACAATTAACCCTTCAACCAGATAGACTTCCCAACGCCGAATTAATAGCTCAAATAGAAGCAGCAAACTTTCAAGGGATTTGCTACCACTGTGGTAGTCGTAATATTGTTCCAAGTAAGTTAGATAAAAAAGGACGCAAACGACAAAAATGCCAAGATTGCCAACGGTACTTTACTGGAGAACTAACCAAACAAATCTATGACCGACTGCGAAATGTTCAGCAGGTAGTTGAGATTCAACAAGCTGAAAATCCTCATCAGGAATTAATGAATACGTTAGCAGCAGCTAACTTCAAAGATATCTGTTACTACTGTGGCAGTCGTGAATTCTCCCTGATCAAACGAAAATCAAGCCCCATACCAAGAGGGAAATGCCATGTATGTAAGCGTTCTTTTACAGAAGGTAAAGCCCAAGATATTTACGAACGTCTACAACAACTCGAACCTTGTCCTCGATGTGGAGGATCTAACTGCATTAAATTTGGTCATTCTGCTGATACGGGAAGACAGATTTATAAGTGCAAAGATTGCCACCGAAATTTTGTTGAGGGTGTTAATGACCCCAATCAAAGAAATAATCGTCACTACCGAATTCCTCTATCTGATGATGTTTGGTTAGCTACCTCTTTAGGATTACGGGTTGATGGGCATCAATCAAATACCAAGTTGATTTTTACCAATATCAAACAAGATTGGTTAAAGGAAGCTGTGAAAAAGTACATTCGCTATATAGCGACAACTAAGCAGTATTCAACAATTCTCAGTGAGATAGGAATATTTAATTGGCTATCCAAATTTTTAGCAGACCAATATCCCAAGGTAGGATTCGAGACTCTAAATCGTTCTGTCATTTTAGATTCAATGGCTGAAATGAATCAACGAGGTTATTCAACACACCGTAAAATAAAAATATTATCCACCATCAATAAATTCTTTGAGTGTGGCGCAACCAATAATTGGTTTTCAGTACAACCTTATCTGATTCTTAAAGAAGATTACCCTAAAGACGTTAGACATCAACCGCGCTTCATTCCTGAAGAAGTAATTCAGCAACTCAATCAGAATTTAGATGCTCTTCCTGCACCAGTTATGCGAATGGTACTAGTAATTCAGGAATGTGGTCTGCGGGTAGGAGAACTGCTTCAGTTGAGATTTGATTGTTTAAAACAGGATGCTCAAAGTGGTTGGTTTCTCCAATTCATGCGTTGGAAACTACTGCGAGAAGATACCATTCCCATTTCAGCGGAATTAGCTGCTGTAATTATGGAACAACAGAAGTTTATCCGCGACCAGCTAGGAGATGAATTTGAGTATTTGTTTGCTGCCAGAACCAAAGGTAGGAATTTTCTGTGGTCAACTGAATTTTTTCCCGCTCCGAAAGTGATGGCTATGGGAACTTTCATAAAATACATCAAACAATTAGCGGAAAAATTCGAGATTAAAGACGCTAATGGTAAGCTCTGGAACTTTCAAAGTCACCAATTTCGCCACACTGTCGGTACTCGCATGATTAACAATGGTGTCCCACAGCACATTGTTCAGCGTTATCTAGGACATCTCTGTCCCAAAATGACCTCTGTTTATGCCCACATCTACGACCAAACTCTAAAAAAAGAAATAGAGCAGTTTCACGCTAAAGTTGTCAATATCGCAGGGGAAGTCATTCAATCTAATAATCCTGAGCTTGATGAAGACCTAGACCTACAGTGGTTAAAACGCAAAATCTTAGGTGAAGTTCTTCCCAATGGCTATTGTGGATTACCCGTGACTCAAACTTGTTCTAAAGGCAACGCCTGCTTGACTTGTGGCGATTTTCGTACCACGCAGGAGTTTTTAGAACAACACCAAGAACATAGAGAACGTATTTTAAGGGTAATAGATAAAGCCCAGGCTAATAATTGGCAGCGTCAACTCCAGGTCAACTCTGACATCCTCCAGAATTTAGACAAGATAATTAAGACACTGGAGGAAGATAAATGAGCGGTAGAGAAAAGCGAATAGCAAAACTTAACGCTGTTCAAGAACAAAGAAAACAAAATTGTCTTGTTAGAACCGAAAAAGCGATCGCTGAAGTCAAGAAAAAAGGACAGCGACTTTCTTTTGCCAACATTGCCAGGGCAGCAGACGTGAGCGTGAGCTATCTTTATAAGTATCCAGAGATTAAACAGCGCATTCAAGACTTGAGACGAGAACAAGAACGAAATGGGAAACCAGCTACTCCACAACCTCGTTCTGATAAGTCCAGCCAGGTAATTATTAATCAACTCAAAGAAAGGATTAAAAAACTACAAACAGAAAGAGATAGTCTACGTCGTATTAATGAAAGATT
>NZ_JADWDC010000034.1:0-375 GCF_020640915.1 Waterburya agarophytonicola KI4 | reverse complement strand
CGTTAAACCCTTACTCAGAAAGAATTACAGCTTTTGAAGTGCAAAAAAGTTTTCGCCCGTTTACTTTCTGCTTGATACCCAATGCCGAAGCAATCTTACGGGCTTTTCTGAGAGTAATTTTATCAATCTCAACCCCGTACAATAATTCCTCAACTGTAGGCTTATCTTCAACCTGTTTAACTGTTTCTGTAACCTCTTCTATGTTGTCCCAAAGAACATCCTTCAATTGCTGTTCGATAGGTTTAACAGTAGGCACTGTCAAAACATCATTGTGATGAACAATCTCACCATCTTGATTAACTTCCCATGCGCTCTCACCACTTTCCACAGCAGGAGCATACAGCCAAACCAAAACAATGTAGTAAACAACAAATA
>NZ_JADWDC010000133.1 GCF_020640915.1 Waterburya agarophytonicola KI4 | reverse complement strand
TTTCGCTATGGAATTCTTTTTCTGTTTCTCTTGAAGGCTACTTGTTCTTGAGGACAGCTCAAAACGAGCAACAAGTAGGCAATAAATTAATTTTACTTGCTGGGTAAATATAATAGATATTATATACTAACGTTGCGATTTTAATCTATTACACATAATTTTAAAAAAATCTGAATATGGCGTGTAGATCTAAAATATTTAGGCAAAATCGATTTAATATTAATTTAGTTTGAGAAGAAATTAGTCGTGAGTGAAATAAATAAATCAGAAATACGTCAAAGATTGGGGAATATTTCTCAATTACAAGATATTTTATTTGGGGAGCAAATAAAAGAATACGATCGCAAATTAGAGGAATATAATCATAAACTCAATCATCTTGAAAGTAATCTTCACAAGATAGATTTGCTCTTAGAAGAACGCTTGGGAGAATTAGAGTATAAAATAATTCATCAAATAAATTTAGTTGAAAATTCTTTAGATAAAAAAATAAAATATCTTAATATTACTAGTCAAGAAGAAAAACAAAAAATCAGAAAAGACTTAAGCGACCTTGCTCAAAAAGCCAGCAATAATATCGATTATGTTCAAGAGAGTATCAAAAATCAAACCAGCAATTTAAAGAATGAAATAACCCAATCTAAAACTGCTTTAGATCGAGAAATACAATTATTAAAACAACAGATAACAAATAAATTAGATTCTAGTTTTTCAGAATTGTCTACAGGAAAAGTTTCTCGTAGCGACCTGGCAGAAGTGCTATTTGAGCTGTGTATAAAATTGAAAGATACTAATGTAAATCTTGAATTAGCTGAAAGCGAAGCAATCCAAACCCATGTCGATCTTATATTACCAGAAGAAAAATCAACAGTAAATTGAGATTCGATAAACTATTAATTGATGCAACAATTAAATAACTGATGTTACGCCGCATAAGAACGAAAGAAAAATTAAAAAATTAATAGTTAAGGCATTGTGTAAAAATAACTCGAACATTTTTTAAATAGAAGCTATATTCACAAAGGGGTTCAATTGAAATTTGTACAACTTATTTTTACATGACTCCTTAGGTGTTAAAAGGTGGATCTCTGAACTTAATTATTTTAGCAGGATTACCCACCGCAGTCGCATAATCAGGAATATTCCTGATTACAACCGTACCTGCACCAATCGTACACCACTTGCCAATACGAATCGAAGGAATTACCACTGCGCCCGCACCTATATGTGTTCCTTCTCCCACTTTTACGTGACCGCATAAAGTTGCGTGGGGGGAAATATGGGCATAATCACCAATTTCATTATCATGATCGATACTAGCGGCAGTATTAACCAAAACGTGCCTTCCTACCTTAGCAGCAGATTGTACGATCGCACCTTGCAAAATAACAGTACCTTCTCCGACAGAGGCTTTGGCAGAAATAATAGTTGTGCCGTGAATTGCTTGACCATATTCTGCGTTATCTCGAAGCATAAGGTCTAATTCGGCTCGTCTAAAATTATCTCCTACACTAATAATCAGAGGCGCATCTAATTTCGGAAAGCTTTCACCCTGAACTCGAACACCAGAATTGATCGTCATCGTCTTTAGTTTAGCTTCAGAAGGTTTATCGTCAAAAACTCCTGAGACTTCTACTCCAATACTATTGAGTATATCTGTAATAACTTTAGAATGACCGCCAGCTCCGTATAAGTACATATAAGTTAAATATGTTGAATTGAAATTATAATTTTAATTATGGAAGCGTGAATTACACATATCTTTATTTCGCCACTATATCATCGGCTATTTAAGAACGGTAGGAATTTATTGCTGTTCGATCTTAAAAAGAATCTTATAAGTTCTTCAAAAGTAAACATAGGGATCTCTATCTTTACTTATAGTCATACTCTTTAGATCTGTCGCAAAATGTAGATCATAATTAAATTATTAAATTTTTCGATCCATAACAAAGTAAATTCTATGACAGATTCAGTTAAACCTATCGCCCCTATTACTTTGCCCAACGTACAACATCCCGAACAAGAAGAAGAATGGCTTAGAAAGTCTCTACATACTTGGCTAGATGAAGAATTTTTACCTGAAACAGTAAATGGCAAAATAGCTCAAAGGGCTGCCAAAATATTTGTACGTCAACGTATGGAAGGAGAAAACGATTTAGGTTCGTTAGTAATTGCGATTATCGCTGAAATGCGAGCTTTTGATTTCAGTCGTAGTTTTTATAGCGAGTTTGCGGTAGCTAATGCAGTGAGCGATTTAATTTTAGATAGTTTAGGAATAGATCGCTGTTGCGGTGGATAACTTCGATAATCAACAAGCAATGAGTAAGTTTGCCTGGATGAATAATTGGAAAAATCGCGCATCAAAAAATATAGATGATGCCACACAACGCTTAAAAAAACTATTGCCTGTCGATCTCGTTGCCCAAAAAGCTAGCGATTGGTTTAGTGTTAGTGACGAACAAGTAGCAGAGATAATCACTACTATTAGAGACAAGTTGCCAACAACAGAAGCATTATTAATTGGCAAACCCCAATCTGGAAAAAGTTCTATAGTGCGAGGCTTAACAGGAGTATCCGCAGAAATTGTCGGACAAGGTTTTCGCCCTCATACTCAAAACACTGAAAGATACGCTTATCCTTCAGACGATCTTCCTCTACTAATCTTTACTGATACAGTAGGACTAGGAGATATAAATAATGACACGCAAAATATTGTTGAAGAATTAGAAGAAGAGTTAAAACAAGAAACCAAACGTGCCAGAATTTTAATTCTTACAGTAAAAATCAGTGATTTTGCTACCGATACTTTACGACAGGTAATTCAAAAGCTCAGAAAAAATTATTCTAATATTCCCTGCTTGTTAGTTGTAACTTGCTTACACGAAGTATATCCATCGGATATGTCAGATCATCCAGCATATCCCCCCGATTATGAGGCAATTAATCGAGCTTTTACTGCGATCGAGGAAGACTTCAACGAATTGGAATTGTGCGATCGTGCAGTAATGATTGACTTCACTCTAGAAGAAGACGGGTATGATCCAACCTTCTATGGTTTAGAAGCATTAATCGATGCTTTAGCTGAATTACTACCCGAAGCCGAATCACAAACTATCTATCAACTATTAGACAATAGCGTCAGTGATGAATTAAGTAATCTCTATCGAGATACAGCCAGACGTTACTTGTTAGCTTTTTCTACAATGGCTGGAACTTTAGCTGCTGTACCTTTACCTTTTGCTACGATGCCAGTCTTAACAGCATTACAAGTATCTCTAGTAGGGTTATTAGGCAAATTATACGGACAAAAGTTATCCCCTTCTCAAGCAGGTGGTATTGTAAGTGCGATCGCTGGAGGATTCTTTGCTCAAGCCATAGGAAGAGAGTTAATCAAATTTATTCCTGGATTTGGTAGTGTAATCGCTGCATCCTGGGCAGCAGCTTATACTTGGTCTCTTGGAGAAGGGGCTTGTGTTTACTTTGGCGATCTTATGGGAGGAAAAAAACCCGACCCTAAGAAAATTCAATCAGTAATGAAAGAAGCATTCTCTTCGGCAAAGGAGCAATTTAAAGACATACAGTAATCGGTTATTTCAAATGTTTCGATATATTGCAAAAACTTTCACAGTTTTTTTAATCTCAAAATCATAAGGGAAAACTATTTGAGCGTTCGAAAAGAATCAATTCCAGAAATAATTTACCAAAGGGGTTGACTTTCTGATTCAAGTTCCCTATATTGGTAAATGCGCGGTTGAGA
>NZ_JADWDC010000132.1 GCF_020640915.1 Waterburya agarophytonicola KI4 | reverse complement strand
AGACGAGCAAAAACTCGATTAAAAGTATCATGTGATGGAATTCCGTTCGGTAATTGTAACGACCTGAAATTATAATCACTTCGACCTGAAATCATCGCCATTTTCAGCCCACAATAAATGAAACTATAACGGCACTCAGACCCACATTATTTGAAACTGAGACCGAATTAGCTGAAACTATAACTGAAACTATAATTCTCGACCCACAATAAGGCGTACAGCCGACATACGTGCAAAATAGGACGCGACGTAAAGTAATGTAACAAATACCTCAAACACCCAAAGCTATTATTTCATCTAAAGCCTTGGGAAAAATATCCATATCAAGCCAATAATCGCCAAATCGTTTGATATGTTCGGTTAAGTAGGGGCTTATTGCTTTAATATCTTCTGGATCGATTAAATATCCTTCTCTCTTTAATTGTTGCAGTATTTCAGTTAAATCCACTGTATTCTGAAAAATAACCGCATTGGCCACCAGGGTATTGTACTTGATAATTTTTTCCTGTTCTTCTGGGTCATTATTGGCAATAATGCCCTCTCCACCAAAACAAAACCATTTGGAAAAGCCATTGTAAGATTCGACTTTATTGGTAGCTGCTTGAATTTGTTTTCTTAGTTTGGCATCAGAAATATATTCCAAGAGAAAAACCGTTCTTAACACCCGACCTAATTCTCGAAAAGCCTTATACAATCTATTTTTCCGACTGTAGTTTCCTAATTTCCTTAACAAAACAGAAGAAGAAATTTTACCAGTAGAAATAGATAGAACTACCCGAAACAAGTCTTGCTAGTGGGTTTTGATTAGTTTCCAATTAATCGAATCAGAGAAGAGAGAATCAATATGTTGATAAGTTGTGTTCTTGTCAGAACGATAAAAAGTTAAGTCTTTCCAGTTACGGATTCTTGGCATTAACTTAATCCCCAACAAATGAGATAGAGCAAATACGGGAGTTGATTGCCCCTGAGTATCCGCATGAAGAGTCTTTGGCTGAATTAAAGAAGAATTTTTCAACAAGCCGTCAATGATATAAACTGCCTCCCAAGTACCGCAGGGAATAAAATGAGAAAAGAGTGCTATGTAGCTATCAGCCACGTGATGATAAGCAATTCCGCCATAACCTCCATAGCGAATATGATATTCCGACAGTAAATTTTGCTCGTATAGGTCGTATTTTGTTCCATCGGCAGCAGCAGATGTTCCCTTACCCCAGAAGGTGGGTAATTCCAGAACGTGATAGCGATTGAGAATATCAACTAGAGCAGCATTGAGCTTACTTAAGTTGATATGTCTGCGGTTAACAAAAGACAATTCGTGAGCCGTCGCTAAACCCCTCATGTGACGGGCTGCTTGGTATGGGCCGAGATTACACCCATAGGTAAACAGGGTTAATAAATAACGTTCGGTTGCTCGTTCTAATTTAGGATCTGAACCCGATAGTGGCCCAAAGTGACGGGTGAAATTTGTCCAGTAATCGACATTTTTGAGAATATCAATCAAATCTCGCTCTGGCATTTTCTCTTCAATCAAGGACTCCAAAGCTTTAAGACTAGGGTTATCAGCCTTTTTTTTGAGACGCTTTAAAACTGGTTCTCCTTAAAATGACGGCGGGATATTTTATCTTTTTGACCCGACATCACAAATTTTTGCCATTCAACCGAAGCAAAGGAAAGATCGACCTCTCCACTAAGCCAAGTACCCCGTCGATGAGAGTTATCTTTGAGGATTTGACCTGTGACCATTGTGCTTCGGGAGATTCATCAGCAAAAAATGGCAAGACATTAGCAAAAACTCCCACCACAGCTTCCACTCTCTCTTGAAGTTGTTGGCGAATTAATTCTAGTTTTTCTTTAGCCTTATTATGAATTTTCTTCATTTGCTTGAGGAACATCGTCACTAGATAGTCTCTGGTGTTGACCCCATTGGTATAAATCAAGCAGAGTAACAAAGTGGCTCTTTTGGGTTGGGTGATTTTTTTGATTTCCGAAGCATCTAGAGATTTGGCTTCGGCTGCCCAATGCTCAATTTTTGAGGAATTAATTGTTTCGAGGTAGGGAGCAATCTCTCCCAAAGATTCTAGCCAGGTTAAATGTACCAGTAAATCGTTGAGATGATTGCGAGTTGATTTCTTGGGGAGTTTTTTTAGGTCATTATAAAGACTCCGTTGGTGAACGGGATGATTCTCTAAAAGGCGATCGAGATGACTCAGATATTCAGCATCAAGTTGTTGAGTGACTTGAGAAAAAAGCTGATGATTAACTCTGGTTCTGAGACGGCATACCAGGCGGTTCAAACTATTAAACCCTGGCAATTCGTAGCGGTCTTTGACCAACATTTCGATGGCCACATTAATCAAATCGGCAGGATTATCCATTACCTCCGCAGAACTAGAAACCGCTTCACTGATAAGGTGTCGTGCCTGTTTGTCAAAAGCAGTAACTTGAAAATAAGCTCTAATTTCTTTTTTATGACGATATAAAGTTCGAGATTGGTCGTAACCAACATCTAGCTCCTCTGGAAGTTTTAGATAATCTCGCAGATAGTTGATAATATCCTGGGGTATTTGTTCTAAATTTGGGAAGTAACCCAATCTTTGAAAAGATTTGAGCAAAACTATCAGATTAAAGAAATTCCTGTCTCCTTGAGTATTAGAACGGGCAAAAGCTATTAGATGCGGCGAACTATGCGCCTTTCTGTTGAAGTGGGAGTATAGGTTTTTTGAAGTTGAGCAAGAGTATAATAACGCTTAAAACGGGGATAAGCCGTTCTTTCAATAGAGGCCACAAGGGTTGAAAAATCAGGAGAAGTTTACAGAAGCAAATTATCCCTCAATCTGGCTTAATTTGAGCTAAAAATCTCTTATCTTTAACCAGAGCAGTGATAACATTCCAAAAACATCTTCCACTGGAGCAAGTACAATGTTTGAGGAATCAAGGATAGGTGAAAAAAAAATTCCACCTTTATTAAGCACCATGACTGGGGAAGCCTATCAACCCGCCAGAATTTATTACCAAGTTAGTCAAAAAAATGCAGTCTTAGGTAGATTTAAGCGATTGCGCTGTATTGATTATGATTCGACCTGTGATCGCTGGGTTTGGCTTTATACAGAGGAAGCTAAGAATATTAAGTTTGACCAATCCTATCGAGATATTCCCAAACAGTATCGTCCTATTGTCTTAGGTTATTTCACCTTTGAGGAAGACAAGAAACTCCGACTTGATGTTCGTTCTTTTGAACGAGTAATTGAAGCTATGACTTTTTTTGATCGCAAAATTAATCGTCGATTGGCCAAAGTCACCACCATCAAAATCGTTAACAAACTATTCCCTGCCACGATCGCTACGGAAGAAATGTCGAATCACCATACTCTTTTCTTTGAGCAACGCCAAGCAGTCAATCCCAAAGATGAGATGAAGAAACTTGAGGAAATAGCCGCCCAATACGAAGCAGGAGAAGAGAGACAAGAAGTTGCCTTTTCTTATTTAGAAAAACAGATGAAGAAAACACTTCCTGAAGTAGAAGAACTAGAAACTCATTTTTATGAAGATGGTATTGAATCTGTGGCTATGTCACTAAGAATGAGACATATAGAAGCAATGGAACATTGGAAGGGAAATAAAAATTTTAGTAAATTCGATCTTATGACCACTCTTTTAGAAAACTTTGAAGAAGAGGAATTTTAAGAGTTGTACCATATTGCAAAACATCACCAAAAACAACCATTTATGGGGATGTTCTCTATGATTAGAGGTGTGAGGAGTTGATTTTTCGTACTCTACTCGGTTATGCCCAACTATCATTTATGGGCGTGCGATTCGTTGATACCCGAATCCTCTAGAA
>NZ_JADWDC010000002.1:161074-183009 GCF_020640915.1 Waterburya agarophytonicola KI4 | reverse complement strand
ACTGAAAACGCTGATAAGACAGCATCTTTTATTTCATATTTTTGATTATTTCCTAATCTCCTAATTTTCATCAACCAGAATAATTGGGTTGGTTTTGGTTGCTTAGTTTTTTGAAACTTTTATGTAATACAAAAATTTAAGAGCTTAAATGAGAAATTCAAGAACAAAATTCAATCTGATTACAAAATAATTAGGTTTTTATGAACTTCAAATTTCTAAGATGGTGATAATCATTTCCAAAATGAGAATTGCTGTATCGATCTTAAACTTCGACAAGTTCAATGGAAATGGGATAAAGCTTTTGTCTCCAATGTTATAAAAAACTAGACACCTTCAAAATCTAAAATTGCTATTTTATTGAGGCAATGCTGTAGGATTACAGAAGATAACTAGAATTAATAGCCAACAGATATTAGCTATTAACAACAGTATTTTTTCAGCTACAGGTTATATCTTCAATATCGTCTATTATGCTCTCTTCTGAAACTGAGATTAGTCAACTTCGTCAGACGTATAGCCAGGAATATCAGGAATTATCCAAAATACGCAAGCAAATTGTCAGGCTCTATTCGGTAATTTATGAACCTGTTAATCGAAGTAAGTTTCTTAAGTGTTTGGATGCTTTAGGAGAAAAAAACAAGCAGGGTAAATCTTTTGTTAGTGCAACTCTTAAGCCTCATTTGGAGTATCTTTTAGATCGAGAGTTGTTAGTTCAAGAATGGGGAGAATCTCCTCAATGTAATCCTCTAATCGCGGAAATTGCGACGCGGGATGCGATCGCAGAGGGGACTTGGGAGGATATGGTAAAGATAGCCCAGACTCATTTACCGATTCAAACTCGCTATAACAGTAAAGATACGAGAGTTTTTAATAGTGTAGAGCAATTACTTCGAGAAGTTCGGATTGGTATCTATCGTCAAGATATAGAGTTTATCCAGCGACAGTTGGAATGTTATCAGAAATATAGCTACTATCCCGAACCAATTCAACTGGATGATATTTTAAATTTATTATTAAATAATCCTTTCGATCCTGATTGGTTTAGTCAGCTACCCCAAGAGTTATATGAATCTGGGTTAATTAGTATCCTCTTAAATTCGGTTATTTATTTATCCCCTGCCAAATCTGCATTTACTTTACTGCAAACAGAGGCGAATAAACCAGATGGGCGTTGTTCAGATCCCTTAAGATTGTTGTTAACCGAACAGCTTATATTACGGGATGATGTTGCCACTGCCAAACTTCATTTGGAACAGGTATCAGCCGAAAATCAAGGATCGGCAAGTATATTCTGGGGATGGTTGGCTTTTATGGAAGGAGATTGCACCGAAGCAATTGATTTTTATACTTCGGCTTATAAATCTCTGCGGAAAAGTACTAAAAAGAAGAAGATATTTTTTGATTCTATTGCAGGGATATTTTTTATTCTGGCACTTTTGCAAGATGCTTCTCCTATTAGGCTAAAAGAAGCGGAAGGCTATTGCAAGATAATGGCTACGAGTAATAACTGGCTTAGTTATACCTATGTTTGGTTATTAAAACTCCTGCAAATCCAGCAGGGGGATATGAGTCAGAAGGAATGGATTTATGAAAACGGCATTGATTCTTATGAGGAGAGTCATAGTATAGAAACTTTCTTTTGTTCTCTGTGCCTTTATTGGATCGATGAAAAAGAAGCTAGAAAGCGCTTACCCAGGCTATTGAAATTCTTAAGCGATCGCGCTGAAGCAGTAGGATATTATTGGCTGGGTGTAGAAGCAGCAGAATTATTATTCCGTCTCAAAACAAAGAAAAGCTTGGTGGCAGAAGTTAACGCCAATACGGAAGCACCTTCTTTGGTGGATTTAATTAAACCCAAGCAACCCTGGGAATTATCTTTAACAGCCTTAGCCAATCTACAAAAGCCAGAAATAGAAGTAAAAGTAGAATCAGAAAAGCGTTTGGTGTGGTTGTTAACGTTTTATACCACTAGCTTTATGCTGCAACCCCGCGAACAAAAAATCACCGCCAAGGGAAGCTGGAGTAAAGGCAGAGCGATCGCGATGAAGCGTCTGTATAATTATTCTGGGGAATACGATTATTTTACAGCGCAAGATATCAAAGTCTGCAATCAGATTACTGTTGATTATTATGGCTACTATAGCAAAGCCGAGTATAACTTTAGCGATCGCGCTATGGTAGAGTTAATCGGACATCCTTTAGTATTTTGGGCTGATTCTCCCACTACCCGCGTTGATATTGTGGCAGGCGAACCAGAATTAATCGTCAAGAAGATTAAAGAAGATCGTTTAACCTTAGAATTTTCCCCTAAGTTAGCAGAAGATAAAGAGGTTGTTCTGGTTAAAGAAACTCCCACCAGAATTAAGGTAATTGAAATCACTACCGAACATCAACGCATTGCCACAATATTAGGTAAAAAGAATTGCCTCAATGTTCCTGCTGCTGCTTCGGAACAAGTATTAGCTGCCATTAGTGGGGTATCCCCTATTGTTACCGTTCATTCTGATATTGGTGGTGGCTTAGAAAGTGCTAGAGAAGTCCCTGCTAATTCTACACCCCACGTTCACCTTTTACCCGCAGGAGAAGGTTTAAAAGCTGCTTTGCTATGTCGTCCATTTGGGGAAGTAGGTTCTTATTATCGCCCAGGCAAGGGTGGTTCGACGGTAATTGGGGAGATAGAAGGGGAACGGCTACAAACCACGCGGGAGATGGCAGAAGAAGAGACGCTGGCAGAAGATGTAATTAGATCTTCTTCTGTTTTAACTCGTCACGAATCGGAATCTGGAGAATGGCTGATTGAAGATCCAGAAGACTGTCTGTCTTTATTGTTAGAACTCCAAGAATTAGAAGAAAAAGTAATTATCGAGTGGCCAGAAGGAGAAAAGCTGCGTATTGCCCATCAAGCAGGATTTAATAACTTCCAGATGCAGATTAAACGTCAAAATGATTGGTTTTCTGCCAGTGGAGAGTTAAAGCTGGATGAAAATATGGTGCTAGATATGGAAAATCTATTATCACTGTTAGACCAAACTTCTAGTCGCTTTATTCCTTTAGGAGAAGGGCAATTTATTGCTTTAACCCAGCAGTTTCGCCAAAGACTAGACGAACTAAGGGCTTTTGGTAACAAAAAGGGCAAAGGCTTACAATTTCATTCCCTAACTTCCCTTGTCTTGGAAGATGTGATCGCCGATATGGGGGATGTCAAGGCAGATAAACATTGGAAACAGCAGGTAAAAAAACTTAAAGAAGTAAAAGAACTCCAGCCACAATTACCTTCTACCCTCCAAGCAGAATTAAGAGACTATCAACAAGAAGGCTTTGAATGGCTATCCCGCTTGGCACATTGGGGTGTGGGGGCTTGTTTGGCGGATCAAATGGGTTTGGGTAAAACTTTGCAAGCATTGGCTTTAATTCTCAATCACGCCACTCAAGGGGCTACTCTAATCATCGCCCCTACTTCTGTCTGTTTCAATTGGATTAGTGAAGCCCAAAAATTTGCACCCACCCTTAACCCGATCCAGTTTGGTGGTGGAAACAGACAGGAAACATTAGATGCTTTGCAACCATTCGATTTATTTGTCTGTAGCTATGGTTTGTTACAACAGGATGAAGTGGCGGAAATGCTAGCCCAGGTAGAATGGCAAACTATCGTTTTAGATGAAGCCCAGGCGATCAAAAACATGAGTACCAAGCGATCGCAAGCTGCCATGAAACTCCAGGGTAAGTTTAAATTAATCACCACGGGTACGCCGATTGAAAACCACCTGGGGGAATTATGGAATTTATTCCGCTTTATCAATCCTGGCTTGTTGGGATCTTGGGAACAGTTCAATCAAAACTTTGCCGCACCCATCGAAAGAAATCAAGATAAAGTTCAACGCAAGCATCTCAAGAAATTAATTCAACCTTTTATTCTGCGTCGGACTAAAACCCAGGTACTAGCAGAATTGCCCTCTCGCACTGAAATTACTCTCCATGTAGATATGTCTAAAGAGGAAACGGCATTTTATGAAGCTTTACGTCAAAAAGCGATCGCCAAGTTAGCGGATACTGATGCTCAACCAGGGACAAAACACCTCCAGGTACTCGCGGAAATCATGAAATTGCGTCGCGCCTGTTGTAATTCACGTTTAGTCATGGCTGACAGCAGCTTACCCAGTTCTAAATTAGAACTATTTGGGGAAGTATTAACCGACTTACTAGAAAACAAACATAAAGCTTTAGTATTCAGCCAGTTTGTTGATCATCTGCATATTTTAAGAGATTATCTCGAACAAAATAATATTCCCTATCAATACCTTGATGGTAGTACCCCCGCCAAACAAAGAAAAACAAGAGTAGATAAATTCCAAGGAGGAGAAGGGGATGTCTTCTTAATCTCCCTCAAAGCAGGAGGTACGGGACTAAATCTTACCGCAGCGGATTATGTTATCCACATGGATCCCTGGTGGAATCCCGCTGTTGAAGATCAGGCAAGCGATCGCGCCCACCGTATCGGACAACAACGTCCAGTCACAATATATCGCCTAGTCACCAAAGGAACAATTGAAGAAAAGATTGTCCAGTTACATCATCAGAAAAGAGATTTAGCTGACAGTCTTCTTGAAGGGACAGAAATAAGCGGAAAAATATCTACTGATGCCTTATTACGTCTGATGACACAATGATAAGCTTAAACCTATCCAAGTTAAACAAAAGAGTGGGCAATGAAAGTAACTTTGCCAAAATTACAAAATTAGATTTCCATTGTCCACCAGATCTATAAATTACCAGATCTATAATTGTTAATCAGTAATCAATCGCGACCATTCATGGCAATCAACAGACGTAAAATAAAGATAAAGAGATTGATGTAAGTAAGATACATCGAAAGAGCAACGGGTAAATATTGGTCGTCTTCGTAGGTGCGGGGCATAATGTAAAAATCAACGACCGCAACTCCTGCAAACAAAGCTACTCCAACACCAGAAATAGCAATTTCTAGCCAGCCAGGAGTATAAACTCCAAAGACAGAAAGCAGCAATTGTCCCACCATGACAACCAATAAAGCAATCACACCCAAGCGTACAGTCTGAGCCAAAGCCAAACCATCTTCATCGCTGAGGTTTGAACCGATATTGCGTCCGAGAATAAATGTGACACCACAGCCAAGAGCAGCGATACCAACTCCGCCGATACCAACTCCAGAACTGCTTAGAGCAAGAAAAACGATGCCACTGAGGGTGTAACCAGATAAAAGACTGTATAGAGCTAATAAAGGCAGTGCAGTGCTGTTATTGCCTTGTTGAGCTACCCCACGAGCGACAAAAAACAGAACTAATTCTGCAATCATCGCCCCAATAAAGGTTGGCATAAATAAATCTGGGCGAGAGGCGATCACTCCCAAACCGCCGTAAGTCCCTAAAGCAGTCAATACTAGACCGCCACCCAAGTAAGGGAGAGCATTGCTAATTACATTGGGTCCAAGGATTTGATTGCCTTGTACCTCCTGCATTGCTTTTCTAAAATTGCTTGTGTTACTCATTAGTTTTCTAACCGAACTATTTTTTTATATTTTAATCTTGCTTAATTACTAAGATCTTAATTCAACTAACAGTCTTAAGGTGTATGAGGATTACCGAATATTATTAACTCCTAAGAAAAAGGGTTAGTGCCAGAACAAGTTTGTTGGACATTTTCTTCAGGAGAGATCGCATCTTATATAGCTAACTTGAAAACTGTTAACTCTCGACTAATTATAATTAGGAAAGAATTCGCTCCTTTATTTACTATTTACTAACTCGGTCACTTGAAGATAGCTTCAAGTGCTGCGAGTTAGACTGGCTAAACATAAACCACCAGAGTTCTGCGCCAATTAAACCCGCGCCACCCAATGCCACAGCCAGCTTTAAACCCAAAGGCTGTTCTATCTTCTGAAACTGACTGGTTTGTTCTCCTGGGAAGGCGGGCATTTCTACCTCCATCTCCTTCTGTGCTAATGCAATATTGGAAGTTATAGCGAGAAAAAATCCCAATCCTGCAAGGCTGCCATATATTTTACTTTTATTAAACACGATTTCTTCTAATTTAAGTTCTAGATTTTGAGGGACTAAAATTTTGTAGGCGCAAAGCATTAGTTACGACCGAAACCGAACTAAATGCCATTGCACCACCTGCAATTATAGGATTGAGCAACCAGCCAAAGAAGGGAAACAAAATTCCTGCTGCGATAGGAATACCCAAGATATTGTAGACAAAGGCAAAGAAGAGATTCTGACGAATATTATTAATTGTCGCTTTACTCAATTCAATGGCTGTCACAATACCCTGTAATTCTCCCGAAATTAGCGTAATATCGCTAGCTGCGATCGCCACATCCGTTCCCGTACCAATGGCAATACCGACATCGGCTTGAGCTAGTGCAGGGGCATCATTGATACCGTCTCCTACCATAGCTACAGTTTTACCTTCCTGCTGAAGTTCTCTTATTTTGGCTGCTTTTTGATCGGGACGCACCTCAGCTTCTACTCTCACTATGCCAACCTGACGGGCGATCGCTTCGGCGGTTTTTTGATTATCTCCCGTTAGCATTACTACTTCTAAATCGAGGTTCCGCAGTGCTTTTACGGTTGCGGTGGAAGAAGGCTTGACCGCATCGGCAATGCCCATCATGCCTTCTAGTTTGCCATCTACGGCAATCACAACTACGGTTTTGGCTTCTGCTTCCCAAATGTCTTTTTGCTTTTGTAAGGTATCCGTTTTAATACCCAATTCCGACATCCAGCGTTGCGTACCAATCTGTACTAAACGGTTTGAAATTGTACCCTGTACTCCGCTACCTGCTACTGCTTCAAAATTATCGCTTTCTGAAATGTCAATATTATTTGACTGAGCATATCTAACTACAGCCTCGGCTAAAGGATGTTCGGAATTACGTTCGACTGCTGCAACCAGACGCAATAAATATAATTCTGCATTATTATCAGTATGCGAAGCGGTATGTTTTAGGATACCTCTAACTGCTTGATAATTAGTAACGGTAGGCTTTCCTTGGGTAATTGTGCCAGTTTTATCAAGAACAATAGTTTGCAGTTTATGAGCGAGTTCCAAACTCTCTGCACCCTTAATTAAAATCCCATTTTCTGCACCTTTGCCCGTACCTACCATGACAGATGTAGGAGTCGCTAAACCCAACGCACAAGGACAAGCAATAATCAATACGCCAACTGTTGTAATTAAAGCCAGAGAAACATTACCCATGACAGTAAACCACAAAACAAAAGTAGCAATGGCGATCGCAATTACTACAGGCACAAACCAACCTGTGACTTTATCTGCAAGTCTTTGTATGGGTGCTTTAGAACCTTGGGCATCCTGCACCAACTGAACTATCTGCGCCAAAACTGTATCTGTACCGACCCTGGTAGCCCTAAACTTAAAACTACCAGTCTTATTAATAGTCGCGCCAATAACTTCATCACCCGCTCGTTTTTTAACGGGGATACTTTCCCCAGTCACCATCGCTTCATCGATAGTAGAATTACCGCTTATTATTTCACCATCAACGGGAATCTTTTCACCAGGGCGAACTAAAATAACGTCGTCAATTTGCACTTCACTAATGGGTAAGTCTATTTCCTGTCCGTTACGAATTAGTCTGGCATCTTTTGCCTGTAAGCCCATCATTTTACGGATGGCATCTGAAGTTTGTCCCTTTGCCCGATTCTCAAACCATTGTCCTAAAAGGATTAAGGTGATAACCACCGCAGCGGTTTCGTAGTAGACTTCTGGCATCAAGCCTTGACTGAGAAAGAAGTCGGGAAAAACAGTAGCAAATACAGAATAAAAATAAGCTGCACTCGTACCAAGGGCGATTAGAGTATCCATCGTGGCAGCATGGCGTTTGAAAGCCTTCCACGCACCGATATAAAACCGATAGCCACACCAAAACTGTACTGGCGCGGTCAGAATTAATTGCAGCCAGGGGTTATGCAACCATACAGGAATGAAAGGTAGATTTAACCCAGTCATCATTGGTAGCGAACCAATAACTAAAATGACGCTAATTACTCCACCCACAATCATTTTACGAATCAGATCCTTAGATTCAGCTTTGCGGGCTGCTTTTTCGCGATCGTCTTCTCCCGTAACTATTTCTTGTTTCTGAAGGGAATAAGATGAGTATCCAGCCTCTTCTACTGCGTCTTGAATATTTTTAATATTAGTTCGACGGGGATTGTATTTAATGGCAGCAAGTTGCGCACCGAAGTTAACATTACATTCATCAACCCCAGGTACTTTGCGAATTGCTGATTCAATACTGCTGGCGCAGGAGGCACAGCTCATCCCTCTGAGTTTGAGATTAATTTTTTTTATATTGGTGGCTGTGTTCATAATTGTAATTGTTAGTAGGGTCGAATGACGACGCGAAGCTAATCCTTTAGGACGCGCTATATTCAGAATTTTGAGTTAGATAGTCATATTGCTTAATTACTTTATTTATGTGCTTCTGAAATTAGCTTAAACTCTCTAGTCGGCTATAGAGTCAAGGGAAATAGGAAATTAATTTAGATTTGTTTCCGAGAATTTTAGGTCTAACTCTGCTGGAGCAATCAGTAGTTATGCAAAATTAACTTGATAGTTAAGGTTGGGCAAAGGGAAAGGGGAAAAGGGAAAAGAAATATAGAATGTAGAGTTGATTCTGCGTAGGTACTTATCGATCCCCTAAGGGCAACTTCCTCACAATTTCTTCAAACTATTACTTTATCTTAAAGCTAGAAAGGCTTAATCAGCAGGTCTTTCTTCTTAATGTAGATTCAATCAAGCATTGACGCAATAGGAGCAACTTATGAAAGCATCGGACATTATGACTTCCAAAGTCTTTACGATCGATAGTTTGGCAACTATTATGCAGGCTACTAAGGTCATGGAACAGCACAAAGTAAAAACTTTGATTGTCGATCGCGCTTCTGTTGAAGATGCTTATGGCATTATTACCCAAACAGATATCGCTAAGGCGATCGCTAATGCCAAAGATCCAGCTATAACCTATGTCTGCGAAGTGATGACCAAACCCTGTATTGTCGTCAATCCTGATTTATCGATAGAACACATTATCAAACTGTTTGTTCAAGCTCGAATCCGTATCGCACCTGTAATTAAAAACAAGCTACTTGGTATTGTTTCCCTAACCGACATCATCACCAAAACTGATTATTTGACCCCTGAAAAGGTGAAATATATCTATACCTCAAGGTTATCCGAATTACCTTCAGATCGCTGGAGAGATGGTGAATGGGAAGTTGCTGACTGGGAAGGGGAATTAGAAAACTGGTGTAGTGGCTAAGAAGTCAGAAATGTTAATTAGTACTCAAAAGCTGGCAGTGTTGTGATTAAAGAACAAATCGAAGGATATGAGTAATTATATTAGTTTATAATTGCAGGGCGATCGCGCATATATCTTTGTAAATAGATCGCGATCGCGACGTTGAAAAACTACTGGTTATAGGATTTATTAGTCCATATTTCCTAAGTTAAACAGGAAAGGTACGCCTCCTTGAGAATCCCCTCCTGTCACCAAAACTTTGGGCATTTGTGCGCCACCTTCTCGCCAAGCTTCGATCGCTTCTTTTTGGAGTACGAGTTCGCCACCTTGCGCTCTTAAAGTCTCTGCTAGGAGTCTTTGAGCTTCTGCTTTACCCTTGGCACGGTTAATATCGGCTTGAGCCTGTTGTTCGGCTTCTCTAGCAACATATACTGCTCTTTGAGATTTTTGTTCGGCAATCTGTTTTTCTTCTACTGCCCTAGCAAATTCTGGAGAAAAACTCAGATCTACCACGCTGGTATCTAGGATGAGAATACCGTATTTATCCAGGCGATCGCTTAAGGCATTATCAAAATCTTCTTTAAGCTCGTCACGCTTAGTAATCGCTTCTTCTACGGTTCTTCTGGCAGCAGCAATTTTAAATGATTCTTGAGTTTGAGGAGCAATAATTTTGGAGACAATATTTTGCAAAGTACCTTGGGTGCGACGAATTTCTACTACCTGAATTGGATCGAGACGAAAGTTGATCGCAAAACTAGCTTTAAGATCTTGCAAATCTTTGGTAGAGCTTTCTGCGGGTACTTCAAATTTTTGTACTGTCAGGTCATAAACATCCACATTAGAAACTAAAGGCGGACGAAGATGAATTCCTTCTAGCAAAACTCCATCTTGAGCTTTACCTAAAATGCTCAATACTCCAGCCTGACCAGGATTGAGAATAACGAATGAGTTAAAACCAAGCAAAACTATTAAAGCAGCAACAATACCACCCAGCAAAGGCTGCCAACTATTTGGTGACTGAGTATTCAATTCTCTTATCTCCTCTTGATTATGTAAAATGAAGTTGTTATCAGTATTTGCAAGTTTATCGTATTTAACGATCTAGCAGTGATTAAGAGTATCCAAGACTACTATCAAATCAACGAAAATATAGCGACTTCAGGTCAACCTACACCAGAACAATTTCCATGGATTAAAGATGCTGGATATCGAGTAATAGTGAACCTAGCTATGTCTTGCTCTACCAATGCTTTAGCCAATGAAGGGGCAATTGTGACTGATCTGGGTTTGGTTTATATTCAGATTCCTGTAGTTTGGGAAAATCCTACCCTAGATGATGTGAAGCTATTTTTTCAGACCATGAGAGCTTTTCAAGAGCGGAAAGTTTGGGTACACTGCGCTAAAAATATGCGAGTTTCTTGCTTTATTTATTTTTGGCAGAAATATGTTTTGCGGTTATCCGAGGCAGAAGCTAGATATCCGATGAATCAGATTTGGCAGCCTACGGGAGTTTGGCAACAATTAATCGAATGCGGATCGAGTTTAGAGCTTTTAGCTTGAGTTGACGTTCGGCTTACTGAAGATTTAACGAGAGACCCTTTATTATCTATACATTTACCTTGAAAGGAACTATCTCAAACTTAACTCTATGAGTATCCAGAGTACCAACAAGATCCATAGTCCTATAATCGTTGTGGGCAGACCTAGAAGTGGTTCTAGCTTGTTTACGCGCCTTCTTAGCGAAAACCCCGATTTATGTATGATTAATGACTTTTATTATCTACAGTATGTAGATGCTCTAGCAGGATTCGACCGACAGGATTCTACGCTAATTAAAAGTTTAGCCAACCAAATTTTTTCAACGCTTAAAAATAGACAAAAACCAGACAATCTAAATAAAGCAGGAATCGAATTTGGCAGTTTGTTGAACTCCGAGCAAACCAAAGATTTAAAAAAATTTGTCGATCTATGTTCTGCTAGAGACGATCTGAATTGGTCTTCTTTGTTTGCTACTATTATGCAATACAATGCCCATCTTTTTGGCAAGAAAATTTGGGGTTATAATACACCCCAAGATTATTTACATTTACCAAAACTAGAGCAAGCTTTTCCTCAAGCAAAAATTATTTTTGTCATGCGCGATCCTAGAGCAGTGTTGCGTTCTTATAAATATATGGATTACTTGGAAAACTATCACGATCCTGCTCGCTATCATCCTTTTTTACAAGCTATTGCGTGGAAATCGGCAATGAAAAGTTTTTTAAGCAATCAAGAGCGAGAGAACTTTATGTTAGTTAAATATGAAGATTTAGTGAAAGATGCCAATCGCGTTTTAGCAGAAGTTGGTGATTTTATTGGTGTGAATTTTCCACCAGTCAATCTACAAAGTTTTGGTAGCAATTCCACTTTTAAAAACAAAGCCAAAAAGCAACTCAGCAACACAGAAATCTGGATTTGCGAAAAAACTGTTGGAGAAGAAATGCAAGTAGCCGGATACTCATTGGATAATATTAGTCCTGCCAGGGAAGATTTGGGTTATATATTTTATGTTACGGTAAGATCTTGTTTATTTTATTTGAAAAATGCGATTGCTTCGAGTGATATTAGAAAAAGAATCTTTAATTTGGCTATAACTGTTTTAAGTAATAAAAACCACAAAAATTATTATTAATAACTAGATATTAATAATAAAACTATCTTGATGATGAAAGTCAGCTTCAGTTGCTGGATGAATCAATGCCCAGTAGCTGAGTTTTTTATTCCTATTTTCTACCACTGTAGAAATTGCTAGATCTAAATCTTTTTTGGCGATATTTAGTTTATTCAAGTCAATTATCAAATCTAATTGCAAGGTATTTTTTTCTAGTGCTAAATTGAAAAACAAGGAATCAAAAGCCATTTCTTCGGCTATATTTTCTCGATAATTATCAAATCGAAAAATATTCCAATCTCCTGATGGAGAAAGATTAAATTCCCAATATTTAGTTGTATTTCTTAATCTCAAAAAGAATTCAAAACAGGTATGCTCCCAAAGATCGTATTTACGAAGCGATCGCTTACTACCAGGAATAATAACTTTTAATAAATCTCCTGACATTAAATATTGAATATTCAAGTAATTATTATTACGAAAAATTTCGCCACTAACACCAACTAGATCGAGATAGTTTGGATCGAAAGGTATTAGATTAAATTTAGTTTTTTCTACTAAAGAAACCATGAATTATTTAACAATAGTTATTAGAGCAAACTTTGAATTATTTGTCGAATCAACTGTTCTTCCTTTTCAATACTTTCAGTAAGTTTAAATTGAACTAACGCTCTTGCCAAATTGTGTTCTGGATAATCAGCACCAAAATAAACATTTCCTTCCAAGTTGTCGGTTAAAAATCTTAACCCCAATTCAAACGCCAATAAACGAATTGAATCATAAATATATTCAAGATCGTTATCTGTCAAAAAATCCCTAGCAACAGATAAATAACCTTGCAAAATAGCTTCGGCAAGTTCGGGATCGAAAGTGACTTGTTCCCAGTCTTTAGTTTCTTCTCCCAATCGATTACAACCCGATCGCAAACAGTCTCCAATATCATAATGGATCAAACCAGGCTTAACTGTATCGAGGTCGATCATTGCCACTGCTTGTTTGGTGTCACAATCGATCATAATATTATTAATCTTGGGATCGCCGTGAATAGTCCTCAGATGTATTTTTCCCGCAGCTTTGGCTGATTCCAATACGTGGGGTAAATCTGGGCGATCGCTGATAAACTTAAGACAATAATCGATTTCTGGGGATGATTCGATCTGATTGCTATTGATAACTCCATGATAATGTTGCAGATAGTTGGGGGTAACATGAAAACCTTCCAAGGTATCTGCCAGCTTTTCCACGGGAAGATCGTTAATTAGACTGTGAAACATACCCAAACCATAGCCAATTTCTTGCCCGTGTTGAATATCTTGAATGGTATCAAAGGACTGAGAATTGTCAATAAAGCTGATAGCGCGCCAAAATGATCGATCTTCTGCAATCCAATAATTTTGCTGTTGGGAAGTCGATAAAACTTGGGGAATGAGCCAACGACGGTCTATGATAGAGAGATCGGACTGTTTTAATCTTTGGCTCACATAATCAGATAAAACGCACATATTATTCATCACCAATTCTGGCTGACAAAATACTCTCGTGTTAATTCGCTGTAGAATAAACGGTGGTTGTGCGTCGAGGGTAACTAAAAAAGTGCTGTTTATATTACCGCTGCCATACTGTCGAACATCCGTAACTTTACCATCTAATGTAAATCGATCTGCGATCGCTATAAGGTCAAAACTGGTATTGTTTATTTCCCCAAGATTATTTGTCATATCCTCGCCAATCTCGATTAACAGCTTTTCACTTTAAAATTCTATCCACAAATAGAATATCTTAGTTGAGACTGGGAAAGACAATGGTTTTCTTTGCTTCTCTTAATAAAACACCTTTATCTTATGGCGAGTAAGCTAGAAACTGATGCTGTTATTTTGCCAAATCAAAGAATAAGATTTCAGTTTCAAGATCATTTCCTGCATCAGTACCATATTCAATCTTAACTTCAACTTCATCCATAATTCCCGCACCATCTCCAGCCTGAAGCAAGCGATCTTCGAGCAATACTGCACCTTTAGTTACTTGTAGCCAGCCAACTCGATTATCTGATATTTTGTGAGTCAGGCGATCGCCTTTTCCTAAAGAAGCAAGATATAAATTAACATCTTGATGAATAATTACAGAGCCATCTCTACCATCTCGCGAGCCGACTAATCTTAGTTTCCCTTGAGTTTCTTCTGAGGTAAAGTTTTTTTCTTCATAGCTAGGCTCTAGCCCCTTTGTATCTGGCTCAATCCAAATCTGCAAGAAATGTACGGGATTAGTATCCGAGGCGTTGAATTCACTATGTCTAACTCCCGTACCCGCAGACATTCGCTGCACGTTTCCTGAGGAAATTACTGAGCCATTACCCATACTATCTTTATGAGCCAATTCTCCCGAAAGAACATAAGAAATAATTTCCATATCTTGATGTCCGTGAGTGCCAAAACCCTGAGAAGGAATCACTTTATCTTCATTAATTACCCGCAGGCTGGCAAAACCCATGTGCTTGGGATCGTAATAACTACCAAAGGAAAAAGTATGTCTGCTATTTAGCCAACCAAAATCGGCTAAACCTCTTTCATTTCTGGGGCGAATAGTAATCATTTTATTTTACCTCCTTGGCTTTACTTGGTAGAGTCCATGGGACAGAAACTAGCCCCTCAACTTCAATATATTTATTATCGATTAGATCTCATGAAAAGACAATATGATATTTTAAAGACAGATTGTCTCTATTTTATCTACAATTTATGGATAAATTTGCCAGCATGGAAGCCTTTACTCAAGTAGTAGAGTCGGGAGGATTTGCAGCAGCAGCCAGAAACATGAGGGTATCTCGCTCGACAGTAAACAAGTTAGTAATCAATTTAGAAAATGAATTAAACGTACAGCTATTACAGCGCACTACCCGCAAAGTTAACCCTACCCCCACAGGATTAGCTTATTACGAACGCTGCATCGATATTTTGGCAGAAGTAAAAGCAGCAGAATTAACTGTAGCCCAACTGCAAAGCGAACCCAAAGGAACGCTTAAGATTAATGCACCGATGTCTTTTGGTACTTTATATTTAGGTAAGGCGATCGCCGATTTTATGATTCAATACCCAGAATTACAAGTACAATTAACCCTAGACGATCGCTTTATCGATCCCGTTGCCGAAGGTTACGATCTCACCATTAGAATTGCTCCACCCGAAACATCGCCGAGTTTAGTTATTAAAAAAATCGCACCGATAAGAAGGGTGCTTTGTGCTGCACCTAGCTATCTAGCAAAATACGGTGTTCCCCAGCATCCCTCAGAACTAACAAGTCATTCATGCTTGCATTACGGTCATCTAGTTACGGGAAACCAATGGCTTTTGAGCGATGGAGAGCAAGACTATCAAGTAACCGTCAAAGGTGTAGTTTGTTCTAACAATGGGGAAATTCTCAAAGATGCTTCGGTCAAGGGTTTGGGAATTGCTCTTTTACCAACTTTTATCATCCAATCGGAACTAGATCGAGAAAAACTCGCGATTGTTTTAGCCGACTATCAATCCCCTGCTATTAATTTGTATTTAGTTTATCCCCTCAACCGACATACAAATACAAAGGTAAAGCTTTTCACTCAGTTTTTTCAACAGAAGTTTGGCAATTAATTTATTTTTATTCCCTGGGGTTAACTGTCAATAAAGTTAGTATCAGTTGCGATTTATATCAACGCTATTTTCGCGATCGCCTTTTGAGTTAGCAAGTAATTATTGAAAAAATCAGGCTTCCAACTGTAAAGCAAGTTACCTCTAGTAAAAGTGATGGAATGGAAGGAAAGGCGATCGCTTTATGTCCCGAGTTACGGAATTATCGGCACTAGAAAAAAATTAGAGGATTAATAACGTTTTCTCGATAACGACTGAGATTACCTCCTGGAAAAACATTCACAATAACAGCAATAACAGCACTGACTTGCTTATCATGCTTGTTTATTTTATTTGTCTGAAAGTGACTGTGACTTTGTTAAGCTCGGATATTGATGGCAGATTGTTATCCGCTACCAATGGCATCGGTTCAATTTCGAGTTCTGCAATTTGCCCTGTATAGTAATAAGGTCGAATTGACTCTTGTTCTTGTCCTTGCTTGCGAGCAAAGTATAGTTCAACTAGATCTCCTAGAGTCGCCCCAGAAGTAATATAACCAACTAAAGCATGTTCGTAGCTGTGATAACCGTTTTTCCAGTGATATTGCTTTGGGAGTTTCTTTTCTAGTTTGGGCGAGGTTAGTAAGTTCCACACTTCATGATTGGTAAGATCTACCATGTTGTCAAACCACCAGTTGACAGTAGATTGCAGATACTTGCCAACATAGGATGGCTCTATTAAACTTAGAGTTCCCGCTACTTGATCTAACTCAGCATAAATCCACCAGTTCTTGTCAAGATCGCGAACAATCTTGCCATTTTTATCTAGGAACGGTGCGCTAGTCCAGGTGCCTGAATCTGAATCATAAGCTTCCTGGAGTAATCGATCTGCATTAGT
Organism: Waterburya agarophytonicola KI4; assembly: GCF_020640915.1. GTDB lineage: Bacteria > Cyanobacteriota > Cyanobacteriia > Cyanobacteriales > Xenococcaceae > Waterburya > Waterburya agarophytonicola. Next base: position 166,559 of record NZ_JADWDC010000002.1, on the reverse strand, counting down.
TGTAGCAAAATTTATTAAGCTTTCGTCATCCACAAGTTGCCCAGTATGGTAAATCATCCATAATGATTTGATCGTATGTCCATAATCAGCTTTGCCAGGTAGCAACTTTCGATCTTCTGTCTTGTCAAGGTCTAACCAGAAAACATTATATTTGGGACTATAAAACTTGTCGATCAGAATTTCTGATAAGTTGATCAAGTCTTCTTTCCACTCAGACTTATAAGGTTCAGGCAGCATGGGAATAAGCAGAAGCATGTAACCATTAATTTGGTCTAGTTGAGAAATTAAACGCTTTCTTTGGTTATAGTATTCATCGCTAGAATTTTGACTTTCATATTTCCCAGGAGTCCACATCATCAACCCTTGCTCTGAATCGTAGTAGTTATCAAAGATAAAATTTTTCAGGCTGATAATATCTGAGAGAATCTCTTCATCGCGAGTCAAATAATAGTAAAAAGACATTCCTTGTAGAGTGTATGCCAGATCCTGGCTAGTACGTTGCCCTACAAACAGATCGGGTTGGCGATCTGCTATTTGCAAGTATTTGAATGAACCGCCGTTTTCTTGGTCGAGTCCATATTGACGAATCCAATCTACTCCCGCTTTCGCTAGGCTCAGAAACTTGGGATCTCCAGTTAAATGATATGCCACTCCGTAAGAATAAACTTGACGAGACTGAGAGACGATAAAGTTTTTATCTAGAGCTAAGGGCAGCCAACCATAATCTGAAGGTAAATTTTCAAAAGCTGGACAGAGTTCTGATAAATTAACTGGTTCCCCATCATCACAGCGGAATGAAGGAAAATTCCCTATCGGTTCACCAAAAGCATTCTTATCTAGCCACCACGGGTTAAGGTCTTCTTCAACATGTTTTAACCATCTTGCACCACTTAGTATATTACTGTTGCTGGTCGCTAATATTGGCTGCCTGATCGTGATTAATAAAATTAAGCTCAAGCAAACTAAAGTCGCTCTCAGAAAAAGTCGAATAGCTTTTGGTTGATAGTTCAAGGATTGTTCGGATTTTATCGTGATTTCTTCAAAAATTTTACAATAATTTCGGTCTTAAGCAGGTTTAAGTCTTCTCAAGATAATTTAAGAATGTCTACTATCTTATGAAATAGTGGGCAGTTGAAATTTCCTACAAAATACTGTCCATTAAATGGTGAAATTTTAGTAATAAAGAAGAGTTAGGAAACACTTCCAACCAAGGAAAAATTAACCACAATAAAAGGGTCGGTTGGATAATCAAACGAAAATTTTTTCTAAATTTTACTTCTGACCAAGGTGAATTAGCTATAAAATGATCTAATGATTGAGAGGAATTTATTCCTAAGATTATGTTTCTAGTTTGTCTTCCAGATTCAGTAAAGCCGACAGGCGTACGGAGAGGGTGGGATTCGAACCCACGTTCCCTTTCGGAAAACTCGATTTCAAGTCGAGCGCGTTCGACCACTCTGCCACCTCTCCTAATCTAGCCTAAATCATAATAGCAAAGAAAGTGAAGGACTAGTTTAGTTTTAATATATGCTTTAGTTTTAATATTTATCTACCCACAATTTCATCTCTTTCTGTGATAACTAAGCAAACTGCAACTTTTGGTTAACTAAACTATATAAACTATAATAGATTTATAGTAAAAACTACTATAAATAAATTTTAAAAATAAATATAAGGGCTGATAATAAATATGTTTGCAACAGCAAAACCAAAAGTAAATCCTCATGAAATTCCTCAAGATTTGTTTACCGCAATTAACGAACTTAAACAAGAATTAAATGCCGTAATTTTGGCTCACTACTATCAAGAAGCAGATATTCAAGATATTGCTGATTATTTGGGAGATTCTTTGGGTTTATCTCAGCAAGCTGCTAATACAGATGCAGAGGTGATTGTTTTTGCGGGGGTACATTTTATGGCAGAAACAGCTAAGATTCTTAACCCCAATAAACTAGTATTACTGCCAGATTTGGAAGCAGGTTGTTCTCTAGCAGATAGTTGTCCTCCCAAGGAATTCAAGGCTTTTAAAGAAGCTCATCAAGATCATATAGTCATTTCTTATATTAATTGCAGTGCCGAAATTAAAGCTCTTAGCGATATTATTTGCACTAGTTCTAATGCAGTAAAAATAGTGAATCAAATCCCTCAAGAACAACCAATCATCTTCGCCCCAGATCGCAATTTAGGGCGTTATGTCAGCGAACAAACAGGGAGAGATTTAGTCATGTGGGAAGGTAGCTGCATCGTTCACGAAACCTTTTCGGAAAAAAGAATAGTCGAATTAAAAGTAGAGCATCCCACAGCCGAAATAATTGCTCACCCAGAATGCGAGCCTCCCGTATTGCGCCACGCAGACTTTATTGGTTCGACTACTGCGTTATTAAACTATTCTCAAAATAGTCCTAAAAATAAATTTATTGTTGCTACCGAACCTGGCATTATTCACCAGATGGAAAAAGCTGCGCCTAATAAACTATTTATTCCCGCCCCTGGTATAGATGATAATTGCGCTTGCAATGAATGTCCTTATATGCGCTTGAATACTTTAGAGAAGCTATATCTGGCGATGAAAAATAAAACTCCTGAAATTACCATGGCGGAAGATATTCGCATCGCAGCACTAAAACCTATTCAAAGGATGTTGGAAATGTCATAAAAATCAGCGATCTAGGATTAAGGAGAATTCATTGATAGTTGATTTTCTTAATATTCCTTGAAATGACTTGTCTTGCTCGATCTTAGAACAAGAGGTTAGATCTTGCGTTGATTTTTTTGTCAACTCATGAGAAAATGAGGGATATCCACACGATTGATCGCAGTTATAAATTCGTTAAACTTTAATTAGTGCCAGATGAAAACAAAATATATCGCTTCAGCCGCAAACAGAAGAATCTTGGATTAAATTGACAAAATATAACTGGCAAATGACTGAAGCAGTATATATCATAAACGTGAAAACTATTGTATAAGATTCAAATTAACTTTTCAGCCACTTTTGAAAGCAAATTTACCCTTTATTGATTGAGACATTCATGGCAAGTCGCAAAAGTACTACTTCAAGCAATTCAGAAAAAGAAAATAAAGAGAAAGCTCTGGGTCTAGTTTTAAAGCAAATCGAACGGAATTTTGGTAAGGGGGCAATTATGCGCTTGGGGGATGCTACCCAAATGAAAGTAGAGACGATTCCCAGTGGTGCTTTGACCTTGGATGTAGCGTTGGGAGGGGGATTACCAAAAGGAAGAATTATTGAAATTTATGGACCAGAAAGTTCTGGTAAAACTACTTTAGCATTACACGCGATCGCCGAAACCCAAAAAATGGGTGGGGTAGCAGCATTTGTCGATGCCGAACACGCCTTAGATCCTACTTATGCCGGGGCTTTGGGGGTAGATATAGAAAACTTGTTGGTAGCTCAACCAGATAATGGAGAATCAGGCTTAGAAATCGTCGATCAGCTAGTGCGATCGGCAGCAGTAGACTTAGTAGTAATAGATTCGGTAGCAGCATTGACTCCTCGTGCGGAGATTGAAGGAGAAATGGGGGATAATCAAGTGGGTTTGCAGGCTCGTTTGATGAGTAAAGCCCTCAGAAAAATTGCAGGGAACATTGGTAAATCTGGCTCGACGGTAATCTTTCTCAATCAACTACGCCAGAAAATAGGTATTACTTATGGTAGCCCAGAAGTAACCACAGGAGGAAATGCTCTCAAATTCTATTGTTCGGTTCGATTAGATATCCGTCGCGTACAGACTTTGAAAAAAGGCAATGAAGGAATGTATGGTATTCGCGCCAAAGTCAAAGTAGCAAAAAACAAAGTTGCGCCTCCTTTTAGAGTAGCTGAATTTGATATTATTTTTGGTCACGGAATTTCTAACGTTGGTTGTTTGTTGGATTTGGCTGAAGATGCAGATATTGTTGTCCGTAAAGGTGCATGGTATAGCTACAATGGCGATAATATTGGTCAAGGAAGAGATAACACTATCAACTATCTATTAGAAACCCCAGAATTGGCAGCAGAAATAGAAAAACTAGTTAAAGAAAAACTAAATGAAGGGGCTACAGTCTCGGCTAATTCTGTTGCGCCTGAAGCAATGATTCCTGATGAAAATGATGAAAATATTGAAGATTATGAACCATAATCAATATTTTTTATTACCGAAATAACCAACCCAAGGGCGAGATTAAACTCGCCTTTTTTTATTAGTTTAATTAAATAGGGTTTGCTCAAAAAGTTTCAAAGGTTTAGCTAAAGAAGGTTACAGAGATTCTTGCGGGAGGAAAAAGCTAGGTTTAGGGAGCGCAAAAGCACTAAAATTGGTGAAACCCCCTTGAAATTTCTAGGAGTGTATCTCTTTGAGAATATACTTGTTATCAGTGTAATTAATTTTGCCTAACTACTTACTTGTGCTTAGATTGCCCATTTGTCAAGGAAAACTATCACGAGACTTTGGTGAAATTTCCACAGCTTACGGTTAATTTGAGCAACTAGACCTAATCCAACGATGAGTTGATAAAGGAGTCAAAGCGACCAATTCCAATTCTCCATGGGCATCAATCATCGTAGCGGTAGCTTCTGTCAAAGCTGCAGGTAGAGAAGCCACTCGATCGCTTTCCTGTTTAACGGGACGTAAATCGTACCAGGTGGTGCTTAAAGATTGAGTCTGATAAGGACTATGAGGAATTCCTCCATTACCAATAACTGCAAAAGCGTTGTTATCATTAGCCGAACAAGTAACGGTGATTAAATTAGTCAGATCTGTAACATTTTCTGGTAGTCGATTTAGTTCAAACTGGCGATCGCTCTCGATGGTTTCAATTTCAACAGTGCCATCTAACCCCAATTGAGAAGAAGCACTAATCTTGCTGGCTAAATCAATCAATAAACCTTGAGTTTTAATCTCAATGTTGCCCCCTTTTCCTTCAACTGCATCGGCAATAATTTGACTATTATTTCGTAAGACAATATTTTCTTGATTGTTAATTCTGATATTGCCACCTGTGGCATTGTTAAAAGCTTTAGCTGTAATTTGGCTATTATTATTGAGCAAAATATTCTTTGTTTCCAGATTAATATTCCCTTGTTCCCCTTGATTGATTTCTGCATTTAAACTACCACTGATATCTAGATTAATCTCCTTAGTGGTAATAGTTAAATTCCCTGCATCTCCCAAGTCATTATTACTAACAGCTATTTCAGCATTTTGAGTTACATCTAATCTCTTGGAAGTAATATTGATCGAACCTGCGGCAGAAGTACTTTCAGAAGTAGCTGTAATTTTGCTAGCAAAATCTTCATTAAAAGAACTTTTAGTTATTAAAATATTATTGGCTGTAATATCGATATTCCCTGCATTTCCTTCGTCTAAAGTTTCCGAATTAATTTGTCCTCCATCTTTAACAATTAAGCTATTTCCCGTAATTGAGAGATTCCCTCCATCTCCCGTCCCTTCAGCAGATACATATAAAGCACTGGGATATGACTCGT
>NZ_JADWDC010000002.1:5831-160974 GCF_020640915.1 Waterburya agarophytonicola KI4 | reverse complement strand
CTCCAACATCAATGGTTACGTTGCCCCCGTTTCCTTCATCTGTAACCCCCGAATCCAGTTGTCCTCCATCTTTAACAATTAAGCTATCTCCTGTAATTGAGAGATTTCCTCCATCTCCCGTCCCTTCAGCAGATACATATAAAGCACTGGGATATGACTCGTCGAAAGCAACACCACTAATTTCTATTTCTCCAACATCAATGGTTACGTTGCCCCCGTTTCCTTCATCTGTAACCCCCGAATCTAGATGTCCTCCATCTTTCAGAATTAGCCTATTCCCCCTAATTGTGAGATTACCAGAATTTCCCGTTCTGTCAGAAGATACGTATATAGCACTGGGATATGAATCGTCAGGAGCAACACCAGTGATTTCTATTTCTCCAACATCAATGGTCACATCACCCCCGTTTCCTTCATCTATAACTCCTGCATCAATACGTCCTCCATCACTAATGACTAAATTCTTCCCTTTAATTGCTATATTGCCACCATCTCCCTTTCCTTCAGAAAATGCTGATAGAGAACTAGCAAAACTGCCATCAAAAGCATCACTAATAATTTGAATGGACTCAGAGGCAACTAAAGTTAAATCTCCACCGTCATCAACATTATTCCCTGTAACGCGAGTCAAAATATTGGCTATACCGTCAGGATTAGCAAAGTAAACCGCAGCACCATCAGAGACATTAAATTCTGAGAAAGAATGAAATAAGTTGTTCCCTCGAATTGCACCACCTTCAATCAAGTCGGCTAGTGTATCTTGAACCGTCACATCAGGATTAACAATGGAACTTTCACTACCCAAACTATTGTCGGGAATAACTTGTGCCGACACTGAGTAAGTAAGTAAGAAGATGAAACTAACAGTAGAGAAAGCTAGCTGAGATAAAGAAATTTTCAGCATGAATAATAATACTCCTCAAAAACTATGACCCAAGGAAAAAGTGAGTCCATCTTCCTGCAAACTATCACCTTCTACTTTGATATCTGTTAAGGGAATACCGTAGTCGAGACGAGCATTAAATCTATCTCCAGCATTGAAGTTTAAACCCATGCCAATGGACACCAAAGAATCAATCTCAACGACGGCATTATCAACCCCCCAGGGCAAACCAAAATCCACAAAAGGAACTAACTGAAATACTCCATCTAGTTTTTGGATGCGTAAAACGGGAACTCGTAGTTCGGCTGAAGTTAATAAACCGCTATTGGATAGGCTAACATCTCGTCGATATCCCCTGACGCTACTAGCACCACCTAAGCGAAATTGCTCTAAAGGAACTAGATCCTTTGCCAGTTGGACATCTCCTTTTAAGAGAAAAACAAAATCATCATCAAGCTGACGCGCCCATTGAGACTGTCCTCGCCAAGCAAAAAACTGACCATCTGGTGCATCGTCGTTAATGGTGGCATCAAACAGATCTACTCCCAAACTAAATTGCGATCGCAATGCCACAACGCTATCATCACTACGGCGAGTAAATTCCTGAAAAAAGCGCAAAGCACTAATATTAGTGTTACCCGACTCATCTGCACCGACAGACAAGGGAAAAGGTTCGTCTAGTAAGGAAGTTTCACTATGCTGACGAGAAAAGCTCAAGCCTAATGCCACTTCCTGACTTGGTTTTGCCAAAATCGGCTGTCGCAAACTAAGTTCGTAATAGTTAGATTTGGTTTGAATATCTAGGGGTGTAAAGGGAGCTTCCACAATATCGTTAGAGTTGAAGCCATAAGCCAAACTAATCCTGCCATTTTTGGCGTTGATTGGCACGCCATAACCAAAATCCAACCCGTTACTACCTTCTGTATTGGTATAGTTTAAGCTAGCGCGATCGCCAAATCCCAATAGATTGTTATGAGCTACACCAAGATTACGACTGTTTGAGCCAACCGAAGGAGAATTATGGTTATTTAGGGAAGAAGATAAAGTAAAATTATCGGCTTCTTGCACCTCGATATCTAGGCGACTCATTCCAGGAGATAAGCCAGCAGAAAGCTCCGCCGAGACATTTTCAATTAAAGGATCTAAACGTAATAATTGTAGCTGCTCTAATAATTTTTCGGCTTGAATAGGAGTAGGAATAGATACTAAACGAGAAGCAATATAGTCATCCTTGAGATGTTTATTCCCAGTTACTTCTACCGTTTCAATTCCTCCTTCTAAAACTTTGATTTCAACTACTCCATCCCCTAACTTTTGTGGCGGTAAATATGCCCCTGAATTTACGTATCCTTTCTCTGTATATAGCTGAGAAATTGCCGTTCTTAATTGATATAATTGCGCTAAATTAGTTGATTTTCCAACAAATGGCTTAGTTAACCGAGCAATTTCGGTTTTAAAAAGAGAGTTACCAAAAACCTCAATTTTTTTGACTTCAATAGGGCGATCTCTAACAGTGAAAGGATTCTCTCTCGCGTTGCTTTTAGTTACTTGTGGATCGCTAAATGTAGCTGAATTTGGAGTGGGAACTGAAATAGTCAGAGGTAAGTTTTTCTGGGAACTGAATAATTTTGGATCGTTTAGCTCAAGAGTTGATTTATCTTTATCTACTAGAGTTTGTGCCTGACAAGATGCAAAATCACCAATATTATTAATAAGAACAAAAAATATCGAACATTTAATTAACCAAGAGTATGTGTTAATACTGAATTTTATATCTTTGTTTTGGCAAGTGAATAAACTACAAACCCATCCAGAATTATTCTTGAATTGCATAATAAATTAAGTTTATTCTAGATTCAAATAAATAATTTATTTTAAGAGATAAAAAAAAATATGGCTTGAGTGTATTTAACTAAACAAAAAACTGTTTTTAAATCTTTTTCTATGAATAACTTTTGTCAAAAATAATCTAATATCCCCATTTATTTTGACGATTATATTGTCCAGTGGAGTTCATAATTCTATTATTATCGCCGATCGCTTCTCCATGGATAACAGCATTCTGTTGCGATCGTTGATTGTCCCTATTGCGATAATTTCTCTCTTGGATTTGTATGCTATTTTGATTTATCTTGGTGTTTATGAGATTATTGTCTCCCACGACCGTAGCATTACTATGTCCCTCCTGAAGACTTATTTGTTCTTGTCGGTTAATATAACCATTATTGTTGGCATTTTGATTTTGAGTAACAGATTGATATACCCTGCTACTGACACGATTGTTATTACCAATAGCTGTAGCACTACTACTACCTTGTTGAATAACCTTTTGTTCGGCTAAAACAATATTCGGGATAAGAATACCTGCTGCAATACCAAGGGATAAAAGTTTGTGATACATAATTTCTACAACCTATAAATGATATTTTGATTGACTCATGAGTACGTTATGGGTCAATTTGATATGCAGCTACTATCGATCGCTTTGGTTATTTCAATTCTGATGGGTTCTTGATTAATTTTGTTCCTCCAATATTTGAAAGCGATCGCCATTCGGGGGACAACTGAAATAATAATGCGATCGTGATAAATTTCGCAGAAACATCTCAACACCATGGCTTTTGCGTAACATGAATTATTTAAACAGTTCTAAACCTCATGATTAAAAATATTTTGGGCAAACAATCTTTGATTACTGGCGGTTTAAATCATCTGAGATTAGATTAGGTGCAAGTTATCCCATTCAAACTTTTAATCAAGATGGAAACCCTATTGAACCACCAATTAATACAGGTGACGATGGATGTTTATCACAATTATCTGTTACCTGCTTCTAGTCTTTTGGCACAGCAAATTGAAGATCCTGACATTTTGGGGCAAATCCAAGATGCTTGGTGGAATTTTATTGATTCGGGTCAAGTTTGGGCGTTGTTAATTGGAGTATTTTTTGGTTATACCTTCAAAGGTTTCACAGGTTAACAACCAAGAACTAACAAACAATGATTTAAAATAATCTAGTTGTGTAATTGTTGATATATCTACTGTGAGCAAGCAAAAAACCTGGAGCGATCGCTTTGAATCTGCCCTCAATCCTGCGATCGCTATTTTTAATGCCAGCATTGGTTTTGATATTGAGTTAATTGAGTACGATATTACTGGTTCGATCGCTCATGCCAAAATGTTGGCGAAAACGAAGATTATTTCCGATGCAGAAGCTCAACAACTAGAATCGGGCTTATCACAAATTCGTACGGAATATCAGCAGGGTAATTTTAATCCAGGGATAGAAGCGGAAGACGTTCATTTTGCCGTAGAAAAACGGTTAATTGAAATTGTCGGTGATGTGGGTAAAAAACTTCATACAGCCCGTTCTCGTAACGATCAGGTAGGAACGGACATTAGACTCTATTTAAGGGCAGAAATTAGGGAAATACAGCAATACTTAAGGAAATTTCAGTCAGCGTTACTAACCCATAGCGAACAGCACGTAGAAACTTTAATCCCTGGTTACACTCATCTACAACGAGCGCAACCTTTAAGCTTGGCTCATCATCTGCTAGCTTATTTCCAAATGACACAACGAGATTGGGAGAGATTAGAAGACGTATACAAGCGGACTAATATATCTCCCTTGGGTTGTGGTGCATTAGCAGGAACAACTTTTCCCATTGATCGCGCCTACAGTGCAGAATTGTTAGGATTTGACAACATATATCAAAATAGCCTGGATGGAGTAAGCGATCGCGATTTTGCGATCGAATTTCTCTGTGCTGCAAGCTTAATTATGGTACACCTGAGTCGTTTAAGCGAAGAAATGATTCTTTGGGCATCTCAAGAATTTAGCTTTATCACTCTCAAAGATACTTGTGCTACAGGGTCGAGCATTATGCCTCAAAAGAAAAATCCCGATATTCCCGAATTAGTACGGGGTAAAACAGGAAGAGTGTTCGGACACCTCCAAGGATTATTGGTAATTATGAAGGGTTTGCCCTTAGCTTATAACAAAGATTTACAAGAAGACAAAGAAGGTATTTTTGACGCGGTTAAAACTGTTAAAGCTTGTCTAGAAGCCATGACGATTCTACTAAATGAAGGTATTGAATTTAAAACCGCTAGACTAAGTCAAGCAGTCGCCGAAGACTTTTCTAATGCTACCGATGTTGCAGATTACTTAGCAGGGAAAGACGTTCCTTTCCGCGAAGCTTATAATTTGGTGGGTAAAGTAGTAAAAACTAGTCTTGCTGCGGGAAAATTACTCAAAGATCTAACTTTAGAAGAATGGCAACAATTGCACCCTGCTTTTGAAGCCGATATTTATGAAGCGATCGCACCCAAACAAGTAGTTTCTGCTCGCAATAGCTATGGTGGTACGGGTTTCGACCAAGTACGTCAGGCGATTTCTCAGGCGAAATCTTTACTAAATACCTAATTGTTTTTCAACTAACCTCTACTCCCTATCTCGGTCTATGCGTAGTGCTTGGCGATTTCTCTATACTGTCATTGGCATTATTTTCCGTCATCCAGTGACTGGTACAACCATTATTCCCGTCCTTCCTGATGGTCGAATCGTTCTGATTCGGAGGAGTGATACGGGTCAATGGAGTTTGCCTGGAGGCGTAATTGATTGGGGAGAAGATATACCCCATGCTGCTAATCGAGAACTAAAAGAAGAAACAGGACTAGATATTGTTGAAATCAAGGAGTTGAGGGGAGTTTACTCCGATCCTCACCGAGATCCTCGTTTGCATTCAATTTCCATACTTTTAGAAGCAGACGTAATTGGTGAGTTAAAGCCGAAAGATAAGCTGGAAGTACTAGAGATTCAAGCATTTACTAGAGAGGAATTACCTTTAGGAGATCTCAGTCACGATCACGATCGACAACTAAAAGATTATCTTAATGATGTTGTTGCCATAGCCTAATCAATGAGCAATTATTAATTAGCGATCGCTAATTAATAATTGCTTTAAGCTTTTTTAAGATCTGCGGGATATTACAGGTGCGGGAGTTGAAGAAGTTGAAGAACTAGAACGTCTTCTTCTTCTAGTCGCTCTTACAGGTTGTTTTTCAGGGGTTTGCATTAAAAATACAACAAGAGGACGGCTGCGTAATTCGCGGTTCATCAAACGCTGTAAACCCCCTTCCATTTCTAAGCGTACTTCTGCCCAATTAACTTCGGTTTCTCCATTTTTGGTAGTACTAAACTCGCTCCAGCGATCGCTTAAGATTCTTTCAATAGTTCTCGATACTAGTTGTTGAAGTAGAGATTGTTCGACAGATGTGACGACACCTCGTAAATGTAGGGCGGGAGGTGCGACCAATTCTCCAGAGTAATTTATCGCCGTAGCCACGGTAATGACTCCATCTTCCGCTAATTGCTGTCTCTCTTTCATCACATCTCCCTGGACAATTCCCGCGCGATCAACTAGTTCGATTCCAGAAGGAACTTCGCCATTGATGCCAATACTATTTTCTGTCAGTTCGATGATGTGACCGTTTTTCATAATCACGATATTCTCTTCGGGAATGCCAATGGCTTTTGCCATTCCTGCATGTTCGATCAGCATCCGATGTTCGCCGTGTACGGGGACAAAGAATTTGGGACGAGTCAAGTTGAGCATTAATTTGTGGTCTTCTCTAGCACCATGACCCGAGACGTGGATACCTTCGCGACGACCATATACTACTTTTGCTCCCTGCATCATCAAGCGATCGATCGTGTTGACCACTCCAATTGTATTGCCAGGAATAGGGTTAGCTGAAAATACAATGGTATCTCCTTCTCTCACTCTGACTTGTCGGTGTTCTCCTCTGGAGATGCGAGTCATGGCTGCTAGGGTTTCGCCTTGAGAACCAGTACACAATACTAATACTTTATTGTCTGGCAAACGATTGACCGATCGCAATGGTTCAAAGATATCATCGCGACATTGAATGTAACCTAATTTGCGTGCGTGAGCAATTACGTTCAACATCGACCGCCCAACTACTGCAACCTTACGTCCGTGCTTGTTGGCTAGATCGAGGATCATATTTACTCGATGTACGGAAGAGGAAAAAGTAGTCACCATTATACGCCCATCTGCTCCCCCAAAGATGCGATCGAGGTTGGGATACACAGAACGCTCTGAAGGAGTATGCCCTGGGACTTCTGCATTAGTCGAATCACTCAGCAAGCACAAAACACCTTTTTCACCATGTTCGGCTAGTTTCTGTAGATCGAAGTGTTCTCCATCTACAGGAGTGTGATCGATTTTGAAATCTCCTGTATGAATGATGACCCCGATAGGAGTATGAATGGCTACGCTAAAACTATCAGCAATGGAGTGAGTATTGCGGATATATTCAGCTTTGAAATGCTTGCCAATCTGGACGATATCTCTGGGTAAAACGCTCTTGAGGGTAGTGCGATCGCTTACTCCAGCTTCTTCTAGTTTATCGCTTAACAGTGACATTGCTAGTCTAGGACCGTAGATTACAGGGATATCAAACTGTTTGAGGTGATAAGCTATGCCTCCAATATGATCTTCGTGACCGTGAGTTACGATCATCCCCTTGATGCGATGAGCATTTTCTCTCAGGTAAGTCATGTCAGGCAAAACAATATTGATGCCGTGCATTTGATCTGAAGGAAAACCCAATCCTGCGTCTAAGAGGATTATCTCATCTTCGTATTCAAAAACACAGGTATTTTTACCAATCTCGTGGAGTCCTCCCAAAGGAATTATTTTTACGGTTGGTTTGTTCGCTTTTTTGATTATTTTGTTCATCTGGATTTGCTTCATTTAGTAAGTTGTTGGTACTTTTTTATTTACTCAATAAAAACTGTAAAATTAGCCTAGAGTTCTTGCCTGAGAATATGTTCTAGGTATAGAATTTGTTGATATATTTTGCTTGCTTTCCCCATCAAATCTTAGCCTAATTATTTATTTCTATTATTCATGGGGTTTAATCTACAGAACTAGCATATTAGCTTATATTTTCTCAATAGCAAGTAGTTTGGTTTTTTTGAATTATACAACTTGAATAAAATTGCCGATTAAATAGCCTTATAGATTGGCAATTAGTTAAAGAGTGAAATATCAAACTAAATCTAGTTCTTCTAAAATTATTTTTAGCTTTTCTAATAAATCTAATTGTAGCTCACACAAAGGAGTTCGCAACTTGCCTAAATTCCACCCCTGCAAATTCAATGCTGTTTTAACAGGAATAGGATTTGTCGTCATGAATAAAGCTTGAAATAAAGGAAAAAGCTTAACCTGGATAGCAGTAGCTTTACGATTATCTCCTGTTGCAAATGCTTCAATCATCTCCTGCATCTGATTTCCTACTAGATGAGAGCTAACGCTCACCACCCCTACTCCACCAACAGTCAACATAGGTAGAGTCAAAGCATCTTCTCCTGAATAGATGGCAAAAGAATCAGGAGTTAGACATCTGATTCTACAAGCTTGCTCTAAATCGCCACTAGCTTCTTTAATTGCGACTATATTGTCAATTTGAGCGAGGTTTGCGACTGTTTCTGCTTCTAGATTTCTGCTAGTCCTACCAGGTACATTATACAACATCATTGGGAAGTCGGGGGTAGCTTCGGCGATCGCCCGAAAATGTTCGTACAATCCTGCTTGGGGAGGCTTATTGTAGTACGGGACTACTTGTAACGATCCATCCAAGTCTAGTTTAGCTGCTTCAATAGTTGCAGAAATAGCCTCGGTAGTTGAGTTAGACCCAGTTCCCGCAATTATCTTCGCCCTGTTTCCTACTACTCCCTTAACTACTTTAAATAGTTGATACTCTTCCGACCAACTGAGAGTAGGAGATTCTCCCGTAGTACCGCAAATCACTAGACCATCACTGCCATTATTTACTAGGTAATCTGCTAATTTTTCGGCTGCTGCATAATTTACCTTACCATCATCGGTAAAAGGCGTTACCATTGCCGTGATAACTCTACCAAAAGGTTCGTGGTTCATTAATTAACCCTAACTAAACTATCGATCTTAGAATAAGCTAAACACTCACAGTGGAATTAGCTCCTGTTAACAAGTTTTTCTCTAATAACAATTCTGCTATTTGAATAGCATTAAGAGCAGCACCTTTGCGAATTTGATCGCCACAAAGCCAGAGTTCTAGGTTATTTTGGCTAGAAATATCTTGGCGAATTCTACCCACCAAAACAGGATCTCGTCCCGTAGCATCCATCGGCATGGGAAAATAGTTATTCTGCCAATCTTCTACCAGTTTTGCCCCTGGTGCAGCAGCAATTAACTCCCTAGCCCGATCTACGTCAAAAGGTTGCTCGAATTCTAAATTGACTGCCTCAGAGTGAGCGCGTAAAATTGGCACGCGAACGCAAGTGGCAGTTATTTTTAAGTCTGGTGCATTAAAAATCTTCCGCGTTTCATTGACCATTTTCATTTCCTCTTCACAATAGCCTTGCTCGTTAAGAGGGGAGTTGTGAGGAAATAAATTGAAAGCTATAGGATAGGGAAAAATCTCTGCTTGGGGCTGCTTGCCATCTAAAATATCTCTAGCTTGGACTTTCGCCTCTTCCATCGCTCTTGCTCCCGCACCAGAAGCAGATTGATAGGTAGAGACAACTATACGTTTGATAGGCTGTATTTGATGTAAAGGATAAATTGCTACCCCCATTAAAATGGTAGTACAGTTGGGGTTAGCAATAATACCTTGATGCCCCTCGGCAGCTTCGGGGTTAATCTCTGGGACGATTAAAGGTACGTCATCATCTCCGCGAAAAGCACTAGAGTTATCAATAACTACTGCTCCTGCTTTCGCCGCTATCTTTGCCCAAGTCTTAGAAATAGATCCACCAGCAGAAGCCAAAACAATATCAACTCCTGCAAAAGATTTGTCGCTGACTGCCTCAACAGTTATTTCTCGCCCTTGAAAATTGATTTTGCTACCAGCAGAACGAGGAGAGGCTAATAGTTTTAATTCCTTGAGGGGAAAATCGCGCTCGGCGAGGAGTTCTAATAATTCTTTCCCTACTGCTCCAGTCGCTCCTAATATGGCTACGTTGACATCTTTAGACAATTAAACTTACCTCCATCACTTTTTTCAATTTATTACTTATTACTTATTACTTAAATATTTCAATTTAATTTGAGGAATTAATATACTATGTATCGCGGACTCTGGACTAACTGATGTATTTATAATTAATAATCGGAAATTCTTAACAACAACCAAATAGCTATCAATCTAGCATAGTCGATCTTCGGTTGAGTATCGACTGATTTTACCACAATCTCTAATCCCCCGTGGCTTGCGATCGACAACCAACAACTAATAATAATAATAATAATAATAATAAAAAGTGTAGCTTGTTCGATAGATATACTATTATGTCTATTGGCTAATAGGGGAAACTGTTGGAGACTAAATAAAGTCCAACGAATAGAGCAAAAATCATTCTCTTGATGAAGAACAAGAACGAGCGGGGAAAGTTTTAATCTTACTTTAAGTTAATCCCTATCTAGATCCGAAATAGAATCAATTAAGTAGTTTTAAGATAAAAGCAGTCAATGAAAGTAACCCAGGAGAGACTTCCTGAAAGTCAATTAGGTCTGAATATAGAAATTGCACCCGACGCATCCCGCAGTGCTTATGAAAAAATGGTGCAAAACCTTTCCCGTTCCAGCAATATTCCTGGGTTTCGCAAAGGGAAAGTGCCTCGTCAAGTTTTATTACAGAGAATCGGCAACGATCGCATTAAAGCTGCTGCCTTAGAAGAATTAATTCAAAAATCTTTACAAGATGCGATCGAGCAAGAAAAAATTGAAGCTCTCGGACAACCCAACTTGCGTTCTAACTTTGAAGAATTATTAGGACAGTATAATCCAGGGGATGTCCTGAGTTTTTCCATCGCAGTGGATGTTCCTCCCACGGTAGAATTGGCTGACTACAGTAATTTAAGCGTTACAGCCGAAGAAATAGTCTACAAGCCTGAAAAGGTAGATGAATTTATCGAACAACGTCGGGAACAAAAAGCCGATTTAGTCCCAGTTGAAGATCGCCCCGCACAAATGGGAGATATCGCTTTTGTTGACTTCAAAGGAACTCTGACGGGAGAAGGAGAAGAAGGCAAGGAAATAGAAGGGGGTAGTGCTACCAACTTCCAGGTAGAAATGGTAGAGGGTAAGCTGATTCCTGGGATGGTTGAAGGCATGGTAGGCATGAAACCAGAAGAAACTAAAGAGGTGGCTGTAACTTTCCCCGATGATTATCCCCAAGAAGATTTGGCGGGCAAGCCAGCATTGTTTAGTATCACTCTTAATGAGTTAAAAACTAAAGAATTGCCCGAACTAGATGATGATTTCGCCCAAGAAGTTAGCGATGATAAGTTTGAAACTATGGCTGCTTATCGAGAATCGATTGAAAAGCAATTCCAAGAGCAAGCAGAAAACCAAACCAAGAATAACATCAATGCTGCGATCGCCGAAGCTCTTTTAGAACAAAACCAAATTGATTTACCCGAATCTTTGGTTCAAGAAGAAGTCACTAATGTTTTGACTAAAACCTTGATGCAGATGCAACAGATGGGTCTAGATGTCAGACAATTATTTAATTCTGACAATGTTCCCATGTTGCGCGACAATGCCAAGCCAGAAGCGACTACCAATCTTAATAAATCTTTAATTATTAAAGAAATAGCTAAAAGAGAAAATCTAGAACCAGATAAAAGCGCGATCGATGCCAAAATAGCTGAAATTCGCCCAGAATTAGAGGGTCAAGAAGTTGATCAAGATCGTCTAGTTCAAATGGTAACAGAAGACCTTTTGAGCGAAAATACCTATAAATGGTTACAGGAAAAAGCTCAGGTGGAACTAGTACCCGAAGGTTCGTTATCCGAAACCGAGGAAGAAACAGACGATAGTGACGAAGAAGTAGAAACTGCCGAAGTAGAAGTCGTTTCAGAAGGAGACTAGGGGACTTAGGGAACGAGGAGATTGGAAGTTCGATAAACTCCTCATTCCTCGTTCCTGATTAATCTTGAGGCATAATAAATAAAGAGAATTGAAAATCAAGTTCTCAGCCAAGCATCCCTATGCAAGGTAAGTTAACAGTATTCAAATAATCTTTCGAGATATATTTTTGGCAAAAATCTATGGTGAAATCCCTTTCAAACTACGACTTTCTTGTAAGTAAAAATACTCCTGACATCCAGTCTTCTCGTACTTCTGGTAACGTAGTACCAATGGTTGTAGAACAATCTGGTATTGGGGAAAGAGCCTTCGATATTTACTCTCGCCTCCTTAGAGAACGAATTATCTTCTTGGGTACAGCTATTGATGACAAAGTAGCGGATTCTATAGTGGCTCAACTATTGTATTTAGAAGCAGAAGACCCTGAAAAAGATATTCAAATTTATATCAATTCTCCTGGAGGTTCGGTATATTCGGGCATGGCAATATACGATACCATGCAACAAATCCAGCCAGATGTTGTAACAATTTGTTATGGAATTGCTGCTAGCATGGGTGCTTTTCTGTTATCTGGTGGTACAAAAGGGAAGCGCATGGCACTACCCAGTTCGCGCATTATGATTCATCAGCCTTTGGGGGGAGCGCAAGGACAAGCAACAGATATTGAAATTCAAGCTAAAGAAATTTTATATATCAAACAAAGACTTAATGAACTTATTGCAGGACATACTAGTCAACCATTTGATAAGATAGCTGCCGACACAGAACGAGATTTCTATATGTCTTCAGAAGAGGCTGTGGAATATGGCTTAATTGATAAAGTTATCACTAAATCAGAAACCGCAAGTTCACTTACTCCCTAATAATTGCTATATCAGTGCGAGGTACATACATAAATGTCTAAATACGACTCCCATCTAAAATGTTCGTTTTGCGGAAAGTCTCAAGAACAGGTAAGGAAACTTATTGCTGGGCCTGGGGTATATATATGTGATGAATGTGTTGAACTGTGTAACGAGATTCTAGATGAAGAGTTGATTGAAGAAGGTGCGGTGGTATCTTCTTCTGGTGTATCTGGCAATCCAGAAGCCAAACCACCCAAAAAGAAAAAATCCAAGTCGGGGGGAATTTCTTTTGGTGATATTCCCAAACCAATCGAAATTAAAAGCTGTTTGGACGAGCATGTAATCGGACAAGAAGAAGCTAAAAAAGTTCTGTCGGTCGGAGTCTACAATCACTACAAGCGACTTAGTTTGGCAAATAAAACTAAAGACAATGACGATCCTGTAGAGCTGCAAAAGTCTAATGTTCTTTTGATTGGGCCTACAGGTTGCGGTAAAACTCTGTTGGCTCAAACTCTGGCAAAAGTATTACAAGTACCCTTTGCAGTGGCTGATGCTACTACCCTAACTGAAGCAGGATATGTAGGGGAAGATGTAGAAAATATTCTCTTGCGATTGTTGCAGGTAGCGGATCTAGATGTGGAAGAAGCCCAGAGAGGAATTATTTATATTGACGAAATAGATAAAATTGCTCGCAAGAGCGAAAATGCTTCTATTACCCGCGATGTTTCAGGAGAAGGGGTACAGCAAGCATTATTAAAGATGTTAGAGGGAACAGTAGCCAACGTACCACCCCAGGGAGGACGAAAGCATCCCTATCAAGACTGTATTCAAATAGATACTAAAAATATCTTGTTTATTTGCGGTGGTGCTTTTGTTGGTTTGGATAAAGTTGTCGAACGTCGTTTGGGTAAAAAATCCATCGGCTTTATTCATAAAGGTGATACTAATAAACCTTTTAAAGAGAAGCGTACTGCGGATATTTTGCAGAAACTAGAATTAGACGATTTAGTTAAATTTGGCATGATTCCTGAGTTTGTCGGAAGAATTCCTGTTACCGCAGCATTAGAACCTTTGGATGAAGATGCTTTAGTGCAAATCTTGACTCAACCCCGCAATGCTATTGTGAAGCAGTATCAGAAACTCTTGGGGATGGATAATATCGAGCTAGAATTTACTGAAGGTGCGATTAAAGCTCTGGCAAAAGAAGCTTATCGTAGAAAGACAGGTGCGAGAGCTTTACGGGGTATTGTAGAGGAACTAATGTTAGACGTAATGTATGAAATTCCTTCTCGTGACGATGTAGGTAAATGCACAATTACCGAAGAGATGGTGGAAAAACGCTCTACTGCCGAATTAATTATTCACCCTGCTTCTTATTGCAAACCAGAATCAGCTTAAAGAAATTTATTCAATCGCTAAAAAGGGACGTTCTAGTTTAGTTTAAGAACGCCCCTTTTTTTATACTTAAAGATTTGCTTAGTAAAGCTCTTCTTCTTGATGAGTAGTGATTGTACAGTCGGAACTAGGATATGCAACACAAGTAAGAACGTATCCAGCTTCGATTTGATCGTCATCAAGAAAAGACTGATCGGATTGGTCTACAGTACCAGATTCGATTTTGCCCGCACAAGTAGAACAAGCACCTGCACGACAAGAATAAGGTAGATCTAAACCTTGTTCTTCGGCAACGTCAAGAATGTACTCATCATCAGGTACTTCAATAGTTTGTTCGCCCTCAGGCATTTTTAAAGTAACGTTATAAGTAGCCATGTAGTTTTCCTCTTTTACAGGGTATATATTAATTTGCGGTCTTGTTGGGGAATTTTCATTATTCGTTTGAGTCGAATATGCTTTTTCTTTGATGAACAAGCTCCATGTTAGATACTAAGGGAAAAATACAAAGAATCGATCGCGCATTAGTAATGAGATTTGTAATTAATTGTAAAATAAGTTTTTCTTATCTGTGAAGCTGGGGTAAGAATAGTTGTAGTCTATAACTAATTAGTTGCCTCTAATCACCAAACAGCAAGATTTATTCTATTCCAGAATATTTGAAAAAAAATCTCAATTTCCTCAAAAAATAACTATTAACTATAGTTATATCTATGATTGGCAATATGTTATGAAAGTTGGACTCTAATCTAATTGATTTATGTTGATGAATATTGTTTCTTCTCTGAAAGTTGGTATCGTTGGTACGGGATATGCAGCGCAAAAGAGAGCAGAAGCGATCAAAGCTGATCGCCGTACTGAATTAGTGGCAGTTACGGGGAATACTCCCGAACAAATAGCAGATTTTTGCCAAACATTTAATATTCAAAGGGTAGATTCTTGGGTGAGATTGGTCGATATGACCGAACTGGATTTGATCTTTGTCTGTACTATCAATCGAGATTGTGGGGCGATCGCTTTGGCGGCGATCGGAGCGGGAAAACACGTTGTAGTGGAATATCCCCTAGCACTAGAAGCCAAACTTGCAGCCCAAATAATTGAATTAGCTACCGCCAAAGAAAAGCTGCTTCACGTCGAACATATGGAAATTATTGGCGGTTTACATCAAGCTATTAAGCAATATCTGCCTCACATTGGTCGGGTGTTTTATGCTCGATATGCAACCATTAGTGCGCAGAAAAGCGATCGCTATAGTTGGAAATATAATAAGGATACTTTTGGATTTCCTTTAGCAGCAGCCCTATC
The DNA here is from genome assembly GCF_020640915.1 of Waterburya agarophytonicola KI4. Classification (GTDB taxonomy): domain Bacteria; phylum Cyanobacteriota; class Cyanobacteriia; order Cyanobacteriales; family Xenococcaceae; genus Waterburya; species Waterburya agarophytonicola. The sequence goes on along the minus strand of NZ_JADWDC010000002.1, from coordinate 145,603 downwards.
GCGCATTCATCGTTTGACGGATTTGTTTGGCAGGGTTGAATCAGTCAACTGTCGCAACCGTTATTGGGAAGAAGTTGGTTCTCATTATTTTACGGCTTGTATGTGTAATGCTCGATTAAATTTTGAAAATGGGATAGTGGCAGAAGTAATCTACGGGAAGGGAGATGTTTTTCACCATAGCGATCGCACCTTAGAAATCTACGGGGAAGAAGGAACAATTTTGTTTGAAGGAGAAAAAGGTAAACTAATCAAAAATAAAATTGCCACCGAAATTCCCGTTACTTCCCGTCGCGGTTTGTTTGCCAAAGATACGGCGATGGTTTTAGATTATTTGTTCGACGGACAACCTCTTTATATTCAACCCCAAGCTAGTCTCTATGCCCTGGAAATAGCAAATGCAGCCCAAAAATCATCTTTTCAAAACAAAATAGTTAATTTATAGTTATTGACTCGATTAAGTTTATCTATAAATTATTGGGTTTCGAGTAATTAAAGTAACATAATAAACAATCCATAATGCTAATAAAATTCCCACTTATTAGCATTACTTATTAGCATTTCTGAGACCGATCTCTGAGGTTCTGTAAACTAATGACTCCCCCAAATTCCCTATCCAAAGTTGACCCAACCCTTAATCAGTCAAAAAAACTTCTGACTGGGTCTTCTAATCTCCCTTCTAAACAAAAACGAGATCGACAGCCCACAGGACTAAGTTTGGGAGTAAAAGTAATATTAACGGCGATCGCCTTGGGTATCATTCCCGTAACTGTTATTGGTGCAATTTCCTATAAAGTTACCCAAAGTCAAATCACGCGACAAATTAACCAAAATCAGCAAAGTCGTACCGATCATATGGCTGAGATGTTTGAGAAGTACCTGAATAATCGAGCTAAGGAGGCAGAGACTTTAGCGACGAGTCCCATATTTACCAATCCTAATGTAATGTCGGTGGTAACAGTTGGTCAAAAAAAAGCTGCTTTGGATGTTTTTCAAGATAAAACAGGGTTTTATGACAGTATTGTTTATTTAGATCTTCAGGGAAATCCCTTATTTCAAAGTCAATCAGAGCCTCCCTCAAGGCAAAACCAGAGCCAACAAAAATATTTTCAAAATGCCATTAAGAACAAAATTACTGCTATTGATGAATTAAATATATCTTCTGATACTGGCGAACCCAGAATTGAATTTGCTGTCCCCGTGAAAAATGCCTGGACCGATCAAGTAATTGGAGTATTGAGGTTTAGAATTCCCAGCCAGAAGATCATGCCTTTGTTGGAAGACTATCGAAGTGCGGACGAACAAATCTATCTCATTAATACTCAAAGTACGTTTTTTGCCAGTACTTTCAATAATCTTGAAAATCAACCTTTAACCAATTATTTTCCTGAGTTACAACAGGCTCATATCACCAAACAAACAGCAGCAGAATTGGTCAACAGCCCAATCGATCGCGATCGCGAGCAAATAATTAATTATGCACCGATCAAAATTGGCACGATTAATCCCGAACTCAATTTAGGAACGGCGATCGCTATTGATACAGATATTGCTTTTGCGCCTCTAAAATCTTTGAAATGGATTTATTTGGGAGGAACAATTGGAACTGCTTTACTAGTGGGAACTATTGCCGGGTTTTTGGCTAATCGAATTATACAACCATTAGTCAAGCTGACTTCTGCGGTCAACGAACTCAGTCAAGGAAAACTAGACACCAGAATTAAAATAAATCGTCAAGATGAATTGGCGTTATTGGGCGATCGCATTAATAATATGGCAATGCAGTTAGAAGGAGCAATGCAGCGTCAAAAAACCATTGCTAGAAGTTCCGAACTTATGGCAAGAATCTCCCAAGCACGTAGCTCTAGAGAGTTGCAATTACCCTTTAGTCTATTTTTAACCGAGGTGAGAAATTTCATTAAAGCCGACCGCGTTATTTTTTATCGTTTTGACGAAAAATGGAGGGGAACAGTAGTAGCGGAATCTGTTGCCCAAGGCTTGACTCGTACTTTGGGGGTGCAGTTTGACGATTCTTGTTTTGCCAAAGAATATGTGCGGAAGTATCAACGGGGCAGAATTCAAGCCGTATCCGACATCTACCAAGCCAATCTGACTGATTGTCATCTCAAACAGTTAGAACCTTATGGAGTCAAAGCCAGCCTAGTTTTACCAGTCATTTTAGAACAACCTACAACTCCCGATTCAGAGAGGCTAATCGGCTTGCTTATTGCCCATCAATGTTCTAGTACTAGAGTTTGGTCGCAATCAAACGTAGACTATTTTCAGCAGGTGGCTTATCAACTGGCGATGGTATTGCGGGGATATATTGTTTGTAAAGAAGAAAATTGGCAGACAGCTAGCACTCAAAAAGATCTATCTAGAGTTTTGACTACCATGAAAGATATTGCTAGAGGAGATTTGAGAGCTAATTTAACCAGTCAATCTCGTCCTGCTAGCGATATTACCCAATCTTTTAATTTGATTTTAAATAATTTGAGGGAATCTATTGCTCAAATTCAAACTCCTAGTAGAGAAATCAGTCGAGAATTAAGAGAAAATCAACAAGATTTGGCTCAGATGAAAGATCGGCTCAAAGAACAAGCCAATCAACTAGCTTTGATTTTTGCTTTTATCGAGCAGATAAGCAACTCGATTTTGGAGGTTTCATCCCAAGTAGGGATAGCATCTCAAACTGTAGATTCGGTAGTTACAGATCTCGAATCAGAAAAAGTTAATTTTGGTCATGCGATCGCCTTCATGTCTCAGCTAGAGACAAATCTCCGCACGAATAGGGATAAGGTGAAAAATCTTAGTACTGCTTCTCAGAAGATGACTAGAGTAATTGGCTCGATTAGAAAAATTAATTTGAGAGCTAGTTTGTTAGCTAGCAAACTCAGCAAACGTATTCCTGAATTAGACGAGTCGGCATTTGGTTTGAAAGAAGAGATTAAATCAATTCAACAGTCTATTACAGCAACCAAGGAATTGGAGAATGTCCTGCGAGGTATTGATAATGAAGTTAGGGAAGTTTTACGAGAATATCAAAAGAGCGAAAACCAAATAGAACAAGAAAACTATCTCGTTGCCAATGGGAGCAAGAATCTAGAACAAATTGTCAGAGTTACTAAAAATGCTCAACAAAATCTTTTTTCTTTGGTCAATATGACTAAGATGCAGCAACAAACTTTTCAGAAGATAGACAACTTGAAAGGAGAGTTAAACGAAACTTCCGAATCAATTACTATTTTGAGCGATCGCACTATTAAATCTATCGAACAAACTTCCATTACTGCCAAGGATCTCGAAAACGTGGTTAATTTCTTTAAATTGGAGCAAAAAACTACCACGGATTATCAGTTGGGTAATACTAATTAGATTACCCCACTACTCCCAAGATTTTTAACTCTGATTGGCTTTAGTATCTTGTACGGCGATCCAGAATAAAATTGCTGTTACGGGAATGCTAGCAGCCAAAATTAGACCTGTGACGGTACTACCCAATTCTGGATTGCCAGAAGAAAGTTCAAATACCGAACCCACTCCTGCGATCGCACTAATACAACACAGCAGCAAACAGATGCCACTTTTGGGTGTCATTGAAACCATTTTATATTCTCCTCTAAATCAGTTTAATTGATATATTTATGTTTATCTTTTGCTAATTGGTTTGACTGCACTAACAGCGAAACCTCTTTTCTTTAACTCTTCATTGAGAGCAATCCCGTTTTCTACTCGATCGACGAACATGACACCATTAAGATGATCCATTTCGTGTTGGATAGCGCGAGACAATAAACCGTCCGCTTTCAGTTTACAGGGTTTACCCTGCTCGTTTTTATAAGAAATCTCGATTTCATCTGGGCGAGTAACTTCGAGGTATACCCCAGGAATACTTAAGCAACCTTCTTCGGAGTTGCAAAAGTTACTTCCAGATTTAACGATCTTGGGGTTAATTAATACTAAAGGGGGTTTTTCTGGATCTTCTAGGGCAATATCGATCACAATTAATTGCTTATTAATGCCTACCTGGGGTGCTGCCAAACCAATACCATCAGCACTATACATCGTCTGAAGCATTTCCCTAATAGTAGTACGAAGCTGATCGTCAACTTTAGCAATACGTTTGGCAGGCTGACGCAAGACGCGATCGCCCAAATAATGAATATCTAAGGGTGGGTTTTCTAACTTTTTCTTTTCAACTGCAACAACAGTAGCCATACGATTTAATAAAATTATCTAAAAATCTCTTCTTAGTTTATATTTTATCGTTTCGACGAGTTATGGTCAGTTGTTCGTTAATTGGTTTGTTTATCCTTCTAAGACTTATGTGCCTCTAAAGATAAAGGTTTTTATGGACTTTTTTAAGCAAAAATTGACTTAATCTAAAATTTGTTTAAAGAGATCGCTTATTAACTTTGGTCAGAATAAATCTCGAATAATTTATCCTGGTTCTGTTAACTTTAGATGGATGTTTTGTAGAAGGGTATTCAATTGAAAACAAAAACTAATATTTGGTTAAGCAAAATTTTCTCGTTGTTGCTAGTTAGCAGTTTAATTTTGGGAGGCTGTGCCACATCAGCGACAGATGTTTCCCAATCATCTTCATCATCTGATAATCTGGCAAATAGTCAATCAAAAGTGGCGATCGCCGAAAATAAAGATAGTAATAAAGATATGAGTAATAATTTGCCTCAATTAGAAGGAATGGCGAAGGTAGAAATACAAGTCAATGGCTCGCCCATCATCATTGAAATTAACGGTACAAATGCGCCTACAACTGCTGGGAACTTTGTCGATTTGATCTCCCAGGGTGTCTATGATGGCTTGGTGTTCCACCGAGTCATTCCTGGCTTTGTAGCTCAAGGAGGAGATCCCCAAGGAAAAGATCCTAATTTTACAGGAACATTGGGTACTGGTGGTTTTATAGATCCCAATACTGGTACGGAGCGTCGCATCCCTTTAGAAATTAAACTTGAAGGAGAGGATAAGCCGACTTACAGTAAAGCTAAATTACCAGGGAAATCCGTCGTTCTAAAGCACGATCGCGGTGTGATTGCAATGGCTCGCTCTGGTATGCCAGATTCTGCTTCTTCGCAATTTTATATTGCCTTAGAAGATTTACCTTCTTTGGATGGAGACTACGCTGTCTTTGGTAAAGTAGTAGAAGGGATGGAAGTAGTAGATGGGATTAAGCAAGGCGATCGTATTGGTACTGCTAAGGTCATCGAAGGCTTAGAAAATCTGAAGCAGTAAATCTTTGTTTGGATTTATAACTATATGGATGTTGTTGTCACTGGGATGGGCTTACTTTCCTGTCTCGGATCGCTACAGCCAACTTGGTCGAAGATTTTACAAGGGAAGTCAGGGATTAGATTTCAAACTCTTTTTTCCGAACTTCCTGTTTTTCCTTTGGGATTAATTGATGCCAAACCAAGCAAAATAGATCGAATTACTGCCAGATTGTTATCCGATACTTTGGTAGATGCCCAGTTACAAGCACCTATGTCTGACTGTGGAGTAGTCATTGGCTCTAGTCGGGGATGTCAGGCAAATTGGGAAGAATTAGTCACCCTAAAGCAAAATAACATTCCTCATTGGTTAGACACTCTACCCCATCAAAGCGCGATCGCAACTGCTAAATTAATCCAAACCACCGCACCAGTATTAGCCCCAATGGCTGCCTGTGCGACGGGAATTTGGGCATTAGCTAGAGGTTACGAACTAATTAGAACTGGTAGATGCGATCGCGTTATTGCAGGGGCGGTTGAATCTCCAATCACCCCCCTGACTCTTGCTGCTTTCGAGCGCATGGGAGCTTTAGCTAAAACTGGTTGCTATCCTTTCGATCGCGAGCGTCAAGGATTGGTTTTAGGGGAAGGCGGGGCAATGTTTGTCTTGGAAACAGCAAAGTTAGCTGCTAGCCGTCGAGCAAAAGTTTATGGCAAGATTGGCGGTTTTGGTTTGACCTGCGATGCCCATCACATCAGCGCACCTCAAATAAGTAACGGTAGTGCAGCGAAGGCTATCCAACAAGCATTAAAACGTAGCGATTTAGAACCGAAAGATATTGGCTATATTCACGCTCACGGTACGAGTACGGTTTTGAACGATCGCCACGAAGCTGAATTAATCAAACATATCTTTCCTCAAAGGGTTGCTATCAGTTCCACTAAAGGAGCAACAGGTCACACTCTAGGGGCATCTGGAGCGATCGGCACTGCTTTTAGCTTAATGGCATTACACCAGGGTTATTTGCCTCCCTGTGTTGGGTTGAGTAATGGGGAATTCGACCTCGATCTGATTGCTCAAACACGGGAAGTTGGAATAAATAATGCTATGTGTTTTAGTTTTGGTTTTGGCGGACAAAATGCCGTAATTGCGTTGAGTAAATAAATATTAAGCATTCTATTGAGAATTTATTGATAGCTATTACTTGCGCTTTCAAATTCATTTTTTTGTGAAAAATTGATAAAGATATTCCACCTCTTCTAAATTGGCGATCGCTGTCTTTCTCTTGAGGATGTATTTCAGATATCTGATTAATATTCGTTAACAAATTGCCACAAAGGCTTGTAACTATTAGAGAATAATACTCAAGAAACCTCCGACGACAGCAAACTGATATGTCCAGCCTGTCTAAAAAATAGAAAAAAAAAGTTAAGTATTAAAAATAATGGTAGATAGCCTTAAAAAACCGCAGTTTGAGGAAGTACGCCCTGGAGTCAAGTCTCCTGCGGATGAAACTATTCTTACTCCTCGCTTTTATACGACAGATTTTGATGAGATGGCAAACATGGACATCTCCATCAACGAAGATGAATTAAGAGCCATCTTAGAAGAGTTCCGCATTGACTACAATCGCCATCATTTCGTCAGAGATGAGCAATTCCAAAAATCTTGGGATAATATCAGCGGTGACACTCGCAAAGTATTTATAGAATTTCTAGAACGTTCCTGTACCGCTGAGTTTTCAGGGTTCTTACTCTACAAAGAACTAGGCAGACGTTTAAAAGATAAAAGCCCTCTCTTGGCAGAACTCTTCACCTTGATGTCCAGAGATGAAGCCCGTCATGCAGGTTTCTTGAATAAAGCATTATCTGACTTCAATCTATCTTTAGATTTAGGATTTTTAACTAAGAGTCGTAACTATACTTTCTTTAAGCCCAAGTTCATCTTTTATGCAACTTATCTTTCAGAAAAAATTGGCTACTGGCGTTATATTACAATTTTCCGCCATCTACAACAGCATCCCGAACACGAAATTTATCCCATCTTCAGTTACTTTGAAAACTGGTGTCAGGATGAAAACCGTCACGGCGACTTCTTCGATGCTCTCATGAAGTCTCAACCCCAGTTTCTGAATGATTGGAAAGCAAGATTATGGAGTCGTTTTTTCTTGCTGTCAGTATTTGCGACTATGTATCTCAATGATGTTCAGCGTGCTGGCTTTTATGAATCTTTAGGTTTGGATGCTAGAGAATATGATAAGTTTGTAATTAAGCAAACTAACGAAACCGCAGGAAGAGTATTCCCGATAGTTTTGGATGTAGAACATCCTAATTTCTATCAGAGTTTAGAAAAGTGTGTTGTTAATAACGAAAAACTAACTGCGATCGCAAGTTCTAATGCACCCGCACCAATTAAGTTATTACAAAAACTACCCCACTATGTATCCAACGGTGTAGAACTAATTAAAATGTACTTCATCAAGCCAATTCGCGTAGATAATTTGGCTGGTACTGTTCGTTAGAATTCTAATTTATCAATCTAAGCATATTTCTTATAGTCCTGTTTTACACGGGACTTTTTTTATGGCAAGTTTTGCAAAATATTCTGCAATTGTTGTTGATATTGTCCGTATTCTACCCAGTTACCCCGTTGAAAAGCCTGTTGCGCTTTTTGATAAATTTCCAATGCCGATCGTCCGTTGGGAGAATCGGCGATCGCAGGTATACTCAAGCTAGGATCGCTTTGATTGAATACTACTGCTAGAGACTGTTCTAAAGACGGAGTCATAACAATTTGTTTATTGTAAGCGGTAATAATGCGGGTTAATTCAGGTAATTCTCCTTTCTCTGCACGGAGATACAAAGGTTGAACATAAAGTATCGAACCATCTATAGGAATAACTAAAATATCTCCCCGAATTACTCTCGATCCTCTTTGACTCCAAAGAGTAATTTGTTCGGCGATTTCAGGGTTTTGATCTATTCTGGCTTCGATTTGAAATGGGCCATATACAAGCTCTTGTTTGGGAAACTCATACAGTCTTAGTTTACCGTAATTATCTCCATCAGAACGGGCCGCCATCCAAGAGATCATATTATCCCGATTTACAGGAGTGAAGGGTAAGACTAGGGCAAACTCTTCTTGGGTTTCCCCTGGTAACTTCATAATCAGATAGTCGGGTTCGACTTGTTGCTGTTGACCATCGTAAAGTTCGGTAGCAAACCGCCAATCATCTTCGCGATTATAAAATACTTGGGGATCTTCCATGTGATAACTCAAGTACATTTGAGCTTGAATTTCAAACAGATCTTGAGGATAGCGGAAATGGGCTTCGACTTCAGTGGGAATAGTATCTTTACCTTGGAATAAATCGGGAAATATTTTACGGTAGGTAGCTAATACGGGTTCGTCTTCGTCCACTACATAAAATTGCATTGTGCCATCTTTGGCATCTACTACAACTTTTACGGGGTTGCGGACGTAGTTGGTATTTTTGTTAGTAATTAATTCGGTATTGTGTTCGTGAGCGACGGCTTCAGAATAGGGATAGCGAGTACTGGTGGTGTAAGCGTCAATAATCCACTTTAATCTACCTTTAATGACTACCATGTAAGGATCGTTATCTAGTTTGAGAAAAGGTGCAACGTGGCTGACTCTTTGAGAAATTTCTCGGTAGTAGTGGATGCGAGAGTTGGGAGTAAAGTAATTAGAAATTAAGATCTTGAGACTACCGCGATCGTAAGCGTAAACCAACCTGCGCCACCAACTATCAATCGCGACTCCTCCCAAGCCGTCATATTTAGTAAAAGCATTTTCATCACCGCGAGGATAATCAAACTCCGAGGTGTTCATTCCCGTGTAAATATAGTCTTGAGTCAACTCGCCATAATAAATAGCAGGTTCTTTGATGGTCAAGTCGCCTTGGGAAACTGGGGGAATATTTTTAATAAATAGGACTGGTAAACCATCAACAGTAACTTCATTGACAGGGTTCATCACCAAACCATAACCGTGAGTATATTTTAATCTTTGATTGACCCAAGTTTTGGCGGAAGAGGGTACTTCATCGTAATCAAATTCTCTAGAAGAAAGCATGACCTGACGGTAGTCACCATTAAGGGTATAGCGATCTACATCTACGTCGTTGAATTTATAATAGAAACGAATTTCCTGTAGCTGTCGATAGGTACTTAATAATGGTCGAGAGTCCCACAGACGAATATTATCAATGGTGGCTTGATTATCTCGAATAATATTCGGGTTAAAGTTATCGGATAGTTGGTAATTTTTTGTTTCTATTTTATCTAAATTGTAAGCTTGGCGGGTAAACTCAATATTGTGTTTAATGTAGGGAATTTCCTTAGCTAATTCGTTGGGTTCAACGATAAAACGCTGCTGCAACTGAGGAATAGTACCGTTAACAAGAATTAAAACTGCTGCGTATACGACTATACCGTATATGGGCAAGATGAGTTTATTCGACCAAGTAGCAATAATCAACCACAGTCCCAATAAAACAGAAGCAGCAATCATCACCCAAAAAGCAAACAGACGGGCATGGGTGTCGGTATAGTCTGCACCCCAGACTACTCCCCCAGAAGAATAAAGCAGTTCGTAACGTTCTAACCAAAAATCAACAGCAATATCGATCGCGATCGCCGCCAACAAAAAACTAAGGTGAGTTTTGATTGGTTTTGTAATTAGCTTTTGCCATTTAGGTTCAATTAGCAAACTCTTCCATTTCCAATCAAACAGTAAAAGTCCTTTAAAGATATAAACCAATACTGTTATTACTAACCCCGCAATTAATAAAGTTAAAACCCAATTTTCAAAATTATCTAATAGAGGCAAGCGAAATAAGTAAAACCCCAAATCTTGTTGATAAATTGGGTCAACAAGCTCAAAATTGGTGACGTTGAAAAATTTTAAAATAACTGACCAAGAAGCACTACTAATATTAGAGATCGCTAAAGATATCAAGAAAATTAAAACAAAAGTAATATAACCCGCAATTTTATCTGTATAAGGCTCAAATTCACTCGATTCGAGAAACCGAAAGGCGCGGTCGCCCGTAAGACGCAAAGCCAACCAATAATTAAACCCGATAAACCCCACAAAAATAGCAAAAGTCGCGATCCAAATCCCCGTCTGCCAAATAACGCGCTGCTTAAAAACCGAATCAAAACCAATTGCCTCAAACCACCACAACTCAGTCAACAGGTGGACTACCGTAGAAATCAAAGTCAAACCTGCCATCGCGCTAAATAGCAAAGCGACTATTACTTTTTGCTTAAATTCCATACACTTCAGAAGCAGAAAAAACAAATATCCGTGTTTATGGCAGCCATAAAATCATTTTAAATAAAAACCATTGATTATTGAGTACTTTTTAAATTCCTTATTTTTTAAATCGTTCACCAGACTTTTACCCAAATCGGTTATTTTCTTAATGTAAGCTTAATTATTAAAATTAAGCGGACATCCCTTATCTACTTTTTATATTTTATATGCTAAAAAAAATCAATCAAACACTAGCTAGTTGTAGCTAATAATCAATTCGTTTTTAAGGAAGCAAAAGTAAAAAAAGCGATTATATTACTATCTATTTTACCTAGACAAAAACAATAGAGAATTGCTGACAAACTGATTTATTTTCCGCAAACACCGAACGAGCCAGCATTTGACCAAGGACAATTAAAATAATTTCTTTTTTAAAGTTATTACTTATCGCATATTTTATTTTTTTTGGTTTAGCTATTAATTCAAGCGCATCCAAATCAAAAGCATCTGCAAACAGAAAGATTAGGTCTGAAACTTTTCACCAATTATCGAAAGAGGATTAACTATGTTGGGTAACATCAGTACCAGAGAAACACCAATCAAACGACGTATCGAGCAACTTGAACAAGGCAGTGCGATCGAAGTTTCGATTATTATGCCCTGTCTGAATGAAGCAGAAACCCTAGAAACCTGCATCAAAAAGGCACAGTGGTTCATCAAAGAAAACGATTTGGCTGGGGAAGTAATTATTGCCGATAACGGTAGTAACGATGGCTCACAAGGGATTGCTAGAAGACTTAATGCTAGAGTAGTTAATGTCCCCGCCAAAGGTTATGGTAGCGCGCTTAAAGGCGGTATTGAAGCAGCTAGAGGCAAATACATCATCATGGGGGATGCAGATGATAGCTACGACTTTAGCAACCTCAATCCCTTTGTCAAAAAGTTGCGTAACGGTTACGACTTAGTAATGGGCAATCGCTTTAAAGGTGGTATCGAGTCTGGTGCAATGCCTTTTTTACACCGTTATTTGGGCAACCCCGTACTAACTGGTATTGGCAAACTACTGTTTAATAGTCCTTGTAATGATTTCCACTGCGGATTGAGAGGATTCCGTAAAGAGGCTATTTCCTCTTTAGAATTACAGACTACAGGAATGGAATTTGCGAGCGAGATGGTAGTTAAAGCTACTCTCCACAAAATGCAAATTACCGAAGTACCCACTACTCTATCTCCTGATGGTCGCAGTCGTCCTCCTCACCTCAATACCTGGCGTGATGGCTGGAGACACTTACGTTTCTTATTGATGTATAGTCCCCGTTGGTTGTTCTTTTACCCAGGAATCTTTTTAATCTTAGCGGGACTGCTCGCCACTCTATCTCTACTTCCCAGCCCTAAAGTTCATAGCTTGCTTTACTCTTCCACAGCAATGACTATTGGCTTTCAAATTGTAATGTTTGCTCTTTTTACTAAAATATTTGGTATCAACGAAGGACTATTACCCGAAGACAGACGTTTAAACAAATTGTTCAAATATCTCAACCTCGAAACAGGATTAATTTCAGGTTGTGTCTTACTAGTGATGGGTACTTCTGCTTCAATATATGCCTTTGGTATTTGGGGACAAAACAACTTTGGTTCTCTCAACCCTGCTGAAACTATGCCGATTGTGATTCCTGGAGTAACCTGTTTGGCTTTGGGAATGCAAACAATTTTCTCTAGTTTCTTCTTGAGCATCTTAGGATTAAAACGATGATTAAACAGCCTTGGCTTTCGGTAATTATTCCTACCTATAACGGCAGCAAGTATCTACCTGCTGCGCTCAACTCAGTAATAGTGCAGCAGGATGATGAAATTGAATGCGTTGTCATTGACGATGGCTCGACAGATGATACTTTAGCAATAGTGGCAAGCTATCAAGACAAGCTCAATATCAAGCTGATTACAAAAGCAAGAGCGGGTAACTGGGTAGCAAACACTAATCATGCTTTATCGGTAGCTACTAGTAAATATGCTTGTTTTCTGCATCAGGATGACTTGTGGTTAGAAGGGAGGTTGCAGAAGATGAAAAAAGCGATCGCAAACCATCCCAAAGCCAGTCTCTATCTCCACGATGCGGTATTCATCGATAGCAAGGGAAAACCTTTGGGTTTGTGGCAATGTCCTTTGGGGCAAGAGAGAATAATCTCTTTGGCAGAGATGAAAGAAAAGTTGTTAGTGCAAAACTTTATTGCTATTCCTTCTCCTATTTTCAACCGACAAACTGCTTTAAATTTGGGGACGTTAAATAGCGAACTTTGGTACACCGCAGACTGGGATTTTTGGCTCAAGTTAGCTTCGATGGGAGATACTTATTATGTTGCCAAACCTCTAGCAGCATTTAGAGTACACGGTGATTCTCAAACGATCCGTCGTAGCTCTAGCGTAGCGGAATTTCGTCAACAGATGCGTTTCGTAGTCGATCGCCATCTCAATGTCAAACCTAAAAGTGAAGTCGCTAAAGTGGCTTTTTTCTCTACGGAGGTCAATACGACATTGGCAGCAATGGTACACGGAGAATCACCCAACCTAATCAAATTAGGGATCGATTTTCTGGGGTTAGGACCAATGGGGTGGCGCAGATATTGGCAAGATTCTCGGATTCAAGAGCGTGTATTTGCTCGACTCAAGGCAAAACTTCAGACGCAAACATAAGCTTTTTTATTTCTATTCTCTCTAATTCATGAAGCCTAATTTATTTATTGTCGGGCAACCAAAATCGGGAACGACTGCTTTACATCAATTTTTGGGGCAACACCCTGAAATTTATATGTCGAGCATTAAAGAGCCACATTTTTTTTGTTCTGATTTTCACTTAGAAAGCGACCTTGCCTACGGAAAAAAGCGTTTTTTTGATTTTAGAAGCGAGTCGGCATATTTACAGCTTTTTGCCAAAGCCGAAGATGCTAAAGTTGCAGGAGAATCTTCGACTAATTATTTATATTCTCAGGTAGCAGCAGAAAAAATTCATAATTTTAATCCTGATGCCAAAATAATCATTATTTTGCGCGAACCAGCTAAGTTTCTCTATTCCCTTCATAGTCACTACGTCAAGTTTACTGAAGAAAATGAGCCAGATTTCCTAACTGCTTTAGCTCTGGAAGAAGATCGTATTGCCGAGACAGTATCTAGCCCTAGAGTCACCACCCCAAGCTATCTTTACTACGATCGCCGAGTGCAATATTATCAGCAGGTAAAACGGTATTGCGATCGCTTTAAGCCAGAGCAAATGAAAGTAATTGTTTTTGAAGAGTTTCAGTCAGATAACCAAAGTTTTTATCGGGAAATCTTAGAATTTTTAGGAGTCGATCCTAATTTTATTCCTGAATATGAAACGGTCAATACTAATAAGGAAGTTAAGTTTAAAGCTATTAACAAATTGGTGAACAGCCCCCTGTTAAAGAATATTTCTAAAAATTTATTATCTCAAGAATTTAACGAATTTATTCGCGATAATATTGTCGAAAAATTTCTCTGGCATCAAGCACCGAAAACTAGTATCCCTGAAGCAATAAAAATTGACTTAATGGAAAAATATCAGCCTCAAGTTGCTCGATTATCGGAGTTAGTCGATATAGACTTTGAGACTAAATGGGGATACGACAAGTTATAGTTATTTTGATTAATTGTCTATTAATTTTCTTCGTACTATTAAATAATGAGTGATGAGTAATGAGACTAGGAAAAAATAATGCTAAATAAAAAGAATATTATATCGAGCATATTATCTCTAGCTTTGGGCTTTTTCTTAGTTTGGTTAATTTTAAAATTTACAGAAGTAGATCTAGAACAAGTTGTCACTAGTTTCTATAGCTTGAATCCTTTATATGCAGGATTGGCTATTACTGCCTTGATCGTCCATACATTTTTAACAGCATACAAGTGGGGTTTGGTAACTCAAAAGCTAACTCCTGATAGTCAGCAAGCTAGTCAGCAATCATTAAAATTTTATTTGTTTTATACAACCTTGGGTTCTTTAACCATGCAATTTATGCCTCAATATGTGGGCATGGTTATGGTACAAAATTTAGCTTTAAGAATACACAAAATAAGCTCTTTTTCCAAAGGTTTTTTGTCAGTTATTTACGATCAGTTCTTTAACTTTCTAATTCCTTTACTTTTGTTCCCAGCTTCAATCTTATATGCCTTGGGATACATCTCCTTGTCGCTAGCAATTTGGATTTGGATTGCAACTATCATTGCCGTGCATTTTATGATTAACAAGTGGCACCGTAGTTTAATATCGTTTTTGATTGCAGCCTTAACTTGGGTGAAGCAACTCAAGTCGGGAAAAACTAAAGATGCTCAACCAGCTATGGCAACTGATAAGAATTCTATCTTAGGTAAAAACTTTACCCTCTATCTTTATTGGATTTCTGTAGTTCGCTATCTAGTTTGGATCATCCGCGGAGTTTTAATTGCGATCGCAGGTGGATTTAAAATTAAACTTTGGGCTGTTACCTTTGTGACTCCTATAGTTCAGCTAGCGATGTTATTTAGCTTTACTCCTGCCAATTTAGGATTAATGGAATTCAGCTGGATTGGTTTATTAAGGTTATTTGACGTTTCCGACGCGATCGCAGTTCAGTTTTCTTTGATGCAAAGATTTCTCTATATCGTAGCAGTGGTAATTGTCTTAGCCGTATTCGCTGTAGTATCTTCTGTCGAGCGATTTGCCTTATTTACTTCTAAACAAAATCAGTAATTAATAATTAATAATTAATAATCATTCCCTAATGTTGAATTCTGCTAGTAAACACAAACAGTTAAAGCAACTAAAAGAGAGCAAACTGGGAATAGAAATAATTTTATCTTTTATTGCCATAACTCTAGTTATTGCCATCTTTTTTAAAGCAATTATAGATTTAGATAATAACTACGATCCAGGCTGGTATCATCTACCTTTTGCTGGCAGGCTTGGGGGTATTTTACCCAGAGAAATGTTTATTGGCGATGAAAAATGGTTTGAACCCCGTTTCGATGGTTTTCCCCTATTAGCTCATTTTCTTCAGGGTATATTCTGGAGAATTACGAGGAGGATTCAATCTACGAATTTGGTCAGCTTTTTCAGCGTAATTGGCTATTTATTTTTCCTCAGAAGCTATTTTAAAGTACCTCTATATTTATCGGCGATCGCCCTATTTTCTATTCCTTTAGTATTAACTCACGCCACTACAAGTTTTGTCGATCTATTTGGTAACATCGGCACTTCTATTTTGGTCATGATGACCTATAGCTTTTATAAAAATCGGCAATTACCTAATATTAAAGAATTAGCGATCGCTTTTGTTGGTGCTGCGATCGCAGCCAATACCAAGACTCAGCTACAACCTTTAGTATTCGTAATTTTAATAGTCGCAGGTATTAGATTAGGCTGGCTTTACTTTCAACAAAAACCGACTGTTAAACTAACCAAAGTTATTCCCATAGCTTTAGTGGCAAGTATCATTATCTTTGCTACTCCTGTCAAAAATACTGTTTTATATCAAAACCCTCTCTATCCCATCAAAATTCAAATTGGGGGAATTGTTCTCAACCATAAATTAAGTCCAGAAGCCTATGAAGGGGGAAATCGCCAGATAAATTGGGTTAAGTCCGTATTAGAAATAAATGCGCCTCTATTTTGGACTCCCGATCAATGGAGTGGAGATATTGATCGCAGTCGCAAAGGAGGTTTTTGGGGAGTTTATGTAGTATTTAATCTATTATTATTAATCGGGTTGGCACTAAGAGAAGCAATTGTTAATAACTCATCAAAAAATAGCACTGCTAGAGAAGCAAAGGCTGCATTATTTACTGCGATCGCCATGTCGATTATTCCGTTGAATTTTCCTCAGTCCCACGAATTAAGATACTTTATGTACTGGATGATTTGTTTGGTATCTCTCAATTTATATTTAATATCTTTGCCTAAAAATAAAGAGTTTATCGGACGATGGTTGCAACCAAAATATGTGGGATTATTATATACAATATTTCTCACGATTATTTTAATTAAAGTCGGTAAATTCTATGCCAAACCTTCTTTTATTACCTTAGATAAACATCTTGCTTTTGGAGTCAAATCAGAATTCGTCAACCAAATAAAACCTAACGAACAAGTATGTTTATTGAGCAAACATATTGGTGAAGATACCCAAACAGCACCCATCGCAGCTTTAAAATATGCCTTCTTATATAGCTCTTACTTCCATCCCGAACTAGATTATGATTATTCCATTCGAGCAGCTTTAAATTCCGAAGTATGTGGCGATCGCACGATTATTCCGAGTAACTTATAAAAGTAGCTATAAATAAATTGTCTACACAACTAAAGATCATGACTAATTTAAAACAATTACACGATCGCGACTTCAATCTTTGGATTGAAAAGACAAAAGAAGCTATTCAAAATAGAGATTTTGCCAATATGGACTGGGATAATCTGCTGGACGAAATTGACGACATGGGAAAGTCAGAAAAGCGATCGCTAGATAGTTATATGCAGCGATTAATTGAGCATATCCTCAAACTAAGGTACTGGGATGAGGAAGTAGAAAGATGTCGCAAAAGTTGGCAGCAAGAAGTTGTTAATTTCCGCAATCGTATTAATCGAATCCTCAAGAAAAATCCCAGTTTGAAGAATTATCTTAAATCTGAATATTCTGATATTTATCAGGATGCGATCTCTACAATGAGGTTTGATTTTGAAATTCCTGAAGATGATATTGTTGAGGTTGAGCAAATTATGAAAGATGGTTATTTTGGTTAATTGTTTGCCTCTACTTCAATGCTATTAATTATCTAAGAAAAAAGCGATCGCCTTGTGTAAAGCGATCGCTCAAATGCTTAATAAAATGCTTAAATTTAAAGTTTTTAATCTGTAAAGTGAAAAGCAAGGTTGTTATCTGCTACTGCACCGCCAACATTTTCAGCAATTGTTTTAAATTCGAAGTTACCGCCAACATCACTTGTAACGTTCATTTGAAAGGTGCGAACATCTCCATGTTTGACATTATTACAACCTAAAGGATCGGTACAAACATAACTAATATCTAATCCTTGAGTGTCCCCTTCATTACCAAATACCAAGTCGATAGTCGGAGAAGTCGTAGTAGTTGTAGTAGTTTCTACTGCTGCTAGCTCAATCAGTTCTTCCATTTTGTTGGCTAATTGCGAACTATAAACACTAGCATATTGACCACTAGTTTCAGTAGCAATGGTGGATGCTTGAGAATTTGAGTCTATACCATCGGTTAAGCTGGCGCTAGTGGTATTAGTGTGGATGGCAATGACCGTAACATCATTATCATTTAGAGCTTGAATAGCTTCTGCTTGGCTGACTGTATCGGTGTGAGATTTAGCATCGCCAAACCAAACAATAATTTTTTTAGCACCACTACGCCAATTGGTATTAAATCCTGAGGTATAACCAGTATTAGTTGAACCCCCTGAAGTAGCAGCTTGATGTAAGGCAAAGAAATTAGCCTCTGGCCAATCATCACCCCCCGAAGCACTCCAATCATCAATTGCATCAAGAGCATCATCTACTGTTCCACTGCCAACAGCATCTTGAAGTTGATAAGCACCAGTAGCCCCGACTTCACCGACAACTACCCTTTCATAAACTGGTACTTCCCAAGTGTATGTATACCATCTTCTCCCAGACTTATATCTATAAGATCTTGTTTCAGTTTCTCCTGTAGCTTGATATTCTACTATCTCTTCTTGAGGATCGCCATAATATTTAGCGACTCCAAATTCTACATCATCATAGGTTTCTGAAATTGTCTCCAACAAATCTTCGGCATTATCTTGAACATTTTCAATTGCCGAACCCATACTACCTGTGTTGTCAGCCAAAAACAAAATATCTAGTTTTTCAACAGGGGCAGTAGTAGTAATTGTCTCCACAAGATCATCCATATTAACGGTGATAGTTCTATCCAGAGAAATAGTTTGAGTGACAACTGCTGTCTTAGAAACTGCTGATGGACTCAAAACACCCGTTGCTTGGGTAGTAGAACAGTTACCACGCCCTTCATCATCAACATTAGGATCGGTTTCGTTGTGATTGGAATTATTGCCATTAGGCGAACCATTTCCAGGGTTGCTCGAATCAATACCATCGCAGTTATTTCCATGACCGTTATTGTTGTCATTCTTAGAAATAGCTGGCAAACTAATTAAAGTTCCTGCCATTAAAACAGCAAGGATGCTAACCGCTGTTATTTTTTGAAAATCGATAAATTTGAACATTATAATTATTTTCTTCTGTTATTTAAAAGCTATTGATATGATTAGGAATTACACAAGGTGTTTTTTTGTGCAGTAGGCATAGAATTCATTCCTATAGCTAGCTCTTGAAGTTGTTCTACTTGTTCTTTATTCATAGAACTACTAGCTTTAGCAGCAATTGAGCTAGCGATCTCTGCTGGAGTTGAACTCGATGAAGCACGACAAATAGTAGAAACTAAAATTTCAAATTCGGCTTCACTAATTGGAGCACCTTGTTGTTGAGCAAAAGCTACTCCTTGAACCGCAAAACTTAGAACGGCAGCGGAGAGACAAAATAACTTTTTCATAATTACACCTGTTTAAAATTAATATTGAGTTGATTAAATTGCATGAGCTACAAACTTATTTTTGTAGGAAGCTATCTTTGCTTGCTTCTTCTATAAGTTAACTCTAGATAAATACCAATGTAATTGTTGCAAATACTAGTTTTTATTATGAAGAAATGGTGTGTTAAATAGTGATTTTGTATTGTTTTTATAAAAGTTAGTTGGAATTTATCTGAATTTTAAATACGAGTATTTCTGTTGACGTGAAAATATTGATATTCAATAAAAAAGCGATCGCTTTACACAAAGCGATCGCTTTTTTTTAAAAGTAACTAACTTTAGCTGTAAATTTACTTAGTCAGCGTAAGTTGTAATATATGGATCTGGATCAATATCATCATTTAGACCATCATTGTCACTATCAGTATCATTGTGATTGAGAATTCCATCGTCGTCTACATCATCGTTTACTTGACCATCAATAGTATCAGGATCATCATCACCATCATTAGCATCATTAACTAATTCATCGTTATCATCGATACCATCGTTATCGTTGTCTAAATCTTCAAAGTCGTCAGTTCCATCTTCATCTAGATCTTCTGTTCCTTCTTCTATATCATCGATACCGTTTTCATCACTATCAGTATCTTGGAAGTTTGGAGTTCCATCTTCGTCAGGATCTTCTGTTCCTTCGGTTGAATCAGGGATAGTATCATTATCACTATCAGTATCTTCGTAGTCTGGAATTCCATCTCCATCTGTGTCGATTCCTTCCTCAGAACCTTCTAGAATGTTAGGAATACCATCATTATCTTCATCTGCATCAGGATCTGGAGCAGTTTCTAATTGAATAGTAGTTTCAATTTTGAAATTAGACTCAGTAACGTGTCTTTCTGCAAAGAAGAAGTCAAGGTCGTAGGTTTCCCCAACAGTTAGTCCAAGAGAATCTAAGTTAACACTGGCATCTGTTTTTCCGTGTACACCACCGATGTCAATAACCTTTTGTCCGTTGATATAGACCCAAACATCATCGTCTCCACTAAAGTCGAATGTTTCACCACCTTGATAGGTAAACTGAGTATGAATCTCGAAAGTAAAGTGGAAGTTATTATTGCGTCCTTCATTACCCAATAGAAGGTCATCTAGAGGAAAGAACTGTGCGCCATTATTGTCAAAACTATAGACATTTGAGCCAGATTCCTTGGTCAACTCAATATCATAATTCATGCTTTGGTTAACACCAGGAACATTGCGATACCATTGATCGAAGTTTGCTTTAGTAGTAGTAGAGAAGCTACCACCAGCATAAATAGGTTTCTTGTCTGCACCTAAAGTATTTGTAGTAATTCCAGTATCAAGACCGTATTTGAACTTTTGACCGCTAGGATTTTTATCTACATTATTCTTGCGTTCAAAATCTTCATGACCACCAGCACTTAAATTACCATTTTTGTCTCTGTAGCCGTCAAAATCTCGAAGAGTTCCTGTTAGGGTAATGGTATCTGCTGATGAACTACTGGAATCATCATTGTCACTATCGCAATCTTTTTCGATGTCAGGAATATTATCAAGAACATATTGGGCTTGGGAGTTAGATAGTTCGAAAGCACCATTACTATAGGAGATAGTCATACCATTTCCGCTAGTATCACCGTCTTTTAATCTATTTTTTAGCTGATTCTTTTTATTACCAGGATTTGTAGGATCGTAACCATCTACTGTAATTACATCACCAGAAGATAAAGTTACAGAAGCTGGAAGATTATTACCATGACCATTATTATCACAAGCACTTGCAAGTGCTTGCTTTGTTTCTGCTGAAGTAACTAATCCTCCTATCATTAAAATACCAACCAGAGTTTTGGCAGTAAGTTTTTTTAGATTAATAAATTTAAGCATTTAAGTTAAGTTCCTTTGTTTTTTAATAGATTAGATTTATGTTAATTAAATTAAAACTGAAAAAATTCAGTTGTATTTATAGTTGATTTGATTTGCCAGTGAATCAACAATAACAGCGATTAATAGACAAAGTAAATTACTAAAAACACTGAACTTTGATTGCAAAGTAATGATGTTGTTTTGTATTATTGATTGATTTTAGTATGAAGATAATTATTAAATAGTAAGTAATCAAAAATATACGTATTTTTACCAATATTTAGTTTTAAAATTGACTATAGTTTTTCGTATTTGCGAGGTACACCTTGGTTGTGTTTGGGAAAAGGAAAAAAGAAAAAGGCTTGCACCCCATAGTTTGGTGGAAAAATACCGTCTTTTATAACTCTGAAACTTGCTATACAAAGGGGATTTAATCACGTAAGGCGATCGCTTTTTATTTTAAAGCCATTGAACATACCACAAAACAGACATTTACAATGTATAAAGACTAGGACTAGCTTTCTAGATAAATATACGTAAAATAGTGAAAGTCAAACTTTTATAGTAAAGACAGGAGATTGCAAATTGAAAAAGATAGAAGCTATTATCAGACCTTTTAAACTGGATGAAGTCAAAATTGCTCTAGTTAACGCTGGAGTCGTTGGGATGACGGTTTCTGAGGTGCGTGGTTTTGGTCGTCAAAAAGGACAAACCGAACGTTATCGTGGTTCGGAATATACAGTAGAGTTTTTACAAAAGCTCAAAATTGAAATCGTGATCGAAAACGATCAGGTTGAGATGGTAGTGGATAAAATTATTACTGCTGCCCGTACTGGAGAGATTGGCGACGGTAAAATCTTTGTTTATCCTGTAGATCAAGTTGTCCGTATTCGTACGGGAGAGAAAAACTTAGAAGCAGTTTAAATTCCTCTTAGTCCCCCAAATTTGGGGGACTTTTAGTTAATTGCTGACAACTTGCTTCATATATTTACCCCAAAGGGTTGCTGCTTGATAGCTACTGCCCCTGGTGGGGGAATTATCGTCATTACCCAGCCAAACTCCCGTGACATAGTCATAATCTTTGATGGGAGCATAACCAATAAACCAAAGATCGACATTTTTGTCAGTTGTGCCAGTTTTCCCTGCTTCTCCTCGATCTATATATGCAGCTTTGCCCGTACCTTCTTCTACTGCTTCTTTAAGCATCTTAGTCAGTTCGTCCGTAACGTCTTGGGAAATAACATCGCGGTAGGTTTCCTCGTCGTCGTCGAAAACATAAATTTCACGACAGGTATTACGATCGCCAGATTTTTGGCAATCACTGCCATCTAAAATGCGATTAATAGCGTGGGGTTTATTCCAAATTCCATCATTAGCGATGGTGGCATAAGCACCAGTCATTTCTAAAACGGTGGTTTCGCTTTGTCCAATTACCAATCCTGGAGCTTCTGTTAGAGGAGACTTTATTCCCAAACGTTGTGCCACATCAATGACTTTTTTCAAACCGACTTCTTCGGCTACTCTCAAGGCGGTAACATTTTCCGATTGAGCTAACCCACGATACATGTCAATATCACCGCTACTACGCTCGCATCCTCGATATTGCTGCCCTTTCCAAGAAAAAGGAGCGCAAGAGTATTCCGTATCTGGATCGATGCCTTCTTCCAATGCTGCTGCGTAAGCAAATACTTTAAAAGTCGAGCCTGGCTGTCTTTTTGCTTGGACTACTCGATTAAATTGGCTTTGATTGAAGTTTACCCCTCCAGCTAGAGCGATAATATTGCCGTTGCGACTATCGAGGGTGACAACTGCACCCTGAGAATAGCCAAAGCGATCGCCATCGTTACTAATAGAATATTCCAATGCTGATTCGGCTTCAGCTTGTAGTTGGGGATTTAAACCCGTTTCTACGATGAAGTTGCCTTCTCGCGCTACATCCGAACCTAATAATGCTCCTAATTCGTTTAAGACATAGCTATAAAAATAAGGTGCAACTGTACTAGAAAAAGTTTGGCGGGCTTTGGGGCTGACTTCAATACGCGATCGCCTGGCTCGATCTGCTTCTGCCTCGTTTACCATACCTAGTTTGACCATGCGATCGATAATACGATTGCGCAAGCCTACTGCGGTATCGTAATCCTTAACAGGATTGTATAAATTGGGTGCAGGTAAAATAGCCACTAGGGTAGCAGCTTCAGAAAGATCGAGGTCGGCTGCGGATTTTTCAAAATAGAATTGGGCAGCATCTTCAAAGCCATAGCTACCTATACCTAAATACACTCGATTCAAATAGGTTTTGAGAATAAAATCCTTGCTATAAAAAGTTTCTAGCTTAAACGCCACCATCATTTCGCGAATTTTTCGTCCCGCCGTATTTTCTCTACCGACTTCAGGGAATAGACTACGGGCTAATTGTTGGGTCAGGGTACTCGCTCCTTGGCGCAATTCCGATGAAGTAAGATTAATTACTACTGCCCTGGTTACTCCAATAGGATCGACTCCAAAATGCCAATAAAAACGACTATCTTCCGAAGCAACTACGGCATCGGGTAAATAGGAGGAAAAATCTGAAAGTTTTTTTAGTTCGCGATGGGTATTATTGCGAGCAGTAGGATTAATAGTGGTTTTATTGTCACCCGAGTATACTACTACAGGTAAAGTTGATTCTTTGGGAATGGGATATACGGGTACTTTAAACCATTCAATACCCAGGATGAGGATTAATAAACCCAACATTCCTGCCATACCATAGAGAGAATAGCGAATCAAATACAACCAGAGTGGGGGAGGATTATAATAGCTTACTGTAACCCCCGCAGCTAGCTCTGGAGGCCCTAAAGTAAAGCTTTCGCCGTGAAAGAGAGAAAAGGTTTTAAAACGACGTTTCCCTCGATAAATGCCGTTGGTAGATTTTTCGTCTTGGATAATAAAAGAACGAGGTTTTTTGCGATTTCTTTTAATAATTAAATGAGTTTGACTGACTACAGGGTTGCGAATGCTAATATCACAACGAGAGCTACGCCCTAAAGTATAGCGATCGCCCGCTAATGGATAAGCTTGTTCTTTGCCGTTAGCCTCTTTGATGCGCAATTCTGGAGTTTGTTTGCCCGATTTGAAATTGCTGGAATTAAAATTTACTTTTGCTTGAATTGTTTGTACGGCTTGGGTAACAGCTTTGCTAATGGGAGATTGGGAGTTTTTACCATTAGAAGGAGGTTTGCTAGTCATTAAGTCATCTCGCAAAAAGAACGCTAAAAAGTTTTAAAATTTCTTAGATTAGATTGATTGTTTTGTATATTGTAAGAAATCCCATCACCAATTGATTTTGGCATTAAACTTTATATTTGTCTGTTGGGAGAAGTCACCTCAACTAAATTAAATTAAATCGAATTAAGGATGAATCGATCCATCGGGTAGAGTAGCACCCGTTAGTTTAACGGCGGTGAGCTTGACCATGATTTTTTTATTAAAACCAACTTTTGCACCACTCAAATCTGCACCACTCAAATCCGAGCCACTTAAATCTGCACCGATTAAATTGGCTTCTTTTAAATTAGCCCCTCTTAAGTTTGCTTGGAGTAAATTAGCTCCTTTGAGATTAGCTCCCTGAAGATTAGCTCCTTCTAAGATAATTTTATGCAAGAAAGTATCGCTCAAATCTGCATAGGATAAATTAGCCTGGGATAAATCTCTCCCCGAAAAGTCTCTTTCTTTAAAGTTGGATCTACTCAGATCCGCTCCCCGCAAGTCTTTATAATATGGTCTTTTATAGTTGTTTTCTGAGGTGCGACTCGCTGCGTAATTTTTACTAGATTCGCGAAAGTCTCGATCGCTATCTCTATTGTTAGAGCTTGGATTGTTAGGATTGTGGGGAGAATAGTAATATGCTCGATAGTCCCAAGGTTTTCTAGATTGATAGTCCGAAGATCGTCTAGAAGTAGTTTGAGAAGAGGTTTGTTGCCGATCGCTACTAGAGTAAGATTGATAGCTATTTCTTCTGGCGTAGCTTTCTCTATTTCGATCAGTATTGCGATCGCCATAATAGTCTTGGCGAGGATAGGTAGTAGATTTGGGTTGACTTTTAGCTGCTACTTTGCCGTTTTTTCGATGATAAGAGCGTAAAAAATCCCGTGCTTCGTTAATTTTCTGGAGCTTATCGACAGATTTCTGGATCAATCTTTCATTTTCTTGGGGAAGGCGATCGGGATGCCATATAAATACTAGGTCTTTGTAAGCTTGGTTAACTTCCTCTAAAGACGCACCTGGTTCTAATCCCAATACTTTATAGTGTTGTTCTAGATTTTGAATCACTATGGCAATCCTTCCTTTACTGCTATCTAAGTTTGACTTAAACTATCTGGATCTGATGGTGTCTAAATTTACTAATTAACGTTAATTTTAGAATGATTTTTCCCAAAACTGGAAGCCCTAATAATTTCTTATTATTATAGGCATTAGTTTATTTTATGTAAGCTTCTAAGTCGATTTGTAAACAAAAAAGCTCTCTTCAATCGATTATAGTTAGCCATGGAATAATCTATAAGTCTTTATTGCCCAACTAAAATACGGTTAACCCTAATTGTCTGAGAAAACGAGGAACGTCAACATTAATAATGTTCTAATACATATTTTTCGGCGGTAAGGCGATCGCGTATTTTGCCATCAAGAGTTGCAGCCAAAACATCGTCTAATATTTCTTTATATAGTTTTCCTGGTTTGAAACCCAGTTTTTTTAAATCATTGCCCGTTAATAGTGGTTTGACCTGAGATAATTTTGTGATGTATTGCCATAATATATGCCGAATATTTTTATCACCTCTGGCTGCAAATAAAATCAGTGTTAGGGGTTTATAAATCTGTAATAACTGATGAATTTGACTGGGCAATTGAGAATTTAATAGTTGGGGCGCAACTTCTGTTTCTAAGATTTCTAATTGCTGTAGTCTTTGCAAACTATCTTTGGGTAGTTGGAGATTTTCCGCCACTTCCAGTCTATCGAAAGGTGATAGATGGGCAATTAATATCTCTAGGCGAATTAACCACGGTTGGACGTTAGGAATATCTATATAAAACATCCAGCGAGATACACAGGTGACTTGCCATGCTAAAGCCTTGGTAAAAACCAAATCTTGATGCAAACAACTAAGGGCATTTAATTTAGCTAGTAATTTTAAAGCGGGTTTCCAATAGTTAGCCTGAAGAATATACTTTAATTCTGCCCGCAACCTGGTGGTGAGGGCTGGGGAAGCGCGATCGCTAATTCTTAATTCTTGATAGACACCGCTTTTAATTGCATAGTGAATATACTCTTCCGTTTGAGGTTCGATAGTAAAACCCAGACGTACGGCAAATCTAACCGCCCGATAAATACGAGTCGGATCTTCGATAAAACTATTAGGGTGTAGCACTCGAATCTGACGAGCCTCAAGATCGATTAAACCGCCAAAAAAGTCTAATAAATCTCCTTTACGGGAAAATTCACCCCGTTTAGGAGGTGTGAGACGTACTGCCAGGGCATTAATGGTAAAATCTCGACGATATAAGTCCTGACGGATAGAACTAGCTTCTACTTGAGGGTTGGCAGTAGGATAGGGATAAAATTCAGTGCGGGCAGTAGCAATATCTATTAATAGATTGCTAAATATAGGATCTTTATGCCAAGACAAAGCTGCTGTTTGAAATTCACCGTGTATAGATATGCTGACATCGGGATACATCTGTTGAATTACTGCTGCTAATTCTACCCCCGCGCGGTCGTCTGCCGAGCGATGAAAACCATCTACAACTAAATCTATATCCTGTAGTAATAGGGGATCGCTTTCATCAGTTAACAATACATCTCTAACCCCACCGCCGACTAAATAAAGATTCCAGCCTTTGGCTTGGGCTGCATCGGTTACTTTTTGCAACAATTGCCAAATGGGAGATTCTAAACGATTTTGTAGAGTGGGTAATAAACGAGTAGTTAAATTAGCTTTGCTTATGGTGTCGGTTATTTCATTTTGACCATCGTGTAACTGTCTTAAAACATCAGTACGAGTTACAATGCCAACTAAATCCCCCCCCTCAATTACGGGCAATCTACCCACGTCGTAAGTAACCATTAAAAATTGAATTTCTGGCAAGGTGGTGTTGGGAGTAATAGTCTTAAGATTGCGACTCATATAGCCTTTGATCGGAGCGTGACTAAAACCGTGATGAAGAGCTAAATCTAAGTCGCGACGAGAAATAATACCGACTAAGCGATCGCTTTTATCGACTACCGAGACTCCTGAATGACCGTAGCGAAATAAGATTTTTTGAGCCTGTTCGATGGTAGTATTGGGGCGAATTGTTCTGACGGGGGAAGACATCAAATCTCTAGCAGTGGGAGGATGGGGAATTTGCGATTCCAATTGAGTTATTAATTCATTAAATAGCTGCTGGGCATCATCGGTTTGAGTTGACATAGAAGCAGCCTGGGCATGTCCCCCACCACCAAAAGGCTTGAAAAGTTGATTGAGATTGGTTTGGGTTAAACGCGATCGCCCAATAACTACGAGTTTCTGACTCTGACTTTTTTGGTATTGATGACCCAAAAGCAAGACATCGCTTTCTGTTAGGTCGATTAGTCGGGCTGTTAAAGTAGCCAAGCCATTAACAAATTTATCTGTCTTCAACATTACCGAAGCAACAGCGTATCCTTGGATAGTTTTTCTATCTAATTGATCCAGGGCTTGTTTTAATAAATCCTGTAGTTGGGGTGATAATCCTGGTTCGACATATTCTGAGACAATTGAAATATTCGCCCCTTGTTCCATCAGCCAGGCGATCGCTTTAGCATCGCGGGGAGTACTTTGGTCGAAGGTAAGAGAGCCTGTATCGACATGGATACCTAACGCCATAGCCGTAGCTTCAAATGTGGTTAAGCTCAGATTATGTTCCTGTAATAATTCTGCGATATAAGTAGTTATCGCCCCCACTGCTTCGGTATGAATCTTTGTTACCGCAATATCGGATTTGAGATCGACATGATGGTCATAAACCTCAATATTCCCAACGTTGGGCAAATCAAACCAATCTGCTGCTGCCCCGAGGCGATCGCTTTTTTGAGTATCAACAATATAGATAGTCGAAATGGTTTCAGGACTAATACTACGCATTTCAGCAAAAGTAAACTCATCCTTATATAGTGCTAGAAAATTCTTGACCGCAGGATGCGCTCCTCCAGTTAGCACGATTTTTGCCCCAGGTTTGACCCGAGATAAACCAATTGCCGAACCCAAAGCATCAAAGTCTACGGTTTGATGACACAAAATTATATCCATATTCAATTATTCATTACCGATTACTCGTTTGGTGTTGCAATCAGGACGAGGTAATTCTGGTGACAGAGGAGCGATCGCGACGGGATTTGTGGTTAACACTATTTTTCCTTGGCGATCTTTAACCCATCCCCGAATCATTTCAACTTTTTTAACTTTCTCTGTTGCTTCTATTGATTCTATTGCTTGTCTGGAGGCTAATTGATCGTCATCAAAAAAACGTAAATCAGTCCAACTATCTTCTACGATTAAATCGCGATCGGGGGATACTGCTATTCCGCCTTTACCGACAAAATAGTATTCACTACCTACGCTGAGATTGCAAAAATTATTGCCGATCAAATTATTCTCATCGATCGCCTCGTAAGATTTATTAGTCGCAAAGTCAGACTCGTTGAAATTAGGAAAGTCAAAATTTACCGTACCATCTACGCCAAATTCAGAACTAGCATCAATATCATTACTGGAATTGGGAGGTTGGGATAAACCTTCTAGAACGCCGAAAATTCCATCCCCACCAATATTGATATTTCCCCCATTACCTCGAACAGCCGTAGCGAGAATATCGTTATTTTCATTGGGATTAGCAATCAAAAATTTAACTTCAATATCTAAATTTCCTCCATTGGCATCGCCAAAAGCCCGCGCGGATATCAGACTATTTTCCCTCAGAGTAAGACTGTCTTTTACATTTAATTCAATGTTGCCTCCAGACTGGAATTCTGTCCCAGCAGTGATGCTAGCAAAATTACTCAGATCGATCGTGTTAGCATTTACCCGCAAATTTCCTGGTATTCCCGTCCCAGAACCCCGAACGCTAAGGATAGCGCGATCGCTGATACTTAAGCTATCTGTACGAATAAATATATTACCTCCATTTCCACCATCATCAGTTTCGGCAGATATCAAACTAGGCACTCTATCATTAAACGGAGAAAAACCACTAATTTCAATTGATGCAGCTTCTATATCTATATTTCCAGCATTACCCACACTATTGCTAGAAGAGATAATTAGTCCCCCATTTTTAATAGTTAATCTGTCAGTATTAAGATTGATATTTCCAGCATCTCCTATTGCCACAGTATTGCTGGCAATATTACTACCTATCTCGCCAGTTTTTGATGTGGTACCCATTATTTCGATTGATTCGCTGGCGGTTATTTCCACATTTCCCGCATTACCGTCTAAGAAAGGAGCAGTAGCGATCGTCGCACCATCTCGCAAACTAATATTCTGAGTAATTATTTTTAGATCTCCGCCATCGGCATCACTAATGGATAAGACTTGTATTCCACTAGCTAAATTAATTTCAATTGCGGTGTCTAATCCAATTGAAGGCAAAACTAGATTTTCCGCATTTTCTCCTATGCCTAACAATGGTCTATTTCCTGCTAATTGAATCGAATCAGAAACTTGTATATTTAGATTGCCACTTTGTCCTAAGTTTTTTTGCTCGGGTGAGAGAGCTAAGGTTTGTAATGAGATTGAACTACCATCAACTAACTTTAAGTTTTGAGCGATAATTTCAACATTTCCTCCCTTCCCAGTGCCAATAGTATTGCTGGAAATCTGACTAGCAAATGGAAAAAAAATGTCTAACCCAGCTAATAATGAATCTAATTTTGTACCTGTAAGATCGCTACCATTAATTTCCACTAAATCTGAGCCGCGAATTGTAATAGCTCCTCCATCCAAAGCACCTAAAGTATTGGATGTAATAGCCGAGCCATTGAAGAGTTGAATATTCCTACCTAAAATATTAATATCTCCCGCACCT
Source organism: Waterburya agarophytonicola KI4 (assembly GCF_020640915.1). Lineage (GTDB taxonomy): Bacteria > Cyanobacteriota > Cyanobacteriia > Cyanobacteriales > Xenococcaceae > Waterburya > Waterburya agarophytonicola. The sequence goes on along the minus strand of NZ_JADWDC010000002.1, from coordinate 115,553 downwards.
TCTCCACTACCATCTACCGAAGCCACATTATTTAGTTTGATATCTCGAAATTGACTTACATTATCATAATTAGCCGTCCATCCTTGGGCAATAGACTCTAGAGGGACAAAACTGTTTTCGGCAACGCTACCTAATTCAATATTCCCTCCTGGAGCAGCGATCGCTCCTCCATCGAAAGTAATATCTCCTCCCAATAGTCCGAGAGTCTTACCTGGAAGGGTAGTGAGTCCTAATTTTATGCGTTCTTCTCCCGTAGGATCGAAACGACTGGGAATTGAAAAATTAGCTCGATTAGTAATGTTCCCTGGGTTGCTGCCAAACTGTAACCCCAAAGGTACGGTTACTGTTAACAATGTTTCGGAATTATCTAACTTAGTGCTAAACTCTATACCATCTTCAAAGACCAAACTTTCGGCAGTCGTACCAATAAAAGAACCACCAATATTTAGGCTGGCATTTTCCCCAAAAATAATGCCGTTAGGATTTAGTAGAAATAAATTAGCTGTTCCGTTGCTGCCAATTAAACCATCAATGTTGGAAATAGAAGAACCCGTTACGCGAGTAATAATGTTTTCAACTGTCAGGGCATTATTGAAAAACGCCGAACCATTTGTCGGAATCGAAAATTCAGCAAAGCTATGAAATAAATTATTGCCTGTTTGCTCTCCTCCATTAATGTTGAAGTCGCGGTTATTTTCAGTCTGTACTTCTGTAGAGAGAGAACTATCTTCAATTACTTGAGCTTGAATTGAAGAGGGAATGCCAAGCAAGATGCCAGGAATAATAGTAAAAAACAATGGTTTAAAGTTCATCTTCAACCTATACAAATAGCCCACTTTTATCTTAAATGGTTACTGCCATAAATTGAGTCAATATTTATAATAAAATTACCATCAAACAGCTTTTTTTGGTTATGTTATCGAGGTTTAACTTATGAGTTTTTCTCAATTATTTGATATTTCAATTTTTTATGCTACATCTTTTTGGATTTTAATTATTTTTCTTCCTAATTGGAACATTACCCAAAAAATAATGAAGTCTTATCTACCTTTTATACCTTTAATTATTTTGTATGCTTATTTCTTTTTTGCTTCATTTAGTTTAGAAACTGCCTTGGCTTTTGCTGCTCCCAAACTAGATGTATTTGCTAAAACTTTATCTCAAGAAGGTTCGGCAGCATCAACGTGGGTTCACTTTTTAGTGGTTGATTTATTTTTAGGAAGATGGATCTATTGGCAAGGACAAGAGAAAAAAATCTGGATAATTCATTCTTTATTTCTCTGTCTCTTTTTTGCTCCTCTTGGCTTGTTGTCTCACATTATTACGGATGCGCTTTCTAGCAATAATAATAATGATGATGATTTGGATAAAGAAGATTTAGAAAAAACATAATTGAGTTTAAAGGCGATCGCGGGCGCATTAATTTACGCCCTAATTAGCAGATTAAATTACTGATACATAAGGGCCAACAACATTATCTTGAGCCGCAATTATGCCTACTGCAATCCCCGCAACAGCAGCAGATTGACCCATTAAGTTACCGCCAGGATAAACTTGACCAGGGCGATTGGCAAATCCATCTTTACCCTGGAGGGCTACCCAGTCTCCCGCTACTACTAAATTAGTAATGTGGGGTTCGGCAAAAAATGGCGCAGGGCGATCGCCTTGTCCGACTTGAAAGCCTGTAAAGTTAAAATAGCGACCGATTTGTAATCCGCCATCTTCCACGGGAGTAGCATCTGCTAGTTTGGATAAACCATCGATATCCCGCAATTCTTCTTTGATAGCATTCCATAATTCTGCATCGGATAATTGCAAGATTAATTGCCATAATTCTTCGTCAGAGCAATTTTTCACCTTCTCTTTTAAACCGTCATACTTTCTGGCTAAAGTAGGGCCTAAATCATAAGCGTGGACTTCGATCACCCATCGATCTTCCCCCGCAGGGGCAGCTTTGACCCAAGTTGTATCACTTTTTTCGGTTTTGTGTGCTTGGAATACTAAATCTACTGGTTGATTTTCGGGAGTTTCGATCACGTCGGGGCGATCTGGGTTTTCTGGTTTGCCTAATAGGTAAGCGCGAGCGACTACATAGGGAGGTGCGGTACGCAATTTATTGACGATCGCTCTAACTGGTTCTAAAGTGGCAGTGGTTTGGGGTTCTTCTTGTTCTGTGGCTGCAAAGATTTCTTTCGTGCCTCTAATATCTGTTGCCAACACTAAATAATCTAAGTCTGCACTTTCTTCGTTGGTGAAATCTAAACCAGTAACGCGATGATTATCTAGTTTTAAACTATTAACTCGATAGCCTAAATGGATCTTGACTCCCAATTCTGCCAAGCGATCGCCGAAGGGCTGCATAATGGAGGTGTAATGGTTATCTGTTGGCACTACTCGCAACATCGCATCGGGTTTGCGAATAAAGAAAGTCCACATTAAATGGAGTGCTTGGGCTGCACTAATATCTTCGGTGCGATTGAGGCTAACAGTAAGTACGGTTTTAATAAAAGTATCAAAGAAAGGCTTGGCAATTTTTCCTTGGGAATATTCCACCATAGTTAAGCTGTCAAACTTTTGAAAGACACTTTCATGGTTGTAGAAAAACAGCGGAATCATTCCTGGCGCGCTTTTAATCGCATCCCACATGGTAACATTCGGCGATCGCCAGACGATACCCAGCATATTTAATAAATGGGCGTTGGGTTTTGCTTCTAGGACTTCTGGTTCGTAGTTTTCAAACTCTAGTAATACCTCGTCTACTGGTTCAAAATAACGATCTGCCCCTACTTCTTCGATCTTTTGCATCAAGTAATCATAGACATTATGAAAAAAATGATGCAAACCATGTTCCCAAAAACCCGAAGGGGAATCATCACTGGGTTTTGCCCCCAATCTCCCCCCAATAAAGTCCGTTGCTTCGTAAATATCTACTTCGTAACCCAGTTTGACCAATTCTAAAGCAGCGATTAACCCGCTTAATCCTGCCCCGACTACTCCAACTTTTTTATGTACTCCTGGGGGTAATGCTTTGAATCCTTTTGTTACGGGAGGTTCGACCATTCTACCGAGATCGGTTAATAAAAACGGTGGAAACCCGCGAAAAGCTTTATTTAGCTTGAGCAATACCTTCTCGACTGATGGTGGAATGCCTTTGTTTCTAGCAAAAAGAGTAACATTACTTTGACCGCCCCAAGCGGTACTCTGGGATTGCTGCTGCACCATGATTATAAGTAGTTAGATTGATATGTCTGCTATTTTCGTATGTTAATCTACATATGTATTTTTTGGTGTTTATATACACAGTCTGGTAATTTTTGATCGCCCTAGATATCAATTTTTATTACAATAGGTGCTTTTTTGCATAAGCGATCGAGTCTATACCCTAGTAACAAGAATAGTGTGAGATTTTAGTTGTCAATATTTTCTATCAGGTTAGATCGTGACTAATACCCCTTTAGAGACTTCCAATACCAATAATATTCCACCTGTTTACCCTTCGAGATTTCCTCAAACCGTTGTTTCGGTAAGCAGAAAGGAGTTTATCAACCCGATTCCTCTGACAGTTAGAGATGCAGCGGGAAATGTCACTACTCTCCCCGACGATCTGACAGGTCACTATTTTATGGTTAGTCCTGTGGGTTCGCCCAATTCTTCTCGGGTAGACAATAACGATGATGTGGTTTGGGTCAGCAAAGATGGCTGGACTGCTTTGTATAACGGCGATGGCATGGTATATCGTCTGAGTTTTACTGAGAATCAAGCTAGCTTGAAAACTCGTATCATGAAGCCACCCTGTTATTATGCTGATTTGGCTACCTCCGATCCTAGCAAGCAAAATCTATACGGCAGCTTGAGATTTAATAATTTGGGTATATCTCGGGGTTCGTTTAATAAACTGGGGATTCGCAATCAATTAAATACGGCATTTGTGCCTTTTAAACTAGCAGACGACGAAAGCGAACGTTTGTTGGTGACTTGGGACGTGGGTAGACCTTATGAAGTCGATCCAGAAACCCTAGAAACCCTAACCCCTGTAGGAGAAAATGAAGACTGGCAGGATTTGCTACCCGATCAGCAACCAATTCCCTTTAAGAACTTGATGAGTTCGGCACATCCCGTCTTCGATCGCGATGCGGAAAGGTTTTATACCCTCAATGTGGGCAAGTCTTTATGGACGATGTTTGCTTTGCCCAGATCCCTTAAACTCAGGTTAGGAGAGAATTGGCAAGCTTTAAAACCAATTATCGATGATATTTGGCGCGATAAAGACCTCAGTTTTACCCAGAGTTTTCAAAATATTTTAATTTTGATCTACACGATTATTCTATTCTCTCTCCAGCTTGTGACTTGGTTTTTGCGAGGAATAGTGCAAATAGCGAGATTGTTCCGAGGGGGTTATGATTTTGTTCTCTTGCATTGCTGGGATGGTACAAAAGTCAAAATAGCAAAAACCTGGAATGTGGTTTTACCTTGTAATAAACCTCTGAGAATCGATCAAACAGTGCATCAGATGGGGATTAGTAATAACTATATTGTATTTGCGGAAACATCATTTAAGTTTTCTCTAGAAAATACGATGCCGTTTGCTAAAAATCCGACTTTGAGTTCTTTAATCGTCTTTATAACGGACTTTCTTAACTATCCTCAATATCCCAGTACTAAGCTCTATATTATCGATAAAAAAGATTTGGATTTAGATGAAAATTTTACACCCCAGCCAAATCGCCTCTTTTTCCCAGATCGCTTTAAACATCTCGCTAAAGTCGTTGCCACTCCCGTAGAAATTGCCCCCGAATTTTCTCATTATGTGGTCGATTACGACGATACAGGCGATCGCCTGATTATTTATGCTGGTCACTTAGCAGCCTCGGATATTGCCGAGTATATCCGTATTTACGATCGCTCTGCTTATGACGATCGCGATCGAGACGATCTAGACGATATTTATGACGATCCAGACCTAACTTCTCGCTTGCAACAGTTGGCAGGAAATATTGTCAGTCCCACGGATATCAGTCGTTTGGGACGCTTGGAAATCGATGCCAAGACAGGAAAACTAATCGACCATCAAATGTTCCCCAATTTAGATAATAGGGATGAAATTAATCAACAAATTACCGACTGGAAAAAAGATCGCCTTAACAATCAGATCGATCCTAAATATTTGCTTACTTGGTCTACGGCTTTTTATGTTTATCCCGATCGACGACCAACCCGAAATCTCACCGATATTTTTTGGAATAATTGGGGTGCTTGGCCAGATACCTTAACCACCAGGACTTTGGGAGCTTATGAAGACTATGCTAATCGTATTGTGGAGACAGATAAAGTCAAAGATTTGATCTATGATGGAGTCCCTTCTAGTTTGTGCCATCTGCAAGTTATCAAAAATGGCGATGAGACAACCATTCAGTTAAACGAAAATAACTTTTATCAATTTGATAAGCGCAATTTGGGTACTTCGGCACAATTTATTCCCCGTCCTAACAAAGAAGATCAAACCGACGGTTATATCGTCTGCGCGGTATTGACCAGCGATCGCCTTTTATCCCAATCTACAGACCCCAATAACGATCCGCAATGGTCGCAAAACAGCGAAATTTGGATCTTTGATGCTCAAGAATTAAACCAAGGTCCTTTATATAAATTAAGCCACCCCGAACTCAATATCGGCTTCTCTTTCCACACTACTTGGCTGCCAGAAGTCCAGTCTCCTAAGCGAAAATTAACCTATGAAGTAAAAAAAGATTACGATACTCTAGTCGAAACCCTCAGGAAGAATCAATCGGATCTCAGTATGGAAATTCGTCGGTTATTTGATGAAGAAATTTATCCTAATTTTGAATAAATTTACTGGTTTTTTTCCAAATGTTTTAACCTTTTGTTAACCTAGTCTTTATCTAAATAAAATGCTTACCTCGATCAATAAATAGCAAATAGCAGGAAGGGTAGGCATTACAGTCAAATACCAATGAGGAGACTAGGTTATGCTATCACCCGTAAAAACCGTTGAAATATTTCAAACATCCCCGAGTCCCCAAACTTTTGCACCAGGAGAGGTTATTTTTGCCGATGGTGATTCGGGAGATGTAATGTATGGTTTGGTAGAAGGAGAAGTCGAAATTACAGTCAACGGCAAAGTTTTGGAAACCATCCATCAGGGAGATATCTTTGGGGAAGGTGCTTTGGTGCATCTAGATAGTAAAAGAGCTAGTACGGCGATCGCTAAAACAGAATGTAAGTTAGCGTTAATGGAACGAAAACACTTTTTGTTTGCGGTGCAACAAACCCCCATGTTTGGTTTAGAAATAATGCGTAGTTATAGCGATCGCATTCGCCGTTTGAGACAATCGGTAGTGAGCTAATAAATAAGTAAGAAAGTAGGGACAAAAAATTAATTTATCCCTACACACCCTAGAAAGTTGAATATTTAAGCTTTAATTATTCAAAGAAAGCAATTTATTTACCTTTGCTTTGAGTCTTGGCTTGTTCCATCGCGATCGCTTTCATGGCTTCAAAAGAATTGCGATTTGACGAACCTTCAATTGCTTTGACTGCTAAATCTTGGACTTGTTGTAGAGAAGCATCTAACTGTTGGGATAATTTTCTAATTCTGCTTTCTTGATGTTCGATTGTTTGTTCTAAAGAATCAATTCTTAGTTGATAGTTTCTGGTTTCTCCTTGAATTTCTTTGGCTCGAAGATCGGCTTTGATTTTAGCTTGATAATTACCAATTCCCTTTCCTTCTTCATTAGCTTGTTTGATTTTTGCCCGCAGTTGTTCTTCAAAGGCTACAACTTTTTCTTGAGCAGTACTATATTCTTGTTCTAGTTTGGCAATTTCTGCTTCTTTTTCTTGCCATTGTTTTTCTAATATTTTACGACTCGACTCTAATTCTTGTTGGCGTAATTTTGTTTGTTGATTATATTCTTCTTCATCCAAATCTCTTGTTAGATCTAAGTTATATTCATACTCTTCTTTCTCTCGTTGTTGTGCCTTGCGATATTCTTCATTTCTCGTCTTAACAAATCTGCTGTGAGTTTCTTTCTCTTTTGCCCAAGCTTGTTTAAGAGTTTCAATTTCTTGGCGATCGCTTTCTTGTTGCTGATTCAATTCTTCAGCGAATTTTTTAGAGTCTGCTTGATATTTTTTAATTAAATCGTCAATAGTTGATTCTGTAACTTTTTCTAATTTATGTAGTTCTATTAATTCTAATTTTTCTAAAGTGATCGCATTTCTGACAGTTTCTAGTTGGGTTGCTTCTACAATTAAATGTTCTGATAAATTACTAACTGCTCCACCAAAACTACTTTGAATTTCTGCCAAAGCTTGAATTGTATTAGAAATACCTTTAGTACTATTGCTATTTATATTAACTGTTGGGATTGATTTTCTGACTATATCTTGAGTCGTATTTTTATTAGTAATAGGATTAACTTTTGGAGAATTTTTAAGTTGAGATTCCAAACTTTTCTTTTGTTTGTCCAACTCTTTATATGCCGCTAAAATTTCTGCCTTGGTACTTTTAGAATTAATTGTCATGATGTTTTATTAGTTATTGGTAATTGGTTATTAGTTATATGCGTAGCGGTATCCTTTAGGATTAGTTATTGAAAAGCTTGCATTGCTAAATTTTGGGCTTGAGTATTAACTTCTTGTAATTGAGCCGTAATTTCAGTGATTTGTTGTGTCTGTCTTTCTATTACTACTGTTAAAGATTCAATTTTTAGTTCGTAGCCTTGCTGATTTCCAGACCATTCTTTTTCTTGTAATTCTGCTTCTACTTTATATTTATTATCTGCTTCTTTAATAGCATTCCCTTTCGCTTTATTATATTCTTCTTTCAACTTGGCTTCAAAGCCATCAATCTGTTCTTGATTTTTAATAAACTCTGGTTTATTATCTGCTAAGTATTTTTCTCTTTCCGCCCAATCTTGCGAATTAACGGCTTCTTGTTCTACCAATTCCCTAGTTTGTAAACGTTGGCTTTCTTCGTATTCATCATTTTCAATAGTTCGTTGACGATCTAATTCATATTGATAGTCTGCTTCTTCTTCTTCTCTTTCTTTAGCTAATAACTCGGCTGACTCTTTGACCCTAACTTCAAATTCATCTTGTTCTTTTTTCCAATATTTTTTACTCTGGGCAACCTCTTGTTCGATAGTTTCTTTCTCTTGACTTGTTTTAGCTTGTAGAGATTCTATTTTTTCTTGATGTTCTAGATTTAAAATATGTAGGGCATCGGCAACCAATCGAACTTGATTGAGTTGTTGTAAATATTCTTGCTCTACAGCGATCACTTTTTGTAATTCATCTAATTTATTTGACTCAATAGTTAAGTTGTCGGCTAATCCATTAACCGCACTGCCAAAACTTAATTGCAAAGAAGCCATACCATTAATAATATTATCAGCGGTATAATTAACTGTCTTTTTTAATAGCTGTTGATTTTTGTTTTTTTCTGCTTCTTCTTCTTTTGTCGCTATTTTAGATTCACTTATTTGATACTGATTCAACAATCGATCGAATGCTGCCAAAATAGCATCTTTGTTATCTCTTGCGTTGGCTTGGCTCATAATCTTCCTTGAGAATAATCAATGGTTTTAAGTTTTGTAAGTCTTATGGTGAGGTAGATCCACAAGACTTGACACTTTTTTAATTGATTTTTAAATCAACACTGAGGTTATCATAACTAAAATTGATTTTTAAGTCAACTATTTTTGTTGATTTTTTCGATCGCGCCAAATTAGAGTTAGAGTTTGAATATATAGCAATACTGATACCACTTTGGGTATATCGATAATTATCCTACAGCTTGTTTGATGCTATACAAGTTTTGGATTTTTGCCGTTATTTGTTTGGCGATCTTATTTTTACCTTGTTTTCCAAATAAATTGGCAGCTAGAGATAAATCTTTAATCGATTTATCTGGTTCTTGCAAGATATGATATACCAATCCTCGGTTATAGTAAGCGTCACTATAGTCAGGATCGTAGAAAATAGCTTGAGTATAATCGGCGATCGCTTTTTGATATTCCTGTAATTGTTTGTAAGCATTGGCTCGATTATTATAGATCGAGGCTGATTGAGGGGTAATAGCTACTGCGCGATCGTAGTTAACGATCGCTTCTCGATATCGAGCCAGACAACTATAAGTAACTCCTCGATTATAAAAAGCATTACTATGGTTGGGATTCAACTTAATACAGCGATCGTATTCTATTATCGCCTGTTGGTATTTTTGCAGAAAATTGTAAGCATTGCCACGATGATAAAAAGCATCTTCATTATTGGCATCGAAGTCGATGATGCTCGAATAATCAGCGATCGCCCTAGAATAGTCTTTTAATCTACCATAAATATTGGCTCTATCTTGATATGCCGAGATTAATTGTGGCTTGAGACGAATCACTTCACTATAACTAGCAATAGCATTGCTATAGTCTTTTATATTTTGATATTCAGTACCCTGATTATAAATTGATTGCCAGTCTTGAGGATCTAGCAAAATAGCCTGACTGTAGTCAATAATGGCATTGTGATGATATCCCAGGATGGAATTAGCATTCCCTCTGGCATTGTATGCCTTGGCGCAGTCGGGATCTAAACGAATGACTTCGCTATAATCGGCGATCGCTCGTTGATAATTTTCTAAAAAACTGAAAAGGTTGCCCCGATGATGATATGCTGCTGCGTTATCAGGACTTAATTCGATAACTCTATCGAATCCACTTAATGCTGGTAGATGTTCCCCCAAGATATTATAGGTACAAGCAAGATTGTAATAAGCTTGAGTGTAATTAGGGGCGAGTTCGATCGCTTGTTGAAAATCGGCGATCGCTTTATCGTAATTTTTCAAAATTCCATAGGCATAACCCCGACTGCGATATGCTTTAGCTAATTTAGGAGCAAGACGAATAGCTTCGGTATAGTCAGCTATTTCTAGGCTAAATTGCTTCATCTCGCCCCTCGCATACCCCCTAATCAGATAAGTCCTCGTATCTTGAGGATTTAGCTTGAGTACGGTATTAAAATCCTCAATCGCCTTCGGATAATCTTCTAGCTTGAGATAAGTTTTACCTCGCTTATAATAGGTATCTATTAAGTCTCGATCGTATTTTGCGATCGCATTACGATAAATTTTATCGGAGTTGGTTTTTTCCGCCTTCATAGTACTTGAAAATTGACAATTATATTAGAGCTTTTTTCTTAACCAAAAGAAATAGCAACTAGGGCGACATAATTTTAATAACAAGCAATTTATTGCCGATTAATTGTTAATTGTCAATCAATATCCACTCGATATAGGCGAAAATTGCTACATTAACGATTATTAAACCACAACTAATAGGAAAATAATCTGTAACTAAGTTGACAGATAGTACGGGAGTCGAGAAAGCCAACGCGGTTTTACCCGTTGGAGCGTCAATCAACTACCTTTGATGATTCTGTCGTAGCAGAAATATCCGTTTGCTCTGAAGTTTTTGAGTCTCCTGCTGCTTCTAACTTCGCATTCATGGTGACGGATTCTTCAATTTTTTGCGCTTCTTTTTTAAATTCATTTTCAAATTCTTTAGAAGCATCTTGAAAACTGCGCAGGGTTTTGGCGACACTACGACCAATTTCAGGTAGCTTTTTAGGACCAAATACTAAAAGAGCAACAATAGTAATTAGAGCCATTTCTGGTAAACCAATGCCAAAAATGTTCATGATGCTGTATTCCCGTAATTTTAATAAGTTATATGAATATTGGTTCGATCCCCAATAAACCATAGGGTCGAACCAATTTATTAGCTATTTAGATATATCTTAAATCACACTTGTCTATCGACTTAATGTTCTCCAGTCAACATCAACTCCTTCTAATATTAAGGAAGAATTATAAAGTTGCAAAATAATCAAGAGGAAAACCAGGAATAGAGCCATAAAGACTCCCATTAACACAGTTGTTCCCCAACCAGGTGCTACTTTACCGTATTCAGAGTTTAAAGGTTTGAGAATATTTCCCAAACGAGTTTCTTGTGACATAGTCCAATAATGATGTTATATCGGGTTTTTCGTAATCTTCTGTAATATTATAGAGGAAGAGTAATCATAATTTAGATCAACTTATGGAACCCGCAATAGTTCTTAGCGTTAGTATAGGGGCTGTAGTAGTCGCTATCACTGGATATTCTATCTACACAGCATTTGGTCCTCCATCTGCTGATTTAGGAGATCCTTTTGAAGATCACGAAGATTAAAACAACGTAAGTTTCGCTCAAAGTGCAATTAATTGCTTGAGACTAATATTGGTCTAAAGCCTTGTTGTATTATTGATAGCCAAGCAAAATTTAAAACGTTATAAAAAAATTGTCAGGGGAAAACAAATTTGTCTACTCCTGACTTTTTAGTTAAATAAATATAGTATAGTAACCCGTAATTTTAAACTTATGTTGTTTGGCAGGTAGAATATATTTAGCGCGATCGCTTTTTGTGGGATTGGTATTATCAACAACCATTGATTGCTTTGCCTGCAAACAAGCATCGAATAACAACTTCTCTCGATGACGAGTCTTGAGCATATCTAAATTGAGCCGAATATGGCTGTTGGCAAACTTTTCTCGATAAAAAGAAGATTTTCCCGAAGCCTGCAATCCAACAAAAATTACAGCTTCCATTTTGTTCGCGATATCTAATTCTCAAATTGTCAATCTGTTTTATCAGATGCCCATTTCAAAAATACTTGACGAGAGGGTTAGCAAGTTTATAATTTATCCTATATATAGTTTATAGAATGGCGGAGCGAATCAGATCGAGTCCAGGGTGCAGGAGTTGAACCTGCCTTGCACAAATTATGAGTTTGTTGCCTAAACCGCTCGGCCAACCCTGGTTATTGGTTTTTTGCTCTAGTAGACCATTATATTAGTAAATCTCGTATCTTTGGCAAAAATAATCTTAAAAAATAATACACAATCAAGATTACATGAAAATAAGAGTTAATTTGTGGCTAACTGTTTTTTTATTTCTCATGATGCTCTCAGGAGGCATTGCTAGCTCTTATGTCGGCTATTTCATGGGTAGAGAAGCTCTTAAAGTAGTTACTCAACCCGATGTTAGCTCTGAAGATTTTAACAAAAATCAAAAACCTTTGGGGGGAGAACATAAAGGTTTAAAAATTATTAAAGAAAAGGATATTTTAATCAAAGTATATAACCAAGTTCATGCCGAGAATAAATGATAGATCGGCTTTTCACGCAATGATATTCAATATTTTTACTCATAGTTAGTTAACCAATGGCAGAACAAAATTTATTGTTGACTTTCATTGGTGTTTTCTTACTAATTGCGATTAATGCTTTTTTTGTGACCGCAGAATTTTCAATTGTTTCTGTACGTCGCTCTCGCATCAGTCAACTGGTCAAAGATGGAGATCTCCAGGCTCAAACTGTCCAGTCTCTTCAAAGGAGTATCGATCGCCTGTTATCTACCACTCAACTAGGTATTACTCTATCTAGTCTAGCTTTAGGATGGGTGGGAGAAAGAACAATGGCAACGGCGATTATTGCCCTAACGAAACAGCTATCTCTACCAGATTATTTATCTCAAGCGATCGCTCATTCTTTTACCTTACCCCTTGCTTTTATTATTTTGGCATATTTACAGATAGTTCTAGGGGAACTCTTTCCTAAATCTGTAGCGTTAATGTATCCCGAAAAAATCGCACGATTTTTTGGACCCCCTAGCTTAGCTATTGCTCGCATTTTTCGACCATTTGTGGCTATTCTAAATTTGTCTACTCGCTTGCTTTTAAAACTAGTAGGAATGGAATATAACAGTCAAGGGTGGTACGAACAACTCACTTCCGAAGAATTGCAACTGATTATTGCCACAGAAAAAGAATCCATTGGCTTAGAAGCAGAAGAAAGACAACTTTTAAAGAATGTTTTTGAATTTCGCGACGATACAGCCGAACAAGCAATGATTCCTCGGACTGATATTAAATTTCTCTCTCTAACTACTACTTTTGGCGAATTACTCGAAACTATCTGCGAATCTGGCTATTCTGGATATCCTGTTATTGGGGATTCTTTAGACGACATTCGCGGAATTATTCACTACAAAAAACTATCCAAACCTTTGGCAACAGGAGAATTAAACCGCGATTCTATTATCGAGCCTTGGGTCGAACAGGTAAATTTTATTCCTGAGTCTACATCCCTCAACGAACTTTTACCTTCAATGCAACAGTCTCATCAAAAAATGGTGATAGTAATCGATGAATTTGGCGGTACTTCAGGCTTAATCACGCTCCACGACCTAGTAGCAGAGATTGTCGGCGATGCAGGAAACGATCCCGACTCTGGCATTGAAGCCATCCAAAAATTAGACGATCGTACTTTTCTCGTCTCAGCTCAGATGAACTTAGAAGAAGTGAACGAACAACTAGAGTTAAGTTTACCCGTAGCTGATGATTACAACACTCTAGGAGGTTTTTTATTAGAGCAATGGCAAAAGATACCCCAACAGGGAGAAAAGCTAGAATACGGAGACCTTGGCTTCACTATTACCGTGGCTGACAGTAACCGCCTTTATCAAGTATTAATTCACTGTTAAATTACTAATTCATAATCATCGAATAACTGTCCCATCAGGCATAATTGCCCCTGTCAGAATTGTTTGACTGAGATCGACATGATCCAGACAAGCTTGAAATAGATTTGCTCCTTGTAGAAAGGCATTTTTGAGATTGGCATCAGTTAAATTTGCTTGTTGTAGATTGGCATCAATTAAATTTGCTTGTTGTAGGTTGGCTTTAAATAAAATAGACCCTTCTAGATTTGCCTCCCGCAAAAATGTTCTCTGTAAAATAGCACGACTCAAATTGGCTTTTTCTAATTGGGCTTTCCTTAAGTCAGCTTTATATAATAATGTTGACTCCATAGAAGTCAATCTCAAATTTGCTTGAGTTAGTTTGGCTTGACTTAAATTACTCAGATTTAGATTAGCCTGATAGAAATTTGCTTCTGATAAATTTGCTTGACTTAGATTGACTTCAGTTAAATTTGCTTGGCTGAGATCGATTTTAGATAAGTTAGTCTGTTTTAGAATTTCTTGAGCGAGATCGACTTGAGAGAAATTTCTTTTTCCTGCTCGATATTGTCTCAAAAGTTCTTCTGCATTCACGATCGTTTTCGATTGAACTAATAGTTAGTTAAAAATATCTGGTTTACATTTGTTTACAAACCCTATCAGGTTTTATAAGTTTAAATACTCAGATTAATGATGAATTAAGATTTTAATCGAATAAAAAAGCCTATTTTTTTAACATTTTCTTAAGAATGCGATCTTATCTTTTAAAAAATATTAAGATTTAAGGATAAAAAGCAAAACTTACCAGGAAAATATTTTTGCCTGAATCCAACTCTGTTAAAAACTCAAAAGTTTTTTCTTTTAATCAAGAAGAAGAAAATATTGTGGCTGCGATCGCTTTACGAATTCGTCAGTCTTTAGATTTGGAAATAATTCTCGATCGCACTGTTATGGAAGTGAGACAGTTTCTACAAACAGATCGGGTGTTTATTTATCGTTTTGAACCTGACTTGAGTGGCGTAATTGTTGCCGAATCGATCCAAAATTATGCTGCTAGTGTTTTTGGATTTAGGATCAAAGATCCCTGTTTTTCCGCCCAACATATCGAACAATATAAAGGGGGAAGAATTAATGCAGTAGAAAATGTTCAAACAGCCAATCTAGCTCCTTGTTATGAAGAAGTATTAAAATCATTCGATGTCAAAGCCAATTTAGTCGTTCCCATTGTCGCTAGTGGAGAATTATGGGGACTGTTAATTTCTCATCACTGTCAATCCCCTCGTCAGTGGTTGATCCAAGAAGTTGAATTACTCAAACAATTAGCAATTCAGGTAGGCATTGCCGTACAACAAGCAGAACTTTATGAACAGGTTCAAAGTTTCAATAATTATTTGGAACAAAAAGTCAGACACAGGACGATCGAACTAGAAACTTCGGTAAAGTTTGAATCTTTAATTCGTAACATCACAGACAGAGTAAGAGATAGCTTAAACGAGCCTCAAATTCTCCAAACTGTTACTCAAGAAATAGGCAAAGTATTAAATATAGAACGCTGCAAAATTGAACTATATGACAACGATCGCCAATCAGATGCAAATTCCCTAGATATTATTGCAACAGTGGCATATGAATATGCGATCGAGCCACCTAACTGTCAGGGAATCAAAAGAAAGGTCAGAGATTTTCCCCAACTCTATCATCAATTGTTGCAAAAACAATCCCTACAGTTTGTGGAAAAAGTCCCCGAACTCAGTCCGATCGATACACAGGCGACTAGATTAGTCTGTCCTATTTTTGACGATCGCGGTACGTTAGGTAATCTTTGGTTGCTGCGTCCGAAGGAAGAGTTTTTTGAACAATCAGAAATTAGTTTAGTAGAACAAGTCGCCAGTCAATGTGCGATCGCCATTAGACAAGCAAGACTATATAAACAATCGCAAACGCAACTTGAAGAATTAGCTCGGTTGAATATACTCAAAGACGATTTTCTGCGAACTATTTCTCACGAATTGCGCACTCCCATGAGCAGTATCCAGCTAGCATCGGAAACCCTAGAAATACTGTTAGAGAGAGAAATCGGCTCAAATAAATCCGCTACTTTTACTAGAGTATTAGATATTTTTCGCTCTGCTTGTCGAAGACAAAACCAATTAGTGGACGATCTACTAACTCTTTGTTACATCGATGCTAAAAAAGAAATAATCAAGATGCAGTGGATCGATCTTGCTGTGTGGCTACCGCAAATTCTCGAACCATTTCAAGAGCGTATAGATAGCCAAAATCAAACTTTGATTGTGGATTTGGAGTCCAATTTACCTGAACTTAGATCTGATATTTCAGTGGTTAAGCGAATTGTAGCAGAATTGATTAATAATGCTTGTAAATACACTCCAGAAGGAGAAATGATTATTTTGTCGGCGCGATCGAGCAATGATGGTATTAAAATCGACATTATCAATACTGGGGTTGAAATTGCCCATGTAGAACAAGAGCGAGTTTTTGACAAATTTTATCGTATTCCCCATCACGATCCTTGGAAGTTTGGAGGGACTGGTATTGGGTTAGCATTGGTTAAAAACCTAGTCGAACTTTTGGGTGGAAACATTTGTTTGCAGAGTCAATGCGATCGCACTAGTTTTGCCATCTATCTTCCTCGTGAAACAAATATTGATTAGTTGTTTAGTTGTTATTTATGATTACTGGTAGTGAATTGGACTGGTTAGCGGTATTTGGTTATCTAGGAATAACTTTGTTCGTGATGTGGCGTATTTTCAAGAATTAGAATTTACATATTGCCTGGTGGCATGAACTAAAGGCAATAACACACCAGCTTGTTCTGTGCCATTCACTCCTAAATCGCTGTGGCAAAGAAAAATCTTGGTTTCTGCCCGAGCCATAGTGTCTTTTAAAATTCTTTGTAAGCGTTGATTGTCCATTTCAGATTCGTCTTCTGGCATCCAAGTTTTACCCGTCCACTGTTTGAGAAACAAGGGCGCAGCAAAGAGAGTCGCAGCACCACCTTGAGACCATAAAGGAGAACTTGCATCCAACCAAAATTGTAGGGAGTGGGATGTACGCAGAGAGCGATATTGAAAAACAGTTGCTAAGGTGACTGCACTTTGTTGGGGGATCAGTTGGGGTAGGGGGCGAGGGTTAGCGGTAATAGTACCGCGACGTAATAATTGAATAAACTGAGCAACAGTAGCAGCTTGGCTTTGAAAACTAGGCTCATTTTGACGTATTCGACGATCTACTTCCCAGAAGTGTTGGGCTGTTTCCATTAATTCTCGCAATACCGCTAGTCTGTCACTGCTATTGGTTTCCCGACTGAGAAAATATTTAATTGCTTCTGATAAAAGAATAGTGGGGGTAAAAAAACTTTGTTGTTGCTGTTTGATTTTACTGGCTTCAATCCAACTGACAATAGTTTGATAGGCTGCGACTGCTTGATGACCCAAACGATCCCAACGAGGAAAGGTTTCGACGGGAGATAGATAGGGATGTTCTGGATCGACATGATAGCAATAGTCGGCAATTAAACCCGCTCTTACGGGATCTATATCTGCAATTAATTGACCCCCCCGGTATTTTTGACTAAATATTACGAGCATTTGGGCGATCGCATCTCGATCTACCAGACGACCTAAATCGGCATAAACTAATCCTAATAAAGTTAATAAACTCCTGACTAAAGGAGAGCTAATGATCGGTCTTTGTTCGTTTACGGGAGTAACGGGAATATTTTTAGCAGCCAAAATTTGAATTAGGCTATAACGGGCAATTTCATCTAAACCAGGGGCAATAATGGCAATTTCAGCAGGGTTGACTCCTTGATTGCAGACTAGGTCGATAATAATTTCTGCTGTTTGTCGCAACAATTCGGCACGAGAAACTGTTTGCAAAGATTGAATAGAATCAGGAGCTTCAACTAAATAAGCATTTTCGGTAACTAATTCTACGGCAGTCTGGGCAAACTCGGTTGCTAAATTGTCGGTGGTAAAATTGGACTGTTCTTGGTGACAGCGCACCGCTAAACCTAGGAGATAATCGGAGTCGGCATTTAATCCTAAGCGGATTTTGCCATCGGGGTTATAGGTGAAAACAGCAAACCCATCCCGATCTAAGATCAATTCAAATAAGTCGCGAGCGATCGCGGGATAGTCGTCTACATCGTCAGCAAATATGGCTTGATAGCGTCTGGTTAAGTGGTATTGATATTGAGTATTGGGGAGTAAATAACGCCAATAAAGTTCGTAAATTAAGCCGTAGGTTAAAAAGCCTCGATCTAAACACCACTTTTGCCATAATAAAAGCAATTCTCCCATTCTTTGCCAGAGATAGCTCTGGTTTTTTTCTCCTAGATCCAGTCCTGCCAAACCTTGTTGCAGAATGATTGAGATGTCTTCGGTGGGTATGCCACTAGCACCTGCTAGCTGCATCAAATCGAGGGTCTGGCGCACCAAACGAGGTTCGTTATCAAATTCACAGAGAGTTTGCCAATCTGACTGATTTCGCCATAGTTGAGTGGCTAGTTCTTGTTCGGTTTCGGGACGCAATCTCAAGGGAAATTGGGCTTTTAGTTTTAACTTTTCAAAAATTAAAGGGAAAAATAACATCACCTCGTCGCTAACAAAACCCACAGGGGTTTTACAAACTACAGGATAAGTACCTTCTACGGCAGAAGTCAAACGATCTCTTAATTCGCGACGATTTTGATTGTTGGCAGCAAAAACTAAGACAGCATTCGCCAAGTTTTGTGGAGAAGCTTTGGCTTTGGGTTGAACTAGCTGTTTTCTGACCCAATGGGAAAATTCAGCTACCAAACGTGAAGTTTTACCAGTACGAGATGTCCCCGAAATCCAAAGAGGTGATGAAATATGGAGCAAAATAAATAACTCGCGTGACTTATTACTGATTACTTAATTTGAAGACGCGCTCTAATTTTGTTTAACTGTGTTTGATTGTTGATGGGCGATCTCGGTGTAGGTAGTTCGTTGTTGGGCCAATTATCGAGATCTCGACACAAACAATCTAAAGATTCGATCCCAGATTCTACGATCGCTATAGGCATATTGCATCTGGCACAACCATCAATATCCCACTCAGAGGAAAGTAACTCGGCAATGGTTTCCCTGCTTCCTTCTAGATAACAATTTTTGCCTTCAACACTCATGATTTTTTGCCAGCATGCTTCAAACTGGGGTGAAAAGCGATCGCTTTGAATTACTGGCTGGGGCAATAGACTTTCTTGGTTATGCCATACTAGTTTTTTACCCAATTGAAACCAATGAGCGAGGTAAGTTCTAACTTGTGTTGCTGATGCCATTGTCTGTTTTCGACCTCTTAAATCTAACTATTTTTGGGCAATACTTGAAACGATGATTTGCTGGGACAAATGCTTTTTGGGCTAAATGTGCCTAATGATCATTTTAACTACTCCATAAATATAAATAAGGATCTGTAAGCTAAATTTCATAATTGCTCAATGGTTTTCCCAAAAGACCGAGATCGAGGACATGACCCCCTGCAACAAGATAGGTAGTATCGGCAAGACTCGCTATTTGTCTTGATAAATGACCCAAGCGATCGCGAAATAGTCTTCCGACAGGATAGGCAGGGACAACACCCCATCCTGTTTCTTCTCCGACTAAGATAATCTGGGCTTTACTAGTCTTTAACCCGTTCAAAAGATTGTGACTAATTTTTTCCCATTCCTCTCGATCTAATGCTAAAAAATTGGCGATCCAAGTACCCAGAGAATCAATTAATAAACACTCTGATGCTGATGCTTGAAGGATATAAGAAGATAATTTTGGATCGGATATGGTTACAGTTTGCCAACTTGTTGGTCTTCTTTGTTGATGTTGAAGAATTCTAGCTTGCCATTCTTGGTCTGTCGGATCGACTTTGGCTGTGGCGACATAAATAATTGAAGTGTGGGATTTTTGAGCGAGCATTTCGGCAAATTCGCTTTTTCCAGATCGAGATGCGCCAGTTACTAAGATTATTTGGTTTTGACGATTGGATGTCACTATTTTATTGATTACTTTCTTTTTGCTGAAGTTTTTTGTATTCTTGATATATTTCGGGTAGTTTTTTATACATCACAAACAATCTGCGATAAATTTTAGTAGGGATATGAGGCATTCCCGAAACCATCTCTCCTGCTGGTACGTTTCCCGTGATGCCTGTTTGTCCTGTAGCAATTACGCGATCGCCTATAGTAACTTGATTGGCGACTCCAACTTGTCCCCCAAGCATGACCCCATTGCCAATAATTACTCCTCCAGCCAGCCCTACCTGAGAAGCCATTGCGCAGTTACGTCCGATTTTACAGCCGTGACCGATTTGCACTAGATTATCTATTTTGGTGTTACTTCCAATTCTCGTTTCTCCCACCGCAGGGCGATCCACCGCACTATTGCAGCCTACTTCTACTCCGTCTTCGAGGACAGTATAGCCAGATTGTTCCATTTTGTACCAGCCTACGGCAGTGGGGACAAAGCCAAAGCCTTCTGAACCTATAGCTGCACCACTATGGATCGTACAACCAGAACCTATTTGCGTCCGCTCGTGAATGGTACAGTTGGCGTGGAGAATTGTATCTTCACCGATGGTAACGTCGGGATAAATTACTACATTGGGATGAATGGTAACGCGATCGCCTATGATAACTCCAGCTTGAATGACTACATTTGCACCAATATATACATCTTGTCCTATTCTAGTATTGGGGTCGATAACTGCACTAGGATGGATAGCTGGAGTAGGTTTAAATGGTTTGTAATATAAAGATATTGCCTTGGCGAATAATAGTCTGGGTTGGGGGGTAGCGATCCAAGCAATGTTCCTTGATGTTGCTTGAGACTGTAAGGTTTCGTTCGTCGGCAAAATTAAGGCACCCGCTTCGGTTGTAGCGATATGGGCAGTAAATTTTCCCCCTTCAACGTAGCTTAACGTGCCTGAGATAGCTTCATCGATAGCAGCAACTCCTGTTATTTCGGGGTTTAAATTGCGATCGCGATTGAGACTATTATTTTTGGCTGCTTTACCAAGTTTGGTAATAATTTCTTGAAACTGCATGAAAGTAAAGGAGATGGAAGTTAACTCAAACCGCATTTATTCTAAAGCAGAAACTACGTATTATCGTTCGTTTTACGGAAAAGCTTAAAAAATGAGTTTTTATTCTCAACAGGTCAATCGTAATATTAAAGATATCGTTGAGCATAAATTTGACAATGTGACAGTCGAACAGTTTTATGCTCTCAAGTTATTTAAAGTTATTGGCTATATATTATCGATGAATTGCCATTAAGTAATTTTGTCGATTTGTTTTTTTAATGAATTAGTTATAGAAATGTCCGATCGAAATAATACTTTGCCTCTTGGTAAGTTGCTACAAAATGCTGGTTTGATTTCTAGGGAGCAATTAGCCAAGGCTTTAGAACTCCAGTCCCAATATAATAAGCTGAAATTAGGTGAAATTTTGGTTTTGCAAAAAAATATTGAAGCGAAGACTATTGATTTTTTTCTCGATAGTTGGCAAGAAATAAGGCAAGAGGGTAAACAATTCCCCCTGGGATATTATTTTAAACAAGCTTCTTTGTTAAACGATTTACAAATTCAAACTATTCTCAAGGAACAAAAAGATAGCAATCTAAAGTTTGGAGATTTAGCTATTCAAAAAGGATGGCTCAATCAAAATACTATTGATTTTTTTGTTAGTAATCTTGCTTTGAAAGCACCAAGCTTGATGTCTCTAATTTCTTTGGAAGAATATAATCAAAAGTTGCTACACTTAGAGCAAAAATACACCGATACATCTTTGATTTTAAGTCGTATTTTAGCTTGGACGGGAGGGCATCCTGCTTTGACCAAAAATATCTGTAATATTTTTGCTAATTCTGACTTCAATATTCCCCCAAAAATGGAGGTTAAGGCAGTTGATCGACTAATTGAAAGTTCTTTAATTAGAAACTGGCAAACTACAAAAACAGGAGCATATCTTAGAGTAATCACTGAAAAACTAGTGAATAATCCTAGATGCAAACCAATTTTGTTATTAACAGAGTATGAAGAGATATTATTATCTGAAAATCGAGAATATCTACAAACTAAAGAACAAGAAGAGCTACTAATTTTAGGCATAGTAGTGAGAGAGAGAAATCTACTTAGAATTACAAATCTAATTTTTCAACAAGTTTTCAATCGAGATTGGATAATTGAAAATAAAAAGTTAGTAGAGTCAAAAATAGAACAAGAGACTCTTAAAATCATCCAAACAGACAAGACAAATAGTTTTATTGATGTCCAGCAAAATAGTTCTATCGTTAGCTCCAGTCTTAGCCAAGAAAATATTATCGATCGCCTTGATGGAACAACAAACATCAAAGAAACCGAACCTTTAACTAAATTTAGTTCGTTATTAACTTTGGTCGGAGTTATTTTATTTATTCCATTAGTATTAGCAATTAATAATTATTATTCTTCATTAAAACAGGAGCAGAGATCGTCTTCAGACTCTTCATTAGAAACGGCGAAAATGGCAGAATTTTGTAGTCAGATTAATACCATAGATCCTCCTTCTTCTCTCAATTTAATATCTCAACTAGAGAAAAGCAAACAAACTTGGCTTAACTCTCCTGAGAATAAATTACAAAAATTTCCCATCCGTTGTGAAACAGCCTTAAATACTTTGCGAGTATTAGCTGCACCACAATTGGGTAAAGAAAATAGAACCATTGAAGCAATCAAACATCTGTGTAATATTCCTGCTGATGCTGAAAATATTAATGAAGCTAAGGTTTGGCTAGAACGTTGGTATACTTCTGCTAGTTGGGGACAAGAAACTAAGTCTTATCTCAGGTTAGTGGATAGTTGTCCTGCAAGCGATCTTTAATTAGATTTTTTAACAACCCCTTTGAGTTTTAAATATGGAGTTGATTCTCATCAAACGTATATGAATTTGCCGATCAAAAATCGATTTTGGGGCTATTTTGGTTTAGTTACCAGCTTATCTTTAATTTGTGCGGCGACAATATCACCTTTTGATTTTGTCGTTCCAGAGGGATTATCTTGGCAGTTTATTCGAGAAGGCTTTCGCTTTGGAAGCAATCTTAAAGACTATTGGCAAAATATTCTTTTGTTTGTCCCTTGGGGATTTAGCATTTCAATTATTATTCCATCTAAGTATAAAATAGCTAGAACAATATTATTTTTCAGCTTATTATCTGGTTTTATCTTATCTACAACAGTCGAATTAACTCAGTTTCTTTTGCCCACTCGCGTTTCTAATTTAACTGACATTATTTATAACAGTATTGGAGGGATGTTAGGGGGACTGATCTATTATTTTCATTTTAAGATCATTAAGTTTATTGGTACTATTGTTGTTGGCAGAATAGATCGACTTAGTTATAGATCTATTTTCTGGGCAATCGGCATTTATTGTTCTATAGTCACTTTGGGTATTCTAATCTTAATCTTGAGTGCTAATCTAAATAATTGGGATGAAAATTACTATTTATCAATTGGTAATGAAGTTAATGGCAATCGCCCTTGGGACGGCTATATTAAAAGTATCTATATTAGCGATCGCGGTGTAAATTATGCGGTCGCAAAAACAGCATTAGCAGAATTTAATAATTTTTTTAGTCAAGACGATCGTGTATTAACTAGTCTAATTTTAGATCGCGATCGCCAAGTATATCGAGATAGCAATCGGCTATTACCCAGCTTAGTATGGCACAAAAAACCGCCTTCTCCATCGACTGACAAGCCATCAAATAATCTAGTCAAAAATGTTTGCTTAAGTAGTCAGAAATCTACTGACAATTCTATAACGATTAATGCTCGGCAATGGTTGAAAACTCAAGTTCCTGCTACTTTTTTAAACAAGCATTTGAAAGAAAAAGATGAATTTACTATCGGCATAACCTTTGCCTCTAATAATTTAGAACAAGGTGGTCCAGCTAGAATCTTTTCTCTGTCTCAAAATGCATATACTCAAAATCTAGTTTTAGGACAGAAAAAAACAGATTTATATTTTCGCCTCCGAACTCCCATTACAGGACGCAATGCTGTTAATCCAGAATTTTTAATTGCTAATATTTTAGACGATTGCGTTTTCCATAATGTATTATTTACTTTTAAAAAATCCAAATTAACTTTTTATATTGATAAAATAGAAAACAAATACTCTTTCTCTTTTAATCCCTATACCAGCTTTCCTATTTTTATTCCCTGGAATCATCACGGCTGGTTAATCGATCTTAGTGATTTTTCCGATTTTAAATATCGATTTGTCTTCTACCTTATAATTACTATGCCGTTACTCTTTTTAATTGTTATTTTGCTTTTCAGATATAAATCGAGTCCCTAACAAATTATTAAACTCTCTCCCTCTCCCAGTCTCCCAGTTCCCAAGTCAAACCCAGTAAACCAATTAAATACTTGACAGATCTATTAATGATTAGTCCTAAGACTCGATATTATATATTACTAATAGGTAGCTTGGTTGCGATCGCTACAGTCACGATCTACCCTTTCAATTTTATAATTCCCGAGAAATTATATTGGATCGATGTTGTCGAGAAGTTTCATGTTTTCACCAATGTTAAAGATTATATCCGTAATATTTTATTATTTATTTCCTTTGGCATTGCTTGGGGAGGTATTCTTAATTACAAAAAATACGACCGTGGAGAAATAATCCTTTTTGCCTTTTTATTAAGTGCAATGTTATCTACCAACATAGAACTAATTCAAATTTTATTGCCTAGTCGTACTTCTAGCTTGTCGGATATTGCTTGTAATAGTCTTGGAGGTTTATCTGGTAGTAGTTTATATTGTTGGCGCAAAGACTTTAGTAACTTAATTAATGGAACTATTACCCGTCAATATCAGCAAATCAATTTAAAGTTTTTAGCTACTATTATCTTGGGATACTGTGGCACAATAATATGTGCTTTTACTTTATTTGTTAATAGTATCAATTTGAATAATTGGAATAATGATGCCTATTTATCCCTTGCCAGTGAAGTAACAGAGCAAATATTTTGGCAGGGATATATTACTAGTCTATATATTTGCGATCGCTCTCTCAATACACAAGAAATAGATCAAGCATTCCATCGCACCCATAGCTTTTTTTCTACCCTACCAAATTCAATTGTTTCTTTACTATTGCTAGATTATCGATCATCTTATGGCGATAACAATCAACAGATACCAAACTTACATTGGCATCAGGAACTACCTGCTAAAAAAATAAACTCTTTACCCTCTATAGATACCGAACTTTCCCCCATTGACGATTTAATTCATAACCAGAAATCAGTTTTATTCGAGCAAAAGAATAGTTTGATTTCCGACTCCCCCTTTACCCAATTAAATCAAAAAATTAAAGCTTCCCAAGAGTTTAGCCTCAGTGTAATTCTTGCTACTAATAAATTCAAACAAGTAGGACCATCGAGAATTATTTCTTTGGGAGAAAATATCTATAGTCGCAACTTAATGTTGGGACAAGAAAACTCAAATCTCATCTTCCGTTTGCGTACTTCCACTACAGGAGATAACGCAAACCAGCCAGGTTTTTATTTTCCTAATTTCTTCAAAAACAAAGATCTGCACCAAATATTAATTACCTATGCTCAAAACAAATTAACTTTTTATCTCGATCGCCCTGAAGATAAATATACCTTCACATTTCAACCTTCAACTCACTTGAAGCTTTTTTTACCCTGGAACTTGACGAAATGGAATGTCAACCTGCAAAACCACAATCCATTACAATCTCAGATAACTTTCTATAGCTTGGTTTTATCTCCCCTGGTTCTACTAAGCGGTATTTTTATATTATGTTCCACGCAAAAAGTTTCGCAGAATAAATAATGTCACAACGTCCGATCTATCTTGATGCTCATGCTACTACGCCAGTAGATGAAAGAGTACTCAACGCCATGTTGCCCTATTTCACCGAACATTTTGGCAACCCTTCCACCAATACCCATCTTTATGGATGGGAAGCCAGTGCAGCGGTTAAAAACGCCAGAGAAACGATCGCCAACATCATCAATGCTACCCCCGAAGAAATTGTATTTACTAGTGGCGCAACCGAAGCCAATAACTTAGCTATCAAAGGAGTCGCCGAAGCCTATTTTGATCGCGGAAAACATATAATCACCGTTGCAACAGAACATCGAGCAGTATTAAATCCTTGTCAATATCTCGAAACCCTGGGGTTTGAAGTTACCTATCTTCCCGTATTACCCGATGGCTTGTTAGATTTGCAAAAACTGACCGCAGCTATTCGCGAAGATACTATTCTCGTCTCCGTAATGGCTGCTAATAACGAAATTGGAGTGTTGCAACCACTAGCAGCCATAGGAGAGATCTGTCATAGCCAAGGAATTTTATTTCATACCGATGCAGCCCAAGCGATCGCTAAAATTCCTCTAGATGTAGCGGGGATGAAGATCGACTTGATGTCTCTAACTGCTCACAAAATATATGGGCCGAAAGGTGTTGGTGCATTATACGTCCGTCGTCGCGATCCTAGAGTAAAAATAGCTCCCCAACTCCAGGGAGGGGGACAGGAAAGAGGCAGGCGATCGGGTACATTATATACACCCCAGATAGTTGGTTTTGCCAAAGCTATAACCATTGGGGTAGCGGAAATGCAATGGGAATCAAAGCGTTTATTACAGCTAAAACAACAGCTTTGGTCGATGTTTGAATCTTTAGATGGAGTTTACCTAAACGGCAATTTAACAACAAGTCTCCAAGGTAATCTCAATATTAGCATTGAAGGGGTAGATGGCTCGGCATTATTATTAGCATTGCAATCAGTGGTAGCTGTTTCTTCGGGATCTGCCTGTGCTGCCACTTCCACCGCCCCATCTCACGTTCTTACTGCTTTAGGTAGGGAAGAAAAACTCGCTCGCGCTTCTCTACGTTTTGGTATTGGTAGATTTAATACCCCAGAAGAAATTGCCATAGTGGGAAAACAGGCGATCGCAGCTATTAAATCTCTGCGTCAAGCCAATCAATCATAAAGAGTGCATTTATACACCAACACATAAAGCATCGGTAATATTAGAGATAAGAACAATTGGTGAAAATTTCTTTTGATGAAACTCTCTCAAATTAGGTCGTTTGTAACGGTTGCCAGATATGGTAAATTTAGCCAAGCAGCAATTGAATTAAACTTAACTCAGCCTACGGTGAGTCATGCGATCGCAACATTAGAAAATGACTTGGGAGTACAACTATTATTTAGAAGCAAAAAGGGCGTTAATCTTACCCCAGCAGGGGAAAGTATCTTGGCTCATTGCGATCGCCTGTTACAATCTATTGAAGACATCCACCAAGAGGCAAACCGTTTCAAAAGCTTGGGTGTAGGGAAAATCAAAATCTCAACTTTTCGGGGTGCAGCAGCTCAATTATTACCCCAAATTAGAGCAAATTTTAAAACTCAATATCCCCAAATTGCGATCGAAATTGCCGAAGAAAAAGATTGTCCTCAAGTAGAACAGATGATTTATGAAGGTAAAGCCGACATTGGTTTCACCATCTTACCCACCACTAAAGACCTCGATACCATAGAAGTGTTGCGAGATAAATATATTGTACTTTTGCCACCTAATATTACCTTCTCCCAACCACCCAATTCTGCGATCGCTTGGACGCGCTTATTATCTCTACCAATCGTATCTTATCCCGATCGCAATACTTGCTTCAGGCAAATTCAAAATCACTTTGCGGGAGAAGGTTATAAGTTTCAACCAGCCGAACAAGTCCGAGAAAGCGACACCATTATCAACTTAGTAGCGACAGGGGTAGGTGCTGCAATTTTGCCTCAACTCTCCGTATTTCATATTCCCGAAGGAGTCACCGTCTGCGAACTACCCAAACCCCTACAGCGCATTGTTGTAGCTGCAACGCCTAAAGATGCAGACTTATCCCACGCCGTTTGGGCATTTATTGATTTTCTCAAACAATACAAATAAATAGATTCTATAGAGAATGATCTATTTATTTGTATTGTTTGATGAATGGCTAATAATCACTATCAGCAACACAAATTCCTTTGCATTTAAGACCATTGGTAGCAGTACGCAAGCAGTGAGGACATAAAACTTTTTCTTCTTCTTGACTAGTGGTGTTATTGTCCTTCTCTTCAGATTTTGCCGATTGAAATCGTGGTTGCGATGGCATAGCTAAATTTGTCACTTTATAAATAAATAATTAAAGTATCACATTTGCCAAATTTGATGAGCGATCGACAACAGGCAACCTTTGATCGCCCGCCAGTCCAAACTACAGTTACAGCGATCGCGCTCATGAGTAATTACTCATTAATAAAGGGTTTCGTTATATTATTGTTGAGGCTAACTATAAGGTCGGACATCGCCCTCAAAATTGCGCTGTTGGCAAATGTAAAACGATAAATAAAATGACTTCTATTCAAGAACAACTAAAAGAATTAAATCAGGTCGCGGTAAATGCGATCGCTTCTACAGATAATCTAGATGAATTAGACAAGCTTCGAGTTAAGTATCTGGGTAAAAAAGGCGAACTATCCCAAATCCTCAGAGGAATGGGCAAACTAGCTGCCCAGGAAAGACCCGCGGTAGGTTCTCAGGCTAACGTTGTTAAAGAAGAAGTTCAGCAAAACCTAGAACAGCGCAAGCAAGCTTTACAACAAGCCAAAATTGCAGCGCAGATTGAAGCCGAAACCCTCGATGTGACCATGCCAGGGGTAAATCGTCCTTTGGGTCGAGTTCATCCGTTAAATGGCGTGGTAGATCGGGTCTTGGATATCTTTGTTGGTTTGGGTTATACCGTTGCTACGGGGCCGCAAATTGAAACCGACTATTATAATTTTGAAGCTTTAAATACGCCCAAAGATCATCCCGCTAGAGATATGCAGGATACCTTCTATTTACCAGGAGGGAACTTGCTGCGTACCCATACTTCTTCGGTACAGATTCGCTATATGGAGAACAACGAACCTCCCATTAGAATTATTGCTCCTGGTCGGGTTTATCGTCGAGATACTGTAGATGCTACCCACTCGGCAGTTTTTAATCAAGTAGAAATATTGGCGATCGATCAAGGACTAAAATTCACCGATCTCAAAGGAACAATTAAGGAATTTTTACAACGGATGTTTGGCGACGAACTGCCCGTTCAGTTCCGTACTAGTTATTTTCCCTTCACCGAACCATCCGCAGAAGTTGACGTGCAGTGGAAGGGTAAATGGCTTGAAGTAATGGGTTGTGGCATGGTCGACCCGAATGTTCTCAAGGCTGTTGGTTATGACCCTGAGATATATACAGGATTTGCTGCGGGTTTTGGCGTAGAAAGATTTGCGATGGTGTTACACCAAATTGATGATATTCGTCGTTTGTATAATAGCGACCTGCGTTTCTTGAATCAATTTTAATTTTGTTTAATTTTGTTTGGTTTTCACTTTTTTATACAACTATATATGAGTTGCTAGTTTTGTAGGATTATCTAGCAACTTTTTATTGTTAAAAGGTCAATTAGTACAATGATAGAGACGATTTTGATAACCACTATTATCTAATCTCAAATTGCGATCGTCTATACAATTAATTTGACTTAAATAGTCTTTGTCGGTTCTGAGATTTATTGCCCATAAGTCTAGGGGTTTGGGTTGAGATGATAATATTTTATCTAAATTAGGATTATGATCTCGATCGCGTTTTACTAATAGAAATTGAGGTGTTATCGAGCGATCGGATTGAGGATTTGTTTCCCAAGCTAAAGCTAATGCAATTAATTCTCTTAATTGGGAATGGGTTTCATAGGTTGTGGCTACTATACTAGGAATAGTTGTAACTGTTTGAATATGCTCTGCAAGACTATTCGAGCTGCGAGATTTTTGAAAGCCCAAATTGTTGACTACTGTTAAAGAACCTAACAACCCCATGACTAATATAATTATAACTATTTTTTGATTTTCTACTTGCTCCCAAAGTCGAGCGAGAATTGCTGCTAAGATAACCAGAAATATAGGAAAATAAGCAAAATGATAGCGGGCTGCCAGAGAAACATCTTTGCCATATCCATAGATAAGCAATAGATATAAAATTACTGCTCCCAAATAATAGCCCATAAATAATTTCATGGCTAAATTCTTAGGATTATCTAATAATAGTTTTCCGTTTTTAATTAGTTTGGGAACAGTCAAAATTAAACAGATTAAAACTATTAAAGCCGAGGCTATTTTGATTCCTAAAGTTGTCCCCTCAATGGGTAATAAAACAACCATTGTAATTAACCAAGCCAACATACGAGGTATGGGTTGCCAAATTTCGTCTAAATCGTAACTCGTTGCGATCCAATCGGTTAATTCATTACCAGAAATACCACTGACTACGGGCAGCCAAACAAGACAGCCAGCTAAAGTACCCAAACCTGCAATAATAATCGGCAACCAATAATTAAAACTAGATTGATTTCTAAGTTGATTTTCTTTTTGACTGCGTTGCCAAAACCAGAAGCCTACTATCACAAATCCTTCTAGGGCTAAAGCTAAAGAAAAGAAATAGTGAGTAGCCATACCCAAGCCATTGATTAAGATCCAGATCGAACAAATCCACCACGATAATTTACGGCGGTTGTGAATATGCTCGATCGCGACGATCGCACAACTAATCGATGCAATTATCCAGAGAATAGATAAAGTATAGTGACGAGCTTCTTGAGCTAAATATATACCATAGGGAGAAACTGCCATGAGTATAGCGGTTAGATGGGCAGTTAGGCGATCGCGAAAAGCCAGCCAACTCAAGCCAAAAATAGCAGGAATTGCTAACCCACCCAAAATAGCACTCAAAGAGCGTCCAACTTGTAAAGATACTAATTCGCCATTATCTGAAAATAGTTTGATCCACCAATGAGTCAGGCAAAAATAGAGAGGTGGATGGGTGCTTTCTGCCAACAAGCGATCGATAACATCAGCAGCATTAATTGTAAAATCTACTTGGAGGGGAGATAGTAATGTCGATGCTGCAATTAATTGGTTGAGAGGAATTTGCGAAAAACCATGACCAAGACTAAAACCCAGGGTAGCTATTTCTATAGATGAAGCGGGTTTATCTGCTAAATTGGCAAACCGAAGCATCATACCTACAACTAGCCAGCTTAATAGTAGGAATAAATCCAACCTAGTTAGCAAGTTTCTTGATTCTAAATTGTAGTTACGGTTTAATTTATCTGTTCTCAATTGTATCCTCAATTAATATCAGTAAATTTGATTTAGTAAAGTAAGAGCGATTTTTCCAGAAAAAAAAGTGTAACTCAAAAAATTATCATTTTGGTGATATGATATGTTGAAATTTTCATAGCATACCCATTAACAATTTAATCTTTAAATATACAAAACAAATAAATCATGAGTAATAAAGCTATTGTAATTGAAGTTAATGAAGTTCCTTTGAGAATTCTCAGACACTATCAAAAACTCAAACCTAATTCTCATATTGGTCATTTATTCGAGAAATCTTTAATCTTAGAAACCAAAGCGGAAGATGTGGACAGAAGCGATTTATATCCTTCTCAAACTTGGGGTTCGTTAAATACTGGAGTGGAGTACGATCTGCATAAAATTCATTGGTATAACGATCCCAAACCAGATAATTATCCTTTATATTGGAAAACTATAGCGGAAAACAATCTAAGTGTGGGATTGGTTGCTACCCTCCATTCTTCCCCCGCAGATAGTTATATTGACGATAGTAATTACAAATTTGTCATTCCAGATTGTTTTGCTAG
Source organism: Waterburya agarophytonicola KI4 (assembly GCF_020640915.1). GTDB lineage: Bacteria > Cyanobacteriota > Cyanobacteriia > Cyanobacteriales > Xenococcaceae > Waterburya > Waterburya agarophytonicola. The sequence continues at coordinate 84,176 of NZ_JADWDC010000002.1, read as the reverse complement.
CAATAACCTAACTAAGCCTGAAATTTATCAGGATTTTCAAGCATTAAATACCAGTGCAACAAAAGAAAATGGTCGAGTATCCAGCGTCAAATTTCCCAAGCAAGAAGCAGTTGCGACTCTGGTTAAATCTCCTGCATTGGGTATTAAATTTCAAACAGTACTTAATTCTGCGGGCTTAGTAGCTCAAATAAAAACAGGCAAAGTTAATAAAGAAAGATTGAGAAACGTACAATTTAACTTGTTGGCGGATGTTTTTTTAAAGCAACTTCAAGCCAAAGATGTCGATCTAGCGATCTTTTTCACCAATCATATCGCTGCAAATATGCATCGCTACTGGTATGGTTTGTTTCCCGAAGATTATAGTTTAAAGCTATACGATCGAGAATGGATGGACAAATATTCTTCAGAAATCATGGTATCTGTAGAACTATTAGATATCTTTTTAGGAAAAATAATCAATTACTGTCAGCAACAACAACGAGTGCTGATTTTAGTTAGTAGTATGGGGCAAGCAGCCAATCAAAAACTCAAAAAAACCCCAAAACATACTTACAAATTAAAAAATATCCGCAAATTCCTCGATCGCGTGTGTGGAGATCACAAATATAACTATGAAATAGATGCAGCAATGATACCCCAGTATTCTTTGAAGTTTGATTCGCCAGAGGAAGCCCAAGAATGTTTTGCAACTATAGAACAAGCTAAAGAGCATTTCAAAAATATTCACATGAAGATGTACTATAACGATCGAGTAATTACTTTAGCAACTGGTTTGAACAAAGAAGCCGATGAGTTTTTTATTGGCGATCGAGGTTTTAATCACCAAGAATTAGGTTTTCGTAAGTTGATAGTAGAAGATCATCACTCAGGAAAACATTGCCCAGAAGGCAGTTTAGTCGTTTATAATAGCACGACTAGCCATACTACCAACGAAACGGTTAACTATCTCGAATATGCTCCTGCAATCTTAGAATTTTTTGGCATAGATAAGCCAAGTTATATGAGAACACCACAGTTTACCATTTAGATTCTGGTACTATTTTCGACATTTCAGGTGAGTAAAGACACGCCTTAATTATTCACCTGAGATAAAGAATCACTATCGATCTTTTTCCACCATTCCCTTAACTCTCTTTCTTCTATATTATCTCCTTTTATCTGTACGAAAAATCGGCGATCAATCAATAAATTCAAGCTACCATCTTTAGTGTGATAGTTATAGGCTTCTCTCCCTGGAATATTGTCTATTTCTACACCTTTGTTATAACCATCTATTGATTCTTGACTAAATTCTGTACTTAGTAAAAAAGGCAAATAAAGAGCAGGATTAAATGTCCAATCAAAAATACTAACTGTCATAGTTTTATCTTTTTGAAGATAGCTTTGTTTGACTTGAGAAACACTATAGCCAGCCAAAGAACTTGTTTGTCCTTGGAGTTTTTCTGTCGTCCAACCTCTAGGAGATTGAGGTAAATATTCAATTAATTCTTGGAAAGAAATTGGAGTTACTTGTTTTTTTTGGGCTGAATTATCTTCAAAAGTGCTAAAATCTTTACCTAATTCAATTATTTGTTGGAAAATACCAAAAATATCTCGATCGCTGGTATTTTCCTCTCGAATTTCTATTTCTGACGATTGCGCGCTGTTATAATTACCACAGCCAATCAATAATAATCCGACCGCGATCCCATAGCTAATTGTCAAAGTAGTTCCTGATAATAGTTGATGGAGTTGATTAATATTTTTTTTCATAACTAGATCTAGAATTAACAAATATCAATTAATTTTATTAATTACATGAGCAGTAAAAAAGAAACTACAGTATTGCTGTTAACATTATTAATAACTATTAGCGCGATCGCTGGTGGTTTATGGTGGTTCAATAAAAATAAACAAGAATCATTTATAGTAGACTCAAATAAAGACATTCTTGTTCCAGTAGATGAATCTCCTTCGCCTCAAATTAGTGCGGGAAATGAGATTCTAATTAGTGAAGGTGTTACTCCAGAAAAAGAAGCAGGAAGACAAGCAATTTCCGATGGCGATTATCCCCAAGCAGTATCTTTTTTAGAAGAATCCCTAAGTAGAAAACCTAACGATCCCGAAGCCCTAATTTATTTGAACAATGCCCGTATTGGGCAAAATAAAGCCTATAGCATTGCCGTACCCGTACCCATTGGTACGGAAATAACTACTTCTGAAGAAATACTCAGAGGGGTGGCGCAAGCTCAAAATGAAATTAATCAGCAGGGCGGGATCAATGGTGTTCCTTTAAAAGTTTTGATCGTTAATGATGATAACGATCCTCAAACTGCCAAAGCGATCGCCCAAAACTTAGTTAAAAATAAAGATATTTTAGCCGTAGTAGGACATTTTTCTAGTGGAGTAACCCTAGCTGCTGCACCGATCTATCAAGAAAATGGTTTGGTGGCGATCTCTCCTAGCAGCACTTCTGTTGCCATATCTAAGATGGGAAATAATATATTTCGCACCGTACCTAGCGATCGCTTTACTAGCAATGCGATCGCTGAATATGCCCTTAAAAAACTCAACAAAAATCGGGCGGTAGTTGTTTATAATTCCCAAAGTGCTTATAGTAATTCTCTCAGAGATACTTTTACTACTGATCTGGTGAGTAATGGAGGAGAAATTGCCATCGAAGTCGATCTGTCTCAAGGTAACTATAATCCCGCCGAAATACTACAAAAAGCCCAAATTGAGCAAGCAGATATCTTAGTCTTTCTCAATGATTCTACAACCTTAGATAAGTCCTATCTAATGGTGCAGCTAAACAATAATCAATTGCCCATGTTAGCAGGGGATAGCTTCTACAAACCCCAAACCCTACAAATTGCAGGAGAAAAAGCCGTAGGCTTGGTTTTAGCCGTACCTTGGCATATATCTAGTAACACTAATTCCGATTTCCCAGAATCTTCTCGTCGTTTGTGGGGAGGGGATGTTAATTGGCGTACCGCAATGGCTTATGATGCGGTGCAAGCCATTATTGCGGGTTTAACAGGGGATCCTAGTCGTCAGGGTATCCAAAAAACTCTGTCTCAGTCGGGTTTTAGTTTTGATGGTGCTTCGGGAAAAGTAAAATTCTTAGCTTCAGGCGATCGCAATTCTCCCGTACAGTTAGTTACAGTACAACCTGGGAAGCGATCTTCTTATGGTTATGATTTTGAGATCGTTAAATAAAATCTGGAATCCTTTAAAATTGCGAAAGGATTCCCTTATCTTATATAAATTAATTAGCGCGTAACACCCGTTAATAACTTACAATGCACGGGATTTTGAGCCAACTGTTGTGCTTTGCTAATAAATTCTGCCTGTGCTACCGTCTTGGGTAAATAGGCATCAGCACCCACAATATCTCCTAACATCAAATCTGCCTGACTAGTTTTAGAAGAGCAAATCATCACAGGAATAGAACAAGTTTCTCTGTTCTTTTTTAACTTATGGCAAAATTCAAATCCACTCGTGCCATCCATTACTACATCTAGAATAATTAGATCTGGTTGATAACTTGCTAAAGTACTTTGAGCTTCTGCTACGCTGGAGGCTTTTTCGACATTATTAAACCCCCCCTGCTGTAAGTATTTGCTAAATACTTCTCTCATCATTAAGCTATCATCAATTACTAAAGCTTTATTCATGATTGAAACTCTGAAGTTATATTATAATTAATTTTTCTGGTTGTTTCCTCATAGTTCCCAGTTATTTTAAACAGTCAGCATCAAGTAATAATTAGACACATACTTGTAAAGATTTAAGATTCATCGAGATTAAGCAGATCTTTGTCCGACTTCGATCGCATTAATTTTAGGAGTGCGATCAAATAATACTTTAGGTCGAAGTAAAATTCTCAACATTAGCCAGATAGAATATAGTTCTCCTGGGCTATTTTTTCTTTTCCATTGTCCTGGGCGACAAAATAATAATGTGACTAACTTTCTTTCTTGCTCTAAACTAAGAGCATCGAAATTGACGCGCAGATGGTGAAAGTCTTGATCTATATTAGTTGCCACAATTCTCCCTGAGATATTAATATTTTCTTCGAGAATAGAAATACTCACGGGAATACTTTCCCCCTGAAGCAATTGATTGATTCCTCTATGGGTTAAAGATATATGCGCCCCAATTTGAGAAATACTAGTAGTAACGCCCCAGTAAGTTTCGATTTGACTGTCTGATGCGATTGTTTCTAGTTTAATTACTCTGCGCAGATTGAACCATTCGTATAGATCTGGTTTGGGTACGTCTAATAATATTAATAATGCTCCTCCTAAGGATAATAAATTATAGGTACTCCAGATCCAACCTAAGTTTAAACCCTGCATTTTTTCATTTATAGCAGGAGATTCGTGCATAGCAGATATGATACAAGCATAAATATTTGACCACAAACTAATGGCAGTTAAAATGAACACAATTAACAAAGGAAAAGCTAGCTTCCAGTTAAAAGAAAAGCGATCGCTTTTTGTTCCTTTGGGAGTAACATCAAAACCATTGGCAAAGGGAGCAAGCATTACTTGAATTACGGTAATCGCTTGGGGAAAAGCTAAAACTAAACCGTAAATATTAGATAAGATTGCCGAGCGCGATCGATAATTAAGCCAGGAAAAAACTGTTAACTTAGTGATGTAATAAGGTAAAAAGAAAAAGAGAAAATCATCAGTAGTTGCCCGAATCGGAATAATATCAAAAAAAGCATATCCCAAAGGCATTAATAAGAAAAAAACACTGGCAATACTAGAAAACCAATGTAATAATCCTTCTAAATGAGCCAATCTTTGCATAAAGTTCAAACCTGAAATAGTTAAAGGATTGGAATTAATAAAAAATGCCTGTAAAGTCCCCCTCGCCCAACGCAATCTTTGTTTGGCATGGTCGGCAATATTTTCCGCTGCTAGCCCCGCACTTAATTTTTCATCTATATAAGCTAGGCGATAACCTTGAGAAGATAAACGTATGCCTGTAAAGTAATCTTCACTCAATGAATCGGTAACAAAACCGCCAATAGACTCTAATGCTTCCCGTCGCATTACAAAAGAAGTCCCCGCACAAATTACACTCCCCGCAGCATCTTTGATGGGTTGTAATTGACGATAAAATACTTCTTCTTCTGGAGTTAAAATATCTTCCAAACCTAGATTGCGAGCAATCGGATCGATATTATAAAAATTTTGTGGAGTTTGTAAAAGGGCTAATTTTCGATCTTGAAATAGTCCCAAGGTTCTTGCTAAAAAGTTAGTGCTAGGAATAAAATCTGCATCAAAAAAAGCAATAAATTCTCCCGTACTTAAGGGTAAAGCATGATTAATATTACCTGCTTTAGCATGATTATTATTAGGGCGAGTAATATATTCACATCCTAATTCTGCTGCTAATTCTGCAATTGCAGAACGTCTAGTATCATCTAATAAATAAACCGTTTTTGCTTCGTAATCAATTGCCTGACAACCAATTACTGTCCGACGTAAAATAAACTCTGGTTCGTCATAAGTAGGAATAAAAATATCTACTCTGGGCTGAAAAGTTTTTTCAGTTACGGCGACAGCCAATCGATCTCTTTCTCTTTGGTTATCTTTTACCTTAACCATCAAAAATAGCTGAAGACTACTGTTGAAAAGTACAAAAATTTCTAATAAAAACAAAGCAATACTAAATGTTCCATCTAAAGGATTGCTAAGATTTAAAGTAGAAAGCGATCGCCATTGAATATAGCGCACAGTTAGGATTAATAAAATTGCGATCGTGATAAATCTCGACCAAACCTTGGGTTGAGGAGAAATTTTAGTAATAATAAAAACTGCAACAAAAATAATAATCGATGGTAAAAGCAAAAATCTGCTCATTACTACAGGGGCTTCCACCCACATAGGAGGATTTTCTTGTAATAAATTTAAGTAGGCAAAAATATCAGTAATTACCCCCAATCCTATTGCCCAAAAAAAGACAATCAATCCTCCTAATAAAACAATTCCGATTAAAATCAAGGTCGCCAAGGGTGGTTTTATCGATTGAACTTTTATTTTATTGGCAGTCATTTTAAATTACTGGAATTCTCAAATATAATCTAATAAAAAAATTCAGGAACTATCTAAAGCTAATTTTTGTCTTAAAGATATCTCTGTTTTACCCTAAGTCGATAATGGTTACGGATTCTTTTAAACTAGGTTTCGCTGTCTGTCTTTGGCTTATTCCTAGTTTGATCGCTACTAGTCCTCAATTTGCTTTACAAGCCGCAATTAGCAAAAAGCTCGATTCATCACCGTCTGATATTCCTTCAAACCTTTATAGCTATCAAGGGCAACACGGACATAGCGGACGGGATGGTAGATCTGGTAGAGACGGCAGAAGCGGAGTAGACAAAACAATTACCATTGATGGATCTGCTGTAGATCTAAATCTTTCTGGTACGGATGGAGAAGATGGGGAAAGAGGGGGAATTGCTTCTGATGCTAGATGTTATAGATTAGATAGAGACTATAAATCTGATATCAGACTGCCTAATGGAGGCAGGGGAGGCGACGGAGGTAACGGAGGTAACGGAGGTAATGGTGGTTCATTAACGGTGTTTTACGATCGCCTTGAAGATCTCAAACAGGTTTATGTTTTGTCGACTGGGGGATATGGCGGACGAGGTGGAACCGAAGGTAGGGGTGGCAGGGGTTGTGTCTGTCCTTCTAAAATATTTAATAATTATTCATACCATCAACCAGATCGAGGAGAGCGTTACCAAGAGCATCAAAGATACTACTGTCACGATGGGCGGGATGGCAGTTGGGGTAGAGTTGGTAGGGATGGTGCGGATGGCAAACCTGGAACGTTATATTTGGTAAAAAAAGGCATAGATTTACGCCCAGAAAAGCTAACAGAAACGATTAATTTGTCTTCGATTGAGGGAGGAAAAACAATTAATTTATCTAATAATATTTGGCAGTCTCATCGTGGGGCAACTTCTCTATTAAATCCTAGTTCTATTCTTGCCGATACTTATCAAGAATATATCGAACGTTTGTCAAGAAAAGTATCTCTAAATTGGCAAGGATCGAGAGTAATTAGTGATTTTGAAGATGAATTAATTGCATTGGAACTAACAGAAAAGAATGAATTATTAATTACTTATCCCGAAAAAGTTTGGTTGGATACAACCGTGACAACTACCGATAGTAATACACTATTAACGATTAATCATGCCATTGGCGAGTCAGAAACTACTCGCTTGGCTAGAGGTTTAGTTTCGGGAAATCGATCTAACTTAGTCTTTAGTGCGATCGATCTGGCTCAAAAATCAGATATTATTAACACCCAATTTAAAATTAAGTACCGTACTAATAGCGATCGCTTTACTAGTAAAAGAGATTCTTTGAGTTATAAAACTAGATATGAGGGCATTATCCCCACGACTGCTATTGGCAAGAACAATCAGCATTTTGTCCTAAATTTGGGACAGTTACCCATAGATAGTAAATATCTCTTACCAGGAACGGCGATCGAAGTAGAACTAACCGTAATCCGTTCTTTGGGAGATAATTCTGCCGAACAAAAGATTTATTGGCAAGGAGAAATAGATTAAAAAAATCAATTTAGTAGTTAATAATCACTTCTTAATAGAGATCTCGATCGCAGTGTTTAATTCCACCTCTTCTTAAGATGTAGTCAGTTTAAATCAAAAATTTATTGACATGATTACTACTGCTAAAGTTCAAACTATTTCTCGTCCTCATCATCACAACAATTGGTCGTTTCTCCCAACTGCATTTAGTGCTTTAGCGGGGGTTGGTATTGGAATGGCGATCGGAAACTATTTAGGCTGGCTTTAAAAACAATCAGACAAAATTTAAGTAGGGGTAAATTAAGATTTATCCCTACTTTTTTGTCGATCGATTATTTATCGCTCGAATCTATAACGCGACGAATATTTAAAGTATCGCTCATACTTCTAATTCTTTGGAAAATATATTCAAGCTGTTGGCGATCTCTAATATCGAGACTCAGAGAAATTAAGGCTGGTTTATTCGGACTAGTTTTAACTCCTGCATTGCGAATATTAATTCCGCGATCGCTCAAACGTGCCAGAATGTCTTTTAATACCCCGACTCTATCCATCGCTTCGATTTGAATATCGACAGGATAAGTTAAGGGTTGAGTCTCTTGGGTGCCATCATTCCAACTAACAGGAATAATTCTTTCTCCTGGCACCTTATCGACGTTTTGACATCCTTGACGGTGAATCGAAATACCTCTAGAGCTTAAAGTTACAGCACCAATAATAGATTCTCCTGGCAGAGGTTTGCAACAACCCGCTATATGGTACAGCATTCCTTCTACGCCAATAATCGGAGACTCGCCCTTTTGTTTTTCTTTGCTGGCAGGAATATATTTCGGAATTTCTACATTTTCTTCGATCTCAACTTCTACTTCTTCGACTGGTTGCTGCTCTTTAACAACATCTCGCAGACGATTAACGACGTGTTTTTGGGTTATTTCTCCATATCCCAACGCAGCCAAAAGATCGTCGACAGTATGATAATTACAACGCTGAGTCACAATCTGCATTGGCTCAGATTTGAGTAAAGAGTCGAAACCACTTTTACCCATTTCCTTCTCTAATAATTCTTTACCTCTGGCGATGTTTTCATCGCGGTGGGATCGCTTATACCACTGTCGGATGCGATTTCTTGCGGTAGGAGATACGACGAAGTTAAGCCAATCTAAACTAGGATGGCTATTTTTCTGGGTAACAATCTCGACTATATCACCATTTTCCAATGGTTTCGACAATACAGACCAACGACCATTAACTCTCGCCCCCTTCATCTGGTTTCCTACTTCACTATGAATGCGATAGGCAAAATCTACAGGAGTTGCCCCGTGCGCCAAAGAAATAACATCACCATCGGGAGTAAAGACATAGACATCATCTTCAAAGAGATTGTCTTTGACATTCTCCATGTAGTCTTGAGCGTCGTTGACATCTTTTTGCCATTCCAATAGCTGACGCAGCCAGGTAAATTTAGTATCTTCTGAAGATATTTCCGCGTTACTCGTACCCGTTTCCTTATACTTCCAGTGAGCAGCAATCCCATATTCAGCTATCTGGTGCATTTCCAGGGTACGAATTTGTACTTCGATCGGACGACCATTTGAGCCAACGACAGTAGTGTGTAAAGACTGATAGCGGTTTGGTTTGGGCAAGCCAATATAATCTTTAAAACGTCCTGGAATGGGTTTAAAAGCATCGTGAACGACTGCCAAAGAGCGATAGCATTCTTCATTGGTGTTGACAATGATTCTGAAAGCAGCAATATCGTAGATCTGGCTGAACTCTTTTTGTTGACGTTCCATCTTTTGGTAAATACCATATAGATGCTTGGGTCTTCCTTTCAACTCAATTACTTCAACTTTAAGCTGTTCTAAACGCGATCGCAATGTTTCCGTTACCGCAGCAATTCTCGCTTCGCGATCGGCTCTTCTTTCTGCAATTAAAGCCTTTATTTCTTCATAAGCTTCTGGCTCTAAATATTTAAAGCATAAATCTTCTAATTCCCATTTAAAACGACCAATACCCAGCCTGTTGGCTAAAGGAGCAAAAATTTCTCTAGTTTCTTGGCTAATACGTCTTTGTTTTTCTGGTTTGAGATGATTTAGGGTACGCATATTGTGCAGCCGATCCGCTAGCTTCACCACAATCACGCGAATATCCGTTGCCATTGCCAAAAACATCCGTCGGAAGTTTTCCGCTTGACGCTCGGTAGTGCTAGAAAAGTTAAACTTAGATAGCTTGGTGACACCTTCTACTAGTTGGCGCACCTGTACCCCAAATCTCTTTTCAATCTCTTCGGGGGTGATTTCCGTGTCTTCAACTACGTCGTGGAGAAATCCCGCAGCGATAGTCACACTATCTCCCCCCAAATCTCGCAACAAACTAGCTACTGCTATAGGATGGGCAATATAAGGCTCTCCTGATTTGCGATATTGTCCTTCATGTAATTCGTAGGCAAAATTAAATGCACGACAAATAAGTTGTTCGTCTGACTCTGAATCTTCTGGTTGCTGATTGATTAAGCATTCCTGTAACCATCGAGGTAATTTCACTTCGTTGGCTGGGCTTTCTATGATAGAGATTGCGGTCATAGATCGATAAATATAAGTTAAGAGTAATAGGTATGGAAGAATTAAGATAGAAAGGAAAAACCTTTCAAGGGATGCTACTGTTGCTTAAATATTTACTTAATCCCCCCATAAATAGTTAGTGCGGAAGTCAGACGTTCAAAATCAGATAACTATCTAATTTTGAGATCTAATTGAGTATTTATATGTAAAATTAACTTAATTTTTTAATAATAAAAGTCTAAACTTACAAACAATATTTTCCACTGTAACAACAGCGAAAAAGTCAAGTCTGCTTAGTAGAATTTTACCTTGTTTATTACCTTATCTTAAACTAAATAATGTTGCCTGGGTCACATAATCGAGCATATCAGGATTTCTTAACTTTGTTAACAGTCTTTAATCAAAAGGCGATCGACTTGGCAACAGATAGTGCTGCATATATCATCCAACAAGAGTTTCCAGACTTGCAACAGTGGTTCGAGGAAAATATTGTTGGTTTAGATTGTCAGGAAATAAACCCAGCAATTATTCCACGCTGGGAATCAATCCAAAGAGAAATCAAACGAGAGTTCAAGTTATTAGCTACCGACATCTTATTTTTGGCTGCTGCCCGTCGAGATGATACCAAAAGTAAGAAACTTAAAAACATCAGCAGTCACACTACTAAATTGATTGGTTATTGTCAGGGACTGCTAAAAAATGAAAAATAAATTAAAGAAGCTCAAAGAAAAACGTAGAAACAAATATACTCATGGTAATATTCTGCCAATACTACATTTAGAGCAAGAGATTAAATAGAGTGAGTAGATTATTAATACGTCTGGTTATTGGCGTAGTCTTCGCTGTATTTGGGATGTTTAACTATTTTACTAACGTTAGTGAAAATCCCATTACAGGAGAAAAACAACGGGTGCAACTTTCACCCCAACAAGAAATAGTTATCGGTCGTCAGTCTGCGCCTAAAATGGCACAACAACACGGCAATTTATATCCCGATCGCACTTTACAAGATTATGTCGATAGTGTGGGAAATCGGGTAGTTAGAAGTTCGATCGCTAAAAGTTCTTCTTATCCCTTTGAGTTTCATTTGCTGCGAGATCCTCAAACTGTAAATGCTTTTGCACTTCCTGGGGGACAGGTATTTATTACCGCAGCCTTATTAAGTCGGCTCAATTCAGAAGCCCAGTTGGCAGGGGTTTTGGGTCACGAAGTCGGTCACGTCATTGGCAGACATGGTGCGGAACATTTAGCCAAACAACAGTTAGGCAGTGCTTTGGTTAATGCGGTGGGAATTGCAGCCAGCGATAACCCTGGTAGTGGCAGACAGGCAGCTATTTTAGCTCAAGCGGTCAATCAAATGGTGAATCTTAAGTATGGCAGAGAAGACGAACTAGAAAGCGATCGCTTGGGATTTCAATTTATGACGGAAGCGGGTTACAACCCTAAAGGTATTGTGGAGTTAATGAAAATTCTTGATTCTGCTAGAGGTGGGGCGCAAGGACAACCTGAGTTTATGAGTACCCATCCCGATCCTGGCAACCGTATCGAGCAGTTAATTAGTATTATCAATCGCGAATATCCTCAAGGAATTCCTACCAGATTGGAAGAAGGCAAAGATCGCTTTGCTCAAATAGTCGCACCTCGACTTTGATAAGTAATAAGTAATAAGTAATAAGTAATAAGTCAATATGGATATAACTACTATTTATTGGATTGTATTGGGCGTAATGGGATTGGGGGTAATTGGCGCAATTATTCCTGGGCTTCCTGGTAGCAGTATTATTTTGGTTGCTATTTTAGGTTGGAGTATTGCAACTAGTTTTGCAGGCATTGGTTTGCCGATGATTTTTATTTTTATCGTTTTGATTCTCAGTGCGGGAGTCGAATATTTGGCTTTGTATTTTGGGGCAAAACAGGCTGGAGGCAGCAAATGGTGTCAATATGGCGCATTTATCGGCATGGCTGTCGGTTTTTTTGGTCTATTACCCGCTTTACCCATTGGAGGGCCTTTAATAGGCGTATTGGTCGGGGCGGTTGTGGGGGCATTTATTGGGGAATATCTTTATCGCAGTAATCTCGAATCCGAAGCCCGCATTCAACAGGCTTTTAAGGCTAGTGCGGGTATTGTGATTGCTTCGATTATTGGCAATATTATTGAAGCATTATTAGCTGCTGTGGCGGTAGCAATTTTTGTTTATTCTACTTGGTCTTTTGTTTTTCCCCCTACTCTTAGCTAAATGGAGAATTATAATATGGCGATCGCTTTATCGATAATATTTTGTCTGACTCCTATACTTTTGGCAATTCACTTAGGGGTGAAAAAGAATGAATCGAGGGAATATAAAAAAAGATTGGGTTATATTTACGGGGGATTTTGGGCGATCGCTTTTTTGGGTTATGGGTGGTTGTTTTTTAACTAAATAAGCAACTTGAATAAATTAAATCCTGTTTCTGCGATCTTAGATCGAGATAGTGTTGCTGCGTGGTTGTTTATCGCCCCAGCATTAATATTATTAAGTATCTTCCTGTTTTATCCCATTGCCTATTTACTCTATCTCAGCTTTACCACGGGTAGCTTTACTGTATCGGGTATTGAATGGGTAGGGGTACGTAACTATCTGCGGTTGTTTACCGATGCCGACTTTTGGCAGGTAATGGTTAACACGACTTATTTTACTCTTGCCACTGTCATCCCGACGATTATTATTCCCTTGGGATTAGCTGTCTTGTTAAATAAATCTTTTGCTTTGCGGGGGTTTTTGCGGGCTGCTTATTTTATTCCTTCCATTACATCCCTAGTAGCTGTAGGGCTGGCTTTTCGCTGGCTATTTCAAACTGAGGGGCCAATTAATAATATACTGCTGCAATGGGGCTTAGAGCCTATTGCTTGGTTGAGTAGTACTACCTGGGCGATGCCCGTGTTAATCCTGTTAAGTAGCTGGAAGCAACTAGGCTTTAATTTAGTAGTATTTCTGGCGGGTTTGCAAGTCATTCCTCAATCCCGTTATGAAGCTGCGGAATTAGATGGGGCAAACGATTGGGCAAAGTTTTGGTATATTACTCTTCCTGGGTTAAGACCTACCCTAGTTTTTGCTGTTTTAACTACCGCTATCTTCACTTTGCGGAGTTTCGAGCAAGTCTATATTATTACGGGAGGAGGGCCATTAAATTCTACCAACCTGCTGGTTTATTATATCTACGAACAGGCTTTTTCTCGCTTTGAATTTGGTTACGCTGCTGCTGCTGCAACTATTTTGCTGTTAATTGCCTTTGTTTTTGTTTATTTCTATCTGCGAGTTTGGAATAAAGAGTAGTATTTGAGATTATTTAGATTAAAAGCGATCGCTTGTCTAAAAAGTTTCCACTACAATTATTAAGTACATTAATTTTTGGCATTATTTCTATTAAGCATCATGACTGCCATAAGCAAAAAAAGTTTGTTTTCTTTTGAAGAGTATTTAGAATACGACCCAGATCCAGACAACCGTTATGAATTAGTAGCAGGTCAGCCTGAAATAATGAATCCTCCCACATTTCGCCATATTTTAATTTGTGATTTTGTTCGAGATATTTTTAAAACAGAAATAAATCGCCTCCAACTCCCTTGGTTAGCAATACGAGAAGGGGGAATTAGGACGGGATGGCGCAAATCGCGTATTACCGATGTTTGCGTAGTAGAAAAAGCCGAGGTTCTAGATTCTTTGGATAAATCGGGAGTGTTAGAAAATCCCCCATTATTGGTGGTTCAAGTAGTCCTAAAGGATACCGCTTCGCATATTAGCCCAGAATCAATTAAAAGGGATTATCGTTATAAAAGATCTGAATATGCAGCTTTAGGTATTCCTGAATATTGGATTATCGATCCGATAGAACAGAAGGTAACAATTCTGGTCTTGGATGAAGGATTATATGAAGAGACTCTTTTCACCGCAGCACAAGAATTAATTTCGTCTACATTTCAGGAAATAAAAATTACTCCTCAACAACTATTTACTATTAAAACGTAAAGCGAGCATTACATTTTTAATCTTTCTTTATTTACCATTTTGATGGATGATGAGGATGCAATTGGTCTACAGACCAAGATACGGGATTATGAATAATATATTGACGAATTTTATTCATGGCATCTGGGTTACGGATAATATGTTCGTAATAGTTACGTTGCCATAATGGTGTCCCTGGCGTACCTCGCAGAATATTAATTTTTTTGGTGGCAATTGATTTGAAACCCGCCATTAACGACGATAATGATTTTGGTTTCATTTGTGGGTGCGTACAACCCCGTAGTAGGGGCGAACGGCCGTTCGCCCCTACGGTGGTGTTATTGATAATTACAATGCCATGAAAATGATTGGGCATCACAACCCATTCATCTAATTTAATTTCTTTTCTAATGACCGACGATTTTTTCCATTCATCGGCAACGACATTACCATATTGATTTAAAACCATCTGTCCATCAACAACATCCCCGAATAAACATTGCCGTTGATACGCACATATCGTTACGAAATACGCCCCCGATTGGCTGTAATCATATCCTGGTAATCGGATTGACCGCCTGTGGTGTTTGTCGGGATCATATTTTATGTATTTTATTGATGATCTTTGGTTCAATTACATAATTATGGTGGTGCAATTTAATCGTAAGGGCGAAGAGGTCATAAATATAATTCTAGGCGCGATCAGATTCAGGTGGTCTTACTTCCAATCTACCATCGGGAGTAATATTAACTTCAGCTCCTAGTTTTTCAAGCTGTTCGATTACGTATTGCTGTGTTTTGGAATCTTGAGCTTGATTTAATAATGTTGACCATGCGCCAACTCTTGCTTCAGTACTATCTGGATTACTAGCTAAAAATTTAGCAGTAGTGATAAATCGATCAGACAATTCATTTCCAAGATCGTCATTTCGTTTACTCGCCCAATTTGCAGCCATTAAATATGAATTTTTAGCTGCTTCCAAATCTCCTAAAAACAATATTTCATCCGTGGCTTTATAAGTCCACAAGAAAAATGGATATCCTGGTAAATTAGGAGATGAGGATTCTAATACTCGATCTAGTAATTCGACTGTTTTTTCTGGTTGAGCAGCGAACAAAGAGTTAGCTGTTGAAAGAGATAAATAAGCGTTGGTAAAGCGAGGATCTTGACTGACCAAAAGTTCAAAATAATCAGTCACTAGAGAGTATCCTGTCATATTTCGCGCTTCTGTATCCCCAAAATATTGAATAAATTGTAGATAATTTAAATCTGCCAATAGGTTATCAAAACCAAAAGTTGGCAGATTTTTCTGAAAATTGACTAATGTCTTTTGCTGATTTTCTTGTTTGCTGTAGGTTTCTATACTTTGAACTGAGAACTTTTGTGATAATTCTTTCAATTGTAAATTTACTAAACTACCAGTACTCAAAACTAATCCTAAGCAAGCAAACATTGACTTACTGTTTTGTCTGATTTTATTCAACATAAGTTTTTCAGTACATCTATTAATATTTGTTAGTTAGTTGAGTTCTATGCCTCCATTGGTACAAGGATCGGTAGCTATAGTAGGAGCTTCTACAGTTTGTCCTACTGCACTAGATTCACATATTTTCGATGTGTAGCTACCTGCATTAAAATAAACTCCTAGAGCATAGTCTCTAGTTCGATTAGAATTGGAATCGATAGAAACTGCCCTCTGGGTCAAGATGTTATTATTAGCCACATCGGCATTTGGGTAATTGTAATATTCTGACTCAAAGATTGTATTCGATGCCAGTCTGTTTAAGCTATCGGCAAAAACTTGATTTTCAAAATGATATCCTTGTTGAGCGCGACTTAATGTCCCTAAATTGTTCTTGGCTTCTGATTCTCTAGCTTTGCCTACTTGACTCAAAAAACTGGGTAAAGCAATAGCAGAAAGTACACCAATAATTATGATTGTTACTAATAATTCAATTAAGGTAAATCCTTCATTAAATTTGTTTTTATGGCGATTGATTAAAAAATTAATCCATTGATTATTCATGATTCTAATTAGTAAGTAATTATGCTTTTTGATTAAAATACGATTTATATTAAGAGTCTAATATAAAGTAAAAAACAGGCAGAATCTGCCTGTTTTTTAAGTCAAATAAAATTGATAATGGAAGTCTAATTTAACTCTGTACCAGCACCACAGACAACAGCAGCGGGGGCAGCGACATCGGCAGTAGCTGCTCCACCCACAGCGTCAGATTGACAGATGGCAGTACTGTAAGCACCAGCGTCAAAACCTATTCCGCCTCCATAGTTTCTGGTACCGTTGGCAGCAGCAGCAGCATCAATTGCAGTTACTGTAGCATCTATACCTGCGTTACCTGCTACAGTAAAAGCATAGAAGTCAGGGTTGATTACTACTCCTAGAGGATTGTTAGCAAGAGTTACGTCAGCACCGTTATTAAATACTCTTCTTTCAAAGTGGAAACCTTGTTGAGCACGGTTGATTGTACCAACACCATTTTTACCTTCTGTTTCACGAGCTTTACCTACTTGAGACAAGAGGTTAGGTAGAGCAACAGCAGCAAGAACACCGATGATGATTACAACAACTAGTAGTTCGATTAATGTAAAACCTTTGTTACCTTTTTTATTATTTAAGTTTTGTAGTAATTTAGCAGTAAATACGTTATTCATGTTTATATCCTTCAGTTAATAAGTGTTTGTGTTTTGTGTGTTTGTTTTAGGTTTTTCTTTCCTATTTAGAAATTACCCTAACGATCGACAAAACATATCATCATTAAAAAAGTTTTTTTCTGCTTTTTTGCTAGTAATTAATAGGGTTTTGGCTGTGATTTGGATCGCATTTTATTGTGTTTTTTCTTCCTTCTATTCTCTTGATTCTGGAAGAGACATATTAAGTAGTGTTTTGAGTTGATTAATGAAAAGTCGCGTAATTACTTCTCTATAAGTCCGAGTTGAGGAGAGGAGATTGAATCCGTTGCTGTATTAACGAAAAAAAGGCGATCTCTTTACCTATATATGTTTAAGGAATAAACAATTAGAGAATTAGAGCGTATTATCAAAAAACATCAAAAAAAAATCGCCTAAAATCTTGACTGGCGATCGCAAAACGTGATTTAATTAAAAAATAAGCTTCATAATGGGAGTGGTGACTCAGAAACGTAGGCGCAACTATTCCCATTATAAAAATAATTTTAACAAAAAAGGCGATCGCCAGTCAATCCCTGAAATTAAAAAATTTTCGCCCTGCATCGATGGTGGAAAATTGTAGAGTTTCACCCTTCTATAATAATAGGTTTATAGCTTTCTGTTTAAAAAATTTCTTTTAAATCTAAAACAAATCCAGGCAGTAAACTTTCCCCTGATAGCGTTTTGGGATGATTTAAAACTTCTACTTGTTTGTCTAGACGATAAATTTCAACTGTTTTTGCTGCTGGTTCGATTAACCAACCGAGTCGAACGCCATTATCTAAGTATTCTTGCATCTTCGCCTGTAAATCTTCGTATCTTTGATTCTTGAGATCGCTTGGGCTAACTAGTTCGATAACAAAATCAGGGGGAAGAGGAGGAAAACCTTGTTTCTCTTTCAAAGTAAGATTATTCCATCTATCTAATTTAATCCAACTTACATCTGGGCTTCTTCTGGCACCATTAGGTAAAACAAATATAGTCGAAGAATCAAAAGCCTCGCCGAGTTTCTTTTGGCGATTCCAATTGCCCAAATCTAAATACAAATTAAAATTTTTTCTACCTGCTTCACCACCAGTAGGACTCATGACGATTAATTCTCCATCTTTGGTTAACTCCATCCGTGCTGTTTGCTCGATATCAGCTAGGCGATCGAATTGTTCTGGAGTTACCTTAAATCCCTTGGGTACGGAAATTGCTTCCATTTTCTTTACTCGAATCTCTTTTATCTATTATATGTCCAGTTAATTGTCAGATCGCCCTATACTTGTTCAGAGCGATCTCTAAAACTCAGGATCTTGATTTTGTTCTCGATATGCCTGCCTTAGTTCTTCTTCCTCTATTTTAAGATAAGGTAAGGCGATCGCCCTATCCGATCTACTCTCTAAATCTTAAATATTCTTACTCTCCATCCCCACAAATAGAGTAAATCGTTGATAATTAATATCTGCTTACTAGTTCCTAATTAACGATCTATGTCTTTTGTTGGCTTACATATCCATAGCGACTATAGCTTGCTTGATGGTGCATCCCAGATACCCCAGTTAATCGATCGCTGTTTGGAATTAGATATGCCAGCGATCGCTCTAACGGATCACGGGGTAATGTATGGTGCGATCGAATTGATTAAAGTTTGTCGTAACAAGGGCATTAAGCCAATTATCGGTAACGAGATGTACGTTATTAATGGCGATATTGAAGTCAATATTACCGAAAAGAAAAGAAGGCATCGCAAGTATCACCAGGTAGTATTAGCCAAGAATACTCAAGGTTATAAGAATTTAGTTAAGCTAACCACGATTTCCCACCTCAAAGGTTATCAAGGTAGCGGTATTTTTGCTCGTCCTTGCATTAATAAAGAACTGTTAGAGAAATATCATGAAGGATTGATTGTCACTAGTGCTTGTTTGGGAGGAGAAGTACCCCAAGCAATTTTAAAAAATGATTTAGAACTTGCTGAGAAGGTAGCCAAGTGGTATCAAAATTTATTTGGCGAAGATTATTATTTAGAGATTCAAGATCACGGATCGCCAGAAGATCGGATGGTGAATGTCGCCATTGTAAATATTGCCAATAAGCTGGGTATTAAAGTTATTGCTACTAATGATTCCCACTTTATATCTTGTTATGACGTAGAAGCCCACGATGCTTTGCTTTGCATCCTGACGCAAAAGCGCATTACCGATGACAAAAGACTGCGCTATAGCGGTACGGAGTATCTTAAGTCTGCGGATGAAATGAGGTTGCTATTTCGCGATCATTTAGAGGATGATGTCATTGAAAGTGCGATCGCGACTACCGTAGAAGTGGCGGATAAAGTCCAGGCTTACAATATTTTAGGCGAACCCCGTATTCCTGACTATCCTGTTCCTATGGGGCATACCGCGGATAGTTATCTTGAAGAAGTTACCCGCCAAGGCTTACTCGAAAGACTGAAGTGTCGCAACCATACTGAAGTTCCTGCTGAATATATGCACAGGCTGGAGGTAGAACTTCAGGTAATGCAGGAAAAGGGCTTTTCTACCTACTTTTTGGTAGTGTGGGACTATATTAAATATGCTAGAGATAATGATATCCCAGTGGGGCCAGGAAGGGGATCTGCGGCGGGTTCTTTGGTGGCGTATTGCCTTAAGATTACTAATATCGATCCGATTCATCACGGCTTACTATTCGAGCGTTTTCTCAATCCCGAACGGAAATCTATGCCTGATGTGGATACTGATTTTTGTCCAGATCGCCGTGCAGACATGATTAAGTATGTTACAGAAAAGTATGGCGAGGCTAACGTAGCTCAAATTATTACTTTCAACCGCATGACTTCCAAGGCGGTATTAAAAGATGTTGGGAGGGTATTGGGTATTGACTTTGGCGATCAAAATCGCATTGCCAAGATGATTCCCGTAGTGCGGGGTAAACCTACCAAACTCAACGTCATGATTTCGGAAAAGACTCCCGAACCTGCTTTTAAACAAGCATACGAAAACGAAAGCGTCCCCATTTATGACATTAATAAAGAAGAAATAGGCGAGGTCAAAGTCCGTAATTGGGTTGATATGGCGATCCGTATTGAAGGTACAAATAAAACCTTTGGGGTTCATGCTGCGGGGGTAGTTATATCTTCTCAACCGTTAGATGAAATTGTTCCCCTACAAAAGAACAATGATGGGTCAGTAATTACTCAATATTATATGGAAGATGTTGAGGCGATGGGTTTATTAAAAATGGACTTTTTGGGTTTAAAAAATCTGACGACTATTCAACGTGCTGCTGATTTAGTGCAGAAAACTAAAGGAGTAACTTTAGATTTAGATCAGATACCTTTAGATGAAAAGAAAGCCTTAGAAATTATTGCCAAGGGGAAACAAAAAAAACTACCTGCTGATATTCAAGAAACCCATAAACTATTCCGTGCGGGAAATTTAGAGGGAATCTTTCAGTTAGAATCTGATGGGATGAAACAGATTACTAGAGACTTGAAACCTTCAGGTATTGAAGATATTTCCTCTATCTCTGCATTGTATCGTCCTGGCCCTTTAGATGCAGGACTAATTCCTATTTTTATCGATCGCAAGCACGGTAGAGAAGAAGTTAGTTACGAGCATCCTATATTAGAACCCATCCTTAAGGAAACCTATGGGGTAATTGTTTATCAAGAGCAAATCATGAAAATTGCTCAAGAGTTGGCTGGTTATTCTTTGGGTGAAGCAGATCTTCTAAGAAGATGTATGGGCAAAAAAAAATTAGCTGAAATGGAAAAACACCGTGAAAAATTCATGGATGGTTCGGCTAAAAATGGAGTTACTAAACAAGTAGCTAATGAACTCTTTGACAAAATGGTATTGTTTGCTGAGTATTGTTTGAGTTACGATACTAAAGTTTTAACTGTTGAATATGGTGCGTTGCCAATAGGTAAAATAGTTGAAGAACAAATTAAATGTAATATTTATACTGTAGATAAAAATGGCTTTGTTTATACTCAGCCTATCGCACAATGGCACGATCGCGGAAAACAAGAAGTCTTTGAATATACTTTGGATAATGGTGCAATCATTAAAGCTACTAAAGACCATAAATTTATGACTTCTGAGGCTAAAATGTTACCCATTGATGAAATCTTTGAAAATGGTTTGGACTTATTGGAATTAGAACCAAATGAATTAAAAGTAGTAGAATTACTGCTTTAGCTTGCAAGCTAACAATACAGCTATCAAACAAAAGTACTTCTAAAATTCAGCACAAGTAATTTAACCACTATAAATAGAATATAGCTAACGAAGAAGATCGAATTTCTTATAAGTCAGAACAAAAAATGGTATAAATAATCACACTTTTTTGAGGTTGCACCGTATGACACCAACCTTATATTTCCGCCGAGTTGCCAAAAAATGGGGCAATCTGAGAGTTGTTTTTGAAGCTTAATTAATTGTCGTGATGTTTTGTGATGTGATTTAACCTGAAAGATTATTCTCGGAATTTCACGTTAAAGTTATAGGGTTGGGGGTCAATTAAAAGAGTATGAAAACAACAAGAGATATTCTGATTGTTGGTGGTGGCGTAATGGGACTGGCGATCGCCATTGAACTAAAACGTCATGGAGCAAAAGTTACCGTCATTAGCAAGGATTTTGTTGAGGCTGCGGCAAATGCAGCAGCAGGAATGCTAGCACCGATGGCGGAAAAGTTGACCTCCCAAGCAATGTTAGAATTGTGTCTGCGATCGCGTTGGCTGTATCCAGAATGGACGCAAAAGCTAGAAGAATTAACGGGAGTAGATACGGGCTATTTACCCTGTGGTATTCTCGCTCCTGTATATAGGAGGCCTCAATCGATTGTGGAAGATGACAGTGCGGTGTGGCTGGATCGACAGGCGATCGAGCAATACGAACCTGGATTGAGCGATCGCGTAGTTGGTGGTTGGTGGTATCCCGAAGACGGACAAGTTGATAATCGTTGTTTAATGCGATCGCTCTTGCAAGCCGCTCAAACTTTGGGAGTAGAAATTCAAGAAGGAGTCAATGTCAAAGCCATCCAGCAAAAACAAGGTAAAGTCAACGGAGTTTTAACTAGTGTTGGCTTACTCCAAGCAGAACAATATGTCTTGGCTGCGGGTTCTTGGTCTGGTCAACTCCAGCCCTTACCAGTACGTCCAGTCAAGGGACAAATGCTATCTTTGAGGATGCCCCAAAAACTTCACCAACCATTCCCTTTACAAAGAGTTTTATTTGGCGACAATATCTATCTCGTTCCCCGACAAGACGGCAAATTAGTAGTTGGCGCGACAGTAGAAGAAGTCGATTGGACTCCTTTTAATACTCCCCAAGGAATTCAAAATCTATTGCAAAAAGCTACCGAACTATATCCTGCGGTGGCAGATTGGCAAATTGAAGAATTATGGTGGGGTTTTCGTCCAGGTACTCCCGATGAGTTACCCATCCTCGGTCGTGGTGCTTGCGACAATCTCTTTTTAGCGACAGGACACCATCGCAATGGTATTCTCCTCGCTCCGATAACCGCTGCTTTAATCGCAGATTTAATTCTAGAACAAGAATCCGACCCCCTGCTAAAAGAATTTAGCTATCAACGTTTTTATCAATCAAGCAATATGACATCTATTAGTAGTAGCAGTAGCGCGCCTAAACTTCCTCTTCAAATAGAATCCAATCCCCCCGCACCCCTACCCGCCTCCTCTACTTCTGTGTTTAGTAATGAACTAATTATTGAAGATACGGATAAATTAACTATTGCAGGAAAGACATTTAATTCTCGCCTCATGACAGGGACGGGGAAATATCCCAGTATGGAAGCCATGCAGCAGAGTGTAGCAGCAAGTGGTTGCGAAATCGTTACCGTAGCAGTTAGAAGAGTACAAACCAAAGCCCCTGGACACGAAGGGTTAGCCGAAGCACTAGACTGGAGTAAAATTTGGATGCTACCCAACACCGCAGGCTGTAAAACTGCGGAAGAAGCAATTCGGGTGGCTCGTTTGGGTCGAGAGATGGCGAAGTTGCTGGGACAAGAAGACAACAATTTTATTAAGCTAGAAGTGATTCCCGATGCGAAGTATTTGCTTCCCGATCCTATTGGTACATTGGAAGCAGCAGAAAAGCTAGTTAAAGAAGGTTTTGCGGTCTTGCCTTATATCAACGCTGATCCTCTCCTGGCAAAGCGTTTGGAAGAAGCAGGGTGTGCTACAGTAATGCCCTTAGGTTCGCCGATTGGATCTGGACAGGGAATCAATAATGCAGCCAATATTAGCATTATCATTGAAGAAGCGAATGTTCCTGTAGTCGTCGATGCTGGTATTGGTACTCCTAGTGAAGCAGCTTTGGGGATGGAAATGGGGGCGGATGCACTGCTAGTTAATAGTGCGATCGCTTTAGCCCACAATCCCGTAGCTATGGCTAGGGCAATGGGTTTGGCAGCAGAAGCAGGAAGGCTTGCTTATCTTTCTGGCAGAATTCCTATCAAACAATATGCTGCGGCGAGTTCTCCTCTTACTGGAACAATTAGTTAATTTCTATTTTTGGGGAATTACAATATATCCACTGTCAATATTCCCCAACACCATGTTTTTTGCTTCTCCCCAATACCACCAATGAGCAGCAACATAGGCACAAATTAAACTATCCAATTTATCTTCGATCGCTTTTAATTCTTTCCCTGTTATTTGATGGGGAATTACGGGTATTTCATCCAAGGGATCGATTTGCAAAGCTGGCTCTAGTTTGGGCAAAATATCAATAATATAGTTACGCAGTTTATTTAACTCTATTTTTCGTTCGGCTATTCTACCTTTTTTGTACTTTAAGATTTTATTCAACCCAAAAAGATTTATGGTTGCAGGATGAGGAAATACTTCTATTTGATATCTTCCTAATTCTTGAGATTGAATTGTCGGTGCGTGATGGAAATTCCTGGCGGTTAAACTATTGCCAAAACCTACAGTGCGATCGCTAAATCCTAGATTGAGATTGGCGGGATAACATCCTGCATGATAGCGTCCAAAATGCTTATGAGTCAGCTTGTCGGGTAAACGCATCCCTGTTTGGTTATTAATAATGGTTGGTGCGTCTACAGCTATTAATCCTGGCGCATCGGGGGATATCCACTCATCTATGCGATCGAGGATGGCATCCATTTCTAACACTGTGGTTATGGTTTCTATTTTTAATTGATCGCCCTGCAAAATAAGACAACACAATCCACTAGCCCCAGATGTCCAGCCAAAATCAACGCCAATAAACTTCATCTCTACCTTTGAATTATTTTAATAGCAAAATATCCCTAGAAAAGAAGTGTAGAATCAATCTACTCAATTTCTAGAGACATTTATTGCTTAATTTAGTTAAAAATTAAAAACTTTAGAAGCGATTGTTACGACGACCGCCACCACTTCGGTTATCTTCGCGGGGTTTGGCTTTATTAACTTTTAAAGCGCGATCCATCCATTCCGCACCATCTAAAGTTTCGATCGCTTTATCTTCTTCAGCATCGGATGCCATCTCGACAAAAGCAAATCCTCGGACGCGACCTGTTTCGCGATCGCTGGGAATATGAACTCGTTTAACAGTTCCATACTCGGCAAAGACTTCGCTTAAGTCATCTTGGTTTACTTCGTAAGATAAGTTGCCTACGTAAATTGACATATTTTAATTGTCTTCTCAGTGAGTGTTGTGTTTAGAGAGACTGGATTATTGGGAAAGAAATAGCGCAATACTTTACGGAAAAGACCTTTAGATACTGGATAAAAACTTAATCGTATAATCTGTTGATTCTCAATTTACATCTTAACACTTTCACTCAGACAAGATCTCGGTTAGAGAAACATCACACACATTTCTTTATATCTAAAAACTGTGGAGTATCAAAGATTTTAAAAAAATATGATGGAGAGGATCGTACTGGCGATCGCCAGTAACAACCAAGCTAGTTTTTTGTTAAATCGTTTTGGGCGATGGGTTGGTTTGGCAGCCTTAAAAGAGGGACTTTTTAAACTGGCAGTAAGTCGTTCCACAGTCTCTATTTCATCGGAGTCAGATAGATCGAAGATAGGTGCTAGACTAGCTTTGTTGATGCCAGCATGAGGTTTATTATTCGTGGTGCTTTTGGTCGGAGAATTTTGTTCGTCAGATAAAGCTGTGGCAGGAGTATAAATATTTTTGCGATATTTACGAATATAAGTTTTTTTTTGGGGAGAATTAACAATATTATTCGCAGTGGTTCTTTTTATTGCCTGATTGAGTAATTTTGCTTCGATATAAGAATAACCGCGACTCAAAGAATAAATTGCTTGTTTAAGATCTTCTACAAAACTATCTTTTAACAAATAACCCGACGCGCCAGCCTTCAAAGCTTGAGTAATATAGATTTGGCTATCGTGGCTGGAGAGAATAATTATTTTCGTTTCGGGGAGAGATTGGCAAATATGTTTGGTTACTTCAATCCCATTCATTTTGGGCATTTCAATATCTAGCAAAACCATATCGGGCTTGAGTTTTTCTGCTAAAGCGATCGCTTCAAGACCGTCTTTGGCTGTCCCGACTATTTGTATTTTTGCTTCATCGCGCAAAATTGCTTTGATTCCCTCTTGTATGAGGTATCGGTCGTCTGCGAGGAGAATTTTTACGATCATCAAATTTTAGTAATAGATTAAAATCAATTATTGATTATTTCGGATTGAGAATTACTCCACTGAAAAGAATAAAAGAATAGAGGAATAAATTTGCTTTAACTCTTGACAAAGATAACCGATAAATTATTGGCTGGCATTTCTACTATTTGTTGCAGTTGGAAATTGGCAGTAGCTGCGGTTTCGATTACTGCTTCAAGATCCCTAACTCCCCAAGTAGAAGAGCGATCGCGCAAAGACTCATCAAATCTGGCATTACTAACAGCCGTATGCTCTCCATTGCGTTTGAATGGGCCATATAAATAGAGTATGTTTCCCCCAGATAAAATCTGTCCCGCCCCTTTCATCAAACCCAAACAAGCACTCCAAGGGGAAATATGAATCATATTAATATTCACGATCGCATCGATCGCTCGATCTGCGACTAATTCACTCCAATTGTCTTGGGTTACATTAATATCTAAAGGCAATGCCAAATTATCAGTATTATTAGTATTTTTCCAAGCAACAATACTTTCTCGTGCTGTGGGATTGATATCACTGGGAATCCAATGCCACGACTTAGAATTAGATGCAAAAAAAATAGCGTGTTCTCCCGTACCGCTAGCAATCTCTAAAATATTGCTTTGTGGCATTAGATTTTCACTTAATACTGCTAAAATTGCCTCTCGGTTGCGCTGAGTTGCAGGAGCATATTGTCTGGCATCCATTATAAGTTACTTAGATAAGTGGGAATCGAGTTTTGTTATTTTAGATTAAATAAATTAGATAAAAAATTTTGTTGAGTCAATTTTATTCCGCACAATTATGATGTTATCATCATGGCTTTGGTAATTATGTCGAACAAGGGTTTTATATCTTGGATTGTTATAGGTGCGCTAGCTTTTGCTACGGTATTTGTCTTACCAGTTCGAGCGCAACTGCCATTTTTGCCTAAAATAAGCTTAGAAACTTTTAAATTAAACCAAAATCAAGATCAAGCTCTTGTTTCTGGATGTGTTCGTCTCGATGGTCTTTGCATCTTTCAAATGTTAGATCAAAAGGCTAATTTAGCTCCAAGAATCAAGTTTACCGAAGAACGGCTTAAAGACATCAGCCAGAGCTATTTTGCCAGCGATGACTCAGAAGTAACCGTATCTCGTCAAGCGACAGGTACACAAGAAAGCATTTACGTGATAGTAGGCAATCGCCGAGTTCCCGTCCTCACCATGAATGAGCGAGATGCCGTGCGACGGGGAGTTTATTTAGAACACGAAGCAGAAAGAGTCGCCCAACAAATAGAAAGAGGATTGCGGGAAGCCAAAACCCAAAGACAAAAACCTTTTTTGCTCCGTCAAGGAAAAATTGCGGGGGGGATATTTTTATCCATGATACTAGGGAGTTTGCTCAATTCTCGTTTCTTAAGGCGATCCCAAAGGAAAAAAATAGAGATACGGGAAGATATTAACCAAACTATCTCATCCGAACTTGATCGACGCAAAAAAATAAATCTCCAAGAAGTAAAATATCGACTTTTACAATTTATTCAAGTCATTATTTGGGCAGTTGGTATAATTTTAATCTTGGGTTTGTTTCCCTATACTCGCACGACTCAACTGTGGATTATCACTATAGTTAGAATACCTCTACGGATAGCTTTAGTTACTTTAATTACTTATCTTTTGATTCGCCTCAGTTACGCTTTAATTGCCAAGATTAATTCTGTCTTTAGCAGTAATGCGATCGAAAATAATTATGTTTTCAGTCCTGAAGTCAATCGTAGATTGGGTTTGAGAATTAATACTATTTCTCGCTTGAGCAAAGGTATTGTTACTTTGGTGTGGATCTGTATTGGCATTTTTGTAGCACTTTCAATTATTGGCTTTAATATTGCCCCTTTGCTAGCTGGTGCGGGGATTTTGGGGTTGGCATTTTCTTTTGCATCCCAAAGTCTGATCAAAGATGCCCTCAACGGATTTTTGATTATTTTGGAAGATCAATATGCTGTAGGGGATATAGTGACTATTGGCACTTCGGGGGGAATGGTTGAAAATTTGAACCTGAGAATTACCCAGCTGCGAGATGCCGAAGGTCGCTTAATTACCATCGCTAATAGTCAAATCAATGATGTTGCCAATCATTCTAATGGCTGGTCGAGATCCGATATTAGAATAGCCGTAGCGTATCAAATTGATCTAAATAAGGCAATAGAAATAATTGAAGCAATTGCAGTAGAAATATGGGAAGATTCTGATTGGAGAAACAATATTCTTGAGTCTCCTCAAATATTAGGCGTAGAGGACTTTTCCGAGCGTGGAGTAGTTATTCGTCTTTGGTTTAAGACCGAACCTCTAAAACAATGGGAAGTTGCCCGCGAGTTTCGTCGTCGAATTAAAATAGCTTTTGAACAAGCTGACATACCTCTGCCTCTACCCCAACAACAAGTTTGGTTTCAAGAAGATGTATTTTCCCATTCTGGCAAGAAAAACCAAGGAAATATTCAACATTAAAACCTAAAAAAAGTATTAACATAGCCATTAATTATGGCATCGCCACAAAATAAGCTCAATGCACCCCCCAAAGCCAAAAAAGGACCAAAAGGCATCGGTTGTTTTTTACCCAAGATACCCAAGGCGATCGCGCCACCGCCAATAACTGCACCAAGACCGCAAGCGACAAAGCTAG
Organism: Waterburya agarophytonicola KI4; assembly: GCF_020640915.1. Lineage (GTDB taxonomy): Bacteria > Cyanobacteriota > Cyanobacteriia > Cyanobacteriales > Xenococcaceae > Waterburya > Waterburya agarophytonicola. Next base: position 56,087 of record NZ_JADWDC010000002.1, on the reverse strand, counting down.
AGACTAAAACATATTTCCAGCCAATCCAAGCCCCAATAGTTGCCATTAGCTTACCATCAGCATCTCCCATAGCTTGCTGTCCCAGCATAATCGAGCCTAACAAAGCAATAATTTCCCATAGCCAAATACCCAATACCGCACCACCAATGCCAAACATTAGCTGATTGGCGATACCTTTTCCCTGGGCTAGCTGCCAACCCCAGACAACTTGAAATAACAATCCCAAGACTAACCCAGATTTGGTTAGGGGGGCGGGTAAAGTCATGGTATCTAAATCGATTAGGGATAAAGATAATAACCAAGATAGAAAAGCACAATAGCCAATAGTTTCGATGCTATAGGCAAACCGCCAGAAAACCAACATAAAAATAATACCCGTGACAGCTTCTACTATAGGGTAGCGACTAGAGATTTTGGTTTTGCACCACCGACAACGCCCCTTCAGCCACAACCAACCAAATACAGGTACATTTTCTGTTACCCCCAAAGGATGTCCACATTTTGGACAGCGGGAAGGGGGATGAATGAGAGATATTCCCGCGGGAATACGATAGACAACTACATTTAAAAAACTGCCAATACAAGCACCAAACGTAAAAGCAAGAATAAAAGCGATCGCTGTAACCAGCGTTTCCATAATTTAGGTTTAAATAAAAAGACGGCAGGTAAATATTGAAAGATAATTAGAATTATTGGTTTTAATAAGCTTCCGATTCAATTTGTTTGAGAGGAATGAAGCATTCTCTGGGTAATAGTATGGGTTTGTGTTTAAATGCTAGTTGCCCTCGATGACTATCTCGATTGATAATTACCCCCATTGCTGGAGTATCAGTAGGAACATCTAAACTATAATAATTTCGATAAATATTTCTAGCTGCTTTAATTAAACTAGGATCGAAGAATGTCATATTCGACTCTTTAGTTTTAGTTGAATTGATTTTTCGTTTCGATGGTGTATAACTCACTCTCTCATCCCCAAAAATACACCTCTAAATTTAACCTAATTTTTTCCAGAAAGAAGGGCAGAAAAATAAATTTATATTACAAATGTTGATATTTACTTATTTGTTTGGTTAAGGAATGATTATTACTAATTACGGTACGGACAAGGTTTGTCTTGTTTCTTTAATAAATCTCTGGATCGAGACTTTTTTAGCGTGAATCAACGGAACTTTTGGGGATCGATTAAGGTAATTACTCTGCTAGTGTGTGCTAGTGGTGTAGCTTGGTTTGGTATTGGTTTAGTTGGCAAACAGCAACAGGTGGAACAGTTTGAACGAGCCAATGATTTACTGGTACAGCAAAAGTATAGTTCGGCAATTACCGCTTACGATCGCCTTTTGGCTACCAATATAGTTAAGCATCATTTGATTTGGATTAATCGAGGATATGCTTTTTTGGGTTTAAATCGATACCAAGAGATGCTGCAATCTTGTTCTACCGCTACTTTAATCGAGCCTGAAGCTGCTACGGGATGGAATTGCCAGGGAGAAGCACTATATTATTTAAAACAATATCCAGATGCACTTCAAGCATTTGATAAAGCTAGTAGCAAAAATCCCCAGGAGGCTACTTTCTGGTTGAATAAGGCTAGAGTGTTATCTAGTTTGGAGCAATACGAACAAGCGATCGCAGCTAGCGATCGAGCAATTGAATTAAGCACCCAGTCGACTGTAGATAATTTGGATCGAGCGATCGCCTTTAATCAAAAAGGTCAAAATTTGCTTAAAATAGAGCAATATCAAGCATCTTTGACGGCTTTTGAACAGTCTTTAGTCAATTCTCCCAATTATTTATCGGCACAACAGGGTAAAGGAATTGCTTTATACGAATTAGGAAATTATCAACAAGCGATCGCCGTTTTTGAGGAGATCTTAGAGCGCGATAATCTAACTAAAGAACAAAAAGGAATGAGCTTACTTTATATAGGAGTTAGTCTTTGTCAAACTCAAAAAACAACTGCGGGGGAAAAAGTTTTTCAGCAAGTTTTGCAATTAACAACCGATCCTCAATCACAAGAAATTGCTCAAAAGGGATGCGGTATTAAATAATTCTTACGAAACAAATTTCTAGAATACTGCCTTATTTTCTTTATGTTTACTGTCAGATCGCCGTTGAGAAATATAAGAAGCTATTCCACATCCTCCCATAATTAACAGCCCCAAGCTAGGAGAGAATTCAAAGGGAACTTCTCTGAAGGTGATGTCATCTAAAGCAAATTCATCTCTTGTGTTACTTCCAGAAACATCATTCCCCGACCATCTTAAATAAAAGTCACTACCAGCAGCAATATTGACTCCAGATAAGATGCTACTCTTTATTTAGAATAATCTTTGGGCAATTGTTTATTTTAAGCATTTTCATAAAGATCATCGATTAGATGTAATCTTAGAATAAAAGCACGAAATTTATTATCAAAGTATCACACTCCCATTGAACTCAATGTCTTTGTAGGTACAGTTTCTGTAAAATTCAAAGTTTAATTTAAAGTTTAATTTAAAATTATTCAAGATTTATAACAATAGTTTTGTACTATCATAAAACCAAAATTATTGCGATCGCTTTTAGCGAATTGCTTATTCTCAATGTTCATCGTCTCATTAGTTGAAACTTATTTTCACGTAGGTAATATTTTAATTTCTGTATGTATTCTCTTCTTTGGGTTGCTTTTTCTTCATCGTTTGAAATTTAGTTTACAGAAGAAAGCTATCTTTTTTTTCCTGATTGGGATTATTTTGTTTACTATCACAGAAGTCTTAATTCTTGCCAACGTCTCTTGGAGATCTGAGCTAATCGAAATACTTGAAGATGTCGTGAAGAGTAGCTTTATTGTTTGCTTTGGGATAACCCTTTTCTTTTTTAGGCAATCAGAGCAGTATGAAATTAGTAAACTGCATCGTAGAGCATTTAGAGATATTCTTACGGGACTCTACAATTATGCTTTTTTTCGCCAGTCAGGACAGCAAAAGTTTCTTGAGGCAAAGCGAAGAAAGCTACCCCTTAGTGTCATGATGCTGGATATTGATAATTTTAAAGCTTATAACGACCAATTTGGTCATCAGTCTGGTAACACTGCTTTGCAATGTTTTGCCAAAGAGTTAAAGCATATTACTAGAGAATATGATTTGGTAGCTAGATATGGTGGAGAAGAGTTTGTTGTTTTGATCTCCGCCGATCTTGATGAGGGATTTAATTTAGCTCAACGCATCTGCAATAGGATAGCCTCAGCTTGTAACCCCCAATCTCACCCAGAATTGTATAGATCTATCACGGTTTCTATTGGACTTGCATCAATAACGGAGTCAATTAATTCCCTGGACAAATTAATTGAAGCTGCCGATCTGGAATTGTACCGTGCGAAACAGGCGGGGAAAAATAGGGTTCACGTTATAAATGAAGTGCCAAATTCATCATCTTGAGTAGTTAAAAAAACTATGGTTGAATGAATGGTGTTAGTCAGAAGTTCTTTATCTATCTATATTTTCTCATGACAGTTCAAGATGCTGCTTTAAATCTGCGATCGCTTTCCCTCGACCATCAAAGTTTGAGTAAAATGCTTGTCAAGAAAGAAAATAGCTTAATTATTCAAGATCTTGACGGAGTTTGTATGGGATTGGTCAAAGATCCTCTGACAAGGGTAATAGATCCCCAATATCTTTCCGCAGCAAAATCTTTCGGCAGTCATTTTTATGTTTTAACTAACGGGGAACATATTGGCAAACGGGGGGTTAATGGCATTGTCGATCGCGTTTTAGGGGATGGCAATTTAGCCCAAGAAAAAGGCTTATATCTCCAAGGTTTGGCTGGGGGTGGGGTACAGTGGCAAAATTGTTACGGAGAAGTATCCCATCCTGGGGTTAGCGATCGCGAAATGGCTTTTTTAGCAGCCGTCCCCAATAAAATAGCAGACTATTTAAAAGAGTTGAGCAAACAGCCCAAATACGGTTTAGACGAGACAAAACTAGCCGCATACATTAACGCCACCGTCTTAGATAATAAAGTTTCCCCCACCGCCAATTTAAACGTCTTTCACGAAGTATTCCAAGATAATCCTGAATTATATGCCGACTTGCAACAAGAAATTAAATTCCTGATGGATCGTTTGCTGTCAGAAGCGCGGCAACAGGGTTTAAATGATTCCTTCTTCGTTCATTATGCCCCCAATTTAGGTCGAGATGAAGCGGGACAAGAAATAATGCAACCATCCCAAGGAAAAGATTCTGGGACAACAGATTTTCAATTTATGCTGCGGGGAGGAATCAAAGAAGTAGGGGTTTTAGTGATTCTCAATCACTACTATCATTTGCAGACTGGGAAATATCCTCTAGGTGAAAGTTTCAATGGGCGACAAGCACCAAAAGAGCAAACTGCACTGCTTAAATTAGTCCGAGATAATTTTGACCCCCAAGTCATGCCTACTATAGTTGGAGTGGGGGATACAGTAACTAGTAAAGCAGTAGAAAATCAGGGTCAAATGGAATTCAAAAGAGGAGGAAGCGATCGCGGTTTTCTCGAATTAATTCAAGCATTAGGTCGAGAATTTCAAACTAATAATGTAATTGTTTACGTAGATAGTAGCGGTGGCGAAGTTAAAAACCGCCAAGCACTAAAATTAGACCGTTCTAATCCTCAAGATATTAAAGTAATAGAAGGCGTGGGCGATCCTAGAGATACAGAAGATCCCTTGACCTTAAACATAGCTTTTCCTGGGGGACACAAAGAATATATTACCTTCTTTTGTCATACTGCTAAGAATAGAGATTTTGATTAAAAACCTGGGGGTTCGCTTTAGTGGGGGGTGCTGACATTTAGCTAGCCAACTGAGACAAAATTTCAAAAGCGATATACACTTCCCTAAAAGCTTCGGTTGTTCCAACCGTATCAGGATGAGTTTCTAACGCTTTTTTCCTATAGGGAATTTTTAATTCTTGTTTGGAAAAAGGTAAATTTAAGTGCAGAATATCGAGATAATTTCGATATCTTCGATCCCACCTTCCGCACGTCAAAATGTAATATAAAGCAATCAAAATAATCAGTAGAAAAAAAAACACCGATCAAACAAACTCTAGTAATAAATACTCAAAAAGTCTCAAGGTAGAATAAATTTAGTAATCAGTAGAATTAATTATTAGGTAAAATTCAAAAATTAGCTACCAATAAGTTAGATAAAAACTCTTTTTCTTCAGATAATATTTTCAGAAAATATAAAGAACAACAAGCTCCTGAAAGGGGTTTTGCTTTCCTTAAAGACTCCTTGTTTTTTGCTGACAGTGTTTTTTTGAAAACGACTCAAAGAGTTGAAACTATGGCGATGCTCATGGGCTGGCTGCCTTCTAGTTTATTCTGTGGGACAAAGACAAGTTCGCTCTACCATTACAAAGGGCAAAAACAGGGATTAAAAATCAATTATGTAAACTGACAGAACGACCTACATTACGTTGGATATTTCCTCAATTTAGTTTTCTTTGATGAGAAAAGAACAATAGAAAACTTGGGTATTTTGGCTTAATGTTGGTCAGGATTGAGAAGTTATTTTTATGAATTGTTGATTAATACATTTTGACGTGCGGAAGGTGGGTTTTATTGAGAGTTCGACTTTAAATTAGTTTTCTCAATCTGTCGATTAAAATACTTCACTTTATAATCAAATTCTTTTGCTATTACTAAAGCTTCTTGGAAAGAATTCGCGGCTCTATCTGGTTGATTTAATTTTAAATAGATCTTACCCAAGGTATCATAAGTATCGATTGCACCATAAGAATTATCAGCTTGTTTTTCAACCGTTAGTAATTTCTTGTATATCTCGATCGCTGGTTCTAATTTTTCCTGCTGTTGATAGAGTTGGCCAATGCCGATTAAAGCATCTCTAGCAATGGCTAATTGTCGGGTGGTAGATGCTTTTTCAAATACCAGATGATAAGTTTTCATGGCTAGATCGAACTGTTTTAGGGTGACGCGATCGCGAGCATTAGCTAGTTCTAATATTGGTATCTGATTATTTTTTTCGGCTTCAATATATTGCACGATTAAAAGTTTTCTCGTGGAGATCGCTTTATTAGTGAATCGACCATGATGATAAATTTCAATTAATCTTTTAAGCTGTATTTCTCGATCTTCCTTGGAACTATTATCGTCAAGTAATTCTTGATAGATATTAGCAGCATTACCATAATCGAAGATACCTAAATATAACTCGCCCAGCTTATTTAAAAGCTTTTCCTTGGCAACAGAATTATAAGTTTTTTTTTCCTCGACTAAAATTAATTGATAAACATCTATTGCTTTATCCAAATATCGTACTGCTTGATAAGCAATTGCTAGCTCGTCCAACAAATTGGGGGTTAATCTTTTTTTCGTACTTTCTTCAGTTTGAATTGCAATTAAACGATTGGCAATATTTCTGACATCTTCACTACGATTCTCTTCCCAAGCGATCGCTCCAATTTTACCTAAACTAATAATTTCTGCTTCCGTATCAATAAAGCGAGTTAACCTCAACTGGCGGTACCACAACTTCATTGCTAGATTGACATTATCGCGATCAAATTCAGTTTGAGCCTTTTTCTCTAATTGAGCGATTTCTTTTTCAATGCGATATTTCTCAAAAGAAGTTAATTCTCTTGTGCCAGATCCTTTGGGGATTAAAGCATCTTGACGATCTAAAACTAAAGAATTAGACAATTGGGCGATCGCACTCTCGACAGTTCCTATAATGGAGGAAACTCCCGCAATATGCGGAGCGGTATCCTTTAGGGCAGACTGTCTCGCTATTTGGGGTACAGTCATAAAACTACTCATTCCCAAACCAGAGACTAAAAATATTGTGCAGCAGCTATCCAATAATATGTTGATTTTATTCATTAGTTAAAAGCAAAAAGTGAAACTCCCCAAAGATATCTTTACTTCTAATTTACATTTATGTGAGAGTTTCATGAGAGAGCTTGATGCGACTTAAATTTACTTGGCAGTAACTTGTCTGTTCTAAAACTGCATTGTAATTCATCAAAAACATGAATACTTGGCAATAAAAGAGCACATTCACATCAAGATAAATCGTTTCGATTATTTACAGAGTGAGTTTTGTCGATCTTGCGATCGTAAACTCTTGCTCTTCTTTTTTTGTCTCTATTTCCTAGCGTTAGTTTTAGAGAGGCTGAAACTTGGAATTAGCTTTTAGCTAACTGCTGTCGATATTCTTGGACATCGGTGAGAGTTTTGACCCCTAGCTCAGTCAAACAATAGTATTTTCTTCTTGCTCCTCCTGAACTCTCGTCACCCCAGCGATCGCTTAAAAGTTTTCTATCGCACAGATGAACAATCCGATAGGAACACAGTGGGAAACTGCATTGCTTGTTAAATTAACGAGCAATGGTGAACGAATTGCTTTAAATAGTTTTAGAGCAACGCGAGCTTTTAAGCCAGTAATACGGTGAAACCAGACTACAATTTTTGGTCGTTCTGTTTTTGTACTACAAATACTCGCAAGAGGAATGCCGATTTCTTCTCCAGGACAAAAAACGACATCATCTGCCCCTAATTGAGATGCGATCGCTCTAGCAAATGCCCAATTTTCTGGTATTCCTGCTAAATTAGCGCGAATTTTGTCAATAAGTTTGATGGGATAAGATTTTGGAGTGATAAAAGAAGCATTCAGACTTTCGGCGAGCATGCTTAAATCGAATTTAGGTAGTTCTGCTGTTGCCGAAGATGCTTCTTCAAAACGTTTAGCATGCACTCTCGTCAAAACAATATAGTAATTCATTATAATAATCCATTCGTCATAGTACAGAAAAATGCAGAGTTTTATGTATGTTTTGCTCTGCTTTTTAAGCACAATTATTTGTATTTATGAATTGTTATTATTGCGGAAAAATATGACACCAATATGTCAAAGGATTTAATTTTGATTGACTGTCATGTAATCAATTAATTATTAATTTTTATGTAAAAATAATAAAATTGTGGATTAATCAATTATAAATAAAAATAACAAGTATAGGTATTTAATATGCCTTTGCATTAATTAAATCAAGATAAGAAAAATGGATTATAAAAAAACAACTTCTAGGGCATTAACGATCGCTTTATTCTTAGGTTTGATGACTAATTTGAGTGGATGTGAAATCGGTGATACGGAAGGGAGTGAAGGGGGCGAAGAAGGTGTTAATACCGAACAACAATCACCAAAAACTGATGAAGGTGGTGAAGGTGGTGAAGGTGGTGAAGAAGATTAAACTCTAAACAAACTCTTCAGCGATATAGTCATTTTGGTAGAAAAAAATGAAACTTAATGCAACTAAAATTAGAAAATGGCATCGGTTACTTGCACCGATTATGATTTTACCAATTTTATTAACGGTAATCACTGGAGTAATATTTCAAATTGGTGAATTAGGCGGTTTTGAAGATAAGCTACGCTGGGCAATTCATTGGCATAAAGGAGATTTTGGCTACATTGATTTTCAGAAAAGTTTTCCTTTTCTCAATGCTCTAGGATTATTGTTTTTAACTTTTACTGGTATTTCAATGTGGTGGAAAAGTCGCCGTAAACCAAGCTCAAAATTATAAACAATAGTTAATTAATTGGTAAAGAGGTGAAGAGATTAAACCAGCAAATAATTATATTATCTCTTCATATCTGCCAATCATGCTAAATGCTCAAATAGGATTTTACTACCAATAAAAATCAAAATCATTCCTCCCATAACCTCAATTTGATGATTTACACGATCGCCAATTTTATGACCGATAAATACGCCAATAAAAGACAAACAAAAAGTAATTACGCCAATTAAAGTGGCTGCCAAAATAATTGAATTTTTAATTAAAGATAGTCCTAATCCAGCAGCTAGAGCATCAATACTAGTAGCGATCGCCAGTACTAAAAGCGTATAGGAATCCACAGGATTATATTTTTCTCTTTCAGTTGGTAACTGAAATGATTCGTAAATCATCTTACCTCCAATAAAACTTAGTAAACCAAAAGCAATCCAATGATCGAAATCAACAATAAAATCACTAAATTTAATCCCGCACAACCAACCAATTAAGGTCATTAAAAATTGAAATCCGCCAAAAAATAAAGCAATTTTCAATGCTTTGTTGATTTTAATTCTTTGGATTAATAATCCGCTAGTAAGAGATACGGCAAAAGCATCGGCAGCCAAGCCCAAAGCTAAAAAAGTTGTAGCCAGAGAATCCATTAACTAAATATTAAGTATTTTAATATCTGTATACTATCATTTTAATCAATAATTTTCTTGTCTTTTTTATCATATTTGTATCACGATTAAATCATTTTTTTATCATCATTTTAATATAAAATTAGTAACTTTATATTAATCCTAAAAATTATCTATCAAAAGGTATATATTGATTTTTTCTCGTTTGTTTTTGCAGTAAATAGGGAGATTGACAACTGATTTTTTGTGACCTAAATGCTTGTTTTATACATTGAAGACGATTTTGAGGAGAATTATCTTCTTCATACCAAGCAGTTAATAAACCAGAGGCGATCGCGCCACAACGACTATTCACAAAACCGTCTTCTGTTGCTTCTGCCAAACTAATTCCTGGTGCTAACTTGAAGGTACAGATTGGAGTTTCATTATATAAATGTGGCTGTATATCTGGATAGATGGCTTTAATTATTTCATTGACTATTAAATAGTCAATACAAAAAATTTCTAAAATTACCGCATCATAACAGGGATAATTATGAGGATTGTCAAGAACTTTTAAAGTGAAGGGAATTTTAATATCGTTCAATTGTCTGGTTAATTCTCTCATCAAGACAATTGCCCCTTCAGGGCTAGTATTGAAATAAATCTCGATCACTTGCTGTTGATTATCCTGAGAAAAATCTACTAACCCATGATTACTAATGGCTACATAAAATTCATCTTGCCAGCGATTATGAGGTAATAAAATTGCAACAAGCTCGTTAATATTAGCTTGAGAATCTTGAGTGGCTAAATGGCGATCGCGTTGAATATGAAAAGTTAGATTATCTTTTTGTACAGCTAAACTTCCAGCTTCTTCTTCTCTAATTACTAACCAGCCAGGATCGAAATAACCTGTGCCAAAATTATTAGCTTCTAGTTGTTCGTAAAAATCGCGATCTACTCCTTTAATACTGTTATTCTCCAGAGGTATACTAATTTCCTTTACTGATGAATTAATTTGATTAATACAACCATGAAAATAAATATCTGCCAAATAACTACGCAACTGCAAACTAAAATATCGATTTTGAAATTCTTTTGGTAACTTTTGCAAATTATCGACTATTTCTGGGGCAATTTCTAAAGGAGCATAATCTGGATGTCTGAGATAAAAATCCGTACCAATTTCAATTTTATTGACAATATCTTCTAAACTAGCTGCCAATTCTGATGATAGCTGTTTCAATATTTCCATTACTTCACTTCCTGACTGCGATCGCTTAATTAGTTATGTACGAGCTAATTCTTCATTGTTCATCTCTTGTCCAAATACAGTCATCATTGACTCTTGAGGATGACACAACAACATCTTGGCAATCTGAAGCAGACAAATTCCTGTATTATCAAAAGGTTCGCGATATTCTATTTTTGCCAGAATTAACTCGATTAAATGATAACCAGCAAATTGAATTGCTTTAGTTAAAAAATCAGAATTATGATGAGTAATTTCGGGAAAAGCCGCTAAATAAGAATTAGTTAAAGCCACTAAACTAGGTTGAATAAATGCTAAAGGAGTAGTCGCTAAACTTAAAGTAGTGCGAATATCAATATCCGTCCCGACAATCAAACTACCCAGCCATAATTTAAGATAATTAGCAATAATAGTTCCCAAATCAAAAGCAGGATCGCCCCAGCTAAATCTTTCCCAATCAATAATACGAATAATTGCCTCATCTTTTCTCTTGCTAAGAGATATTAATTCAGCTTCATTAAGAGCTGCTTGGCAAGATAGAGAAACTAAAATATTAGCTAAGCGAAAATCACGATGAGTAAGACAACAAGGAAGCCACTTTTTCTCAAGTTGAGCAATTGCTTCACCAATTACTACCTCCCGTTGATAGAGTCGATAAAATTTAAAAGCATCTTCTCCCACTTTTCCGATTAATTCGGGTTTAATTCGACTCAAGTATTTAAGTAGATTAGGTTGTTTCTGTAAGTTATAGTTACTATCTTTAGCTAAAAAATCGCGATAATTATTTTGCTTAAAAGTAAGACGATGAATAGTTGCTAAAGTCTCGCCTAGTGCTGTAGCGATCGCAGTTGGAAAAATCTGATGTTGATCATAAAAATTAGCGAGATCGCAATAGTTATTTAGATAATTAAAAACAATAATCGAGTTGTCGCGATCGTAATCAATAGCTTCACTAATAACATTCTGTAAACAATTAAGTTGAGGGAAGTGACGAACTAACCTTTGAATTAGCCATTCCTGCTGAAATTCTCCTTTAGTTTTACCTTGAGTATCCCAACATTCCTGTTTAACTAGATAATGGCAATTATCAGAAAAACTAACCAAAAGATTAAAATTTTTACAATCCTTGGGTTTAATTGCGCTAGGAGATATTTCGGTAGATGAGCAAATATTTCTAGCTTGTAAATACTGCCAAACATTGTGCGAACTTAAGCTAAAAACCATGATTTTTATACTCTTATGCCGTCATCTGTTAATTGTTTTTTTTGATTACTTATTACTAAATCTCTTAACTTGAAAAGAACTAGGGTTTCCAATCCCGATGTCTCGACATTAAAAACCCTAGTATAATGAAAGTAGACTTTTTAGCTGGGGATAAAGTAATATCCTTGACTATCTTTTTGGGGTGGATATTCTTGCTCAATATTCACCCCAAAAAGAAAAGAATATTATCTGCCAGTACGAGTACGGGTACGACCGCTAGTATTACTACTACGACCGCTAGTATTGCTACTACGACCACGACCACGACCGCGACGACCACCAGCAATAGTAGATTCATCAGCAGCAGTCAAGTCTTGGAAAAGACTGTCGCATCCTGCAAATAAGGCTAAACCGTTATCATAGTTATTAGACATTTGTTTGTCTCCTTATGCTTAATTTCTATTTATTTTGAGAATTAATCCTTAGTTATTGTCTAGAGGATTAACTGTCTTTATTATGGGAAATAAATATGACATCAATATGTCAAGGTTAACTGACCTTTAAATACAAGTTAAAAATAAGAAGAAGAAATATAAGATCTAGCTTTATTTGAAACGCAACTTATTATAAATCTTCACTAGCAGCATTTAACTTAAATACTTCACCATTTGTTCTGCGGATCTCAAAAGCTTCCAATTCATTTTGAAAGTAAATACCACTAACAGCTACTTTTTCTCCTTGAAACAGTCTAATATTTTTGGCTTCTAAATCGACTTTAACCACAACGGGGCTACTATCATCCCGTAAAATAAATTCATCATCACATAAAGCAGCAACAATACCTGATACCGTTTGAATTTTCCCTGGTTGTAAATCTTTAATAGCAACTACCTGCTGACTCTCTTGGGCATTGACAGAGAACCAGCTCAATAATAAAGAATGATTAACTAAGTCTCGATCTTTGTGGTTCAATATCACAAAGAGAGTCAAGAAGATTGAGACAGATGTAGTTTTAGCGATCGCCTTCTGGAGTTTCACGAGCCATAAATCTGATGATAATAACCAGGCTGAATTTAGATATGTTTATTATCGTCGATCGCACTCTCAAAAGTGTGACAAGTTTTACTCATTAAGTTTTGCTGGTTAATTGTTCGTGGCAAAAGAATGGTAAAAGTCGAACCGCGATCAACTATACTGTCAACCTTAATTCCTCCACCATGAGCTTGAACAATTTGTTGGGCGATCGCCAATCCTAAACCAAAGCCCCCTGTTTGACGCGATCGTACTTTATCCACTCGATAGAAAGGTTTAAAAATATCGGGCAGCATGCGATCGGGAATACCCATGCCATTATCTTCTACTCGAATTAAAACCCACTCTGTTTGGGCTTGTAAGCTTAAAATGATGGTGTCTCCAGGATCGGAATATTTAATGGCATTACTCAGTAAATTAGCAACGGCTTGACGGAGTAATTCTGGTTCTACCTGAAGCAGCATTGCCCGATCTGGTAGATGATTTTGGAAACATAAATTTTTCTCGGCTGCTTGTGTCGAAAATTCCTCAACTAATTGAGCCAAAACAACAACGATATCCACTGTTTCCATCAAGGTTGAATCAAGAATATTTTCTTGTCGGGCTAAGAATAATAAATTACCAATTAGTCCACTCATCGACTTGGCGAGGGTGACAATTTTGGCTAATCTCTGGCGGGGTTGCTCAAGATCGTGGGAGGGGGCGAGTAATCCTGCTTGGGCATTACTCATGATTGCTGCTAGAGGCGCTCTTAATTCGTGGGAAGCATTGGCAGTAAATAGTTGTAACTGTTCATTAACCTGAGCCAGTAGTTTATTAGTCTGACAGAGACGATCTTCTTTCTGTTGCAATTCATCGTCTAAACGATAGATTAAATAAATGGCGATCAAGGAAGCGAGAGTACCAAGCCCCACCACAATACCTAACAAAAGCCAATAAAATAATTTCTGTGCATCCAGATTATGCTGATAAACCAAGAGACGACGTTCTTCCATGGTGGAAATTAAATACAAATACCACTTAGCTTCTTCCACTACAGCTCTGGTGCGATCTATTGATTCAGTTAATTGCACTGGAGAAATAGCCTCTTGAGAGTTAATTTCTAGTTCCCCTCTACTTTGTTGGAGTTTTTCCAGAAGCGTTAAACTTTCATCTAATTGTTGTTGGGCTAATTTAAATCTTTCTTGTTGGTGAAAATCGTCTTGAATTAGAGGTTGTAATTCTTGAAAAGATTCCAGCACAATAGTTGAGGCAACTTGATAAGAATCTAAATATGCTTCTTCTCCTGTAATTAAATATCCTTGAACTCCTGTTTCTGCATTGGCAATGGTGGTGATTAAGCGTTGAGTTTCTGTGTAGATCTTGTGAGCCTGGTTGACTTGACGTTCCCGCTCAATTAGTTTGATTTGCAGTAAACTAAACACCGTTAAAGAAGCGATCAAACAAGTAATCGGAATTGCCACAATAACCAACCCACGACGACGCACGGGTAATTTTTGCCAAAACTTACGTGCTTGATTGCTAACTGGCTTCATGGGTAATTTTAAAAAACTTGGCACATATAGCATTTTACTTGTAACTAACCATTAACTGAGCTTCAGGTTCTCGTAAACGATATCCTGTACCATAAACTGTTTCTAGCCAGTCTGTTGCCCCGATCTGCTGTAGACGTTGGCGGAGACGACGTACCAAGCTAGTAACTGCATTATTTTCAGGGATACTATCCCATTCCCATAGGGCTGCTTCGATTTGCTCTCGATTTAACACTTGTTGACCATGGCGCAACATATATTCAAGTAATTGAGATTCTCTTGTCGATAGTTGCACTACTTGTTGTTGATACTCTACACATAGGGTATCCAAATGCAGTTGGAGTTCACCCATAGCCAAATGATTACCCTGCCATAAAGGAGAGCGACGACTTAAAGCTCTTACCCTAGCCAGCAATTCCACTAGATCTATCGGCTTAACTAAATAGTCATCTGCTCCTGCATCTAAACCCGTGACTTTATCAGCGATGCTATCTTTAGCACTCATAATCAGTACTGGCGCAGCTTTGCCTAACTTGCGATATTGAGAACAAAGACTAATCCCCGAAACCTCTGGTAGCATCCAATCTAAAATGAGGAGGTCGTAATCGCGATCGCCGATCAACCACTGAGCCGTCGAACCGTCAGCAATACAGTCAGTAATATGACCAGCTTGAGATAAAACTTCACAGATTGGTTCAATTTGTTCTAGATCATCTTCGACGACCAAAATTTTCATTGGTGATTATTCTCCTCAGTCATAAAGTCAATTTCCAGTTCATTTCCAGTTCAGTTACAAAGCCAATTACCAGTAGTTCTTCGAGAATTAGGCGATCGCCTGGAGAAATCCGCCTCAATAATTCAGTTTTTGTCTGTTCCCTCAAATAAATTTGCTCTGGCGATCGAAAGTTAAAGTCTTGACCTGGTAAAAAACCTTGTTTTTCTAGCAATTGAAGTGTAAATTCGAGCATTGGAACTACTAAATTTACTTCAGGTAGAAGATAAGCAGAATTGCGCCAAAGCCAGCGAAAAGCATCAGGATCGATTTGAGCCAGTTGATAACAAGCTGCAATCAAGATTTCCGTTCCACTTCTAGAACAGGGGAGATCTGCCAGAAAATCTGTCAGAGATTTAAGCAATGCTGGATTTTGAGTTTGGAAGACATCCGTTGCCAGTTCGATATAAAATTCACAACCATTGGATGCACCCATTTCTCTCCTTTAACGGAACATTTTGTTCGTTAATTAACTAAATCTCAAGTTAGGAGATCGGTGTGAATAATTTGTGAATTAAAAGTTTAAGTAATATTAAGGTTGAAATTTAAGCTTGCCAATGGAGAATTTTACAGATTTTCTCAACTAAATCCCTGGGCTTAATGGGTTTGGCGATCGCTCCAGCTACTCCCAAATCTAGTAATTCTTGTTGCTCGCTCACACTTGCCTTAGAGGTCAAAAAAATAGTGGGAATATCTTTAGTAGTGGGATTGTTCTGTAGTCGCTTAAAGGTTTCATCCCCATCCATATCGGGCATCATCACATCCAAAAGAATGCCATCTGGTTGTTCTGCTTCAGCTATCATCAACCCTTCCTTACCCGAAGCAGCCGTTAAGACTTCCCAGCCTGCTACTGCCTCTAGGGAAAATTGAATAATTTGTCGTAAACCAGCTTCATCTTCGACAATGAGAATTCTTTTAACTGTCATGGTTATACTCCTCTAGTTTCAACGGCAGGGTAAAGCAAAAAATGCTGCCAACTTCCAAAATACTCTCAACCCAAATTTTTCCTCCATGTTGTTCGATGATGCTGCGACAAATAGCCAAACCCAAACCAGTCCCGCCTTTTTTACGGGAGTCGGAGGCATCTACCTGTTGAAACCGTTCAAAAATACTATCAAGTTTATCTCTAGGAATACCCCGTCCTCGATCTTTAACTTTAAATAATGCCTGTTGAGATTCTACTTGCAGTTCTACAGTTAAGGAAATAGTTGAACCTTCAGGGGAAAATTTAATGCCATTGCTAATCAAGTTAGTTAAGACTTGAATAATGCGATCGCCATCCGCATTGACCTTAATTGGTTGAGGAGATACAGATAAGTTAATTCCCGAACGATTTGCCAGAAGTTGCATCAGATCTTTGGCTTTATTGATTAGTTCAGCAGCATCACAAATTTTGAGTAATAACTTAACTTTGCCCAACTTGAGCCTTTCTAGTTCTAAAATATCGTTCACCAGCAAAACCAAGCGATCGGCATTTTCCGTAACAATCTCGATCACCTGGCGACCTTTAGCTGACTCAGGTTCGAGTAATCCACTAGAAATCAGATTCAACCCCCCTTGAATAGAAGCCAGGGGAGTACGGAGTTCGTGACTAACCACAGAAATAAACTCGTCTTTGGTTTTTTCCATCATCTGACGTTCTGTAATATCCTGCCCAATACTCATCGTACCAATTGTTGCACCCTGCTCGTTTTGCAATAGGGTATTGTTCCAGGCGATCGCTCTTTCTTGACCAGATTTAGTGAGAATGGCATTTTGATAATGAGGCTGAAAGTTTTGTTGCAGGAGAGCGACAAAACAATCCTGAACCCCTTCTTGTTCTTGATGAGGCAGAAAATTAGTAAACCAATCTTTACCAATAACTTCTGCTGCTTGATAGCCTGTTAGTGCCAAAAAGAAAGGATTGACATATTCCACCTGACCCAAAGAATTGAGACTGACAACGAGAAGTTGCACACTTTCTAAGAGCGATCGCCAGCGTCGTTCTGCCTCTCTTAAGGTAGCTTCAATTTGCTTTTGTTGGGTAATATCAGTTTCCGAACCTGTCATTCTGATCGCTTTTCCTGTCTCGTCCCAAAAAGCTTGACCTCGATCTAAGACCCAAATATAGCTACCATCCTTGCATAAAGTGCGATATTCAATGGCAAAAGTTGGGGTTTTCTGGGCGATATGATCCTCTAAAGCCTGGGTAAAAGTATTAACATCATCGGGATGAATGCGCTGGGTACATTCTTCCACATCATTACCAATTTCTTCTTCCGCAAAACCCCGCATCTGTTTCCAACGAGTCGAGTAAAATACCTGATTTTCGAGAATATTCCAGTCCCAAAATCCATCTTTGCTACCCCACAAAACTAAATCCAAACGTTCTTCACTCTTTTGTAAGGCTTGTTCTGCTTTCAGGCGATCGCTAATATCCCGTTTCACCCCTACAATATGGGTCAACAAACCTTGGTGGTTGAGGATCGGAGACAGGGTTACTTCTTGGTCGTATTGGGTTTTATCGTGGCGTTTACTCACCATTAAACCCCGCCAAATTTTACCCTGCTGAACGGTGGCAAAAATCTGATCATAAAAATCTTGACTATGTTGACCACTGCGAAACAAATCCCCAGGAGTTTTACCGATCACTTCAGAAGAGGTATATCCCGTCATCCTGGTAAAAGCGGGGTTGACATAGAGATAATTAGCTTGGCTGTCGGTAATTTCAATGGCATCATCTACGTGTTCTAAAGCCTTTGCCAGTAAAGCATTGTCTTTTTCGACTTGTTTCAAATTGGTGATGTTTTGAGCAACATAAACCAAACCTAACTGTTTTCCCTGATTGCCAACTAAAATCGAAGCGGAAAACAGCACGCAAATTTCAGTATTAGATTTGCTTTGATAAGTCGTTTCTACATTGCTAATTGCACCGTTCGTCCCTAGGTAATCGATAGTCAAATTTCCTAACCAACTATCTCGTTGTGCTAGTAAAATTTGGGGGGGTTTGCCCATCAGTTCGACTCGACTATAGCCCAATAGATTGCAGGTTGCCTGATTAACTGATTGAATTATGCCTTTGGGGCTGATCACCACCAAAGATTCGGTTAAACTTTCACTAATACTTAGGGTATAGGCATTGGCTTGCTGTAAATCCTCAGCCATTTTGTTGAAGGTTCGTGCCAAGATGTCAAATTCACTTTTGCCAGCAGTCTGGAGGCGGGTATCTAGATTTCCCATGCCAATGGCAATTGCTGCTACTTGTAAATTTTCTAAAGATCTTAGTATATAGCGGGAAATTAACCAGGCGATCGCCAAAGCTAATAGTAAACCTAATAAAGTAAAACCCAAAATAATTTGTCTATATCGATGAATTGATAAATTCAAACTATCATTCCTGGTTTGTAGCTCAATATCCTCATGGGTAAATGCTTGTTTAATTACTTGATTAAAATCTTGATAAGCTTGTCTCAGACTTTGTTGTTTAAGAACAAAAACTTGATCATAATCCTGTTTTTGTTGAGCAATAATTAAATCTTGAGCGGTGTGCCATACTTTCTGGCTGGATTGTCGAATAGCTAGCAAATATTCTTTTTCTTCGGGAAAGAATTTTAAAACTAGGTTTTCATATTTACCTAAAGCAATCAAATATTCATTTCTGAGCAAGTACCAGTCATTAATTTTAGTTAATAATTCCCTCTCTTTTTGTTGGGCGATCGCCTTGGTTTGATTAGAGCTATTATCTTGTTGTTGCTGTTGCAAGAAAATAACTTCATCCGTACAGAGGGTCAAATTATTAATGGCTCTTTGTAAATTATTTAGTTCGTTTTTAACGGGAATTGTTTGCTGAACGACCCGCTCAAATTTTTGTTGAATATTATTAATCGCCTTTACCCCCAAAAAACCAGCTATGCCTCCTAGTAAGGAAATAAATAAATAACTTAATAATAGTTGGTGTCTAACTTTCATTAACTCGATTTCCTAACTGGCGTAGCATTTTAGTTCGCTCCAATCGATTGAGAATACGGGCAATTAATTCTGCTCCCACAATTGGCTTATTAACGTAGTCATCTCCCCCTGCCATAAAGACCTGATTAACTGTGTCCGCATCTTGATGTGCCGATAAAAACAGTATGGGTAGCTGACTCCAATCGGGGTCATTACGCACTACCTGGCATAGTTCAATCCCACTGACATTAGGCATCGCTATATCCAAAATTAACAGATCGGGAGTAGTCTGTTGCAATGTTTGCCAAAATTGCTGGGGATCTTCTAGGAAGGTAAGCTTAAAGCCCCAAGGAGAGAGTAAATTATTCAGAAGATCCAACATCTGGGGGTCATCATCCACAATCAGTAAACTGGCTTCAGGAGTGGTAGATTGCTGAAGAATCTGGAGGATCACGTCGATGACTTTGGGGGCAGAGGTCGGTTTTTGTAAAAAGCTTTGCGCCCTCCATTGAGTAGCTTTGAGGCGATCGCTAAAACTAGAACTAGCGGTAAATACTACTACAGGCATACAAGCGCGTTCTATTGCTAGTTGTTGGAGTAGAGTTAATCCATTTTCCTTCGAGTCGGGAAAGCAGAGATCCAGCAGAATTATGTCTGGTTGACTTCGGGCAATCATCTCCCTGGCAGCAGAGATATTCGTTACAGATTTGGCTTGGATGCCCTGGGTTTTAGCTTCAGCAATTAAAAGTAGATTTAATTCGCGATCGTCATCAATAATTAATAGTTGGGGGTTCGATTCTTCAGGCTCAATAGAAATATCGACAGAATCTGGAGTAGAAGTAACAGGGGCAACTGCCGTTAGGGAAGCGCGCAATTGCTGGAGTAATGTTTGCAGGGGGGTAATTTGACTAGGTTCGATTTTACCTTGCAAGATCTGTTCGATCTCGCGACATAATCTAGCAGCATCTTCCAAGCCAAAACTACCCAAAGAGCCGATCAGAGTATGGGCTTGTCGTGCTGCCTGGTGTTGTTCTGAGGCTGAAAGACTGTTGGTTTCTAAAGCTGTGACTGCTTTCTCTAAGGTGGCAAGGCGATCGCTATATTTTTGGTAAGACTGTTGCCAAAATGGCATTAATTCGGAGTAAATTGGGGCTGATTTTACTGATTTTGACCCTAAAGTTTCTGTTGCTGGTGAAATTTCTCGCAGGCGATATCCCAGTCCATAAACCGTCTCAATCAAGTCTGTTGCCCCTACTTCTTTTAGTTTGCGTCTTAAACTTTTAATATGCGCCCTAACAGTGTTCTCCGAAGGCGGTTCATCAAAAGACCACAGACGATCTAATAAAGCACTTTGACTAAATATGCGATGGGTATTGCGTAAAAAAAGCTCAAGGATGGCATATTCCTTGGCAGTGAGGCGTAACAATTGTCCCTGGTAAGTCACTTCACAAATACTAGGATCGAGACATAAATCCCCCCAGGTAATAGTCGGTGATAAAGCAACCTTTCCTCGACGCAACAAGGCTCGAATTCTAGCGAGCAACTCATCCAAATCATAGGGTTTAACTACATAGTCATCTGCCCCCGCATCTAAACCTGTAATCTTATCACTGCTAGAATCGTAGGCAGTTAGCATCATAACAGGAGTAGGATCTTCTTTGGCTCGTAGTTGTTGACAAAAGCTAATACCATCTAGTTGAGGCAACATTACATCCAAGATAATTAGTTCATAGTCAAATGCTTCTGCTAGATGCCAACCAGCCTGTCCGTCATGAGCCAGATCCACCAGATAATGCTGGCTCGTGAGGTATTGACTCAGCACTGCTGCTGAAGTGCGATCGTCTTCTACTAGCAAAATTCTCACAGAGACTACTGCCTAAGCAAATATCAATGGTTATAACTAATTATGACATTAGTGATTTAATATTTGACTACTCCCTGCCCTAAAGGGAATGGGGCTTTCGCCTTCCCCGCAGAATGCGATCCTAAAACTTTTAGTATATCCAAAACCAGAAGTCTATTATAATGAGGCACTTTAAACAGGCAAATTCGAACCCATGAAACCGATTGACTGGCTAATTGTCTTAATATACTTCATCCTCACTATAGGTTTAGGAATCTTTCTTTCCCGCAAGGCTTCTAAAAGCATGGAAGACTTTTTCGTTTCAGGGCGATCGCTTCCTTGGTGGTTGGCGGGTACGAGTATGGCTGCGACAACCTTCTCGATCGATACCCCCTTATATATCTGCGGGGTAGTATCCAGTCGGGGAATTGCGGGGAATTGGGAATGGTGGAGTTTTGGCGTATCCCACGTAATTTTAATTTATATCTTCTCTCGTCTGTGGAGGCGATCGGAAATTGTCACCGACGCAGAGTTAACCGAGATGCGTTACGGGGGCGATACTGCTGCGGTTTTGCGAGGGACAAAGGCATTTTTGTTTGCTTTACCGATCAACTGTATTGGGATCGGTTACGCCATGCTAGCAATGGTTAAAGTTGTGGATGCCTTGGAATTATGGCAGAGTTTGGGAGTAAATCCAGGGGAAAACATCAAAATCTGGAGTGTAATTGGGGTTAGCCTGTTTGTCCTGTTATATTCTGGTTTTTCTGGACTTTGGGGCGTGGTAACGACTGATTTCTTTCAATTCTTTTTGGCTTTACTCGGGGCGATCGCCGTAGCTATTGTAGCAGTGAATCATGTGGGAGGAATACACGAACTTATTCCCCAAGTAAAACAGGTAAGCGATATTGATGTTCTAGCCTTCTTTCCCTTCCAGTTTAGCAATGGTAGCTTTGGCTGGAGTGATGCAGCAGGAATTACCGCCACTACCTTTTCTGCCTATTTATTCGTCCAATGGTGGTCATTTCGTCGTAGTGATGGAGGCGGGGAGTTTATTCAGCGTTTAGCAGCAGCAAAGACAGAAGAAGAAGCGGAAAAGTCTTCTTGGTTTTTTAATATCCTGCACTATGGCATTCGTACTTGGCCTTGGATTATAGTGGCTTTGGTGGCAATGGTAATCTATCCCGACTTGGAAGATAAAGAGTTGGGCTATCCTAAGTTAATGCTGGAGTTTTTACCCCCCGTGATGTTGGGTTTGGTGGTAACTTCCTTAATTGCAGCCTTTATGAGTACGGTTTCCACTTCGATTAACTGGGGTGCGTCTTATTTAACCAACGATTTATATCGCCGTTTTATTAAACCCAACGCCACTCAAGCAGAATTGGTGATGATGGGGAGAATAGCCTCGGTGTTAGTTACCGTTTTAGGCGCGATCGCAGCTTTATATGCAACTAATATTACTACAGTCTTCCGTTTGGTAATTGCGATCGGTACGGGACCAGGACTAGTATTGATCTTACGTTGGTTTTGGTGGCGTATTAATGCAGCAGCCGAATTAGCTGCAATGGTTAGCGGTTTCATAATTGGGTTAATTGCCAGTATTAATCCTAGTTTCAATGAAATATTCCCTGATTTTGGCTACAAGTTGTTATTTATTTCTGGTACAACGGCGATAATCTGGATCGCAGTAATGTATCTCACTCCTCCAGAATCTGATGAAACTCTCGATCGCTTTTATACCAAAGTTCAACCAGGGGGAATAGGTTGGCAAAGACAAAAAGAAAGGACAGGTATTGAACCAGCACAGAATTTAACTCAAGACTTATTAAAAGTAATTGCAGCTAGCTTTTTATTATTTGGTTCGATGTTTGCGATCGGCGGATTTTTATTACTACAATCATTAACAGGCTGGATATCTTTAATTGTTGCAGTCTTAGGCGGTTTTTGGTTGCGCCAGTTAAACAAACATAAGCCTATTGCTATGACACGTCCAGGGCTTTTTAAGTAATAAGTATTTTGCTTCATGGAGATCTCGATCGCACCATTGATGTAATTTAAGATCTAGACTTACGAGATCCTGTTTTTTTTTTATTACAATGATAATCTGTAAGTCTCCAAAAGTTATTCTGGTCGAAATTCCAGGAGCGAAATGCGAAGCAATATTTAATTTATTTGCTCCTTATGTACAGAAAGAATGGCAAGGTGAGTCCGTTAGTACCAATCAACGCTATTTTAGGTTTTCCGAGTCTTTGCTAAATCGACTGGAAATTGACCCGAAAGACTACTATAAAGTTGTCGGGGTTCGCAATCCTTACACGCGCTTGATAGATATTTATCAGAATTACTATAAGTCTCCCGAAGCTGGCGTTCAAAAGAATTTTGGTAATAATTTGAGATTTTATCTCGCTCGTCATACTGGCTTAAATCCTTTTCCCTCTCAAGAGTTTCACCATATGTTTCCCGAAGGAGATTTTAAAAGTTTTGTCGAGTTTATGGACTATATTTTAACCAAGTTTCGGTTAGATATATCCAGGAAATATATAGGTGCGGCAGATCAATACAGCTACATTGAAAACGATAGTTGGCTTAAATTTGAATTTATTGCCAGCTTTGAAACTCTAAAATTAGATGTTGCTGATCTCAGCCAAGAATTTAATTTAGAAATTGTTGATACTTTTAGTTCGATTGAAGAACAAAACGAGCTAGAACAAGGGAATTTATTAGAATATTACGATGAGGAAACTCTCAAAGTAGTAAATCGCTTGTTTGTTAGAGATTTTGTCTATTTTGGATACAAACAATTAAGTGTTTTCGATTTGAATTGTAAAAAAGAACTGGAGGCATTAATTCTACAAACGAAATAGTAGATTAATTGCTAATTATAGTCGTTCTAATTAGGGTTTGCTGAAAAACTTAGATTTGATAATGTAGCTGTTTGAAAGCTTTTAGCTTTTAGCTTTTAGCCGAAATCACGTTAATTAGTTTGCTTATTATCTAATAGAACGGCTACGATCTCGGTAACTTAAGCAAAGATCTGTTAAATTCGTTTAACCTAATCAAAAACTGCTGTTGATAATTAGCAAGATCTCGTACATTTAAAGTAAAAATTTGTGCGGCTTCGTTACTTAAAGCGATCGCAATAATTCCTCGTTTTATATTGACTCCATAAAAGTAATTTATTGCGCTGATATAAGCAGCTACTTGCAGGCAATAATCGTTAATCCATTCTATTTTTTTGGATTTGGAAGCAGTTTTCCAATCAAAAACACACAATTCTCCTTCCCATTATCCCAAGCAATCGTAACAACCCGCATAACCACTCTCTGCATGGTAAATAGCTGATTCTACTAAATGAACGCGATCGAGTCGGGTTAAAACTGGTTGAATGGAATGCCAAAAAGGATTAGTTTCAATGTCTTCTGGTATTGGTTGCTGTCTGAGATAATATTTGATTGCTGAATGTACCGATGTTCCCCTCCGCGCTGCTTTGGTAGAGATTTCTTGGGCTTGTTTGACACCGATACGTTTGCGCCATTGTTGCAAAGCTTGACGATCTTTGGCTGGTTTGGTTGCAGACAGAATAGAAGTCACCGAAGGATATACCGCACCATCAAAACTAAAATGACGTTTGCGGGAGATGGTTACATACTGGGGTTTTAGATGGTCAAACATTTTTATAACTGGCAAGCCTATCTAATTATTTTTGAAAAGATATTAAGGCTTCCACAATAGATTGGGAGATAAACGGTAAGATAGATCTATTCTGGGCGTTTTCTTTACCTTCAGTAAAAACTGTCAGCAGATAGGGTGGCAAATTGGGAATTTCGATGTATGCAGCGTCGTGACGTACTCGACTCATCCAGCCTGCTTTAGACCAAATTTGGGCGTTGGCGGGCAAACTTTCCCCTAAGAATCCAGTAATTTGGTTTTCACCGTCGCAATCGACAAACTCTGCGGGGTTAAGACTACGTTTGAGTAACTTCATCATCTTTTGCGATCGCTCTGCCGATACTGCTACACCACCGATAATACTGTGTAACAATCTGGCTACTGCATCGGTAGTCAGCATATTGCGGTTTTCCATTAATTCACCCAAAAAGGCTCTTTCTCTACCATACGCCCCATCACTCCAAGTTTTTTGATTGACATTAATGCTTTCAAATTCTTCCCACTTGAGAGACTGATAATAACGATTGACTATGTTGCGCTGTTTCTTCCACGTTTCAAAAGGTTGGGCGGGTAATTCGGGGCCGCTAGTCGTTCCTGTTAAAATATCTACTAGTAAACTAGTCGCATCATTACTCGATTCAACAATGGTATCTCGAATTGCTCGATCCAATTCTAAAGAATCGGCGATCATGTTTCCTTTTAACCATTCTTGAATTGCTACTAAATAGAATAATTTAACTACACTAGCAGGATAAATTCTTTCCATTCCGCGATAGCTAAAGCCTTTGACGGGATATTGCCAAAACTCAGCAGCAGATAATGCGCCCCCAGTATTAACGATTACTGGTTCTTCGTATACAATCCAAGTAAGAGCTATTTTGTCCCTGGTTAGAGTAGGAAACCTTTGCCTGGTGGTTTGTAAAATTTCCTTGGCTGCTGTATTTAATTGTTCGTCTCGATCAAAAAAAGGCATAAAAGCAATCTTAATAGGTGTTATCTCGATAAAAGCTGCGAATTATTAATACGATCCTATCCTCCCTCGATAGAGTAATATTATTTCACGGTAATCGGACAAAATGAACCACAAACTTGAATGGAAACTAGCGATAGTCAACCTTTGGAAGTAAATACAGAAATCCAAGCATCAAAAGTAAAACCCAACCCCCAACAGCATAATAATTTTTGGGTAGTTTTTAGCTCTACTTTTATTACTATCTTTCTAGCAGAAATGGGGGACAAAACCCAGCTTGTTACTCTTTTGATGAGTGCAGAGTCTCAAGCACCTTGGGTAGTCTTTACAGGGGCAGCCCTAGCTTTGATTGCGACTAGTTTAATCGGTGTTTCTATCGGCTATTGGCTATCCAAAAAACTCACCCCCGAAACTTTAGATTTATCCGTCGCAATTCTGCTTCTAATTATTACCGCTTGGTTAGTTAGCGATATTATCAGCCTGTAATTTTATTAAGATCAAAGAAATATGGATTGGCAACTTGTTGGAATTAGCTTTATCACCGTCTTTCTCGCGGAAATTGGCGATAAGAGCCAGTTGGCAGCGATCGCTCTTGGCGGTAGCTCGAATAATCCCCGTGCGGTGTTTATCGGCTCTACTGTCGCCTTGATCCTAGCTAGCTTTTTGGGCGTTTTGGCTGGTGGTGCGGTGGCGCAGTTTTTACCAGAAAAATTGCTTAAATCTCTAGCTGCGATCGGTTTTGCTACTTTGGCGTTAACAACACTCTGGGTTGGAGAAGAGTCGGAAGACTAAGACTAAATCCTCGTTACTTATTTTTTAATTTGCAGGTTGTTTGCTTCTTTGTTCGATCTCTTCTAAAGTTTTGAGCAGAATGCGTTTTGCTTGTAATTGCCAACCCCATTTTTGAACGTTGAAAGCAATGGGAATACCAATAGCAGGAGCAAGAAAGTCTACTGGTTGGCGAAAAGAGATGCCAAACAATAATCCCAATCCTGCAATTCCCCAAAAAGGCAAAGCTACAGCTTGACGTTGTTCTTCGATAAGCTTACCGAAAAAACCTTGGGGCATTTCTTCCAGTAATGCAGCTTTGACTTCTTTTTGCTCTGCTGGAGTGACAGATATTCCTATTTTGCGTCGCAGCTTTTCTATTTTACGAGCATCCGTGCTGTAATTGGTTAGCTCGTCTTCTGCCATCAAGATCAGCCTTTCGAGTTGTCTGGTTTTAGTGGTCACTAGTATAGTAGGATTTTTATAAGATTTGGAGTTAATTATACAAAGAATTTGGAAGTTTACGGCTATTTCAGGATTTCGAGCGAAGATACGGCGTTAGACAAGTTTGCTGTCACAAAATACAAACAAAAGTTAATCGCTTATGGTGTACCAAAAGCAAATATTTTTCACAATTTTTCTTCTGGGGGGAATGCCGAGAGAGAAGAGTATAAAAAAATGATGCAATTAATTAGCCAAAATTAGGGCAGCGAGGTGCCTTTTGGTTATATTTTAGTTAGAGGCAAGCCTGTGATCGACACAAAACCATATGTTTATTTGATTGCTACTAAGGAAACAAAATCGCCATCAGACATTCTCATAGAGCTAATAGATAGCAGCACTTTTCTGTACATTTTCTGTACATGGGATAACAAGGGATAAGATTTACTCCTTTAGGCTATCTATATTTTGATTACCAGTGTGTGACCGAAATCTCAGTGCAAAAAAGAATAAACAAAATTCGCAATTAAAGAGAGAGCGATCGCAGCTACACCACTCGCCGTCCACACTGATTCGCTGTAGTAGCTTGATATTTTCTGGGTTTAGATCTCGAATATATCTCATGAAGACACTATTTTAGCGGTTTTATCTTATTCTACATATAGGTAATTAATTTTGCATCGCTACTTATTTTTGTTTTTTATTATCGAACAATGATAAATGACATGACATATTGATGTCATAATTTTCCGCCACAATAAAACCTAATATATTAATTTTCTAAAGCAGGGAAAACCACAACTCTGCTACTTTTCACGTACTATGCCAGATGAAATATCATAATGTCTTACAACACAGCGAAGAAGACTGTGGTGCTGCTTGTTTAGCCACTATTGCCAAGTATTACGGGCGCAACTTTACCCTGAATCATATTCGCGAGGTAGTGGGGACGGGGCAACTAGGCACTACTCTACTAGGGTTACGGAGGGGTACGGAGGCAATGGGGTTTTATGCCCGTTCGGGTAAAGCTTCAGGGGAATTACTCCAGCAACTAGATAAAGTACCTCTGCCAGCAATTATTCATTGGCAGGGCTACCACTGGGTAGTCTTCTACGGTAAGAAAGGTAGGAAATATGTCATTGCCGATCCTTCAGTCGGTGTTCGCTATCTTTCTCGTCGGGAATTTAGTGAGGGTTGGAAGAATGGGGTAATGCTCTTGCTAAAACCCGATCCAGAAAGGTTTAACGCTCAAAGTAACGATGAATTTAGCGGTTTTTTCCGTTT
Source organism: Waterburya agarophytonicola KI4 (assembly GCF_020640915.1). Taxonomy (GTDB): domain Bacteria; phylum Cyanobacteriota; class Cyanobacteriia; order Cyanobacteriales; family Xenococcaceae; genus Waterburya; species Waterburya agarophytonicola. Next base: position 28,233 of record NZ_JADWDC010000002.1, on the reverse strand, counting down.
TATTAGACGGGTAATACCCTACCGAAATTGGCTCATTCAAGCAGTATTTTACGCTCAAATTGTCGGCTTACTCGCCCTTGCCTCCCCGTTTTTAATTCAGATTTTGACCGATGATGTGCTGGTAAGGGGAGATACTAGTTTATTAACCTCTGTGGCGATCGCAGTTATCGTGATGAAGATTATTGATACTATACTGCGGACAGTAGAAGAAAATCTAGTCGCCCATGCTAGCGAACGTTTAGAGTTAGGTTTAGTTTTAGACTTTGCCCATCAGTTATTACGGTTGCCTTTAACCTACTATGAAACTCGTCGTAGTGGCGAAATTGTCAGTAGATTAGAAGATATTCAAACCATTAAACGCTTAATTTCTAAGCTGGTAGTTAGTTTACCCAGTCAGGTATTCATTGCTTTATTTTCCTTTGGCTTAATGCTGTTTTATAGCAGACAGCTAACTTTAATTTCGGTGGTTATTGGAATAATTATGACCCTCACCACCTTTGTCTTTTTACCCACCCTGCAACAAAAAATCCGTCAACTGTTAATCTTAGATGCGGAAAATCAAGGGGTATTAGTAGAAAGTTTTAAGGGTGCATTAGCCCTCAAAACCACCTCTGCCGAACCTCAATTTTGGGATGAGTTTCAAAATCGTTTTGGTCGTTTGGCAAATCACAGCTTAACCACTACACGCATCAGCATTATTAATAGTCGCTTCTCTAGTTTAATTTCTGGTATTGGGGGTGTGTCTTTGCTGTGGGTTGGTAGCTTATTAGTGATCGATAAACAAATGAGTATCGGGCAATTATTGGCATTTAAAACCCTCAGCGGAAACTTCTGGGACTTAATTAGCTTCTTAATCGGTTTTGTTGATAGTGTTGCCCGTGCCAAAACCGCCACACAACGGCTAACAGAAGTGATTGACTCCACCCCTGAAATAGCAGCTAAGGATAAGAAACCCTTTGTCACTATTCCCGATAATGCCGATATTATCTGCAACCAAGTTAACTTTTGCTATCCTGGCAGAATCGAATTATTAGAAGACTTTGATTTAACTATGCCTGGGGGGAAAGTAATTGCCCTCATTGGACAGTCGGGTTGTGGGAAAAGTACCCTGGCAAAAGTTATTGCAGGTTTATATACCCTCTCTTCGGGCAATATCCGCTTGGGAGATTACAACTTATCGGATTTATCTTTAGCATCTCTGCGTCAGCAAGTAATCTTAATTCCCCAAGATGCCCATTTCTGGAGTCGATCTATTGTCGAAAACTTCCGTTTAGGTACGCCCCATATACCTTTTGAATCCATCGTGCAAGCCTGTAAAATTGCCGAAGCGGATGATTTTATCAGCAAGTTACCTGATAAATATCAAACAGTGTTGGGGGAATTCGGCTCAAACCTGTCAGGAGGACAAAGACAAAGACTAGCCATAGCCAGAGCGATCGTTACCGATCCACCTATTTTGATTTTAGATGAATCTACATCGGGATTAGACCCTGTAAGTGAAGCAAAAGTATTACACAATCTTTTATCCCACCGTCAGGGAAAAACTACCATCCTGATCTCTCATCGTCCTAGTGTAGTGCAGTTAGCGGATTGGATCGTGATGTTAGAAGAGGGACATCTAAGCATCCAAGGGACACCCGCAGATTTACGCCAACAAGCAGGGGTACATTTGAGTTTTATTGCTGGGGTTAAGGAGTTGGAATTGGAAAGAAACGAATAAGATTAATTTAAAGAAATACCATGAAGTTGTTGAAATAGCTCAGTAGCATAGGTATCAGTCATACCAGAAATATAGTCAGTAACGCGCATTATATTACTATATAAACTATCGCCTTTTTTTGGACGATATTTAATAGGAAGTATATTTTCAAAACGATATTTTTGTTGATTGTCTTCTAAGAAACTATTAACAAATTTATCAAAAAGATAATTTATTACTTCATATCCTGCAATTTCAATTTTAACTATTTTTGGATTTTTAAAAACTTTATCTTTAGTTTTATTTTGAATTTCTTTAAGACAGTCAGCGTATCTACTTAAAGATATCAAATCAGTGTCAAAAGTTCCTGCTAGTAAATCATTTTCTTTGTCAATAAAAATGTCTGTTATTTCTAATACGAGTTTGTTAATAGCTTTGGCACGAATTTTTTAAAGTCTTTTCTCTGTGCATCAGTTAAATTATGCTCATTTTTGTTATCCCACAACTCGAAAGCTTTAGCAATAGCACCTTCTCCAGCATGACCAAATGGAGGATTACCAAGATCGTGGGCAAGGCAAGCAGCAGAAACAATATCTCCAAAATCGGAGGCATCAAAACCCTTTAATTTTTTTTGATGTCTTTCAATAATTTTTCTTCCAACTAAACTTCCTAAAGAGCGACCTACACAAGATACCTCAAGACTATGAATCAAGCGAGTAGGAACATAGTCATGTTTTGATAAAGGAAATACTTGTGTTTTATCTTTTAGACGACGAAAAGGAGAAGAGAAGACTAATCTATCATAATCTTGCTGAAAACAAGTGCGGGTTTTTTCTGTTAGTTCTTCTGACTCATTCTTACCTAGTCTTTTTCGTGTAAGGAGTTTTTCCCATTGCATTAATTCCGTTTAGAGATCGCACCTCACCCAAAAACCAAGAAACAAGCGATCGCGTCAATCTTTGATTTTGCTATTTTCTCTTTGTAAATTGGGTTTTTTACTGAACTAATTTGAATATTGTCTTTTTAACTTCTGCAAATTTTGCTTGGTTTAATTTCGCTTGAATTTTCAATATTTTATTCTGTAAGACGGAAAATGGTTTGTCAATTCTGACAGCACTTTTTAAAGGTAAATTACCACTTTCTAAATCCTTATTTTCAACAAAAACTTTATATTCTGATAGAGATATATTTGATGTCATTGCAACAACAACAGTGTCTAAATTAGACACATTATACTTGTTGTTAGATATTACCAATGCAGGTCTAACTTTTGCACCAGTCAGATCGGAAAAAGGAAATTTAATTAAAATAATGTCTCGTTGTTTAACTTTCAAGACATTGTTCCCATAGTCCCTCTGGTTCTCGATCGTAAACTTCTTTTAACCCTTCTTCTGCTAATAATTCATATTCTTCAGTCAGAAAATCTGGTGAATTTTCGCTTACTTGCAATACAATCACTTCCACATCACCAGGAGTTAAATTTGCAGGTTCTGTGATAATTAATTTACCATCGCTATTGACCTTGCCCTGTAGTTTATATGCTTGCATGGATTGAAGATGATTCTATATTTTAATTGTATTATATTGATCAAGTGCGATCGCATTTAATCTTGTTGTTTAATGGTGGGAAAGATATTTTTTGCTTCTAGTTTTAGAATAACGCGGTTAAAGTAAAACCTATTTTTAAAAGTCTTACAATTATCCCATGACATATTGATGTCATATTTATCCCCAACAATAAGAATTAGATCGATGAGATAATAGGTTTTATCTCGTTATCGCTTCATTTGAGACCAGGAGTGATCTCTCGTGATTCGTATTCTCATTGTCGATGATCAAAAAAGTATTAGAGAAGAGTTTAAAAATCTCTTAGAACAAGAACCCAATATCGAGGTAGTCGGTACGGCTGAAGATGGCTATGGAGCATTTGAACGAGTAATCGAGCTAAATCCAGATATCGTCTTGATGGATATGATTCTGCCTGGGATGAATGGAATCAGTACCGCCCAGATTATCTGTCAAAATTATCCACAAATCAAGTTAATTGGCTGGAGTACTTTTGATAGTCAAAATTTGGTTAGTAAATTTTTACAAGTAGGAGGCAAAGGCTATTTACTTAAAGATACTCCTGTTGAAGAATTAGCATCTGCGATCGCGTTAGTTCATAAAGGCTATATTCAAATCAGCCCCCGTTTAACTAGTAAGACTGAAAGAGATATTTCTGGAGTGGTGGAATTTGCTCCTATCGCTTCCACCACCAAATCTAAGGCTCAAGTTCCAACTCAACTCAAATCTGATGCTGGCAAAAATTGGGTTGATCGCCTCAAAGCAACTTTGACAGAAGCAAAACAAAATTCTGATCAGGAATTAAATCTTGTTCCCACCATACCTGCACCTATAGTAAAGGTAGATCGTCAAATTACCAAAGGAACGTTAGTTCCTATTGAAGCCAATGAATTACTACCTTCGGTGAGTAATTGGACAATTCTTGGTGGTTTGGTTACGGCTAGTGCGATCGTCATTGCTACTTTAATGGCAACTGTGACTCAATACAAAATTGTAGTTAAAGGAGATGCCAGAGTTCGTCCAGCAGGAGAATTAAGACTGGTACAAGCCCCGGCAGAAGCTGCGGTTATTGATATTTCCACTAAAATCAACCAACCAGTGAAACAGGGAGACATCATTGCGACTTTAGATAGTTCTCAGCTAGAAACCCAAAAAACCCAACTGCAAACCAATATTCAACAAGCCCAACTACAATTAATCCAAATTGAAGCCCAAATTGAAGCCCTAGAAAGTCAAATTCAAGCTGAAACTGATAAAATCGACCGTAATCTCGCCTCTGCTAGAGCAGAACACAATCGTAGTTTGCGGGAATATCAAGACCGAAAAATCACCACGGTAGCAGAAGTAGAAGAAGCCCAAGCAAACCTAAAACTCGCCCAAGATGAATTAAGTAGATATCAACAACTGGTAAATAGTGGGGCAATTTCCCAATTACAATTAACAGAAAAACAGGCAGCATACAATACTGCCCAAGCCAGATTAAAACGAGTTCAGACAGCCTTAAATCCTAGCGATGCGGAAGTGGAAATTGCCTCAGAAAACATTGCCCAACAACAAGCTTCAGGTAGGTCTACTCTAGCAACTTTAAACAAAGAGAGGCAAGCATTAATTCAACAACAAATTGAAACGAATAAATTATTATCGCGCGATCGCTCTTCATTAAAACAACTAGAAAGAGACTTAGCCAAAACTAATATTGTGGCTACTGCTGACGGTATTATTGTCAAACTCAATTTAAGAAACCCAGGACAAACTGTAAAAGCTGGAGAAGAAATTGCCCAAATTGTTCCTAGTAACTCGACATTAGAAATCAAAGCCCAAATTACACCCCAAGATATTAGTAAAGTTCGACTAGAACAACCAGTAGATATCAGAATCTCTGCCTGTCCCTATCCTGATTATGGTACGCTTTCAGGAATTGTCAGTAAAATCTCTCCCGATGCTCTAAATGTAGATCGTAATCATAATATTTTGCCTTTTACTTCTTCAACCAAGGCTGTTTATGAAGTTACCATCGCACCAGATAGTTTAGTTTTAGCTCAAGGTAGTAAACAATGCTCTCTACAATTAGGTATGGAAGGTAGAGCCGATATTATTACTCATCAGGAAACTGTGTGGCAGTTTATTATCAGGAAAGCTCGGTTAAATACAAATTTATAGCTTTATAGTTCATCATTAATGGAGCATAGCGGATTTGAACCGCTGACGTCTTGCATGCCATGCAAGCACTCTACCAACTGAGTTAATGCCCCGAGTATACAAATAATATCACAACAACATCATCTGATTTGAAGTTATTAATTTAACTAAGACGACTTAGACAGTTTCCAATGATGAAGTATACCACTAACATCGCACCAGCAGACAGGGCGACTAATGTTCCAGCAAGCATGAGCGAAAATTCTTGCCGATCCAAAGCCGATTGCATCAAATGCAGCGACCATGCCACCAGCGCAACGTCAAATATGAGAATTGGAATCAGCATTTTTTAAGAAACGTAAACTTTATACATTTTAGTATACAATTTTTACTGCTTGGGATAGATGGACAATAATTTAAGCTTTACTAAAGATTATTAGGTCAAGTAATCCTGACAGGAATTTGGAGATCGTGAAGATAAGTTTTGATTTCTCGAACGCTCAATTGCCCGAAGTGTAACAAAGAAGCCAAAAGAGCAGCTTCCGCTTTACCTTGATCTAAAGCTTCATAAATATGGTGACAATTGCCCGCACCTCCAGAAGCAATTACAGGAATCTCCACTTGTTCGGCAATAGAACGAGTTAATTCTAGGTCATAGCCAGCTTGAGTTCCATCGGCATCCATACTGGTTAGTAATAGCTCTCCTGCACCTCTGGTCGCCATTTCTGTTGCCCAAGCGATCGCATCTATCCCAGTATTTTTTCGACCGCCACGAACATATACATCCCAGCCAGGATTGTCGATATCCATTCGTTTGCGAGCATCGATCGCTACCACAATACACTGTTTGCCAAAGCGATCGCTCGCCCGATTAATTAAGTCTGGATCTCTTACTGCTGCGGAATTGATGCTAACTTTGTCCGCACCTGCTCGTAACAAAATTTTAATATTCTCTAAGGATTGAATTCCCCCTCCAACTGTCAGAGGAATAAAAACCTGTTCGGCAGTACGATAAACAACATCGACAATCGTACCGCGATCTTCGTGAGTGGCAGTAATATCAAGAAATACTAATTCGTCCGCCCCAGCATCGTTATACACTTTTGCCAATTCTACAGGGTCTCCTGCATCTTTGAGGTCAACAAAATTAACTCCTTTAACTACCCTTCCTGCATTAACATCCAGACAAGGCAATATTCTTTTGGCAAGCATAGTCAGTTTTCACTAGTCGGCTGAGTATTTTTAATTGTTTCTATAGCGAACTCGATCTCAAACAATTTAATGAAGAGAATTTTTATCGATCGCAGAAAAATTCTACCTCGATCTCGGTGGCGTGGCTAGTAGTTCTAAGAGTGTATTCTCTTAGTTAATTGACAAACCAAGAATAAGCAAACTACTTAGGGCAGTATTGCCTTCCAGTTTATCCCCTCGATCGAGTACTGCAACATCGGGTAAATAACCCCATTGGCTAAAACCATAACGGGTAAAAAGATTGATGCTGGGTTGATTGTGAGCAAAAACAAAACCCAAAAGGGTAGTTAATTCTACTTCTGGGCAAAAAGAGATCGCTTTGGCTAAAAGTTCCCTGCCAATTCCTTGATGGTGGTATGCTGTCGCCACGTAAATACTAATCTCAGCCGTATGTAAATATGCAGGACGACCATAGAAATTCTGGAAACTCAGCCAGCCGACGATTTCTGTTTTATTTATGGCTACCCATAAAGGACGGTTTTTCGAACGGTTACGATACCAATTAAGCCTACTATCTACCGTGACAGGTTCGGTATCGGCAGTTGCTCTGGCACTGGGAATACTTTGATTATAAATATCAACAATTGCTGTCAAATCCGCTTCTTTTGCATCGCGAACATACATGAGATAATATTTTTGACTACGACTTGGCTAGATAAATAGATCGACAGGCGAATAAACAAAGGTAAATGATTAAAAAATAAGCAGTTATAATCGCCATATCCTATAGATTTTAAGGCATTGATGAAAAAAAGTATTGCTCGTTCGTTTGATATCTTTGCTAATAAACTAGTTCAGTTTAGTCAAGAAAGAGGTCGCGTCTCTTGGTTGATTTTTTTGTTTATTTTAGCTCTAACCTTAGTGGCTATTACTCCTTTTCCTGGGAATTCTCAGCCAATCTTAAATAATGGAGTCGAGCAAATTTGCTCAAAGGATCTTAAAACCAGAGAGTTACGGGGAGTATGGCTGACTAACATTGACAGCGATGTTTTATTCGATCGTGACAGGACTTCTGAAGCCATTTCACTTTTAGCAGAGTCTAACTTTAATACTATTTATCCAACAGTTTGGAATTGGGGCTATACTCTTTATCCGTCAGAAGTATCAAAAAGGGTCACGGGTTTAAATCTCGACCCCACAGAAGGGCTACAAAATCGCGATATTCTCGCCGAAATTGTCAGTGAAGGACATAAAAAAGAGATGAGCGTAATTCCCTGGTTTGAGTTTGGTTTTATGGCTCCTGCTGATTCAGAATTAGCCCAACGTCATCCCCAATGGTTGACCAGTCGGCAAGATGGTAGCACTATCTGGTGGGAAGGAGACGTACATCAACGAGTCTGGTTAAATCCTCTCCGTCCCGAAGTACAAGAATTTATGACCGATTTATTGGTTGAGATCGTCAGTAATTATGATATTGATGGAATTCAGCTAGACGATCATTTTGGCTATCCTGCCGAACTCGGTTATGACGACTATACAGTCGAGCTATATCGAGGCGAACACGACGGTCAATCTCCCCCAGAAGACTATCAAGATCCTGAATGGGTTCGTTGGCGAGCAGATAAAATTACCGCTTATGTAGAAAGATTATTTCACGAACTCAAAAGTCATAATCCCCAGGCGATTATCTCTGTGTCTCCCAACCCCCAACATTTTTCCCTCAATTCTTTTCTGATGGATTGGTATACCTGGGAACGCAAAGGCTTGATCGAAGAACTAATCGTTCAAATATATCGCGATCGCAACGACAGTTTTATCAAAGAACTAGAAAGCCCAGAACTGTTGGCAGCAAAAGCACATATCCCCGTTGGTATCGGGGTTTTGTCTGGTTTAAAAGGTCGCCCCATACTGTGGCACAAAATTAACAAGCAGGTTAAAATCGCTCGCGAGCATGAGTTTGCTGGAATATCTTTTTTCTTTTATGAAAGTCTCTGGAATCTAGCTACTGAATCTCCCCAGAGAAGACAAGCAGCCTTGAAAAGATTGTTTCATCATCAAGCCCAACGCCCTAATTTATCTGACTGTCAATTCTTATCTTAATAACGAAGAATTTGGGAACTATTACTAGGGTGCAGCACGGAGAATCCATATTAAATGAACAGCAAACTAAAATACCTAACCGCCGAAGATTACAACATTTTATTGGAAAAAGCCCAAGTTGCCACCTATCAGCAGCGAGAAACAATCCTTAAAGAAGGTCGTTTGTCTGGGGCAATCTATTTAGTGCGGAAAGGAATCGTGCGGGTAGAAAGAGCAGCATCGGGTAGGGATGTAGCGATCGCTTTTTTAGAACCAGGAGACATATTTGGCGAAATGTCTTTTTTAGAAAGTGTTCCCACTAGTGCTGCGGTAGTTGCCCAAGAAGAAGTAGAAGTTTGTGTCTTAAGCGAGCAGAATCTTTATTCTCTACTGACTTCTGTACCTGGACTATCAGACCGTTTTTATCAGTCTTTGGCGCACAATCTTTCTAATCGATTGCAACAAACTACTGCGTTGGTAGCTCACTTGATGCGAAGAACCCAGGTAGCTCCCGAATATGACATCCAGCGTACGGGGCAGATAGGACAAGATGCTATTCCTCCCGAATTGATTGGGGAGACAGAATTGTTTAAAGAAAATCTCCAAACTATCGAGCAAGCAATTCGTGGCAAAAATATTAGCGAACCCGATGCTCAAGAACAGATTAATAAAGCCTGCAATATGCTCATTAGCTCCTTGCGGGAGCAAATAATTTGCGAGCCAAAGATCCAAAAAGCGATCGGAACTTATATCTTTCGCGAGACATTTCCTTTTTATATGTTGAGTAGTTTTTTTGATCGCGCTTTTCGCAAACCAGGAAACTATTCCAGCGATTCTTATATCATCGGATTGCTTTCTCAAAACGAGCCAGAAGGGGACGGATATCTGGGCATTTATCTAGACCGTTGGATTCGCAATCTACCCACTTGTTTGGCTCTCAAAAATCGCGGGGGTATCATCACCCAAACTATCAAACAATTACAAGAAACTTGGACGTCGGATTATCCGATGCCTATTACTAGTTTAGCTAGCGGTGCGGCATCAGAAATTTTAGACCTCTATTTCCAAACTGCTCCCCCCAATGCCCATGTTACCTGTGTTGATTTCAACCACCAAGACCTTGCTGCTGCTGCTAATGTGGCTCACAAATGGGGTTTTCGCGATCGCCTAACTTTTATTCAAGATAATCTATTTTTACTGGCAGAAGGCTATAGCCACATTGATATCCCGCCCCAGCAAATGATCTATAGTGTCAGCATGGCGAACTATCTCAGCGATCGCGAATTAATTCGTATTATGGATTGGATTTACGATCGCCTATTGCCCAATGGAACGATTATTCTGGGTAATTTTCACGCTGCCAATCCCGATCGCCTTTTGTTAGAGCATATCCTCGAATGGCACTCGATTTATCGTTCGGCAGAAGATTTAGAAAAGTTATTTTCCCGTTCTAAATTTCGTTCTCTCCCCGTTACAATTCAGTCTGATGAATTTGGGGTGGAATTATATATTGTCTGTACCAAAGCTTGGCAGGATAATGAAAGAGAAACAACCAGCTAAATATTCAAGCCTGTAAACTTTAAAAATTAAAATATACTATTCGATAGTGAAAAAACTCATAGTCGCGACGGGAAATCCTGGCAAATTAACCGAGATGCAGAAATATCTCACCGATTTACCCTGGCAGTTAGCATTAAAACCTGCGGAATTGGATATAGATGAAACAGGAACGACTTTTATTGCCAATGCTCGTCTCAAAGCGGGAGAAGTCGCCCGAGCTTTGGGAGAATGGGCGATTGCCGATGATTCTGGTTTAGCAGTGGATGCCCTAGACGGCGCGCCAGGCATTTATTCTGCTCGTTATGGCAAAACAGATCAAGAACGCATAGATCGCCTATTGAGAGAATTGGGAGATACCCATAATAGACAGGCAAAATTTATTTGCGCGATCGCGATCGCTAGTCCTGACGGTAAAATTGTTTTAGAAACAGAAGGCATTTGCCCAGGAGAAATACTAACTTCTTCTCAAGGAAATGGCGGTTTTGGTTACGATCCCATTTTTTACGTACCCTCTGCCCAACAAACCTTTGCCCAAATGTCACCATCGACTAAAGGTAAAATTAGTCATCGTGGTATCGCTTTTGCCCAATTAATGCCAGACTTGCAAAAATTATCATCAGGCAAATCAATTTGAACTAAAGGTCTTTATTTTTGATTCAGTTTGAATTTTTCTGCTTTAATTTTTCTGCCAAGGCGCGATTTAACTTCTGGGATGCCCCAGGAAATTTTGGATCTAGTTGCAGCACCTTGCTGTAGGTTTTGACCGCATTATCCCAATTTTGAATCGACTCGAACTGTTGACCCAAAAAATAAAAAGATTCTGCATCTTGAGGGTTTTGCTCGATTCCCTGCTTCAAAAACTCGATCGCTTGCTGGTGTTTATCTTGTTTGCCCAAGACTTCTGCCATACGATGATAGGCTTGGATAAATTTAGGATTGAGAACGATCGCTTTGTAATAAAAGCCAATTGCTTGTTGCTCTTGACTTTGCTCGACCAAAGCATTACCCAAGTTAAAACGATCCAATGCCGAACCTATTTTAGGCTGTATGCCCAAAGCTAACTGCATTTCCCGTATAAATTCTGCTTGTCTGCCTATTTTGAGCAAAACCCGAGCATAATTTAAGTGTGCTTTACCATATCGCGGTTTAAGCTTAATAGCTTTACGATAACAAGCCATTGCTTCTTGCCATTGTCTTTTTCTAGAATATAAATTTCCTAAATCCGTATGAATTTTAGGAGAATTGGGCTGCAATTTCGCTTGTTTATAATAGCGTTTGATTGCTCGATCTAGCTGAGTTTGGGGACTGTTTGCCCTATTGTCATCTAAAGTTTTGTCTGGGAGAATTTCTGCGGGCTTAATTAAATCCACCTTGACTGGTTGCTCTGGTTTGCTCGAAGCAGGTAAAGCTGGTAATGCCATACTAATATCTAAGGCTTTACGATAATATTTTGCTGCTTGTTGCCATTCATTTTGCTGTTCTAGCTGTCTTGCCATACTGCAATAAACTTCCACCGAGCGAATAGATTTGGGTTGTTTCCCCGTGACAATTTCTGGATCGGCACTTGTTTCCCAGGTTTCTGTGGTTTGATTTGGCGACTCTAATTCCAAAGCTTTGCTAATATTGAAGCGAGTTTGTTCGAGATCTCCCAACCCCTGCCAAACTTTGGCTAAACTTCGATATACTTGCGGGCTGGGTCTGATGATAATTGCTTTTTGATAGTGTTTAACTGCCTGCTGTAGTTTACCTTGTTCGAAATAAATATCTGCTAGTCCAGCATATACTTCAGCTAAATTGGGCTTAATTTCTACCGCTTTGGCATAGCAAGACATTGCTTCGCCAGTTTTGCCCATTCTTTGTAAAGCATTCCCCCAGACTTTATAGGCTTCTGCCATGTGAGGCAATATAGTGGTAGCTTGCTTGCAGGCAAGGGCTGATTGCGACCACTCTTGTTGTTCTAGGTGATCTAATGCTTTTTGTAAATAGACCTGTGCTGTTTCCCAGTCAATATCTCTGGCTTGTTCGGGGTTAACTGCTTTCAGGCGGTTGGGAAAGGAAGGGGATGTGTTGTCAGATTCTACTGTAATATTCGCATCAAATCTTTGAGGGGAGGGAACTTTAACTAACCCCGAATTAATATTGGCTAGAGGTTGAAAAGAAAAGGCAGCTTCTTTGAGACTAGCCAAAGGGATAGGAGTCTTTTTAATCCTACCAATACCAGATCTGAGCAAATGTTCTTTGGTATTTCCAGTCATCGCTTTGATGTGAATTGCCTGACGATAGTAGTTAGCAGCTTGTTCTACATTACCTTGATTTTTCAACTCCGTGGCTAACTTTTCATAAGCTATGGCTAAATCTCCCTGTTGTTTGAGACGTCCTGCTAAACGCTGCCGAATTTCTGGCAAATTAGGGTTCTTTTCAATTACCAAACCGTATATTGCCAAGGCTTCACTTAGTTTTCCCTGTTTCCACAAATCATCTGCTTGGGCAATGCGTGTTTCCCAAGACTTTGATAAACCAGATTCAGAAGTTACCAGATCCGAATCTAGTTTTGCGATCGCAGAATCAGATTCCTTGGCAGATTCAGCAGGAAGAAGATTTTTAAATAACTTAAACATTAGCCAACTGAATTACTCTATAAATATTTTTACCTAAGTTAATCTACTGATGTCTAGAAGCGACAATAATTAATAATGCTCATTCTAATGACGGAAAGCTAAGATAATTTTTAGCTATCTCAATCTACAATACAAAAAGATCCGTGTTTACATCTCAGTATTCACTAAATCTTAAAGGCATTATCCTAGATTTTACTTAATCTTTATCTTTAGGAAAATTATGCCACACTTAATCTTTTTATTCTCGAAATACTTTCCCAGCTAAAAATAATCTTAATGGGGCTTAGATTGACTAATAAAAAACAATTGAAAATAATTGAATTACAAAATCTACTATTTTGGACAACAACAGCTATTCTATGATTCTTTAAATCTAGCCATTTTGAGATATTTTGTATTGATAAATACATACTTCTTTCTTAAAAATCTAGCTCAATAAAAAAAAGAGCGTTCCCACGCCCGTTAAATAACATTTAATTATTTGATTGTATGATTGATTTTTTTGATGTTTAAGTCAGCATTTGAACATATTTTAGTTGAATTTACTGAGTACTTTGCTTTGCTTAAATCTCGTCCCATCCCGCAACACCACTTGACATCACATATGAAGTAACGCCAGCCTCGAAAAAGTTAGCCTTGGTATGCCCTTCTTTTTTGGTGTCTGAAAATCTTTCTAGATGTCTATAAGGGCTTTTCTTATATTTCTCATCCAAATACAATGGGTCAAGACCAATCGAGCGTAAGCGCAAATTAGCCATATATTTGGTGTAATGTTCGGTACTAGTATCGGTGATGCCCAACACGCTGTCTCCTACTATATGATTTGTCCAACGGCATTCGTGTTGTACGGCAGTATCAAACATTTCATAAATTTGTTCTACAGAATAAGGAAATAGTTGCATCGCTTCTGGAAGAAGTTTCTGATAGAGTCTGACGTGACTCAATTCATCACGATTGATCATCTTAAAAATATCAGCACTACCAGGCATAAGCATCCGCGAAGCCAAATTATAAAAGTAAATAAAACCATTATAAAAATAAATTCCCTCCAACAAATAATCTGCCAGTAAAGAGACAAAATAATTCTCAGGAGTGGGATTATCGACATACTTTTGATATATGCTGGCAATAAATTCACAGCGATCAGCTAAGACCTTATCAGTACGCCAAAAATCGTAAACACTACTACGGCGATCGCCTGGTATCACCGTCTCAATAATATATTGATAGCTTTGATTGTGCATCCCCTCTTGGGAAATTTGTTCTGCCATACATACGCTTACCTCTGGCGCAGTGACACAACTTTTGATATGAGGAATGTTACAAGTTTGCACTGAATCGAGAAAGGTCAAATAGCTCAAGATGCCATCATATGCCCGACGCTCTTTCACTGTCAAATTCCAATAGTCGGTTACATCTTGGGTTAGATCGAGTTTTTGCGGAATCCAAAAGTTTTCCCGCATCTGTTGATACAAACCCGTCGCCCAGGAATAGCGAACATCATTTAACTGCATTAAATTGGTCGTGTTGCCAAACCAAATAGAACGATTTTCCACTTTGTCGTCCCCACCAGGATTGAAAATGGGATTTGCCGACATTGGCTTAGATTCTGATAAAAAGGAAGTCATATAATTAATCTTAATTTTTTCACACTATATACGGTGTTTCAGCCTAACAAAAATCAACAAAAAACACTAGCATATCTAGCTAAAAGAGTAGATGAAATCAGTTGTGAAAGTTAGAATAGGCGACCGATGGGGAAATATAACTAAGATAAAAAATTTATTTCGATCTTAAATTAATGAAAATCAAAGCTCTAATTGGTATTGAAGACTATAGTTTAATGGTATGTCATTGTTCTGGTAATTTATACCATTTCAGTATTATGAACCAAGAAAACATACTGCATAATTTTGAAGGTATTTATCCTAGCGTCGAAAATGCTATAGCTAGAGGTAAAGCAGTAGTCAATACTCTCAAACATAGAACCCAGAACACCTTCGATCACACTAAATAACTTATAACTTATTTCAAGTTAATCTTGAGGAAAATCAGCATAAACCTGAAGGTTTTATTTTGTAAGCAATTTCTTCTACAGGCAAACTTTCTCCATCCAAATCACCATAAGTCAATTGGAGTCGCTTCTCTCCTGCATACTTGACCAACTTACCACTATACAATTGTGCTTTTGTACCCAAGCTTTGTATGCGTACCTTGCCATTAAACACCGTTGCCCTAGCAAGATAAATTACTAAATCATCTCTAGAAGGACGATTAACCGTAGTGCTAGCGGTAAGATGGGCTACACCTCGTTCGTCAATTTCTTGGGTCATTGCCATGGCTGTGTTGCGTATACCGCGAATAGCCACAATGGCAGCAGCTACAGCCATCGTAATATCTGTACCATTATCAGTCATAATTTTATTATTAGATAAATATTGAAAGTTAGTTTCTCCCAAGTCATCCCTAATACGTCGATGAATCATATTATGGGGATGATAATCAGACAATGCCCCCACAATTGCACCACAAGCATGACGGGGTTCTCGCCAAGGAGATTCGCGAGTTTTGCCATAAATGCGCCTTTCGCCCTCTTCTTCTAAACGCCCTACGTGGGTTTTGAGGTCAATTGCTACCAATACTATTGATTGGGGATTCCCTTCGTATAATTTTCTTCTTAGGGGTTCGTCCATTTGATGGGCGACGGTGACGTGAGCTAAAGTAGCCCCATTATCCGTACCGCCACCTGCGGGAAAAAATGCCTCTAGTTTGAGTTCGCCAATTTCAGATAGGGTAGCAAAGCGGGATGCGACTACATCTCGGTAGCGTTTAGTTACCTCTCCTTGATGAATGCGATCGCCGCAGTTGGTATAGGCTAAAGTAGTTACCACACTGGGTAAACTAAGATCTGCCCCGCAAATGTGCATATCCGTAGGGCTAGCAGCAGCGAATTGTAGTTCGTCTCTTAATAACTGTAAGCCATTTATTAAAGCATAGCGATCGCTCACTATTTCATTAAGATAGTTATGGTAGGCATTTCTTTCCATACCAAAGCTGGCAGGAAGACACCATAGTCGATCAATCCGTTTTTGAGCAGATTCCGCGTCGAAGGGGATAGACATAAACTTCGTCTAGTTTAACAGCTAAGTTTTTGATAGGAATTAAGGTTTAAGAATATCAACAAGAACCAAGAAAGTAAAACACAACGACGGTTTTTTTTTAAATGTCTGAAATAGAGAAAAAAACATCAAAAACAAAGAGCTAAAATTCTCAAAAAGAAGTCGCGATCGAAATCATTCAACCAACGATTCCTCTTCTGTAATAGTTAATTGTGTTGGCAAATAGCGTTGAATTTTAATTCCAATTCCTATTGCTTTTTCTGCAATCAAATCTTCTACATATCCGTGTTGCATTGCTTTGGCTTCAGTACGACTGCTAAAAGGACCAAAATAGTAAAGGCATTTAGGCTTTTCTGTAGCAATTCTTACCCAATACGGGATTGTAAATTTATACTTTATAATCGAAGTACTAATGGTTTTCAAGCGATTTGTGAAACTTTTCAAGAACATAATGCTTACCTAATTAAATTTACAGTTGGAGACAAAATCCATCCCTTAGTTGAAAATAGTTAGTAAAATTTGAGAAAAAATAATGCTTTATCTTATCGCCAGAACCAAAAAAGTTAAATTAAGACCAATCCCTATCAAACTAAAATTATATTAGGCTTTGTGCCAAACAAAATTTTGTATTACACCCTACAAAATCCTCTAGATCGAGTAGGATACCAAAACCAAATCTATCAAAAGTTATAAATAGATATTGTCCCTAAAGTAGATGTGCAGCTTAATCAAATTCTAATAAGATTTAATCTGTATCAAAAGAAGATAATAAATATATGCCTATAGCTCTGAAAGATGATGTTATGTACATCCTGCTCAAAAAAATTGGTCAAAAAGATGACAAAGGAAAACATTCAGTAGACTTTCAGTCAACAGACTTTACAGGACGCAATCTTACTATATCTGATTTTCTCGGTCATTTAGATTACCTCAATCAAAAACAATATATTAATGCAGACTTCTCTGGAAATGCCTATGCCAGACAAGAAGATGTACCCAATCTAATTGATGAGGATGAAATAGATTTTCGCGTTGCTAACACTTTTGGCGCACCTGATGGTCCTTTGCCCCACCTCATTAGATTCAAACGAGCAGAATTGACCGAAAAAGGTGAAAAAATGCTCGATCGCATGGAAAAAAATCCCCCTGAAGCTCTTAGAACGGGTGTTTCTACCTCTATTGTTGATAAATATACACCCTTTCTCGAAAAAGTAGCCCTCAAGGCTGAATTACCCGATATTTTTGATGCTAGAGACTTGACTAACTTAGTTTATCGCACCATGCGCGACCTAATGTCGAAAGAAGCTTCTCAAGCAATTGAAGCCGAACTACACAACAAAATAGAAGAAGACGCTACAAACAAAAGATTGCAGAATGAAATCTCCGATTTATGGAAAGATGATAATCCTTTGGTTTCTTGGTTAAGCAAAGTTCGTCCCCCTTTAAAATTTGATGCAGACACTTTCATTTTACGCATTGAAAAAGAAGGTGGACTACCTCGTGGAACAACTGGAACAAAAGTGATTAATGCTGTTTTTTCTGCTACCAAAGAAGAATTGTCTGAAGACAGCAAAAAGCAAGTAGCTGAATTCTTACCAGGAAAAATCAAAGATATGTGGGAAGCAGCTTAGTATCCCTTAGAATTACTTTATTTAGGCTTCAGCCTAATAGTGAGCTTAATTTCAATAAAAAATCCTAAAAATCATAACAATCATCTACAGCGTTTCTCGTACTTGCGAGGTATACCTTGGTTGTGTTTGGGAAAAGGGCAAAGTATCTGACCTCATAGCTCTGAGAATTGCTGTATATTTTTTGTTAGCGATCGCAAGTCAAATAATCATACCTCAATCCACCAACTCCAAAATTTAGTCAATCTCGAAGTTAAACTAAAGATAGATGAGCATAAATACTTAAGTATCTACAATTAAGCTAATTTTATGCAATTATCAAGTAATTATGTCTAGCAGAGCATACGAATTTAGGGAAACTGAAGATAAACGATGGGGTATTTATCTCCAAGGTCGTCTTCTAGCAACAGTTGGTAGTTACGAAGTGTGTAAATCCATTGGAGAGTCATTAAATCAAGACACATCTTATTCTGACCACTTAAAGCAGCGATCGCTTGTAAAAAAGCAATCAATAGGTCTTTGATTATTAATTAGAAAGAGATTGCAACTTAATGATAATAATTAAAGATGAATAAAAATAAATGGTGCTATTCAATTTTTCAAATAAAACAGCACCATTTTTTTATCAATCTAATAATCAAAACTATTTTGATTTATAATCACTATCAAGCCAACAAAGAGGAAGATTTTCTCCCGAAGGAAATATCAAATCTTTTTTAGCAAAGGGTTCTGGAGGTTGTTCGTTTTGACCCGCTTGGGTCTGTCCAGTTACCTTATCTTGAAAAGGATCGATTAATTCTTCTAGCGAAGCAATTTCAACCAAACCATCATCTTTTTTGCTTTTTAACAGCATTAAGGCACTCCTTACTTTTATTTAAAACTTTTATTACCTAGTTTTAAAATATTATTAATTAGACCTCAGTTACATCTAACAAAAGACTTAGATCAAGTAATAATTTTCACTAAGAAAGTCGCTCTTAAGTATTATTCATTCTTAATTGGATGATTGGGGAACCCAAACAGAAACCGAACCTGCCAGACAACGAAAGTCTGCCCAACCTTCATCGTTAGTAGTAATAGGTTCTTTGATATGTTCGGTTAAGTCAATATAATTTTGGTTTGCTTGACCTACTTCCATCCATTTAGTCCCTGCATCACCATTACTTAACACTACAGCTATTGCCCCTGGATGAGATTCATCGCCCAACCTTGTCCAACCAATGCAATTTGCATGGTCAAAATAATCATATTGCTCTCCATAAGCATAATCTTGGCGTGTTTGCAGAAATTTATCGATCAGCCACTTATGAGAGTCCATAAAGATCTCATATTCTTGCCCATCTTTCCCGCTGTCTTTGTAGTGCGCGCCATAGTAATCTGCATAAAAAATACAGGGATAACCATCTCTTCTCAATAAAATCAAGGCATAGGCGAGAGGTTTAAACCAAGCTTCGACGACTGATTCAAGGGATTGTAGAGGTTGAGAATCGTGATTTTCAACTAAGGTTACTGCTAAAGTAGGTTGGTCTTTAACTAGGGTGCCGTCAAATATTTGACGCATATCAAAGTCGTTACCTGTTTTACTAGCTTCAGTAAAGTTATAGTGCAGGGGTGCATCAAATAAAGCTACATCTCCACCAGTAGTACTAATAAAATGGTGTAAAGCTTCGATATTATCAGACCAATATTCCCCTACTGCAAATAAAGGTTTGCCTGAATATTTTCTAACGTGATTTAACCATTCGGGAAAAAATCCTGCTTTGACGTGCTTAACTGCATCAAAACGAAAACCGTCGACATCAGTCGTATCTATATACCATTCACCCCAGTACTTGAGTTCTCCTCGTACTTCGGGATGTTCCATGTCTAGATCGCAACCCATTAGATAAGCAAACGATCCTTTTTCTAGATCTACTTGGTCGTCAAATTGCTTGTCTTTAAACAAATAAACAGCATTAGCATCTCCATCATAGGCATTATAATCAACGGCGTCGAAGTGCCACCAATGCCATTCTAGACTAGAGTATTTACCATTGCGCCCTGGAAAGGTAAAGTGCGTCCAAGTTTTAATATTTTGCAGATCCCCTATCGCTTCATGACGATTGTTGGGATTCATGGGTGTTGCTTCGACTTCTTCTTCTTTGTCTCCTCCAAGTTTATGATTTAACACTACATCTGCATAGATGCGAATACCTTCTTTTTTAGCTACCTTGATGGCATTGATATATTCTTCTTTTGTACCATATTTAGTTCTAATCGAGCCTTTTTGATCGAATTCTCCTAGGTCGAATATATCGTAAACACCGTAACCCACATCGTAGCCACCCGCAGTACCTTTATATGCTGGAGGCAGCCAAACTGAAGTGACACCAATTTTGGCCAAATCCGCAGCGTTTTCTGCCAGTTGATTCCACAAACTACCATCGGGTTGGTTATACCAATGAAAGTACTGCATCATCACACCATTAAACTCAGACATATTAAAACTCCTGATTTTGAAAGCTGAATGACTATATATTAGTTAAGAAAACTATTGTTTTTTTCAACAATAGACAAATATTTAGTGCCGTTGAGTATTTTGTTGATTGGAGGGTATTATCTCTCTATTAACCAGAGATCAAAATCATCCTTGGGATATAGATATATATTTAAACCTGCTACTTATACTTATACTTTATGTCTTGCGACCCCGTCCGCTTGGAAATATTCAACAATCTCTATCAATTTATTGCCGAACAAATGGGGATTGTGTTGCAAAATACTGCCACTTCAGTCAATATCAAAGAGCGATTAGATTTCTCTTGCGCCATATTCGATCGCGATGGTTTATTAGTAGCAAATGCACCGCATATTCCCGTTCATCTCGGTTCGATGAGTGCCAGTGTGATTAGTTTAATTACAGATCTACGAGATACGATCAAGCCAGGGAATGTTTATCTATCTAATAATCCGTACAATGGAGGAACACACCTCCCAGACACAACAGTTATTACTCCAGTATTCAGAAAAGACATAGCAAAACCAGTTTTTTTTGTGGCATCTCGCGGACACCAAGCAGATATTGGTGGCATTACTCCTGGTTCGATGCCGCCAAATAGTAAAAATATAGCAGAAGAAGGAATCTTGTTCGATAACTTCTTATTAGTTGATTCGGGTAAATTCAAAGAAGAAGCTGTTAGAAATAAACTGACTAATAGTAGTTATCCTGCTCGCAATCCAGACCAAAATATTGCTGATTTTCAAGCCCAAATAGCTGCTAATAATCGAGGTGTAAACGAACTTCTAGATATAGTTGATCGCTATGGCTTAAATACGGTTACAACTTATATGCAATACGTTCAAGATAATGCCGAAACAGCAGTCAAAGGCGCGATCGCATCTTTAAAAGATGGTGAATTCAGTTGTACCATGGATAATGGCGCAACTATAAAAGTAAAAATAACTATAGATCGTCAAAATCTTCAAGCAACGATCGATTTTACGGGTACTTCTAGTCAACTAAATAATAATTTTAACGCTCCTACTGCGGTGTGTCAGGCTGCAATCTTATATGTATTTCGTACTTTGGTACGAGATAATATTCCCCTCAATGCAGGATGTCTCAAGCCCCTAAAAATCATTATTCCCCCTGGTTCTATGCTCGATCCAAGCTATCCTGCTGCGGTAGTAGCGGGTAACGTGGAGACTTCCCAAAATATTACCGACTGTCTTTATGGCGCACTGGGTGTTATGGCTGCTTCCCAAGGAACGATGAATAATTTCGCCTTTGGCAACGACAAGTATCAATATTATGAAACTATTTGTGGTGGTTCGGGTGCGGGTAAAAACTTTAATGGTACGGATGCGGTGCAAACCCAAATGACCAATTCACTTCTTACCGATCCTGAAATATTAGAATTGCGTTTTCCCGTTCTTCTAGAAGAGTTTAGTATTCGGCAAAATAGTGGTGGCAGAGGACTAAATCACGGAGGTAACGGTGTAGTCAGAAAAATACGTTTTCGAGAAGAAATGACTGCGGGCATTTTATCCAATCGTCGTCGAGTTTTACCTTTTGGCTTAATAGAAGGACAGCCAGGGAAACCTGGTAACAACTATATCAAAAGATCGAATAATACTATTGAAAAACTAGATAGCCAAGCGATCGTCAAAATGTATTCAGGAGATACTTTCGTGATAGAAACTCCTGGTGGCGGTGCTTATGGAGCAGAAGAAAATACTAATTAGCTCTCAAATGAAATAGCTAGTAAAATCATATTATCTAATTTTTCTCTAATTTAGTTTTAAGCTTTCTGTTGTAGTTTGTATATTGAGTAAAACAACAAAGCGCGATCGACAGTTATATTTTTTGATATTCAAATCTAAATATTTTATGAATAAACTGTTTTTTATCGAGTTATTAAGTAATCTACTCTTTTGATTAGTTAGTATCGTGCTAATCATACAAAATGTAAATGTATTTTAGTGAGAATTAAGTATTAATGAAATTTAAGTATCTAGCAACTATTGCAGCAGCATCCGTCATTACTTTCGGACTAGCAGGGACTCCCAATAATTTCGGTAGTGTAAATGCTTATCCTTGTGCTGGGGCAAAACCTTGTGCTGGGGCAAAACCTTGCGCAGCAGTAGATCCTTGCGCGGGTGTAGACCCTTGTGCGGGTGTAGACCCTTGCGCAGCAGTAGACCCTTGCGCGGGTGTAGACCCTTGTGCGGGTGTAGACCCTTGCGCAGCAGTAGATCCTTGCGCAGCAGTAGACCCTTGCGCGGGTGTAGACCCTTGTGCGGGTGTAGACCCTTGCGCAGCAG
>NZ_JADWDC010000002.1:0-5731 GCF_020640915.1 Waterburya agarophytonicola KI4 | reverse complement strand
CGGGTGTAGACCCTTGTGCGGGTGTAGACCCTTGCGCAGCAGTAGATCCTTGCGCGGGTGTAAACCCTTGTGCTAGTGAAGATCCCTGTGCGGGTGCAGCAGATCCATGTGCTGCTGCTGGCGAGTCCGTATCCGAAGTCTATGTAGAATCATCTAGTGGTTTAGCGATCCGAGGCACAGATCCCGTAGCTTATTTCACAGAGGGAAAAGCAGTCGAAGGTAGTAGTGAGTACGAATTAGAATGGAATGGTAATCTCTGGAGATTTTCTAGCGAAGAAAACATCTCGCTGTTTGAAGAAGATCCAGAAGCTTATGCTCCTCAGTATGGTGGTTACTGTGCTAAAGCTTTGAGTGAAGGTAATGTGGTTTCTACAGATCCAGAAGCTTGGAAAATTGTCGATGGCAAACTATATCTCAACTACAGCCCAGAGGTACAAAAACAATGGGTAGAAGATATTGAAGGAAATATTACCCTCGCAGATGAAATGTGGCCCAATGTACTAGTAGGCGCGAAAATATTTGAGAATGAGCTTTAAAGACGCGTACGGAAGGAAAAAGTAGCTTATCGCTCTTTTGAGTGAAAAACAATAATAGACAGGGGGAGGAAGAAGCAAGAATTTAATTTTGTTTTCCTCTTCTTTTCTTTTCTGGCAGATCGATAAATACTTTGTCTTGGGCTTCAACCCCTTCGATAATTTGGGTTTTGTTTCCCAAATATAATCCAACCTTCACGGGCTTAAATTTTGGTTTGTTGGTGGCATCGGGTACCATGACACCTTGTTCGCCATCTTGAGTAAAAATTGCCACTGTAGGGACTACCAAACTATCGCTCAATTCTTCCCCAATAAAAGTTACGTCTACATTCATTTTAGAGCGCAAAATCTCTTGACCAGTGAGGAGTTTGACTCGTACCTCGAAAGAAGTTACATTCTCTTCAATTATTGCTTCTGGAGCAATACGCTTGATTTCTCCTTTGAATTCCCGATCTGGATAGGCATCAGCCACAATGATTACCTTTTGTCCTGGTTGCAATTGACCGATATCCAATTCTGCTACCTTGGCGATTACTTCTAGTCCTTGAGCCAAAGCCAAAATAGAATTAGCCGAAGCCGATGCGGTACTAGAGCCAGAAGTGCTAGGAGCGACGAAAGAACCTTCTACGGCATATCTTTGAGTCACAATGCCATCAAAAGGAGCTTTGACGATGCTATCGTTGTATTGAATCTGGGATTGTTGGACGGATACTTGGGCTTGCTCCAAACTCGCTTCTAAAGAGACAATTTCATCGGGTGCAGTTTTTCGTTTTTGTTCTAGGTTGAGACTGGCTTCTTTGATTTCGGCTTTTATTTGTTCTACTTCTGAACCTCCCGTAGTTTGAAACTGTTCGAGTCTTTGACGCAGTTCGTTAATATTAGACAGAGCATTTTGATAATCATTGCTAATTTCATCAAAAGCATCTTGGGTAATTGCTCCTTGCTGCAAAAGATATTCGTTACGCTTTAAACGCTCCCGAACCAATTTGAGACGAGATTGAGCGGCATTGATTTGAGACTGGGTTTGCTCGATATCTTTGGGAATTCTATTTTGAACTCCATTCAATCTAGCTTCAGCTTGCCTTAATCTGGCTTGTGCTTGGGCTATTTCGGCGTTTATTTTTGCCTTACCTTCGGCAAAATCGGCACTATTTTGTTTGAG
The DNA here is from genome assembly GCF_020640915.1 of Waterburya agarophytonicola KI4. Lineage (GTDB taxonomy): Bacteria > Cyanobacteriota > Cyanobacteriia > Cyanobacteriales > Xenococcaceae > Waterburya > Waterburya agarophytonicola. The sequence continues at coordinate 4,036 of NZ_JADWDC010000002.1, read as the reverse complement.
TTCGGCTTGAGAACGAGAAATTTGGTTAGCAAGTTCTTTATTTTCCATTATGGCAAGAGTTTGACCTGCGGTAACGCGATCGCCTTGCTCGACTAGAAGTTTGACTAACCGAGCGGGGTCTTTGGGACTAACATTTACACTTTTAATCGGTTCTATTCTGCCACTAGCTGCGATTTCTACGTTAAGATCTTCTTGTTTGACCTCCACGGTTAAAGCATTGAGATCGATTTTCTTGTTAGAGCCTTTGACAAGACTATAACTAGTAAAACCAATTAAAGCCAGGCATAAAGCCACTAATCCCGTTGCCACAACAGGATAGTGTTTGGATTTTTGATTTATAGTTGATTTCATTGATTAAGATTTATATGAATAGTTAGAATAAGATATATGAATAATTACTGATATTTGAACTTAAAGTCTCTAGCTTTATGGTAGCTTTATAAGTTATGGAAAAACAAAACTGCTACTTGTATTCGCTGGGATTTCAAAGTTTGAGTTCCAAAACAACATCAAAGTTTGCCGTTAGGCAAGACAATGAAGTAACTTGTGAATATCAATCAACTTAAAAATTTGAAATAGTACTGTGCCTAAACTTAACTGGTTAATTTCTTTAATAGCTTGCGCTGGCATTTCTAGTATATCTTTGCCAGTTAGGGGACAAGCTGTACTACCATACTTACCCAAATTAGAAACAGAAAAACTAGAGTCTCAAGGATTACAATTACTCCAAGAATCCGTGCAACTGATTCGATTCCAGCAATATGATTTGGCATTACCTAGAGCAGAATTGGCTACTCAATTAGCTCCAGAAAACTATGAAGTTTGGTTTATTTTGGGTAATCTCTATATTCAGCAAGAAGAATTAGCCAAAGGGATTCATGTTCTAGAAAAAGCTGAAGCTTTAGCACCAGATCAAGAAGGCATTTTGTTTAGCTTGGGTAATGCCTATTTCCAACAGGGTAAATATGAAGCAGCCAGAACTAAATTAGAAAAGGGATTAGAAATAGAAGGAAATTCCCCCGAAGCATTATTCGATCTGGGTAATACTTATCTCAAATTAGCCCAACTAGATGAAGCGATCGAGTCTTATGAAGAGGCTTTTGCTAAAGATGCTACATTTTGGCCAGCATTAAATAATGTGGGACTGGTAGAATATGAGCAAAGCGATCGCACTGGCGCGATCTCTAAATGGGAATCTGTGATTCAAGTCGATGGCGAGCAAGCAGAGCCTCAATTAGCCCTAGCAGTAGCTTTATTTGTTGAAGGAAAAACTGAAAAAGCGATCGCCTTAGGGAAAGCAGCTTTAAAGCTAGACAACCGCTATGCAGATATTCAGTTTCTTAAAGATAATCTTTGGGGGGAGCAATTGATTGAAGATACTAAGAAGTTTCTTAGTAACCCCCAGATACAAGAAATTGTCTCTACTAGTGACGAGGCAACTTCAGAAAAAAAAGAAGAAGCAGAAATTCCTGCAACTCCCTAATACCAAAGTGTGTAAGTAATAAAAGGGCTTCGCTCCAGCTATAAAGCATAAGCTAGTTAGAACAACAAAGGCGCATAGTTAACCCTTTAATCGGATAAGTAAGAATGAGTAAAGACTTTCTCGTTATTGTTTTTGGAGATCGCCTCAATCGCCAAATTAATACTGCATTTTCTTACAAGGCAAATAAATATTAAATTTTTCTTAAAGAGTAGCTGTTGCTACAGATTCTTCAGGACAATAAAAGTGAAATACTTGATAATATCTGAGAATTTTTAAAATGAGACTACAAACATCAACAGAAAACGTATCTAGCGTAGACAAAGCCTTAGGATTTACTTTGGCAGCTTTTTCTATGTTTGTATTTGGTTACACTGCAACTCGCGCTTTCTTGAGTCAACCTCAAACTGTAATTCCTGCAAATGCCGATATCGTAATTCCCCATGAAGCTACATTGTGGGGCGATTTAGGCAATTAATTTAGCAGGTTCAACATTTTCAATGACTTTTGAATTTATTTTTATAGCATCAAGGAATTTAATTCTTGTTCTTGGTGCTAATTTTTTTTTAGATACAGCAAGGATTTCAAGCTAATTTCATAAACTTTTAAAATCCCCCTGATTAGTAATTGTAGAGTTCAACTAATCAGATATGGATATCTTAATTAATAATCCCATCTCCTTAATGTATGGCCCTTATTTCTTGGCTTTTTATGCAGGAATAATAGCTAGTGTGGGTACAGCGGCCAACTTGATTATAAAAGGAAGCAGCAATGTCACAGAAGCAATTCCGATTCATCCCGATCCTTATGAAATTGCTTACCTACGAAATGAGGAAAAAGCGGTAATCAAATTAGCTTGCTGGGAATTGTTACAAAGGAGTTTAATTCAAGTCAAAGAAAACCAAGTCGAAAATATTACTGAAGATGCGATCGAGCTTTCTAAACTCTCAGCTATCGAAAAAACTGTATATGACTATTTGGCAACACCTCGAACGATTTCCGCAGTCACCAATAGTTTTGCGTTACAAAATCAAATAGCTACCTGCTGTCAAGATTATCGAACTTCTCTTATTAAACAGGGATATCTGAACTCAGAAATCAAAGGCTATATGGTTGGGGGAATAGGTGCATTTATTATTTTAAGTTTGGGTAGCTATAAAATGATTTCTGCATTGTCGCGGGGATACCATAATATCTTGTTTCTTTTGATTATGGCGATCGCATTTAAGGCAGCGCGATCAATAACTAGTTCGATACCGTAGAAATTGAAGAGGTTTTTCTTTTTCTGCAAAATGGAGTCTTGGGAATTAAGCAGAATTTCGATTAAATCATCGCTATTTAGAGTATCTAGCACTGAAATTGAGGTAAATCTGCCAATAAATTCGGGAATTAAACCGTAGGTAACTAAGTCTTCTGTTTCAACGTATTTAAGAATCTGAGAGTCTGAGGAAGATGCAATTTCTTGCCTTTCTGAATTATTTCCAAGGTCAAACCCCATCGTGGTTTTTTGATTTTGCGATCGCCTATACTGAATAATCTCTGACAAACCTGCGAAAGCACCCGCACAAATAAATAGAATGCCTGTTGTATTCACATCGATTCTAGAGGAGGTGGGCATAAAGCGATGTCCCGTAGCGGAAATATTGACTGGGCTACCATCTAAAGTAGTCAAGAGGGCATCTTGAATTCCTTGAATAAATGCGTCGTGTTTGAGATCGCCTTTAAGATGAATTTTATCGATTTCGTCTATGAAGACAATTGCTTTTTGAGTTTGAGCCAGGTTTTTATTAGTACTCATGTAAAGGGATTCAATGACATCGTTAATACTAAATCCGTGGGGACATCCCGCAGGTACTAAATTGGCAGCAGAGATAGAGAAAAAGGGTACATCAAGCAGTTGAGCCAATAGCTTGACTAAATAGGATTTACCACAGCCAGAGTTGCCAATAAGTAGGGTGTGTTGGCTGCCAAAGGGTAATTTGAAACTGGTTTCTGTATTTTGTTTTGTTTCTTTTAGAGATAAGCCTAAGTAGTGTTGATAAACTGCTAACGCGAGCGTTCGTTTAGCGATCGCTTGTCCACGGACAAAACTGTCTAAGTAGGCAACTATTTCACGGGGAGTATATTGGATGGGAGTGACAATGGTTTCGTCTGCTGTCTCGGTTTCTTCCTTTAATTCGGTTGTAGTTTTGGTTTGTGCTTCTCTTGCTGCCTTCTGCTCGGCTAATAGTCTTTTTAGTTTTTCTGCGGGAGTTTCTTCACTCATAATTCAATCTTGTTGGTAATAGTTAACTACAGATGCCATCTTGTCTATGTGAATAGCAAGATAGCCATCAGAAATTAGGCTTTGCAAATGTCTTGGATAATGTCTTGTAAGTCGGTGTAGCGATCGCTTGTTTTAATTAGAGCTTCACTGGTAGACGATTTCAGGCTGACTACCTCTACCTGACACCCTTGAGAGGATACTTTTTCTAAAGCACAGGCGAAATCACCATCGCCACCCAATACTTCTTGTTTAAGGATTAAGCAGTGCTAATAATCGAAAAAGTAAGCTGT
>NZ_JADWDC010000033.1 GCF_020640915.1 Waterburya agarophytonicola KI4 | reverse complement strand
TATTTTCAAAATAATCATCATTTTACTTTCTTCTGGGCTTAAACAAGAAGTATTGTCACCACTCTGGCTTTACTGGCAATTAAGTGTTCTCTGATAGTCGATCGGGCCAAATCTACATTTTTTAGAGCGATCGTCTGATAAACTTCTCTGTGTTCTAGACGAATTTCTAGAACTTGGGGATTGTGTTTTGTAGTCTGAACTCTGAGCAATGCCATCTTGTCAAAAACCTGTTCTAATAAAGCTAACAGCCATTGATTATTAGAACTTTCTGCTATTAAATGATGAAATTGATAATCTATTTCTAGAAGCTTTGAGCTATCAGATTCACTAGATTCTGATTTTACCGATTTTTCTGCCACCAGTACGCATTTTTCTAGCTGTTTTAGCTGTTTAGAGGTGATTTGTTCGCAGGCATCAGCAACAGAAAGCTGTTCTAAAGCTATACGGCAATCGTAAAGTTGAGCTGCATCAGCAACAGAAAGGGTAGCAACCCTAAAACCACCATTAGGCTTAGATACTATTAGTTGTTCCCGTTTCAACTGACCAATTGCTTCGCGAATAGGGGTACGACTAACCTGTAGCCATTCGGCTAATTTGGTTTCTACTACTCGCTCCCCCGAAGCTAAATCTCCTTTAAGAATAATTTGCTTTAAAGCTTGGTATACTTGCTGTCGTAAAGACTGACTTCTTTGAATAGAAATCATAGTTTTGAGTTTTGACTCACAAGAGACTTTTAAGAGTTGAAAACTTATTTCAACATTTTACAGTATACAGTATACGATATCAGTCTATAAACGCCATTTAAGCACTAATAACTCCAGTAATGCTAAATGATTAAAATGAATTTAGTTGCTTTCCTCCAACAAAAGACCTGCTTGAGCAATTTATCAACAGAAGTTTTACAGGCGATCGCATCTGCATTATCGGAACAAACTATTGCAGCAGATCGAGTTATTATTACTGAGGATAAAGAACCTGATGGTTTATATATAATTCATCAAGGAAAGTTATCTAGCAATAGCAAATTACAATTTGTTGAAAGTAGTTTGCTTTCGGGTACGGTATTAAATTTATATGCTTTATTATTAGAGAAACCAGTAGAATATACCGTAAAAACTCTTACTGAAACCAAAGTTTGGTTTGTTAATAGTTCCGATCTTAGAAAAATAATTAATCGTTATCCCGAAATAGCTCAATCTTTTGCCCGAGAATTAGCAACAGAAGTTAAAGAATTATCAGATGAACTAGAATTTGAACGAGAAAGGCAAATAATATTAAGACCTTATTTAGTTAGTAAGGCAAAACGAGGAGTAATCGGGAAAAGTCGCTACGCAACTAGATTGCGATCGCAAATCAAACAAGCTTCAGAAACCAGAGAATCGGTATTGTTATTTGGCGAACCAGGTCTAGAAAAGGATAATTTAGCAGCACTAATTCATTTTGGTTCGGCATACCGTCGGCAACCAATTATTCTAGTAGACTGTGCCAAATTACAGACAAGTGGAGCAGAATTATTCGGTCGTAGTGGTGGTAAGCCTGGTTTGATTGCTAGCTTGGACCAAGGTACTTTAATTTTAAATAATATTCATTTATTACCCCAGGAGTTGATTAAGGCGATCGCGAATTTAATTCAAAAGTCTGAATATATTCCTGTGATGCGTCTTGGGGGGGAATCGCCAAAAGTAAAAACATCTCAAGCCAGAATTATTTTAATTTCCGAGCAAACAATACATGGGATCAATTGTGTAGTTAAAAATTTAATTAAAGTTCCCCCATTAAGAGTTAGAAAAGCAGATCTAGACGAGCAAATTAATTATTATTTAAACCTAATTGGAAGAAATAAATGCTCCAACAAAACTAACATTACTCCCGAAGCAATTAGAAACTTACAAACTTATGATTTTCCCAATAATTTAAGAGAATTAGAAAGTATTGTCGAACGAGCCTTAACTCAACTACAGGGGTGCGATGATATTACCGAAGAAGTTGTTTGGCAAGGTCAAAGTAAAAAGAAACAATATCGCCTAAATCTACTCAATAAATATCCCCAGTTGCGCTATTTTTTACGTAGCGATCTATTTCCCGATAAAATAAATTATGGCTTTACGGTGATATTTTTTGCTTTCATAGTTTCAGTCCTATTTATTGCACCCCAAAACCGCGAATCCAACTTTGCCCTCAATTTATTTTGGGCTTGGTGGTGGCCCGCTGTTCTAATTTCTTTCCCCTTTGTTGGTCGATTGTGGTGTGCGGTATGTCCTTTTATGATCTATGGCGAAATAACTCAAAAACTGTCTTTAATCTTATTTCCTCGACAGCTTAAAAAATGGCCGAGAAATTCTGCCGACCAGTGGGGAGGTTGGTTTTTATTTGGTTTATTTACTTTAATTCTCCTTTGGGAAGAATTATGGAATTTAGAAAATACCGCTTATCTTTCCGCTTGCTTGCTATTATTAATTACCGCAGGAGCAATGATTTTCTCGACTATTTTTGAGCGTCGTTTTTGGTGTCGCTATTTATGTCCTATTGGAGGAATGAATGGCTTATTTGCCAAACTTTCCATGACAGAATTACGAGCGCAGCAAGGCACTTGTTCGGCAGAATGTACTACCTACCAATGTTATAAAGGCGGTGCAGCCAAGGGAGAAGGACAAGAGACCAATGGTTGTCCCCTCTATTCTCATCCCGCTCAGCTAACGGAAAACCGCGATTGCGTATTGTGCATGACTTGTTTAAAAGCCTGTCCTCATAGATCTGTTGAGTTTAACTTACGCCCACCTGGGATCGAACTATGGACGACTCATACTCCCCGCAGTTATGAAGTAGCTTTATTGTTTCTCTTATTAAACGTTGTCTTTCTCCATCGTTTGCCAGAAATATCAAATAAGTTGAATTTAGATTTGCATTTAGATAACTTCAATTATCATGCCTTAACATCTGCGATCGCTTTGAGTATACCGATCTTAATTCCAATTGTGGCTAATATTGCGATCACATTTCTCGGAAAAGTAAGTCAGCAATATAAACCCCGCCAATTTATCGAATTAGCTTACGGCTATTTACCCCTAGTTTTAGCAGGTAACTTATCCCACTATCTCCGTATGGGTTTAGGAGAAGGCGGTAAAATACTACCCGTGACTATGGCTACCTTCGGTTTAGATGGGGCGAATCTTCCTATATTAATCGCTCATCCTGCGGTCATTGCTTTTTTACAGGGTGCAACTCTGATGGTGGGGGTTTTATTATCGATTATCTTGACTCAAAAAATCGCTCGCCAGCGGGTTAAATATCTTCTACCCCAACATCTCGCTATTGTTACCTTGGCTGTAGGGATGTGGCAAGTTATTGTCGGATTTTAAAGACACGCCCTAATTTAAAATATCTCCCCCCATCAAACGGCGATAGCGAATCTCCAACTCTTGTTTTAAAGAAGGAGAATTATCCAACATTTTGTCCGCTGCAATAATCTTTTCTGCTGCTTCTCTAGCTAAAGTTAGCACTTCTTGGTCTTCTACCAAGCTTGCTAGGGCAAAATCGGGCAATCCCGACTGACGAGTCCCTAATACTGCACCAGGCCCCCGAAAGCGCATATCTGCTTCTGAGATAAAGAAACCATCTTGGGATTCTTCTAGTACTGCTAAACGCTGTCTGGCTTCGACATTTTTGCTGCTACTCATTAGAAAACAAAAAGAACTACTGCTACCCCTGCCTACTCGTCCTCGTAACTGGTGCAATTGCGACAAACCAAAGCGATCGGCGTGTTCGATAACCATTACCGTTGCATTGGGAACATCTACCCCTACTTCAATTACCGTAGTGGAAACAATAATCTGACATTTATTATCGCGGAAGGAATTTAAAGCTGCATCTTTTTCTGCCGAACTCATGCGACCATGTAATAAGGCAATTTGAAATTCAGGAAAGATTGATTCTGATAAACGTTTGTGTTCTTCTGTCGCCGCCTTTAAGTCTAGCTTTTCCGATTCTTCGACTAAGGGAAAAATAATATAAGCCTGTCTGCCTTGGGCAATTTCACGACGAATTAAGTCATAGACTTTTTTGCGATCTGCTTTACCCTTTTTCATCATAGTCTTAATCGGCTGTCTTCCTGGAGGTAGTTCGTCGATCTGACTGACATCAAGATCGCCGTGGAGGGTTAAAGCCAGGGTACGGGGAATAGGTGTTGCAGTCATGGTTAAGACATGGGGAGATTTACCTTTACCTAATAAACGCGCTCTTTGCTGCACCCCAAAGCGATGTTGTTCGTCGATTACCGCCAAACCTAGCTTATGAAATTGAACGGGGTCTTGAATTAAAGCATGAGTGCCGATTAAGAGGGGTAATTCGCCATTAGCTAATTGAGAATGTATATCTCTGCGTTTTGCTGTTTTAGTCGACCCCGTCAGCAACTCTACGGGGAGATGGAGGAGATTAAACCACTCAACCAATTTACGATAGTGTTGTTCTGCCAATACTTCCGTAGGTGCCATGAATGCAGCTTGATAGCCAGACTGAATGGCAGCAAGAATGGCATATACTGCCACAATGGTTTTACCCGAACCTACGTCTCCCTGGACTAAACGATTCATGGGAGTGTCAGCTTTACCTAAATCTCCGAATATTTCATTGACTACTCTTTGTTGGGCATTGGTGAGAGTAAAGGGCAGTATATTATTAAAACTCTCAATGATTTTACCTTCAGGTGCAAAACTTGCTCCTTTTTGCTTTTGTTTTAGCTCTTGGCGACGCTGCAAAAAACCTAGCTGAAGATAAAAGAATTCATCAAATACCAGTCTGCGTCTGGCGTGGGTGAGTTCCTCCCAATTCTCTGGATAATGAATACAGGCGATCGCATTTTTTAATTTGACTAAGCCATATTGATTGCGCAATTCCCTCGGCAAAGGATCTGCTAAATATTTAGCAGCGGGTAAAGCAGCAACTACCGACTTTCTCACAGTATCGGCGGGTACTCCTTCGGTTAGGGCATATACGGGCAACACTCGACCGATCTTAATCGATTCTATACTCGCACCTGCACCATCTAATACTTCGATTTCGGGCTTATCTAAAGTAATGCCATATTTATTTTGCTTGACCAACCCCGATGCAGCCACAATCGAACCGACAGGATACTGATTCCTATATCTAGCCTGGGAACCAGGATTGCCAAACCTCGCACCCATCAAAAACCGATTTAGCTTTAATCTTCCCGTAGGATCGGTTAAAACCAATTCAAAGATGGTCAGGTTTTTATTTTTGGGACTGCTAAAACATTTGCAACTTTTAACGGTACCTATTACAGTTACGGTTTCTCCTGCTTCGAGATGAGTAATTTGTACCTGACGGGCATAGTCTAAATGATCGCGGGGATAATAAAATAATAAGTCCCTGACGGTATATAAACCCAGTCGCTCTAAATAATTACTTCTACGTCCAATATCAATCACCTTACTTAAAGGCATATCTAAACTTATCTCTTGCTTAAAATATGTCTTAGCTTGAGAGCTATTTAAGGCTGCGGTGCGGGGAGTTTTGGGATTGGGTGGTGTGGAAGGGGTTTCGGTTAAAACCTTTTGCTTGTGCAGAAAATTGCGCGTACCAATCACTAATTGCTTTCTTTGGGAAGAACTTAAATTACTATAGTTGGCAAACTTTTGCGCTACATCATGCCACTGGATCTTATCTCCTGTTGAAATATTTTTCGGTGGTTTGCCCAAACTCAGACAGATAAACTCGCTAAAACGATATTGGTTGCCCATTATATCTATATAGCCTCTTTCTGCTTCTACAGACAGTGCTTTTTGCAACCTAATCCAATCTAACGTTTGTTCGTTCATGCCCACTTTTAGCAGTTATCGATCGCGAATTTATATTTTAGACGAGCATTCAAACTAATTACTAATTGGGTATAGATGATATGCTCAAAACTATTGAAATTTTATGACAGAGACTTTATGACAACATCAAGATCGACACCTTTGCTATTACAAGCTGCCCAGGGCAAAGCTGTTGCTCGTCCTCCTGTATGGATGATGCGCCAAGCAGGTAGATATATGAAAGCCTATCAAGATTTGAGCGAAAAGTATCCAGGATTTCGCGAACGTTCGGAAAATCAAGACTTAGCAATTGAAATCTCTTTGCAACCTTGGAAAGCTTTTCAACCCGATGGTGTGATTATGTTTTCTGATATTTTAACTCCCCTTCCTGGTATCGGTATTGATTTTGAAATTAGCGAAAGTCAAGGACCTTTATTTGAACATACAATTCGCACCGCCGAACAAGTCAATAATTTACACGACTTAGATCCCGAATCATCTCTGCCCTTTATTAAAACAATTCTTCAATCCTTGAGGACAGAAGTAGGGGACAAATCTACCGTACTCGGCTTTGTGGGTGCGCCTTGGACTCTGGCTACCTATGCTATTGAAGGCAAGACTTCCAAGACTTATTCCATCATCAAACAGATGGCATTTTCCGACCCCACTATATTACATCAGTTGTTGAGCAAGCTAGCAGATGCGATCGCAATTTATGCTCGCTATCAAATCGACTGTGGAGCGCAAGTTATCCAGTTATTTGACTCTTGGGCTGGTCAATTATGCCCCCAAGATTATGAAATATTTGCCCTCCCCTATCAACAGCAGGTAGTGCGTCAGGTAAAAGAAACTCATCCCGACACCCCTTTAATTCTTTATATCAATGGCAGTGCGGGGATCTTGAAGCAAATGAGCCAATCGGGAGTAGATATTATTAGTTTAGATTGGACGGTCGATATGGCAGAAGCCCGACAGAAATTAGGCAAAGATGTCAAAGTTCAGGGCAATATAGATCCTGGGGTGTTATTTGGCTCTCAAGAGCTAATTCGCGATCGCATTATCAATACTATCCATAAAGCTGGCAAGACGGGTCACATTCTCAATTTAGGACACGGCGTACTGGTGGGAACCCCAGAAGAAAATGTCGGTTACTTCTTTGACACAGTAAAACAGTTTTCTTGGTGAAACTAACATTAATTTTGCACTATTAAAAGCTACTGGGATGTTATTCTATGAGCTTTTAACATAATGCGATCGATTAGATCGAAACTTGGTAAACTTACGATAATAAACCAATCAGCCAGGTTTTTTCGTCCATATTTTAGGTTGAATATTGTGCGTAAAAACTAGCCAGATCGTAATTTACCAGGGGTTTAAAAAATTGACTGCCAAACAAAGTTATGTGGTTGCTGCCGAAGCATGGCAAGCCTTAGAATCGTCGATTATCTATTATCGAGGTCGCCCTATAGGGACATTAGCAGCTTGTGACTATAGTTCGCCTTCCTTAAATTACGATCAGTGTTTTGTCCGAGATTTTGTTCCCGCAGCCTTAATTTTTCTGATTCGGGGTCGAACTGAAATTGTCCAGAATTTTTTATTAGAGACTCTGCGGTTGCAAATTAAAGAAAAACAGCTAGATTTCTTAGAACCAGGACGGGGTTTGATGCCCGCTAGTTTCAAAGTACTTCATCAGGGAGATGAAGAATTTCTCAAGGCTGATTTTGGCGACCACGCCATTGGTAGAGTAACTCCTGTCGATTCTTGTTTGTGGTGGATGTTTGTTTTGCGGGCTTATGTTAGTGCTACGGGAGAAAGTTCTTTTGCCCATAGTCCTGAAATGCAAAAGGGTATTAGATTGATTATCGAGCTTTGCCTCTCAGCCAGATTCGATATGTATCCGACTCTCCTCGTGCCCGATGGAGCGTGTATGATCGATCGCCGTATGGGAATTAACGGACACCCTCTAGAGATTCAAGCTTTATTTCACACTACTCTACGGTGTGCCAAGGAATTGTTGCTAGACAATCAAGAAAACATCAAAATTATTCAAGCAATCAATAATCGTATTCCTCCTCTAACCAGCCACATTCGTCACAACTACTGGTTAGATCCAGAAAAGCTCAATGTTATTTATCGTTATGGTTCGGAAGAATATGGCGAGGACGCTTTAAACCAATTCAATATTTACTCCGAATCAATTCCCTATGCAGAATTAAGTGAATGGTTTCCCGAAGAAGGGGGTTATCTAGCAGGAAATTTAGGGCCATCTCATCTTGACTGTCGCTTTTTTGCCTTGGGTAACATGATGGCAATTTTATCTTCTTTGGTAATGCGTCAACAGGGGCAGATAATTATGCACACCATCGAGCAAAAATGGACAGATTTAATCGGGTGGATGCCGATGAAAATTTGCTTCCCTGCTTTGAAAAATCGCGACTGGGAAATACTTACAGGCTGCGATCCGAAAAATCGTCCTTGGTCTTACCATAATGGCGGTAATTGGCCTGTTTTGTTGTGTTTCTTTGTGGCAGCAGCTGTGAAAATGGATCGTTCTGATTTAGCTCGTCAAGCGATCGCGATCGCCGCTAAACGCTTACACAAAGACGAGTGGGCGGAATATTATGATGGAAAAAATGGTCGTTTGGTAGGAAAAGAAGCCAGAAAATTCCAAAACTGGACAATATCTAGTTTCTTACTCGCTCAGGAACTTATTGACCAGCCTAAGTATATCGATTGGATTTCTCACGATTGATTGGCAATATTCAGCAACAACATAAATTTTTGAGGATGCAAAACTTAACAGATGTAGACCAACAGTGGCAGGAACAGGCTCTGGAAAGCTTTTTTAATATGGTCAACGCACCCGATGGAAACTTTGAAGCGGTGGCTTATCTTTCCAAAACTCTCAATAATCCTGAAACCTTAGATATCATCATCGAGTTTCTGTCTCGCAATTCACAAGGAAGGCAAGCCTTTCTAAATCGCCCCCGCTTGGGTCATGTAGATCTGCCACAACTTCTTACTTTGCCCGAAGACACTCTGGGTTATGTTTACGCCAAGCAAATGATGAGAAATGGCGCGATGCCATTAGAAATGAGCAAAAGCAATAATGATTACCAGTTTTTTATTACTCACCTTCGGGAAACCCACGATATTTGGCACGTCGTTACGGGTTTTGATACGGATATCATCGGCGAAATTCAGCTAGAAGCATTTTATGTGGCACAACTTTATGCCTCTCGTTTTTGGTTGGCTTTGATTGCCAAAAATCTAGTTAAAGCAGTTGTTGATGACATTGAAACCGCAGGAGAATATCTAAATGCGATCTCTCAAGGATGGACAATGGCGCAGCAGGCAAAACCTTTATTTGGTATCCAATGGAATACATTGTGGTCGACTTCTTTAAAAGATCTGCGTGTTTCTTTGAATATTATCGATAGTTAAACAACAATCAACTATCTAGTAAAAATAACTGTCTTTCTGCTTGTCTTCTTCTAGTCAATCCAGGCAATTGTACCAATATACCTCTGACGTTGGCTTTATCCCATCGTAAAAATTCATCGGCTGCACCGTGATAGTCACCTGCATTAATTTTTCGGACTAAGCTACTTTTTTCAATAGAATCGACTCCCGCATTAAAAGCCAGAGATGCGATCGCACCTAATTGGCGATCGCTTAAATCTACGGAAATCGCTTTGTCTAATTTTTGTTGAATTACTTGTAGTTGAGCGTGGAGTGCAGCATCAGCTTCGTTAGAGTCAATGCGATCGCCTATTTGCACTGGTACGCCTCCTATAGCAGATAAACCATAACCAATCACAGGAGTACCATCAGTATCGATATAAGCTTGACTTTCAAATCCTTCAAATTCTTTGATCGTATTGATGGCAGCGATGGAGATCGGCTGAGGTGCGGGTTCAGGGGGAACAAGAGGTTCGACTTCTTTCAGACTCTTGATATTGGCTGCTAAAGAATTATCTAGTCTTTGTAATTGAAGATCCTTAACCGTGTCTGGTTGTTCGTAAGCAATTGTATCTTCTGCAAGGGTCAAGGTTGCCAAGCCTATAGAGCAAATACTGGTCAAGGCGATCGCGCTATCGAAATATTTATGCAAAATTTATTACCAAAGTTATTATTATTTTTGCTTCAACAGTTCTAATCGATACTTTTAAAATAAGCGACTAAATTAAGCTATTCTTTAAGAAATCTTTATATTTATTATTTAATTAATTTACTAATTGCGATCGAGATCACGACCATCATGAAAAACATAAGTGATATTAGAGAAGAGATAGAGCTATGCAACAGATATTATCTGTTACATGAATTTCCCCCAGTTTGGTACCTGGGGGCTTTTTTTTGCTTATTTTCCGTCTTTCTTGCGACATATCCCATTCCACGTCAAAATATAAAGCGTGTTAATAGTATCTTCTCCCGACCAAATTAAAACCCCCACAGCGATCGCTCTTGGTAATTTTGATGGTATTCATCAAGGGCATCAAATAGTGCTGCAACCAATTATTCAATCGTTCCAGGTTCAACCCCAGAATGATTTACAGCCTTCTGTTGTTAGTTTTACACCCCATCCCCGCGAATTTTTTTCAGGAGGGAAATTACAACTTTTGACTCCTATTCCCGAAAAAGCAGAGGAGTTATCAATTCTAGGGATAAAGCAATTAATTCTTCTAGCTTTCGATCGCAAGATGGCTTCTTTGAGTCCCCAAGAGTTTATCGAAGAGATAATTGTCAAGCAGCTACAAGCAAAAATCATTAGTGTTGGCGCGGATTTTCGCTTTGGCTATCAAAGAAAGGGTATGGCGGAAGATTTAAAAAATATTGCGGGTAATTTTGGCATTACAGTGCATCTGAATTCATTACACAAATATGAAGATCGCGATCGACAAGCAGTGCGAGTAAGTAGTTCTTTAATTCGACAAGCATTATCCAAGGGAGAAATCAAACAGGCTAATAAAATGTTGGGTAGACCCTATAGTCTGATGGGTAAAGTAGTTACAGGACAACAACTAGGCAGAACAATTGGCTTTCCCACCGCCAATTTAGCATTACCTCCTGAAAAGTTTTTACCCCGATATGGCGTATATGCAGTAGACGTCTTTTTGAACCAAAACCTAGAGCAGAATATCATTAAAGGAGTAATGAATGTTGGTTGTCGTCCTACGGTAGCTGGCGAGACTCCGACTATTGAAGTACATTTGCTAAATTGGTCGGGAGATTTATACGGTCGAGATCTCAAGGTTAATTTACTTCAGTTTTTGCGTCCCGAACAAAAGTTTGACTCGGTAGAGGCGTTGAAGCAACAAATTACCCAAGATTGTCAAGCGGTACTAAACAACTAATAATCAACGATGGATATATAGATCGCACCACAGACTATGGCAGAATCAGTAACAAACCCACCCCCAAGCTCTTTTTTAAAGCCAGGTACATTATGGTCAAAAACCCAGCAGCAAACTAAATTTGCCCGTGAATGTGGCGCACTCAAGTCGATTGAAACAGAATATCAATTAATCGAACAAGATGGTATTCCTTTTATAGTTCGTACCAAAGGCAACTTAAAACGCAAAGAGCAAGCCAGGAAACAGCAAAACCAACAAGAGCAAAAAACAGGCAAAAGATGCGATCCCTTTCAGCCTTACGAATCAGCCATGTTTGTCGGGGATATTTCCCCCAGTCACATTTGTCTGCTCAATAAGTTTAATGTGGTAGACCATCACTTGCTCATTGTGACTCGCGAGTTTGAATTACAAACAGAGTTGCTCAACATGAAAGATTTTATCGCTTTGTGGTGGTGTCTCCAAGAGATAGACGGATTGGCTTTTTTTAACGGGGGAAGAGCTGCGGGAGCTTCTCAGCCACACAAACATCTCCAGCTAATTCCTCTCCCTTTTATGGCTGATGTAGTTCATCTTCCCATTGAAAAAGCGATCGCAACTATTACTTTTCAAGACTCAATGGGAACAATTGCCAGTTTTCCTTTCCGTCATGGGGCGGCTAAGTTGGATTTATCGAGGGAACATTCTCCTACCGCAGCAGCAGAGATGATGTTGCAACAATATCATTTATTATTAGACCGAGTTGGCTTAAAGAGAGACAAAGATAGCCAACAAGTAGGAGCATATAATTTTCTCGCTACCAGAAACTGGATGCTGATTGTACCGCGATCGCAAGATTCTTTTGCCAATATTCCGATCAATTCCCTGGGTTTTGCTGGCTCTTTATTCGTTCGCGATCTAGATTCTTTAGAATTGCTCAAACAGATTACTCCCCTTCAATTATTAGCCAAGGTAGCTTTTCATAATTGCTGATGTTCTTGATTGAAGGCTTATAATGCAATTAAATTTAGAAGTGCTATTTAGATAAACAATCAATGAGAAGTAGAGCCAGACGCAGAAACAATCAAATAAATCAAAACCTAGATTCTTTTTTAGATGTTTTGACTAACACCGTTGGTGTATTGATGTTTATTAGTTTGTTTGTCACTCTCATTGCCACTGGGGGTAGTTCTAAAGCTAAGATAACTATTGAAACTCCTTTGTCTTCTGACACCGATAAAGAGTCATTGTGGTTCGAGATTAAAGACAATAAAGTCAGCCATTTAGATTTGCGTCAGGTAAGGGAAAAAGAACTCGAATTATCGGGCAATTTGCCCAACTGTAACAAACCTTTAAGCTCCATAGATTCTCCTGATTATGCTTTTCGTCAAGACAGCTATCAATCTTGTTTATTAAGTATTGTCGGTCGTCAAAGCAATTTTCGAGCTACTACTCAAAACTATAATGTAAGAACTGTAGACGAAGGAGTATCTTTGCTTTTTAATCCTATTTCAGAAGATGTGGGAGAAAACACCAGTCAGCTAATAGCAGCAGATTCTCAGTTTAAACAAGTTTTAGCTAAATATAATGCTCAAAAAGACTACTTGATTTTTATTGTTAGACCAGATAGTTTTGAAGCATTTCGCGAGGCGAGAAAACAAGCTTGGGCTGCGGGATACGAAGTAGGTTGGGAGCCTCATCCTCAAGACGCGCCGATTAAAATTCGCACCATATTAGGATCGGAACTTCCTGGCGGAAAGTCTATTGGCGTACAGTAATCTAGTCGAGGTTTAATTTAATTATTAATTATAATTATTATGAAAGCATTTGCAGGTCTATTTAATAGTTTAATTGTTGGTAGTTGGATTTTTGCGATCGCAATTTTTTCGATTCAAAATATTCAAAATGTCTCGGTCAAGTTTTTGATGTTTGAGTCTATTACTATTCCTGTAGGAATTTTACTGGCTCTTTGTAGTGCAATTGGTATGATTTTAGGCTGGTTATTGCCTTTGTTGTTTGCTAGAAAAAAAGCTAGTTCTCGCAATTATTAGCTTGCAGTTTTTATTAGGGTGTGATCGTTTAAAGCAATAGATGAACTCGATCGCTATATAACGTTAAAATAATTAAGAACTTTTAAGCACTGTTAAGCACCGTCTGTATGTCCCCCTCTGGCAATGGTACAAAATCCAACGACAAAACTAATCAACATTCACCATCTTCTGTCGAAGAAAATGTAATTCGGATTAAAGGTGCAAGGCAGCATAACTTAAAAAACATCAGTTTGGAATTACCCCGTAATAAGTTGATTGTATTTACTGGGGTATCAGGTTCGGGTAAATCTTCTTTGGCATTCGATACCATATTCGCCGAGGGACAAAGACGGTATGTAGAGTCCCTCAGTGCTTATGCCCGTCAGTTTTTGGGACAGTTGGATAAGCCCGATGTAGATGCTATTGAGGGATTGAGTCCAGCAATTTCCATCGATCAAAAATCCACTTCCCACAACCCTCGTTCGACAGTGGGTACGGTAACGGAGATCTACGACTACTTAAGACTATTGTTTGGTCGGGCTGGAGAACCCCATTGCCCCAAATGCGATCGCTCTATCGTACCCCAAACCATCGATCAAATGTGCGATCGCGTTATGGAATTGCCCGATAAAACTAAGTTCATGATTCTTGCTCCCGTAATGCGGAGTAAAAAAGGGACGCACAAACAATTATTGTCTAGTTTAGCTTCCCAAGGCTTTGTGAGGGTTAAAATAAATGGCGAAGTCAGACAGCTAGACGATAATATCGAGTTGGATAAAAACTACAAGCACAATATTGAAGTAGTAGTAGATCGTTTGGTTAAAAAATCAGGAATTACAGAACGTTTGGCTGATTCTCTAGGTACTTGTTTGCGTTTGACAGATGGTATTGCCGAGATTGATGTCATTCCCCCTACGGATGCCAAAGATAATCAGCAATCAGAAAAAATCGTCTTTTCCGAGAACTTTGCTTGTCCTAAACACGGTGCGGTAATTGAAGAATTATCACCCCGTTTGTTTTCTTTCAATTCCCCCTATGGTGCTTGTCCCAATTGTCATGGTTTGGGGAGTCATCGCACCTTTGCCCCTGAGTTGGTCGTACCAGATCCCACCCAACCAGTATATAGCGCGATCGCCCCTTGGTCGGATAAGGATAATTCATACTATCTCTCTTTACTACATGGAGTAGGCAAAGCTTTTGGTTTTGAAATTCAAACTAAATGGTCGGATTTAACCGCCCAACAGCAAAATATTATTCTTTTTGGCGCAAAAGACCCAGTATACTTTGAATCTGATAGTCGGGGAGGTGAACCAAAGGGTTATCATCGCCACTATTCGGGGGTGCTAAAAATGTTGCAACGCAACTATCGGGAAACTAATTCCGATTCGATTAAGAATAAGCTAGAACAGTATTTGATCGATCAACCCTGCGATACTTGTAATGGCAAACGCCTCCAGCCAGCTTCTTTATCAGTAAGCTTAGGACAATTCCGCATCAACGATCTAACTAGCGTACCCGTTCGTGAATGTTTAGATCGAGTCAATAACTTCAAGTTAACCAACCGTCAGGCGTTAATTGGAGAATTAGCCCTCAAGGAAATTAAAGCCCGTTTAAAATTTTTATTAGATGTAGGTTTAGACTATTTGACCCTAGATCGGGCAGCTATGACTCTATCTGGAGGAGAAGCCCAGCGTATTCGACTCGCCACTCAAATTGGTGCGGGATTGACGGGGGTATTATATGTTTTAGACGAACCCAGTATCGGTTTGCATCAACGAGATAACGATAAGTTATTGGGGACGCTGAAAAAACTGCGAGACTTGGGTAATACTTTGATTGTGGTAGAACACGATGAAGATACTATTCGTGCTGCGGATAGTTTGGTGGATATTGGACCTAAAGCAGGGGTACACGGCGGTGATATTGTAGTCCAAGGAGATTTAAAAGCCTTATTAGATTCGGAGACTTCTTTAACGGGGGCATATCTATCAGGAAAAAGAATCATTGCCACTCCCGACGCAAGAAGGCAAGGGAAAGCGTTTGGTTTGACCCTCAAAGACTGTCATAAAAATAATCTCAAGCATATAGATATCACTATTCCTCTAGGCAAGTTTGTCTGCATTACTGGGGTATCAGGTTCGGGAAAATCAACTTTGGTAAATGAATTATTGCGTCCTGCTTTAAAACATCACCTCAGTCGCAAAGTACCCTTCCCTAAAGATTTAGGAGAAGTCAAAGGATTAGGTGCGATCGATAAAGTCATTACAATCGATCAGTCTCCTATTGGTCGCACGCCTCGTTCTAATACAGCTACCTATACGGGAGTATTCGACGCTATTCGGGCTATCTTTGCCGAAACCATCGAAGCCAAAGCCAGAGGTTATAAAGCAGGACGATTTTCTTTTAACGTTAAAGGTGGTCGTTGTGAAGCCTGTAGCGGACAAGGGGTGAATGTAATTGAAATGAATTTCTTGCCCGATGTCTACGTTCAGTGTGATGTGTGCAAAGGTGCGAGATATAACCGCGAAACCCTCCAGGCTAAATATAAAAACTATTCGATCGCTGATGTTTTAGATATGACGGTAGAAGAAGCTTTAGAAAACTTCCAAAACATTCCCCGCGCTGCCAAAAAACTACAAACCCTAGTCGATGTCGGTTTGGGTTACGTCAAACTAGGACAACCAGCCCCTACCCTATCAGGAGGAGAAGCCCAACGAGTTAAACTAGCCTCAGAATTATCTCGTCGCGCTACGGGGAAGACTCTTTATCTAATCGACGAACCCACAACAGGCTTATCTTTCTATGATGTCCATCATTTGTTAAATGTGTTGCAGCGTTTGGTAGATAAAGGCAATTCTCTAATCGTAATCGAACATAACTTAGATGTGATTCGATGTTCCGACTGGATTATCGATCTTGGCCCAGAAGGTGGAGATAAAGGAGGGGAAATCATTGTGGTGGGTACACCTGAAGAGGTGGCGAAGCATAAAAAATCTTATACAGCCAAGTATTTAAAACAAGTATTGCAACGTTACCCCGTGACAGCAGATTTAAATTAGAACTCAATTGCAATGTCTCATAATTATCAATCTGCTCAAAGGTGTGGATTCGAGTTTTCTCAATTGGAATGTAATATTCTGGAGATTTTAATTATTGTTCCAACTTCTACTGATTTGGATGCTCGCATTCTTACTTTATCCTTTTAGAGCAGACATTTAGTAAATAACATACAAATATCAATTGTTAATTTCAAGGTAAGGTCGAAGTTGTAGAGCAATTTAATGGTAGTATGTTATCAATCTTTTAATATCTCCTTTGTAAAACTATGTTGGTTTGCTGAATGTAAATCACTTGTTTTAGAGCAGTTTTGACGCTAGTTTAAACACCTTTAATTAACAAACTTATTCCTATTGTAAAAATATTAGGTAAAAAAAAATTAATTTTAAATTAGTTTCAAACTATGTTTTTTAACTCAATTGATTTTGCTATATTTCTTCCTGTCGTATTTTGTCTATATTGGTTCTGCTTCAATAAAAGTCTTAAAATACAAAATCTATTATTATTAGCAGCTAGCTATCTATTTTATGGATGGTGGGATTGGCGTTTTTTGTCTTTAATAGTTTTTAGTTCTTGTGTAGATTTTTTTATTGGTATTAAATTAGCCGAAAGTACGAAAGATTATCAAAGAAAACTACTTTTGAGTGCAAGTATTATAGTCAATTTAGGTTTTCTCGGATTTTTCAAATACTTCAACTTTTTTGTCGATAGCTTTACCCAAGCTTTTACTCTTCTGGGAACTTCTACAGTCGATCCTATTCTTTTGAATATAGTACTTCCTGTAGGAATTAGCTTCTATACTTTTCAAACTCTCAGCTATTCAATCGATGTATACAAAGGAAAACTAGAACCAACTAAAGATATTATTGCCTTCTTTGCTTTCGTGAGCTTTTTCCCTCAATTAGTAGCAGGACCAATTGAAAGGGCCACTAACTTATTACCTCAATTTTATCGTCGTAGAACTTTTAATTATGCTCAATCTGTCGATGGTATGAGACAAATCCTTTGGGGTTTGTTTAAAAAGATGGTTATTGCTGATAATTGTGCTTTTTATGCCAATGACATTTTTGCCAACCATTCAAACTACTCTGGTAGCACTCTCTTGGTAGGTGCTTTTCTCTTTACATTACAAATTTATGGCGATTTTTCTGGTTATTCCGACGTTGCGATTGGAACTTCGAGATTATTTAGCTTTGAGTTAATGCAAAACTTTGCATTTCCTTATTTTTCGAGGGATGTAGCAGAATTCTGGCGTAGATGGCATATTTCTTTATCAACCTGGTTTAGAGACTATTTATATATACCTCTGGGCGGTAGTAAAGGAAACACTTGGATGAAAGTCAGAAATACATTCATCATTTTTGTTGTTAGTGGTTTTTGGCATGGTGCAAACTGGACTTTTATTATTTGGGGGGCATTAAACGCCCTTTATTTCCTACCTTTGCTGCTGTTGAAGCGCAATAGAAGTAATTTACAAGTAGTCGCTCAGGGTAAATATTTGCCTTCTTTAAAAGAATTCTTTAGTATTCTTATTACTTTTACTTTGACAGTGTTTGCTTGGATATTTTTTCGAGCTGAAAGTGTAACTCAAGCAGTTAGTTATGTTAACGGTATTTTTTCCCTATCCCTATTTAGTATTCCTGAAGTTTTTCCTATAAAAGTATTAAGCTTAATTGGTATTTTTACTTTAATAGAATGGCTGGGTCGAGAACAAAAGTATGCTATTGAAGATATTAAAAAAGTGTTTCCCAAGCCGATACGTTGGGCATTTTATTACTTAATAATTGTGGCAATATTTTCATTCACGGGTCAAGAGCAAGAATTTATTTATTTCCAGTTTTAATTATGAAGAAATTTTTATTAAATATTTTTATATTTACTTTTTTAAGTTTAATATTAGGAGAAGTAATTGTCAGAGCAAACCGTCTTAATCAAGAAGTTCCTCAAAGAACCGTTGATAACAATGGAATTCAGAAATTTATTCCCAATCAAAAAGGTTATTGGGCTACTGGAGAACATTCTTGGCAAGTAAATAAATTAGGTTGGTCGGGAGAGCTACCACAAAACTATGATAATTTAGTTTCAATTATTGGCGATTCTTATATTGCTAACTTTATGAATCCTGTAGAATGCCATCAGAATATTTTCTTAAAAAAACAGTTACCTGAATATAATTTTGTAGAGGCTGGCAGACCAGGAGTTACATTTATTGAAGCAGTGGAAATTAGTCAAAATTTAACTCCTTTAAAACCCAATTATCATATAATTTATGCTAGAAATAATGACTTTATTGAAAGTATTCAAGAAGTGAGAAACTATAGCGATCGCACTCAAATATCCCTCGAACGGGCTAAAATTATACCAGGGCAGTTAAAATATGCCCAAGCAAAAAAAATACTATATAATTGGAAGCTAGCCTTTTATTTTTTTAATCGACTAGCTACACCAGCAGCAGAAAATAAAGAATCAGAAATAAATTCAAAAGCACAAAAAAAGTTCAAACACTTAGCCAAAGTAGAAAAGCTACTAGAACTAACCAGCGATCGATACGATATTTCCAATATTATTTTAACTTTGCATCCCGATACCGCTCCAGCAATAGTGAAAAAGGCTCAGGAGGTAGGTTTCAAGACTATCTTGCTAGAAAAAAAAGAAGAAAACTGGAGTTTTGAACATGACAATCATTGGACTTGTTACGGTCATGAAAGAGTTTCAGTTCAGGTAGGTACTGGATTTAAAAAAGCATTTAATTCTGTCAATTAAATAGGATTGAATAGAATAAAAGCGATCGCGACATATCAAGATCTTAATCAATAAAAAAAAGGATAGAACTATTTCCATCCTTTCAAGCAATTAAATTAACTAAATAAAACTATTTTCTAGACAGAAACAGTTTCGTGTTTGAGACTATTGAACTTATCCAAAAGACGATCTGCCCAATACTTAACATCATAAGTAGTAACAGTTTTATACATCTTAGTCATTCGTTCTTTTTGTTCCTCTTCCGACATAACTAAAGCCTGTTCGATCGCTCGATCCATACCGTTGAGAGAATAAGGATTAGTTAAAATAGCTTCGGGCAATTCTACCGCTGCACCTACGAATTCAGAAAGAACTAATACGCCATCTTCCCCTTCATGAGCCACGATATATTCTTTTGCTACTAAATTTAGACCATCCCGTAGAGGAGTTGTCCAACAAATATCCGCAGCCTTATAATAAGCAATCAAATGAGGAATAGGTATGGGCTGAGTAAACAATCTAATCGGCATCCAGTCTAGTTTGCCGTAACGACCGTTAATTTGACCCACTAGTTGTTCGATAGTGCTTTGAGCCGTCTTATAAACTCGCATTCCTGGGGCTGACTGGACACAAGTCATCACAAAGCTAATTTTACCGTGTAGGTCGGGGCGACGCTCCAATAAACGACCATAAGCTGCTAATTTTTCTTCATTACCTTTAACATAATCTACTCGTCCTGCGGCAATGATTAATTTCTTCCCTGCAAGTTCTTCTTTGATTTGATAAAGCCTGTTTTTAGTTTCTGTCTTATCCAAAACCGATTTAATAAACTGAGGATTTGTTCCTACAGGAAAAGCATCAATATTAACTATCTGCCCTTCATAGCTTAACTGAGTTGTCATTTCAGGTTCGGCTAACGCTATACCGACAGGAGTCATATGTCCGTTGACTGCTTCTTGCTTGGTTATTTTGACGGGTTTGAGGCTGCGAGCAACATTAACAAAGTTCTCCGAATAACGCGGTACGTGGAAGCCGACAATATCACAACAAAGCAGACTTTCAACGATCGCATCCCGCCAGGGTAGGATGTTAAACACATCCACCGAAGGGAATGGAGTATGGTGGAAGAAGGCAATTCGAGCATTGGGTTTTAATTCTCGAATATATTGAGGTACTAACCAAAGATTGTAGTCGTGAACCCAGATTAAAGCATCATCAGCAGCTTCTTCACAAGCAGCTTCGGCGAACAAACGGTTGATATTTTTAAAGTTTTCCCATTCGGCAGTTTCTGAGGTGAAATGATAGGGAAAAGAATGAAGAATAGGCCAAAAAGCTTCTTTGGAAGTAATATGATAAAACTGTTTTACCTGTTCCTCATCTAAAGGAATACGCCGTACATTGTAGTTCGCTTCTCCTTCGATGTTGACTCGCTCTTCAAAACTATCTTTTTGTTCTTCGTTTACTTGTTTCCAAGCAATCCATGTTCCTTGATTGGCATCGGCAAAAAAACTTTTGAGGGTAGGAACAATTCCATTGGGGCTTTTCTTGGGTACGTAATGAATTTTGCCATCTTTGATTACTTCGTCATGTGGTTCGCGGTGATAGAGGATAACTAAAGATGATTTCATAATTTTTGGTTATTAAATTAAGTAGATAAACAAGCTATCTTCTCGCTAGCAAAAACTAGCTTAATATAATTGAATCCTACACCAATTACTGTCCCGAACCAAAATCGAGGGCGATCGCACCGACTTCCAAGTCAATCCCCCCTAAGGGTAATTGATAGTAGAACTTTATAGAACTTTAAAAAATTCTAGCAAAGAGTTGCCGTGTTTTCTATCATAGATCAGAATGAACTAAGGGAAAAATGCCAACTATCCATATAGAGCAGAGAGAATTGAGTGAAAGTAACAGCAAATACGTCCATTAGATTAGTCCCTGAAGCAACAGGAAAATTATTAGCTTGGGCATCGGGTTTAGAAGGTTCGAGTAATACTTATCTAGAACAAACCAAAGCCATTGCTCGTAAATTGGGGGCTTATTATCGACCCGACGGACTGACGGAGATTGGTTTTTGGGTACCAGGGTTGATTAGAGATGTACTGCACGAGAGAGAAATTTATTTAGAAGTTTTCACTCCCCTCGAATCAATTGATTGGCAAGAAAAAGAACAAACAATCAAATTCAAACGCGATCGCCTACACTTAGAACAACAAGGTGAATTTATTTGGGGTGTAATAGCGGGAATGCAACCAGGAAACCGCGAACGAGCTGGCTCATTTTATTGGTTGCGCTATATTGATCGAGCAGAGAAACTCCGTACAATTCGCGATCTAGTACCCAATTCACTCCCCTATGGTATTTTTGCCCCTGCCGAACTATACGACATGGATAGTCTCCAGGCTAGTAGAGCAGATTTAGATTATCTAGAACGTACTGCCAAATCTGATAATCCCAAGATTAAAATTCCCCGCGTTCAGAGTCCTCGAAATATTCTACAAATTCACGTGGGGACTGCTTCGGCTGAAGGCACAATTGCTGGGTTGACTCGCATTTATCAAGATATCGCTCAAAAAACTGAAACAGGAGAAACTCTAACTCCCAGAGAACAAAACTATCTTGGTTATGATGCGATCGAATTGTTACCTACCGAACCCACCATTGAATATCGCGACGAATATAGTCCTGAAAGCGAATTTTTTGGCTTTTTAGGAGAAGATGAAGATAGTGATGTTGTAGAAATCGAGCTATTTAAACCCAACACCCAAGATTGGGGCTACGATGTACCTATCCTCGGTTCTAGTACAACTAATCCCGCACTTCTGGGTACTTTACGCCCTGATGAAGTAGTTGATCTGATCGCAACCCTGCATACTTTTCCCTCTCAACCAATTCAGCTAATTTATGATTTGGTTTACGGACACGCAGATAATCAAAGCGAATTATTAATTACCCGTGAATTTCTCAAAGGACCTAATATGTATGGTCAAGACCTCAACCATCAGTTACCTATGGTAAGGGCAATCTTGCTGGAAATGCAGCGACGCAAGCTCGATACGGGGGCGGATGGTATACGTATTGATGGGGGACAAGATTTCCGTTTCTTCAACCCCCTCTCAGGGAAAGTAGAACAAGATGATGCTTATTTATTGGAAATGAGCAACATAGTTCAAGAAATAAAAGGTCACAAGCGACTGATGTTTACT
Source organism: Waterburya agarophytonicola KI4 (assembly GCF_020640915.1). Classification (GTDB taxonomy): domain Bacteria; phylum Cyanobacteriota; class Cyanobacteriia; order Cyanobacteriales; family Xenococcaceae; genus Waterburya; species Waterburya agarophytonicola. The sequence continues at coordinate 29,449 of NZ_JADWDC010000033.1, read as the reverse complement.
ATCTTTGAAGATGGTCGTCCTTGGCCAGAAGAGGGTTGGGAAGAAAAGTCTACCTATCGGGAATTGATCGAATTAAAGCCAGAATCTTATCAATGGGGACCTTTGATTTTTGCCCATAATACTCCTAGTATCAAAGGTTTTTGGGAGAAGAAATGGGGGCGAGTCATGGAAGTAATGACCATTGGCGACCATTGGATTACTGGTTGTGGCAATCATGACACTGTACGAAGAGGCAATCAGATCGATTCGGGGGAAGCAATCAACTGGCATTTGGGTAAGACTTTACCAGAAGTATTGCACAATGCTTACGATAATCCTGCGGTGACTATGTGGGTCAATTGCTTTAGTCCTGGGCTACCAATGGATTTTATTAATGCCACTATGCACGCTCCTTGGCTATTTTTTCGCAATACTGACGAACAATATGGAGTTAAGGTCGTTTCGGAAGAAGTAGGCTTTTTAGATTGGCAAATTAGCCCTGATTTATATCGTAAATCTTATTGTTTCCCTCGATTAAAAACTCTGGGCTTCAAGCAACTCAAACAATTAAAACAGTTTGGTCAGGCTTTACATTATGCAATGGTTCAGCAGGATTATAATTTGGCTGAAGTAGTAGAGGTATTACAGAGATGTACTAACCCCGACACCCACTGTATTGAAGATTTATTACCTTTGGTTGAATTGATGCGAGGGGGAATGGTACGTTTCCTCAAAAAGCTCGATGAGGATCGCCTTAAGAGTTTTGCTTTGATGTTTATGGAAGATTGCTATCAAGTTTGCAATGTTGCTAATTATGAGTCTCAAGTAAGTTCTTCCAGAGCTAAGTTTAATTTGACCACTAGAGAATTTCGCCATCAGCATCCTTGGTTGGCGAATAATCTCCTCGAACAAGATACTTTTGACAAAATCAGTGAAAAAGAAAAAACTGTTATTTATGGTGTTCGTCACAACCTTGACCTACAACCTGCCGTAGCAATCTTGGCTAATTTTGAAGGGGAAGCAACTAAGTTAAATGCAGCCGAAATTTTGGGTATCGATTTAGCGGAGTGGAAAATTGCGACCGCAACTCCCGATCTCAAAGTTAAGGATCTCAGTCAGATTACCTTGAACAATAGCCAAGGTTTATTATTGACGCGATCTGTTTGATTATTAGTTGATGGAACAAATATACAAATTGTATTTAGTTTTAGGTGATCGCTTTATTTTGTTATGAATGTATATTATACCTACGGGTTTAGAGTAGAAGATTTTCCCTTTACCCCTTAACCCTTTCCCAGCCTCTAGTATAAAATTAATTTTGCACGACTACTTATTAAACTTACTAATGGGTTTACTACAACATGGTATCTTCTTCATCAGAATCCCCCAGAAAATTCTGAGAAATAGACCAAGCCGTATTAATTAATTGCATTGCCATTTCCGAGCCATCAAGATCGGGATGATATTTAAAGCTCATTTTGCGATAAGAAGAGCGTCCAAAGGCAATAAAAGCTACGGCATACCAAACCAAATCTAAACCATCAATAATATAATTTTGATAGGTTTTATACTCTTCCAGATAGCCAGCTACAAGCTGTTGATAAATTTTTTCGGCATTGGGCAGAGCTTTTTTAATATCATCTATAGAAATAGAATAATCAGCATAATTGCTATTATCCTTAGGTTGGGAATTAGCTCGATCGCTGGGGGGAGATTCTGGCTTATCAATATAAATATCCGTAACCACAGGCTTTCTATTTTCTCCTGAGATATTAGATACAGAAGAATATAAAGTATTTAATAAATCTTGATTGTCTTGACATTCGGTGTGTAACTCTAAAAATTCTTTGGATAAGTTAGCAATTCGTTCTAATTTATCTAGCTTGGGTCTTAATTCTTCGGCTCTAGTATAAAGTTTAAGAGCTTCGCGATCCAATTGATTGCGTTGCTGATTTTGTTGTTGGAGTTCTTTTTCTAAATCGACTATGCGCTGATTAATTTTTGCTTGTTCTTTTTGATTAGTTTCTTCTTGTAACTCAATTTCTTTCAACTGAGACTTTATTTGAGCAATAGTCTCGATGATATCCATGTTTTTAATCAATTAATATAGATAATAAATATATTGGATAGAATAAATTCTCGATCGCCAGAGTTCTAATTATTTGGGCATGGCAATAATGATTTTTACTCCTCATTATCGATCTTGTCAATTAAGATCGCAACATTCTTGGCTTGCTTGTCATTACCTGCTTTTTTGTATAATCTTTGGGCTTTCTTTAAAGCGGCGATCGCTTCAGTATTTCTTCTTCTCGCTTTGAGAGCAAGACCTAGGTTGTGATGTCCCTGAGGATTATCAGGTTCAATTTCCGTTAGGTTGCGAAAAGCAATGACTGCTTTAAGATAGCTTTTTTGAGCCAGATAAATTTCACCTATTCCTGCAAATGCTTCTGAAGCGTCAGAATTAAGTTTGGTTGCTTGTTGATATTCTTTTAAAGCTGCATTTAATTTTCCTTGTTGATATAAAGCATTGCCAGTGTGAATATAAACTAAATAATTTTGAGGATTATTTTTCTTCGCCGTTGCTAATGTTTGCAAACCTTCTTCGATTTCTCCTTTAACAATTAGAGCATCGGCTAATTCTAGGTCTAAGTCGATTAATTGAGGATATTTTTGAATAACTGGTCTTAAAAGATTAATGGCTTCTTGATAACGTTTTTGTTCGATAAAAATACGAGAAAGAATACGATAAGCTTGTTCGTTATCGGGGTCTAAAGCCAAGACAACTTTATAAGCTCGAATAGCTCGATCATATTCTTTAGCTCTGACCAAAACCACCGCCAAGCCAATATGATTTTGAATATTTAAAGGTTCTAAATCGATCGCTTTTTGATAGGCTTTTGCTGCTGCTGAGTTATCTCCATTCGTACCCAAGCTATAACCGAGAGCATAATATAATTTGGGATTATCGGGGGTTAAGGCGATCGCTCGTTTATAAGCTTCTATTGCAGCATCATAATCTTGTTTGAGAATCTGCACGTAGCCAATTCCCGAAAAAATCTGAGAATTTGCCCCATCTAAGGCAGCAGCTTGTTCGTAAGTTGCCAGAGCTTGATCGTAATCTTCGGTCTCTACATATTGTCTTCCTTTGAGGAGTAAATTATTTAGCTCCAACTGATTTTCTTGAGCGATCGCGAAGCGATTGGTTTGGGTTAATACAGGCATTGGAGAAACCATCGAAGCTACGACAATTAGAGATACTAAGCTCAAAGGTTTTAAAAACATAAATTCTATTATCAACGATCTGTTATCAAATAATAGTCCTTATTTTAGTTTTTGCTTGGTAGATTGAAATTGATTATCTGATCGATTTATAACCAATTGCCCAACAATACATAAGGAGCCCAGTAGAAAGGATGTTCGTATCCAGGGCTATGTAGCAAAGATAGTTGAGCTTGACGCACGGCATCGGCTTTAGCTAGATGGTTGTCTGATAGCTCGTGGTAAAAATCACTCATCAATTTGGTAGTAGCGCGATCGTTAACCGACCAAAGAGTAGCTAAAGTGCTTCTCGCTCCCGCCCGCACTGCCATTCCAGCAAGTCCTAGGGCAGCTCGGTTATCGCCCGTAGCTGTTTCACAAGCACTTAAAACCAATAACTCGATCGCATTTTTTTGGTTGAGATTTCTGGTTTGAAGAATATTATCCAATTGATTGATATCAATGCGATCGTCCCAAGCCAACAAGAAGGTATCTTCAATGGAAGAACTAAACTGTCCATGAGTGGCAATATGTACGATAGGATAGTCGGAATGTTGGATTTCTTGCTTGAGGGCTTCGCTGGTAAATTCGCGATCGACTAAGATAACACTATCTACAGTATCGTTAATTTGTTCTAACTCCGAGTTAACAAAGTCTAAAGCAGAAAAGCCCTGTCTGCTTTGAGTCAAACCCACGGCAATAGTTTTTAGTTTTACTTGTTCTATGGGACGGGGTGCTAATAGCTGTAAGCCAGGAGTTAGAGCGACATTATAATTTTCAATCAGATATTGCTTACCATCGTATAAAGCACCTAAGGGAATATTGCGTAACGAACCATCGGGAACAAAGACTAAAGTTTCAATCTTATTTTTAGTTAGATCTTTTAATGCAGGACGAATTAATAAATCGTATAGTTGCTTGGCAGGATCGTAAAAATGTCGGCGACTACGAACTACGATACTTTGACGGAATTGATCGATTGTAGCTTCTAATTTATCTCGATCTATATCGGTGGCATAGTGTTGTAAGGGTCGATCGGGCAAACTTAAAATTACTTCTAAGCGATCGCCTAAGATAATCGGATAAATTACTGCTGCGCGGTTGTCTACACTATCTATATTCACGACTTGAGCATCCAAACAAGCCTCTCGAAAGAAATTATTTAATTCTGCTAATTGAAGAGATTCGATTACTTCTCTACCCCTTTCTAAATTGCCTTGAGGGATCTCTTTTCCAGATTCGGCAGTTAATAATAAACTAACCAACTGTCGATAAACAGGCTCGACTCCTTCGCGAAAAGAATACTGTACGTCAGGGTCAATGGCGACCAAATCTTGACTTAATGACTTTAATAACTCCACCCCACGGGAATAATGGGTTATTGCTTCTGGAAGCTCCCCTAAAGCTTTATTTATTCTGCCTAGCTGCCATTGCCACAAGTAGACAATTTCGGGTGCATTTAATCTTTGACCTAAAATCAAAGCCTGTTGAGTATACTTCTTCGCCAAGTCGAAAGATTGTAATTCTTCCTTAATTTGTCCCCGCAAACCCCAACTATAGGATTGAGCCTTTTGATAATCGATCGCTTTTGCTTGTTCGATGGTTTCTTTTAATAACTCATCGATAGCTGACAGGTTGGGAATATTTGTTTTGTGAGTTTTTTTAAGGGCAGATCTACGATTTAATTTCATTAGAGCATGGGCAAAGTTGACCTTACGATCAATATTGGCTCTATTGTTCGGCAAACGAGCAAATTCATCTTGAATAGGTGTAATTAACTTTTGACTGTCTTGCCATTGAGGACTATCCGACAATAAATTAATGGTTGCCAAATTAACTTGTAGAGATAAATCCTGTGCCAGACAGCCAGCATCTTGACTACAAGTTGCCAAACCACGATGATAAATCTCTAAAGCTTTTTGAGGATTGCTTGCCTTATAGGTATTGCCCAGTGCAATCGCAGTTTTGACTTCTTCGCTGGGATCGTCCAAATTTTTGACGATTTCAAGACTGTCTGTTAACATTTCTTGCGATCGCTTTACTTGACCTACCAAACGTAAAATATCTCCATAACTCCTCAATCCCGTAGCTTTGATTGAGGAATCTGGTTGTTGGGTTAAATCTTGTTCTACTTCCCTTAGAGTATTGACCGCACGATGATAAAACCCCAATTCCTTGAATGCACTGCTTTGATTAATTGAAGCTCGAATTACCCCTAGATCGTCTGCTACGAGTTGATAATTAACTTTTGCTCGCTGCCAAGATGCGATCGCTCGTTCTATTTCTCCCCGTTCAAATTCTAAAATGCCCCGATTATTCCAGACTTGAGCCAATACAGGGACTTTATCCCTAGGACTAAGACTAGAATCTCGATCTAACAACTCTAAGCTATCGGCTATACTTTGGGTTGCCTGTTGCCAATGGTTTAACTGGCTATAAGCCAAAGCCAAATTGCTTAAAACCCTTCCTTGACCGAGAATATCTTGAGATTGAAGATAGATTTGATACGCCTGTTGCCAAGAGTTGATCGCACGGTCGAATTGGGCGATCGAATAATAATATTTGCCTTGTTTTTCTAATTCTGTAGCGTCTAGAGTATTTTCTAGTCGATTAACGGAGATCTCTGTAGCTACCCCTGGGGAGATGCCATAAAGATTGGGAAATAAGCTAATCGATAACCCTAATAAAATAAAGACCAACCATAGCAAGCAACGTTGTCTGAATTTGTCAGGCATAACTACAATAAATACTCATAAAATCGGGACAATAGATCGCAGCCTTAGTTTGCCCAATTTTCAGTTTTACCTAACTTTATATTTACCAAACAGCTTGATAATTATCTGCCGTGAGTTGCCACTGATGTCCAAAAACATGAACTTTATTAGTAAAACCATTGCGATCGACTAGTTTTCCTTGAATATGACTCCAAGCTAAGAGACTCCCCTCCAGGTTGAAAATATTTATACCTTTTTGTCTCAACTTACTTGTATACTTCCCGCTACGATAACCAATGGTACAGTAAGCAACAATTATTGCCTTATCGTCGTTATATTGCTCCAAATTCTCTTCAAATTCTGCCAAAGCGATCGCCCCAGGAATCATTGAAACAGCTCTTTCTTTCGGCGTTCGCACATCAACCAAGATAATATTTTTACCTTGCTGTTGCCACTGTTGTAACTGCTCAACAGTAATACTTTCTATTTGAGGAAATTCTTCAGCATATTTCCGATACATGGTAGTAATCTGCGATCGCTTATCTATCTCTGACTGCGCCACTGTAGTTTGTCGGCAGCCAGCACTAGTCAGAATTATCAAAACCCCAACTACAGTAATCAAACCCTGCTTCAACAACAACTTATACTTCATTGTTCAATAAAAACTACCATTGAGCTTTGTTGACAAATAATTCTGTTGCATCATCTTGCTTGAGAGGTTTAGCAAAAAAATAGCCCTGAGCATATTCACAATTAAAACCTGCCAAAATCTCTTTTTCTTCCACCGTTTCAATTCCTTCTGCAATCACATCCATACCCAATTTGTGAGCCAAAATTACAATAGTATTGACAATTTCGATATTTTTAGACCCTTGACTCATATTACTCACAAAAGACCGATCTATTTTTAAAGTATCGGTAGGAAAGCGATGTAAATAACTAAAAGATGAAAACCCCGTACCAAAATCATCCAGGCTAATTTTTATATTCAATTCTTTCAGCTCATTAAGCAAAATAATCGTATTTTCAACATCATCCATCACCATACTTTCGGTAATTTCTAATTTAAGATTGGCTGGATCGAGTTCGGTTACAATCAAAGTCTCTTGAATCTGAGCCACTAGATCTGCTTGAGAAAACTGTCTGCTAGAAAGATTGACGCTCATCGTCACTTGTTCCGCTTCGGGAAATTGCGATCGCCACGACTGCATTTGACGACAAGCAGTTTCGAGAATCCATTTACCCATCGGTACGATCAAGCCAGTTTCTTCCGCAACAGGAATAAAATCCCCTGGGGAAATAAAACCTCGTGTGGGAGAAATCCAGCGTACTAAAGCTTCAAAACCAGTTATCTTTCCTGTAGTAAAAGAAATAATGGGTTGATAATAAAGTTCAAATTCTTCATTGGCAATTGCCTGGTTTAAGTCAGCTTCTAGTTGTAGTCTTTTTAATGCCTGTTCGTGCATTTTGGTGGCAAATACCTGATGTTGACTTTTGCCAGATACCTTAGCTTTATACATCGCCGTATGAGAAGCTTGTAATAACTCTTCTGGTTGAAAGTCTTCGCTCATACGATTGAGAGCCAAACCAATGCTGGCTGAAGTAAAAACTTCTTGTTCCTTTAATTGAAAAGGAATGGCTAATTCTCGATCCAATGTATTGGCAACAGAAATTGCCTCTCCCGTATCCTCGTTAGTTCTAAAAGCGATCGCAAATTCATCTGCTCCTACTCTAGCTAAAATAGCCTTAGAATCGAGATTGTCTTGTAAACGTTGAGCCGTGGCGATTAAAATGCGATCGCCAGCTTGATATCCCAAACCATCATTAATCAGTTTAAAACGGTCTAAATCCAAACAGAGAATGGCAATATAGCCTTCGGATTTTAAACGATTTCTCTGCTTGAGTTCTTTTAGTTGCTTGGCAAATAGAGTGCGATTGGGCAATCCTGTTAAAGAATCATAAAACAAATTATACAAAGACTTATAACCCAAAACACTTACAGCAGTAGCTGCTAAGGCGATCGCAGCAGGAACAAAAGGAATCCAGCCTGAAAAGGCAAAAACAATCAGACAAATACTCCATAAAGCAACGATACTGACTATTCCCAGCATCGCGATCAAAAGAGGATGTTTGAGTTTCCAGGCGATCGCTACCCCCAATAACGACCAAACCCAGATCCAGACACCTTCAACCCCCTCAGACCAAAACCAAATCAGGGTTGCATCGTCTAATACCACGCTCAAAATTTGACTAGTCATTTGAGCGTGAGCTATCACCCCAGGCATAAAGGTTTGCGAACCTCTATAGGGAGTAGGAATTATATCTTTGATACTCGGCGCGCTAGTACCAATCAAGACGATTTTATCTTTGATTAGATTGGGATCGACTTTTCCTGCTAATACTTCACCTAGAGTTACTGTTTTAGCAATATTAGGAGAGCGATAATCGATCAAAATTTGTTTTCCCGCAGTTTCGGAAGACTCCAAGCGATAACCGCCAGAATTTGCCTTTAGATCGGGAAATATTGTATTTCCAATCTGCAAAAAATCACGTTCGACTTGAAACCGAAGATTTTGCTCTCTTAAATATTTAAGACTCAACTGAAGAGAAAAAGAAGACATTTGTTCGTCTTCCCCATCGCCAAATTGGACGTACATTAAATTACGTCGCAAGACATCACCTTCGATATCTAAAACTACATCGTTAAAACCGATTTGCTTTCTTTTTACCCCAGGAGGTGCAGCAACGCTATTATCTCCGTTACCAATTAACTGAATTACAACTACATTATCTCGTTGCAATTCTTGTTGTAGGGCTTTTGTTCCTGGTGGATAAGGAACTTCTCGATAAAGATCGAAGCCAATTACTTTGGGTTGGTGTTTTTGAAGATTCTTAAGTACCTGAGCTATAGTTTCATCTGAAATTGGCCAACTATTTTGTTTTTGAATATCTTTATCTGTAATTTCTACTACTAGGAATCTAGAATCTATTTCATTCTTATTGTGTAAATTTACCATCCAATCATAAACTAGTAATTCTAGAACCTGAAGACTTCCAAAATATCTAGAAACCAAGACGATTGTCGTGATTAAGATAGTTAACAGAAACAAAGACAGAGTGTAAGTACCAAGTTTTTTCTTGACTTTTTTGAAACCCAAATCATTATATCTAGCGAATTTATTATAAGCTTTCATGATAAAAAAATACTGTATAGCTATTCGGTGAAAATACTAATATTTTATAAATATCTAAGTAAATATATCTAAAAAATAATCTAGAAAATATTGTTTTAAACAAGTATAGTTTTATTTTTCAATAGTGGACAATGAACATAAAATAAGACTACTATATTTAGTATGTTTATTATCTTTTTTTTCTTAAATTAATAATGTTGAATATTAAACTTAAAAAAAGCAAACCAATTAGTATATTTGGCTCGCTAATGATGCTAAATATGGTATTCGGAAGTCTGGCAAATCCAGTAAATGCAGAAAAAACGACTACACAAACGAGTAACTCCGATTATGGTTTACCCAGTCATCGTCGAGATGGAGGTAGCAGAAGCAGCAAAGGCAATTGTTTAGCTGATGCTGACAGTCGCAATTTAACTGCTTTGATTCCTGAAAAAACCGTTGGTGTTAATGTTTCTGCTACTCCCAAATTATTCTTTTACGTACCCAAAGTCAGCAAAGAAAAAACTTTAGAATTTGTACTCCGCAACCAACAAGACGAATTAATCTACGAAGCTTTTCTGACTACAGAAGGAAAAGGCATCATGAGTGTTGATCTTCCTGCCAACGTACAAAAAGATATCATCGAACAAGATAATAAGTATCATTGGTATCTTTCTATGATTTGCAATTCCGAAGAGCGATCGCGAGATATTGTCGTAGAAGGTTGGATGCGCCAGTCAACAGTTGATGTTGCTACCCAGCAAAAACTAGATCGAACTAATCCCGCACAACAAGCAGAACTTTATCGCGATCGAGGTTTTTGGTACGATGCTCTTTCTGTTTTAGCCGACAACCAGCAATCAGCAGAAGAACTGCCCATAATTAGAGCTAAATGGACAGAATTACTAGAGTCTGTTGGTTTAAAAGAAGTGGCTAACGCGCCATTTATTGAAAGCCAATTGATTGAATCTTCTATCAAAAAATAGTCAATTATCTTTTTGCTTTTAAGCTAACTAAAGAACGCCAAAAAAATTTGGGCAAAGATAACATCCTGCGCCAACGCCACGGTTCTTGATAAAGACGATAAGACCACTCTAAATTGTTATTTCTCAACCATTGAGGCGCGCGAGACTTGTTTCCCGCCCAAATATCAAAACTTCCTCCAACACCAACCCAAACAGCATTGGGACATAAATGACGATTCTCTCTAATCCAAAGTTCTTGTCTGGGTACTCCAATCCCAACAAAAATAATCTGAGGTTGTTTCTCTTGTAGAGTTTTTTTCCACTCAGTTTCTCGATCTCCAGAAATATATCCGTCCTGACTTAAAATATTTAAGCTGGGAAATTTTTCCTGCCAAGTTTGAAGTGCATTAGCAGCGGTTTCAGGAGTTCCACCAAAAAAAACCAGACAGTTGTCAGAATTAGCCTGCCCAGTTTTGGCAATCAAAGATTCAGCCAGTTCTATACCAGGACAGCGTTGGTGTTTGACCCCCCGCAAACGCATATAAATGATAATTCCCGCACCATCAGGAATAATCAATTCTGCCTCTTTTATAGCTTGGCTGAGAACAGGATTCTCTTCTGCCATCATGGTCATTTCGGCATTCAAAGTTACCACATGAGTCCCAATACCCTGTTTTAGTCTGGCTAACAGCCAATCTTGATAGTTTTCCAGGAGATGAACGTGAAGATTGAGAATAGGAAAGGTTGGGGGGGCAGGTAAATTACTCTCTTTAGTCAACATAATTTTTGATTCTGGTTATTGGTGGATAACCACACAAACGCGCTCTTTCTAGCTCAATTGAACGGCCGTTCCCGTAGCAGTAATTAAAAGTAACACTCCTTTATTATCCACACTAATTGTACCCGTATCTATTTCGATGCCAATCACTGCATCTGCATTTAACTTTTGGGCGCGTTGCTTGAGTTCTTCGATCGCTTTTTGCTGTCCCTTTTCAAAAACTCTTTCATAACTTCCCGTACGTCCCCCAATAGTGTCTCTGATCCCCGCAAAAAAATCTTTCAAAACATTTGTACCGTATACTACTTCGGCAGTAACTATCCCTAAATAGTTTTCAATAGACTGATTCTGAATCGTGTCGGTAGTAGTAACTAACATGGAGGAAAGATGATGATTGATAGGTTGTGAGTATCTTATCAGTTTATTTTGATAGATTTTTAAAAAATGCAGGAGATTGATGAATTATTCTACTTTTGACCGATTTGCAGGGGCTTGGTGGGGAAGCGCGATCGCAGGGGCTTTATCTCAGGATCTAAATTTTGGGGATCGAACTAAGATTCTACGGTATAAAAATCCCGATTGGATCGCCACCAGAAACAAAATCGGACAAATAATTGTCAAAGATGGAAGACTAGATCGAATTGATTCCCAGTTAGTTGAGTTATTATCTGATGATGCTACAAGTGTTTCGATCGATCCTATCGATCTTCCTTATCGTTTGATGTCACTTTTGTTACCCATCATTTTATTTGCCGAAGATAATAAATATATATGCAAAGGAATTATTACTCAATGTCATTTTAAATCAGACCAGACATCACAATTAAAGGAATATCTCTTAATATGGAGTTATATTTTAACTTTGGTATTAAATAACAAATTTCAATTTAAAGAGCCAAATGTTAGTAAGTCCATCGACTTACTCTTGGGTGGAGGAGAAATTAAGACGACTTCTTTGGTTGAGAAACTAGAGATGGTAAGCCAAGCTTGGTCAAATGGCTTAAGTCTAAGACAATTGAGCGACCAATTACGTCAACCAATAAATAAAGATCGAGATGAGGTAGAAACTGCCTCAATTGCGATCGCTTTATCTTGGTTCTGTTTTGCCTCTACCCCTAGAAATTTTATGCTTTCAGTCAAACGCGCCAGTCACATTAATAGTAGGTTATCCGTACCAACTGCAATACTAACAGCTACCATCTCAGGAGCATATAATGGTGTAGCTGGGATACCGAGGAGTTGGAGAGAAACAAGTAATAGCGATCGCGTTGAGGAAGAGACTAAAAACACTATCAAACAACTGTTTCAAACTTGGCTGGGCATACACCATAGTTTAGAAAGTAAAGATTTATTTTGTAACCCAGAAATTCATGCAGTTGCTATGCCTAAAATTATTCAACCTCGTCAAAATTTAAAAATTATTTCTCAAAAATAAAATCTGGGTTAAATTTGTCAACTGTATACAACTATATAGCAGGCATAAATTTAGTAAATATAAAACAATAATTAATTCGGCAAACGAAATTTCTTGTGTCAAAGTTGTTATATTATTCGGTCACAATTAGGCAAAATATTTCTATAGCTTCTATTGGTCTTCATATATGATGAAAAGCTGGCATTCACTAATAGAATATTTTCAGGGATGGCGAGACAAATATTTACATCATAGTTTTTTAGGCTGGATCAAAAACTCAAGTAAAGCTGCTCAATTTTCAGGACAATCTTCCTTAAGAAGATACAACAAAAACAGCAAAAACAGCCTGAGAGATTTTTTGGCGATGTTGTTGGTAAGTATTGTAGCGTTAACTAGTGTTGTGGGCTATCGCTTCTACAATCAGCCCCAATTAACCGTGGGTAAAATTTCGCCCCTGACGATTAAAGCTCCCTATTCAGAAAAATTTGAAGATAATAAAACCACTTTAGAGAAACGCAAAGAAATTCAAACCGGGATTGTACCCATATTAAAGCAAGATACATTTTTAACCGAAGAAATTCAAACTAAGCTGGCAGCATATTTAGATAGCGTAGATGAATTAAGAAAATTAACTGAGCCTTTTCCTTTTTTCAATCCCGAAGTACTTTCTCTGTCGAGTCAAAAATATATTCGTTTTTGTCCAGAAGAAGAGTTTAAATCAGTTTTGGCTTCTGTGGCTCAAAATTTTCGCGAAAAATCTGCCAACCCTCAACATAACGTGCCTTTAGAAAAAAGACCAGATTTTAATATCAAATTGCAACAAGTTGCTTCAGAATTAAAGGCATATCGCGAACAAACATCGGACACGGAGTTCAATACTTTAATTGCCCAAATTACCCTAACTCGTTATCGCTATGCTCAGGCTTGGAAAAAGTTAGCTCAGAAAAAAAATGTTCGCTTGGATGATAAAGAAATTGTTATTCTTCTCGATTTGACTGAAAAAGATTGGAAAACTACGAAAAATACGATTTCTTTGGCGATTGATCGCATTTTAACTCAAGGTATTCCCTTGGGGATGCCTTCTAGTCTTTTAGAGCAAGCCGTCTCGGCTCAACTCAATCCTGACATACCTGAAAATGCCGAATTTTTAGCTCACAATTTACTATTAGAAATACTCGAACCCAATCTAGAAGAAGATAAAGATGCTACGAGAAATATTGCTGAAAAGGCAGCTATGGCAATTAATACCGTCATAGTAGAAATCGAACAAGGAGAAGTGATTGTCGAGCAAGGAGCAAGAATAACTCAAGCAGATTTTGTGTTGTTAGATGGTTTCAAACTCAGTCAGCGAGGGACTAATTGGGACGGATTAAAGCTCTGTGCGACTTTTGTTAGTTTTGTTCTTGGCATCTTTTTGGTGATTCAAAGACGGGTATATACTTCAATCCGCAATCGCGATTATCTTTTACTGTGCCTATTAAGTTTGAGCGCGCCTTTATTAAGCGTGTTTAATTTTCCTCATACTAGTTTGCCAGCGATTGGTTTGTTGGTTAGTAGTTTTTATACTCCCAGTTTGGCTGTATACCAAGTGGCTTTAGTAGCAGCTTTAGTCATGTTTAGCAACCAAGCTATTGGATATTCTTATTTGCTTGCAGGATGTGCTGGAGGATTGATTGCAGCTATTTTTGCTGGTAGATTGCGATCACGAGAAGCGATCGCCAGATTGGGTATTATGGTGGGGATATCTCAAGCAGCAGTATATTTAATTAGTAATTTAATCGCCAGTGCTAGTCCTGCTACTATTTGGTCTGCCATTTTACCCGATGCTTCTATCTGCGGTCTGTTTGGGGTTGCTTGGAGTGTGGTGGCGATCGGAATTTCTCCTTATTTAGAAAGATTTTTTGATTTAGTTACCCCAATTCGGTTGGCAGAGTTATCGAACCCTAATTTACCCCTACTCAAGCGATTGGCTACTGAAGCACCAGGAACATTTCAACATACTATGTTTGTGGCTTCTCTAGCGGAAGCTGCTGCGAGGGAATTAAATTGCAATGTAGAGTTGATTAGGGCGGGTACTTTGTACCATGATGTGGGCAAAATGCACGACCCTCTAGGCTTTATTGAAAACCAAATGGGAGGACCTAACAAACACGATGAAATTGACGATCCTTGGCTGAGTGCGGAAATTATCAAAAAGCACGTCAGCGAAGGTTTAGCGATGGCGCGTCGATATGGTTTGCCCAAAGCTATCAGAGATTTTATTCCCGAACATCAGGGAACTTTATTGATTGCTTATTTTTACTATCAGGCAAAACAAAAAGCGGAGGAAGAGGGTGCTACGGTATTAGAATCTGATTTTCGCTATATTGGTCCAATTCCCCAGTCGAGAGAGGCAGGAATTATGATGTTGGCAGATGGTTGCGAAGCTGCTTTGCGATCCCTGAGAGACGCTACTCCCAAACAGGCTTTATCTACAGTACAAAAGATTTTCAAGTCCCGTTGGCAAGACGGTCAATTGCTCGATAGTGGTCTTAGTTATGATGAATTACCCATTGTGGCAGATGTTTTCATCCGAGTCTGGCAACAGTTCAATCATAAACGGATTGCCTATCCTAAAGGGGCATTAGATGTTAGTCTAAATCGGAACAGAACAAATAGCTGATTTTTCTGTATCCATCCCACGCCCTAAATTGACATTTTAAAGGGGTTAGAAAGATAGTTAGCCGTATTTTCGACTAAAGCGATCGCATTTTCATAGAGCATTCTTTTGGGCCCTAAAATGCCCACGCTACCCACAGGAGTACCATCTTGATAGTAGTTAGCTGAGATTAAAGTACAGCTTTGCATCGGTTCGAGGTAATTTTCTTCCCCGATGGTAATGCTAACCCGTTGGAGGGAATTTTTTACTTCAGGAAGGGTGAAAATAACTGGTAGTAACTGTTCTTGTTTTTCTTCTAGTAAAGATAAAAGAGTTTGAACTTGTTGGAGTTGAGAAAACTCTGGATGACGCAAAAATTCTGCTACGCCATGAATTAAGATCGGACTAGAATTATTGTCTTTAAAACTGGCTTTTAATTGGTCAAATAAGATGCTAAAAAAGTCGGTATATCGAGCAAAATTATCATCTATATTCGACCAATCATTAGTAGCAATTTCGGCTAACGATTTTCCTTTTAGTTCGGTATCTAAAAAGTTAGATAAAAGCTGCAATTGGCGATCTATATTTGATTCGTCTGGATCGTCATTTTGTAGGGGGGATTCAATCAAAATTGATTGGGTTTGAAAAGAATCTGTTACTACAATTAACATGACGCGATCGCTTCCTATTCTGACCAATTGTAAATGGCGCAAAGTACTATTAAGATTTTGGGGGAAAGTAATTAAAGCAATATAACCACTTAAGGTTGCTAAAATTTTGGCTGCTTTTTGTAATAGTGCTTCAAAGCTTGCTCTAGCTACTTTTAACTCGCGCTGTACTGATTTTTGGATAATTTGACTGACATCACCATTAGGGACAATAAGATGGTCTACATAGGTGCGATAACCCGAATCAGAAGGTACTCTTCCCGCAGATACGTGGGGTTGATAAAGTAGTCCAGCTTCTTCTAAACGCCCCATAACATTGCGAATGGTAGCAGAACTAACGTCAAAATCATACTCTTGTGCCAAAGTCTTGGAAGCTACTGGCTCGGCGGTAGCAATATAGTGTTTTATAGTAGCTTTTAATATATTTTGATGTCTCGCACTCAGATCGGGTTGGTGTGCCATTAAATATAATTATTGATAATTATTTGTAGGGTAAAGTCGAGAATTTTAGTCAAGTATAGCTTGTGATATTAGTACATAAAAGTACATTAATAACGATTAATGCGGTTATCTACGAAACGAGAATAAGCATCGATTCCCCCCTGCACATTCTGGACGTTACTAAATCCTCTCATAGCTAGCCACTGACAAAGTTGAGCCGATCGCATTCCATGATGACATATAACTATTGTTTCTGTCTCCGGCTCAAGATCGATCAGAATTTTTTCCGACCATTGTTCAAACTCGCTCAAAGGATATAGATTGAATTGCGGAATTTGAGCGATCGCAAATTCGGTTCTTTCTCTGACATCGATTAACTGAAGTGATTCTTCTACCTCGGCTAATCGTATTGCTAGCTGATTGACATCAATTTCGGGAATTGGGCTACTATAAAACACTTTTATTATTAATAAAATTTACTATGTTTTAATTTTCCCTCAGTTTCATCACGATTTATTGTTAATTTTTTTACTAACTCCCAAGATATATAATGTTACTTACAGCTACAATTGCTGTTTTTAAAATACTTGTTTAATGAAATTTCGTTCTTTTTTCTGGACTTTAACCGCAGGAGCAATCACTATCTTTTTGATCGCGGTAGTGGGCATGGGTTGGATCGCAAGCTCTAGCTCGATCGCGCTTTTGCCAGGAGGGGTAAATCGTTTTCCTCTGGCTGCGGCATTTATCCCCAAACAAGCTCCTGGGATGGTTTCTTTGCTCACTAATCCTGAAAAGCTCAATGCTATCTATCGGGTGACTTTGCCTCTTCAAGAGCGTCAAAGAGAACGCCTAGAATGGCAACAGTGGGAAACGGATTTGTTGGGCAAAATAGGTTTTAATTATCAACGAGACGTTAAACCCTGGTTGGGAGACGAGATTACTTTAGCCATAGCTAGTTTAGATAGCGATCGCAATCCGAAAAATGGAGCGCAACCAGGATATATTTTAGCCGCAGCAACGAAGAATAATGGTTTAGCAAAAGAGTCTTTACGCCAGTTTTATAGCACCAAAAATAATATTAGTATCGAGCCGTATAAAGGAACAAATATTATCTTTCCCAAGGGAATTTCTGATTTCTGGAGCAGTGTGGTGGTGGGAGATTTTGTCTTATTTGCCAATCAACCTCAAATTTTAAAAGAGGCGATCAATCAAGCCCAAGCGATCGAGCTTAATTTGGCACGAGCTGATAGTTATCAAAATGTTTTAAATAATATTCAACAACCTCACATAGGTATAGGTTACATTGATGTTTTTGGTTTATCTGCTTGGTTGGATAAATCGACAATCTCAACTCAAGCTAATAGTAAGCCAATTTTGGGTATTGCTCTATCAATTAAGGGAGCAGATTTAGCTGCTCGAACTTTATTAATCGAGGCGGATAAGACAACAGTAAATTCTTTGAATAATAAATCTTTTTTAGATAATCTGGAATTACAACAAATTTTAAATTCTTTACCCTTCAACGATCGCAATTTGGCTTATATAGAGATTAACAATGGCAAATCTTTATTGGAAGATCGCATTCCCCTCTATAAAGTAACCAAACTAGCCATACAATCATTATTTCCCCATCTCAAAGCGATCGCCATTCAAAATATAGGCAAACAGGATAATATCAGCCGTGCCAATATTTTGTTTAAATTAGATAGTTAATTATTAGAGGGAAGGTATATTAATATTTAACTTTAAGGCAGGATTGTTTTGCCAGCGATCGCCTACGTG
The DNA here is from genome assembly GCF_020640915.1 of Waterburya agarophytonicola KI4. GTDB lineage: Bacteria > Cyanobacteriota > Cyanobacteriia > Cyanobacteriales > Xenococcaceae > Waterburya > Waterburya agarophytonicola. Next base: position 11,639 of record NZ_JADWDC010000033.1, on the reverse strand, counting down.
AGCATAGATCGAGGTAGTGCGAGGATCTTTATGTCCTAATAGATCTTGTACCTGACGTAAATCTGCACCAGATCGCAAGGCTAATGTACCAGCAGTATGTCGAAGACTATGAGCAGAGATAGTTCGACCAGGAGTATGTTTTAATGATGCTTGTTGGAGGTATTTGTCGACAATGGCTCGAATACCGCGACGGGAAATTCTTTTTCCCCGTGAATTATTACCCGTAACGATAAATAATGGTCTGGTGGGTTTTAATACTTCTCCTGCGGTTTCTCTAATATGTAAATAATTAACCAGAAGATGGGCAATATCTGGGGTCAGAGGAACAACTCGAATGCTTCTTTTTCCCTCTACCCGAATGCCCAAATTTTGTCCCTGTCTGACCAAACTAGCAATATCAGCACGATGTAATTCTACCGTTCTCGTACCTTCTAAAGCCATAATCGCAATCATCGCCTTATCCCTGGCAGATATGATTGTGCCATCTTCGGGAATGATACCTAAAAGAGATTCTACTTCTGTTTGCTCTAAATAAGTAATTTTTTCGGCGGGATCTAGTTTTTCTCGTGGCGGTTTAACCCCCGCAGCAGGGTTGATAGAAATCATCCCTTTTTCTACCGCAGCTTGATAGAAACGACGCACGACAGCTAATTTCAAAGCGATAGTGGCTGGCTTATATTTCTTTTGTTCGATCATCCAACGACGATATTTTTTAATGTCGTTTTTAGTTATAGTAACGGGATTTAACAGACGGCAATCGCACCACTCTAGAAACTGATGTAGCTGGCGAATATAGGTTTTGAGGGTGTCTTTAGCAGCATCCCCCGCACTAACATCTAGATCCAAAAATTCAGCAAACACTACTAATAAGTTATTGGTGGTAATCTTATCAATCTGAGGGGAATTATGAGTAGCTAGCATTAATTCTATCGCTCAATTTGGCACAATCCTAGCATATTCATTCTTAACTAGTTCAGAAAAAAAGAACTAATTTCTATCCCCAGACAGCATCCACCTACAAGAGATCGCCTTTCTCTTTAAATCAAAAAAGCGATCGCTCTTTAATTACTTATTACTTATTCTTTACCTATTTTCAACACTGCCATGAAAGCCTCTTGAGGAACATCCACAGTACCAATAGATTTCATTCTTTTCTTACCTTTGGCTTGTTTTTGTAATAGTTTCTTTTTACGAGAAATATCACCGCCATAACATTTCGCCAATACATCCTTACGCAGTGCGGGAATATGTTCGCTGGCGATTATTTTGGCTCCAATAGCTGCCTGAATTGGTACTTTAAATTGATGGCGAGGAATCAATTCTTTGAGCTTTTCTGTTAATGCTCGACCGACATAATAAGCTTTATCTCGATGCACGATAGTTGATAAAGCATCGACAGGATCTTTATTAACCAAAATATCCAACTTCACCAAATGATCTTTGCGATAACCAAGCATTTGATATTCCATACTGGCATATCCTTTAGTGCGCGACTTCATTTGATCGAAAAAGTCAGTAACTACTTCGGCTAAAGGTAACTCGTAAATCAGACAGGTACGGTTTTGGGTGAAATATTTCATGTCTTTGAATATTCCCCGTCTAGTTTGGCACAAGTCCATTAAAGTACCAACATAGTTTTCAGGAGTAATAATTTCTACCTTAATAAAAGGCTCTTCAATTTTTTCCCGTTGCTGAGGATCGGGTAACAAACTAGGATTATCAATTTCCATCACTTCCCCGTCTATGGTGGTGACGCGATAAATTACTGAAGGTGCGGTGGTAATAAGTTCTAAATCATATTCCCTCTCTAGTCTTTCTTGAACGATTTCCATGTGGAGTAACCCAAGGAAACCACAACGAAAACCAAAACCCATTGCGCTAGAAGTTTCTGGCTCGTAAGATAGAGCAGCATCGTTAAGCTTGAGCTTATCTAAAGCATCTCGCAAATCGGGATACTGATCCGAGTCGGTGGGAAACAAACCACAGAATACCATTGGTTTCGCTTCAGTGTATCCAGGAAGGGGTTCGGGTGCGGGTTCGTCAACTAGAGTAATAGTATCGCCGACACGGGCATCTTCTACTGCTTTGATCGCAGCAGCAAAATAACCCACTTCCCCTGCGTGAAGTTCTTCTACTTCAACTTGGGTGGGAGAAAGAATACCAAGCTCGTCAATGACATATTCTTTACCCGATGCCATCAGACGCACGTTATCGCCTCTTTTAACCTTACCATCCATAACGCGGAAGTAGACTACTACCCCACGATAAGCATCGTAATAACTATCAAAAATCAAGGCTCTCAGGGGTCGATCCACCGTATCTGCTGGAGGCGGGACTTTTTGGACGATCGATTCTAGAATATCATCAATACCTAAACCAATTTTGGCTGAAGCTTGGATAATATCGCTACAATCTAGACCCACAACGTCTTCAATTTCTTGAGCAACGCGATCGCATTCTGCCCCAGGAAGATCTATCTTATTGAGTACGGGAATGATCTCCAGATCGTTTTCTAGTGCCAAATAAACATTAGCTAATGTTTGGGCTTCCACTCCTTGAGAAGAATCCACTACTAGCAACGCACCTTCACAAGCAGCTAGGGAGCGAGATACTTCGTAGGAGAAATCTACATGACCAGGAGTATCGATTAAGTTTAAAACATAATTCTGTCCATCTTTGGCAGTGTAATTCATTCTTGCTGCCTGTAGCTTGATGGTAATTCCTCGCTCTCGTTCCAAATCCATATTGTCGAGGAATTGTTCTTTCATCTGTCTTTGTGCCACAGTGCCAGTGTCTTGCAGCATTCGATCCGCTAAGGTAGATTTACCATGATCGATGTGAGCAATAATTGAGAAGTTACGGATACGAGAGACGGGAACGTCGGTCATAAAAATTTATTAGATTAAGAATCTTTAAAAGTTAGTATTTTAAACTATTGTAATGTTGATTTTTACTTATTTTCCATTATTGATCGCACATCATTACTTTAATTGTTTTGTTTTGCCCTTAAATAAGTCCAACGGGTATTATTAAAATAAAATAAACCAAACCAAGAACGGTTATGAATGACGATTTGACAAAATTAGAGTCTTCTAGTGAAGAAGAATCTTTCGCCAACAACCAATTACCTCGCGAGGGCATCAATCCCGAAAAAACACGAGTATCCATAGATTTAGATTCAGAAGTCTTAAATCGGATCAAACATTTAACTAACGATCCTAGTAAAATTATCGAAACCGCCATTAAGCAATGGCTCAATGGAGAACGAGATGGAGAAACAGATCTCACTCGTACCTTTAGGCGCAACCCTCCTGTACCACCCCAAGGGGAATGGAACGATTGATTGAGAGATAAAAAGATAAAAACGCAGCAATATGGGGAATATTAGGTAAACTCAGGGCTTTATTCCAACTTTTTTTATGTATCTATAGGTTATAGTTTCAGGGAAGAGCCATGTTTAAAACTTGATATTAGATTAAAGCCTAACTCCCTTGCCCATGCTCCCTAGATTTGATTCAGAACGATCTAACAGCAATACAACTATGTCAGCCAATGAAATAAAATGGCAGCAATTGGGAGCAGAATTGGTCTTTACTCAAGATATTGCGGGAAACTATCTTTCTTTTTGGTGGGCAAAAGCAGAGGAATATGGATTACCTGGGAACTTTGTCAATTCAAATAGTGATTGCTCTACCAGTTTATTTAATACAATTTTTGCCCCCGTAGATCCTCAAACCTACCTAGAGAAAATTAGACGGGCGATCGAGCGTCGTCTGCCAGAACAGTGCTATTGTTTGTTTAGATGCGGAGAAAGTTCTTGTTCTTTTGAACTGATCGTCAGTCCCATACTTTCTGCCAGCAGAAAGCCCCATGCTGTTTTGGTTATGGGACATTTGCTGAAGGAAGAAGAAATGTTTTCTTTTGCCCAAGATGAAGCTCCCGCACCTATTTATAGCTATCAAAAATTGTTAAATCAGGTGGTGCGCAAGATTCGTCGCAGCCTAGATTTGGAAACTATTTATCAACAGACAGTTAATAATATTGGTTCTACTTTTGCTGTTAGTCGCTGTTTAATTTTGACAAATCACAGCAATATCACCCAGCTATCAGTAGAAGCAGAATATTGTTCAGATCTATATGGTTCTATTACAGAACATCAAATTAATTGGCAAAACGAAACTCATCTACAACAGGCTTTGGTGTCGAACTATCCTTTAGCCGTAGATTTTATGGGGGTAGATATCCTCCAGCGTAAATCTAGCTTAGTGGTATCGACCAACTATAACAGTGAAGATAATGTATTAATCTGTTTGCAACAATGCGATCGCTACCGTCATTGGACAACAGCAGAAATGGAAATGCTCAAGGAGATAGCCGAACAAGTAGAAGCTGCAATTTCTCTAGCCAAACTATATCGGGAAGTAGAACAAGCCAGCATTCAAGCAGAAGAAGCAAACCGCCTCAAAAGTGATTTCTTAGCTAATACATCCCATGAATTGCGTACTCCCCTCAATGGTATTATTGGCTTCCTCAAGTTGCTTTTAGAGGGGATGGCAGATAATGCCGAAGAACAACATGAGTTTATTGAAGAAGCTTATAAGTCTTCGATTCATTTGTTGAATTTGATTAATGATATTTTAGATATTGCCAAAATTGAAGCTGGCAAAATGGATCTGGAATTAACAGAGATAGAATTGGATGAGTTGTTCCAAAATGTTGATAATCTGATTCGCACTCAAGCAGAACAAAAAAAACTAAACTTCCAGTTTAAATATCCCGCAACTATGACTCCCGTTACTTTATATGGAAATTATCAACGTTTGCTTCAGGTGATGTTGAATCTGGTGGGCAATGGAATTAAATTTACTAGAGAAGGAGGTATTGTTGTCAGTGCAGAGATCAATAATAAAAAAGTCGAATCTCAAGGTATTGAATTGCCAGGGATGGTGAAAATCAGCGTTGCCGATACAGGTATTGGGGTATCTTTAGAAAAGCAAAATAAGTTATTTGAAAATTTCTATCAGGTAGATGGTTCGCGGACAAAATCTTATGGTGGTACGGGTTTGGGTTTGGCGATTTCTCAAAAATTGGTAGAAGCTATGGGTGGAACTATATCTTTTTATAGTATGGGGGATGGATTAGGTTCGACTGTTACTTTTACCGTACCTTTAACTCATTTGCCTGTAATTAAAACAGCACAATCGGAACAGTAATTATGAACTTTTAAGAAATAAATTAATTTATTAGGAGTTAATAATTACTGTCAATAGTCTTTTTATTTTGTTCGTCTTCTCTTTAGGCAATTAGTAATTCAAGAATTACATTCTTTCTAATACTTCAATGCCTAACAAAGACAAGCCCAATTTAATAGTACGTGCGGTTAAGTCAGCTAAGATTAAACGAGAAGTTTTCTGAGGTTCTTCTGCATTTAAAACATTGCATTCTTCAAAGAATTGATTAAATTTTTGACTTAATTCAAAGAGATACAAACATATACGATTAGGTAATAAAGTAGACTCTACTTCTTTAATTATTTCTTCTAGTTGCAAGATATGTTTTGCTAAAGCCAATTCTTCCTTTTCTGCTAATACAATATTTGTCTTATTATCTAGTTTAGAAAAATCAATATTTCCTTTCCGACTAATACCTTGAGGACGTACATAAGCATATAGCAAATATGGTGCTGTATTTCCCTTAAGGTCGAGCATTTTATCATAATCAAATGTATAGTCTGATGTACGATTATGACTGAGATCGGCATATTTGACTGCACTTAGACCAACTACTTGAGCAACGCGATCAATAAATTCGGGAGTCTCTTTTCTTTCTTCATCTTTTAATCTAGTTTCTAGATCGTTTTTTGCTCGATTTATAGCTTCGTCTAATAAGTCTTTTAGTTTAACTGTTACTCCAGAACGAGTTTTTAATCTTTTACCATCTTTACCTAGTACCAAACCAAAAGGTACGTGAACTGTTTCCACAGACTCGGGTAATATTCCTGCTTTCTTTGCTACCTGAAATACCCCTGCAAAGTGATTAGCTTGTCCAGAGTCAGTAACGTAGATAATTCTAGTTGCTTTGTCTTCTTTTATTCGATATTTAATTGCTGCTAAATCGGTAGTGGCATAATTAAAACCACCATCAGTTTTCTGCACTATTAAAGGTAAAGGATCTCCTTCTTTATTAGTAAAGCTATCGAGAAAGACGCACATCGCACCTTCACTTTTTTCTAATAAACCTTTCTCATCCAATTCGCTAACAATGTCTGCTAAAAAAGGATTGTAAAAAGATTCTCCTCTCTCTTCTAATTTAATATCCAGTAAATCATAAATAACCTGAAACTCTCTGCGAGACTGATCGCACAATAGCTTCCAAGCCCGACGACTATCCTCTGCACCCGCTTGTAATTTGACTACTTCTTCTCTGGCGGTTTGCTTAAACTCTTCGTCTTCATCAAAACGCACCTTGGCTTTTTTATATAAGGATACCAAGTCGCCAATATCCAGGGCATCGGCAGTAGTTAAAGCTTCGGGATAGGCTTCCCGCAGATAAGCAATTAACATCCCAAACTGAGTACCCCAATCTCCTACGTGATTGAGACGCAGCACATCATAACCTCGAAATTCTAAAATACGCGCGATCGCATCGCCAATAATAGTCGATCGCAAGTGTCCTACGTGCATTTCTTTGGCAATATTAGGGCTGGAAAAATCTACGATAACTTTGTCTGCCGATTCAACTCTCTCGATTCCTAACCGTTCGTCTGGTTGAATTTTTTGCAGTAGACTCCCAACGTAGTCCGATTTTAGCATAAAGTTGATAAAACCAGGCCCCGCGATAGTGGGAGTTTCGCACATATCATCTATCTCAAGATTGTCGATAATCGATTGGGCGATCGCTCTAGGGTTTTGTTTTAATGGTTTGGCTAAAGATAAAGCCAAATTAGATTGATAATCCCCAAATTTGGGGTTATTAGTCGGTGCAACCAAAGGATCTTTATCTGCCATTTCTGCGCCGAAAGCAGCCACCAAAGCATTGCTAACAGAATCTTTAAGCTGTTCTAGTATAGAAGTCATAATAATTTATAATTTAGGAATTACCAAGATAAATTTATAAGAGTTAGAACATCAGCATTTGGAAGTAATAACCCTAATTTTTTAGCGATCGCATATCAGTAAAATCATACCTCGATTCAGCAACGCAAAAAGTATCAGCCAAAAACAACGCCCAAATCTTAATCGATTCATAAATTAAGCCTACTGTTGTCTTAATTCAAATCCTAGACACTATTAAACTAGTGTAGTTTTAGGTACTTAAGATTGACTATTGCTAAAGCAGTTAAGGTTGAAAATTTAAGCAAGAGTTTTAAAGGAAAATTAGCCTTGAATAAGGTTGGTTTGATAGCTAATGAGGGCGAAATGCTGGCTCTAGTTGGTGCTTCTGGCTCAGGTAAATCAACCTTGTTGCGAAATATAAATGGTTTACATCTTGCGGACAAAGGTACAGTCAGTATCTTTGATGCACCCCTTCAAAGTCAGGGCAAATACCATTCGCACATCCGTCGAATACGGAGTCAAATTGGCTTTATTTTTCAACAGTTTAATTTAGTCACTCGTTTGACTGTTGTAGAAAATGTCTTGATTGGTAATTTATCCCAGATCTCTCTATCGCGATCGCTTTTTCGTCAATTCTCTAAATCAGAAAAGACTCAAGCCCTAGCAGCTCTACAAAGAGTTGGCATCCTCGAACAAGCCTATCAGCGTGCTTCTACTTTATCTGGCGGACAACAGCAACGAGTAGCGATCGCCCGTTGTTTGGTTCAGGGGGCGAAAATTATTCTTGCCGATGAACCCATAGCCTCCCTCGATCCTGAGTCAGCCAGGAAAGTAATGGAATTGTTGTGCGAGCTTAATGATGAAGGCATCACTGTCATTACTTCTTTGCACCAAGTACAGATGGTACAACGCTATTTTAAACGAGCGATCGCTCTGCGGGATGGCAAAGTCATGTTTGATGGCGCAGTCAACGAACTAAACGAACAAAAGCTAACTAAAATCTATGGTTCAGCCGTTGAAGAGTTGGTCGTTCGCGGACATGGAGACTTTACCACAAGAGAGGATTTGTTAGTCAAGACTAAGACAGAAACACACTAATTAATTCTAATTAATTTTTATCTATCATAATCATTATCTAGACAATGAAAAGACGATCTTTTATCAGAAATACTTCAGTATTTGCTGGCTCACTAGCAGCAGCTAAATTATTCTCAAAATCCGCTCAAGCCCAAGATCTCAAAGAACTTAATTTTGGTATTATCTCCACTGAATCTCAAGCCAATCAAAAGCCAATCTGGGAACCGTTTATTGCTGCCATGTCGGAAGAGATTGGCATACCCGTCAAAGCTTTCTATGCCACCCAATATGCAGGGGTGATTGAGGCGATGCGTTTTGGACAGGTGCAGTTAGCTTGGTTGGGTGGAAAGTCTTATATCGAAGCGAATAAAATCGCTGATGCGGAAGTATTCGCCCAAACTGTTAATTCTGACGGTACGAAGGGTTATGTTTCTCATTTAATTATGAATAAAAATAATCCTAAGCTAGCTCAAGCAAAAGAAATGGGAGGAGACAAGTTTGTAGTTCAAAACGCTCCCGAACTTACATTTGCCTTTAACGAGACTAATTCAACTTCTGGCTATTTAGTTCCTAGCTACTACGTTTTTGCTCAAAATGGCGTTAATCCCAAGGATGCGTTTAAACGTTTGATATTTTCAGGAAACCACGAGGCAACTGCATTAGCGGTAGCAAATAATCAGGTAGATGTGGCTACCAACAACAGCGAGTCATTGAGTCGTTTAGGAACAACTAATCCCCAAGCCAGAGAAAATATTGAGGTTATTTGGACATCGGTACTAATTCCAAGCGATCCGATCGCTTGGCGTGCAGACTTATCTGAAGATCTTAAAACTAAGCTTAAAGACTTCTTTTACAATTACAAAGATTCAGCCGTACTCGAACCATTGGAATGGCAAGGCTTTGCTCCTGCTGCCGATAATGTTTGGAACCCCATCCGCGAACTAGATATCGGTGAGAAAATTCTAGCAATTCAAGCTAATGATAATTTATCCCAAACTGATAAAGACAAGCAGATTGCTGAACTTAACGAGCAACTAGCAACTATTAAGTAAATAAACCAAGGCAATAGGAGATTTTGGGAAAATTATGCGATCGCCGAATATATCTAATCATCATCATACTAAAGTTTCTTCTGAAGTAAGGCAAATGTTAGCTAAGGAAGATAAACAGGTAACTACGGTAAAAATTTTCTGGTTAATTATAGCGATCGCCTTACTAATTTTTTCTTATCACCAAAGTGAATTAAATCCTCCCGTATTGATTCAACGGGGAGGAAATATGGTGGAGTATATTAGCTCTTACTTTCCTCCTGATTTTTCCTACTGGAAAACCTATCTCGACGATACTTTGATTACTATCTCCATGGGAATTTGGGGTACTTTGCTAGCTGCGATCGCTGCCATTCCTCTATCCATCTTAGCCTCAGAAAATGTTTGTCCCCCTTGGATCGTTCAGCCTATTAGAAGAATCTTGGATGCAATGCGGGCGATTAATGAAATTGTTTTTGCCTTGGTGTTCGTAGTGGCGGTAGGTTTGGGCCCCTTTGCGGGAGTTATGGCATTATTTATTCATACTGCGGGGGCTTTGGGTAAATTATTCTCTGAGGCGGTTGAGGCGATCGAACCAGGGCAAGTTGAAGGGATAAGGGCTACAGGAGCGAGTAAGATCCAGGAGGTTATTTTTGGCATCATTCCCCAGGTAATTCCCTTATGGACTTCTTTTGCTTTGTACCGTTTTGAATCTAATGTGCGTTCTGCTTCGGTATTGGGAATTGTAGGTGCGGGAGGAATTGGAGTTTCTTTATATCAAAGCTTCCAGTCTTTTGACTATGGCAAAGTTTGCTCTATTTTAATCATTTTAATTTTAGCCACCACCATTATTGATACTATCTCTGCCAAGTTAAGAAACTGGCTCATTTAGATTAGTTTTCTAGGTCATTCGATTCCAACTGACTTTTATAAAGAATATAAGGTGCTTGAATATGAACAATAGGTAATTCTAACTGATGTTCGATCTCAGTTAAAAAGTACTCGCACTGATATTTTTTCATTAATTTGAGTACCTGGGAAGTGTTAAGGGCAGAAAATCCCGCGCTAATTGCCTTAACTGTTTTTACCTGGTCTAATTTTTCACTGCCAAAATAGATTTTAGCAAGATTACCACCACTTAGATCGTTCAGACGCTGGTAATATTCGACAATTCCATCTTTGGTTTGGGGAAACATTTTAAGCTTTACTACTGTAGCCCTTTGAGTCATCCAGGTGAAATTTGCCAAATACCAAGGATGGGAAATAAACACCGCATCTTGAGGAGTATTATTCTCGATCCAGTCACTCATTAGTTTCCATTGGGGATCTACATTCTGTTGTTGAGTCGGAAAATTTTGAGCAGCGATCGCACTTTGACTAAAAAATGTTATTTGGGTAAATAAGATACAGCCAATTAAGATAAAACAGATCGACCGATGTTTTTTTACAGAAAACTTGGTTTGTAAAGTACAGGCAGTTAACAAATAGGTAGCCAGGGGCAAGATCGTATCGCCGAAGCGAAAAGGATAATATTGCAGGAAACTTCCCTCACTGTCAAAAAAGGCGATCGCGATACCGATAACAAAGGGTACAAGACTAATTAAAGTAAACTCGGTTAATTCTAAACGGGCGTAGTCCACTGGCTGCCAGCCTTTAGCATCAGCAATATTTTTGAGTAGGCTTACACACCAGATCCAGATGCCAAGATAAATAGCCAATCTCAGCCACAATAAGGGATGCCAAGCAAAGGGGTTTAAGTGATGGGGAAGTCTCAAAAAAACATAGATAAAAGAAGGAGAAATGTTTCCTGGTGGAGTAGAAGCAACTAACTGCTGTAGGATTGGGGGAATGGCAAAAGCACTAGCAGCTAAGTATACTGCAAATAACAACCAAATATTTTGTCCTAGTTTCAATAAACGCGCTTTCGGTGGTAAACACAACCAGCCCAAGGTAGTGAGAAAAGCCCAACCGCCGACTAAAACATGAAAAGAGGTTGCTAATCCCAATAACATCATCATCCACAGATAGCGTCTGGATAACATTAAAGGAATCGCAATCAGAATTAGTCCATAAGCTACTGCCTTAGCTTCTAACCCCCCAACAAACCATTCTCCTGCGATCGCACCTTGAAGGTATCCTTGATAGGTAAGGGCGATGGTGGCGAGTAGAAGATAGGTTAAATTCAAGCCTAGTTTTTGTCCGAGTAATACTAATCCAGTAGCGACTAAGCCATAGCAAAATAAGCGTCCAATAATGGAAGTAGCCAAAAAACCCAGGTGAACTATTAACCAACCAAAGATAATTTGAAACAGATATCGATAGTTAGTTTCTAGATTAAGATACCAATCATTAGCGATCCAATCGTGATCGACAAATTGTTTGGCTAAAGGTAAAACATCCACTTCATTCCAAACCGAACCACTCATAAGTAGCTCCACCTAATTAAACAGCAAACGTTCAACTGAATAATTTCCTTGTT
>NZ_JADWDC010000032.1:32343-51992 GCF_020640915.1 Waterburya agarophytonicola KI4 | reverse complement strand
TGATTAGATTATGGCTCTTGGAAAAAAAGCGCAAGTTATGACCGTGCGAAGTATAGTGAGGCTTTTATTCGAGAGTCTGGTCAAGAAGAGAATATAGAAGTAAAAACAATCGCCATGTCTGCAAGGGAGCGAGAGCTGAGCCGATTAGCAGAATTAGTCCATCAAAAAGTCAATCAATATCGAGCTTCTAAAAATCTTGCACCGTTAAAGCTTAATAATTTAATTAGCAAGCAAGCAAAAATTCATAGTGTCAACATGGCGCAACAAAAAGTGGCTTTTAGCCATGATGGTTTCTCCGCTAGAGCTCAAGCGATTGAGAATAATATTGATTATCGAACTGTAGCCGAAAATGTGGCCTATAACATGGGTTATCAAGATCCTGTTAGTAAAGCCATAGCAGGATGGATCGAAAGCGATGGTCATCGCAAAAACATGGAGGGAAACTATAATTTAACAGGTATTGGAGTAGCAGTAAATCCAGCAGGAGAATACTACTTTACTCAAATTTTTATCCTCGAAAATTAGATTTGCAATATGGTTTTAGATAACGTTCAAGTTTACGATGAAGATTTAGACTCTGCGACTTTGGCTCGCTATCTAGCTGCTGATGAAATCGCGATCGATACGGAAACGATGGGTTTGGTGTTAGGACGCGATCGCTTGTGCTTAGTACAACTGTGCGATCCTCAAGGTTTTGTAACAGCGATTCGGATTGCCAAAGGACAAACTCAAGCACCCAATTTACAAAAGCTGCTTACTTCTTGGGACATTACTAAAGTTTTTCACTACGCTCGTTTTGATGTAGCCCAATTCAATACTACATTTCGGGTGGAAACCGCACCAATTTTTTGTACCAAAATTGCGAGTAAGCTGGTACGTACCTATACTTCTAGTCATGGCTTAAAAAGCTTGGTTGCTGAATTGACAGGAGTAGAGCTAGATAAAAAGGCTCAAAGCTCGGATTGGGGAGATGCAGAAAATCTTTCAGGAGAACAATATAACTATGCAGCTAATGACGTGCGTTATTTATTGGATATCAAACGCAAACTAACTACAATGTTGAAGCGAGAAGATCGCTATGAGTTAGCCCAACGCTGTTTTCAAACAATTCCTGTGTTTGTCGCCTTGGATATGTTGCAATATCAAAATATATTCGACCATCGCTAAATAGTATTCGATCTTATGTTAAGAGATTCAACGAAACGCATAATTTAAGTTCTTTAAGCATAAGTAAGTAAGTAGTCGATCAAAATCGACTGTTGATTCATACCTCATGGTTGGCGACTGCAAAAGATAGTCGCCTTTTTCTTGATTATTTATTTTGAGAATTCATGAAGGCTTTTTGAGCTTTATTTAGTCCATCGATCGCCACATTATAACTGTTGGTATCTCCTTGCTGAAAGAATATCTCAGAAGCTTTTTTAAAGTCTGCCGATGCTGCTTCAAATTCGCGACGGGAATATAATACTGCACCTCGGTTGTGATAGGACTTGCCATAGTCTGGTGCAATGTGAATCGAGCGATTATAGTCTTCTAATGCCCCATCTAAATCTGCTAAATCTTCTTTGACAATACCTCGATTGAGATAGGACCAGGGATCGGTAGGGTTGAGACGAATGGCACTATTGTAGTCTTCTAGTGCTTGGTTTCTATTGCCTTGACGATATTGGGCTAGTCCGCGACTAAAATAAGCCAGAGCAAAATTCGGGTTGTTTTTGATTGCTCGGTCGTAATTGGCGATCGCAGCATGGAGATCGCGTTTGGTATAGTCAATCAACCCTTGATAGTATATTGCTACGACATTATTGGGATTTTTGTCGGCTGCTTCAATTAGATAATCATTGGCTCTAGTCACATCTCCTTGAGCCAGTAATTCCAATCCTTCAACATAGTTTTTCGTTGCTTCTACATCAATATCCCCTTCTTCTCGATCTGGTTTACCCCCATCAATGTTTAAAGCATTTTTACTCAACCCCGTAACCTCCAAGAATTCGGTAAAATTTTTGATGGGAATTGCTGCATTAAAACCTGTTTTGAGGGGTTCGGGAATACTAGAAGATTCATTACGGACGCTACCAATAACATCCCCCTGACCGTGAATTCCCACCAAACGCCCGCTAGTATCAAATACCCCCCCGCCACTCATACCGCGACGAGTTAGAGCTTGATAACGCATAGAATAGCCTTCGGCTGCGGTTTCGCGAATACTAGTAACCGTACCTGTGGTAAATTCCCAATGACGCTCCTGATCGACTTCCGCTGTTAAAGGATAGCCAGAAACAAAAATTGAAGCCCCAGGGACAGCATACTCAGAATCCCCAATTGTTGCTACCGAATATTCTCGATCGCTTTGAAAAGTTATAGAAGCTAAATCTAAACCATTCTCCCTGAGATTTTTCACCCCAGTTACTTTATATTCTTGATTATCGGGAGTTTTGACCAAATAGCCAATATTGACATTTTTAACCACATGATTGGCGGTGAGGACTGTATAACTATTATTTTCCTTGGCAATAATTACCCCAGAACCCCCTGGTACTCCCAAATTATTATCGATCTTTACTGTAACAACTTCGGCGACCGCAGCTATCTCTGTTGGACTTTTGGCTAATACTATTTCAGGAGCTAAAATAATTATCCCTGCCGTACTTGCGATCGCAGTAGCTAGATAAGAATTTAAAAATTGACGATTTAAAAACATTTTTAATTGATTAATTCTGAATAAACACTAATGGGAATACCCCAACTAGACTCGATCATTTGTTCTAATTGTTCTGAAGTAGGCTCGCTTCCATCTTCAAAAAGATAGACTCCAAAACCAGGATCGCGATATTTACCCCTGCCATGAATCGCCACCAACAAGCCTTGAGCGTTAAAAACTGGGCTACCACTCATTCCCACCTTGGTATCGTTGGTATAGCCCAAACGATAGCCTTGAGGAAGAGATTTCGCTGGAATTATGGATACTTCTCCCTGAGTCAGACGAAATGCCTTGTTTCCCAAATTCAAAGTATTTTCATTATTGGCGATCGCTAGAGGAAACCCCGCAGCATATACTGTGTCGCCAACTTGAGGCAATTGTGCCGCGATTGTAGCAGTAGGATAATCTACCTCACTATAAAACTGAAGTACTGCCAGATCCGCATCCCTCAAATGTTGGGGAGGATTGATTAACTGGTGTTCTAGATCGTCCGCAGTCAAAATCACAGGATTGCTAGAATCAACTACGTGCCAATTGGTTAAAACCGAATATATATTCCCTTCCCGACTAATTATGACTCCAGATCCAGCCGAATCAGCTTTAACCACGCGGACAGTTTTAGTTTGATATAGCCGTAACGTTTCACTGCGATCGATCGCTTCTGGGGAAATATTCCAGGTGGGTACTTCTTGAGCTATTGTTGCCCGATCCCAATACCAGTCAATAGCACCCCCAAAAATAGTCGTACCAATTAAAAAAAATATGCCACCTTTCAAACCACGAAAACAATATTTCAGGGCAGGAATCAACGATCTCTCTCTCCCAATCGATCTTCTACATTGATATAGGGAATGATTGTAGAGGATTCATAACTCGACTCTAAATTTTGTTGTCCGCTACCCCAAGAAAATAAATTGTTAAGAGCAGCAATTCCATCTTGTCCTGGTTTTAAAGTATAAATAGTACCTTCGCACGGACCATTATCTTCTCTAGCAACGCAGATTACCTGTTGATCATTTTCTATCCCCAAGGTGACATATTTTAGTTTGCCTTCTTGTCTATACTGTTCTAGGCGATCGCTGACTGCTTGACAACGAGCAAAAGGAGTCCAGTTGGCATCAGAAAAGTGGTCGGAAACCCACTTGATCCAGGGTTCGGCAGCACCTTGAGAATTATGATATGTGGTAGTAGGAACACCAGAATCAACATTGCAGTGAAAACCTTTCTGGGTTTGATTCTGGGCTAGAGTAGAACTACAAGTAGTTAAGGCAGCCAAACAACTCGTCATTGTCACTGCCACTAGCTTAAATTGATGTTTTAAAGTTGGTAATTGCATCGCAAAAACTGAACCTCAATAGTTTGATTGTAATATTAATATATTCATTTAATATTATTATGCAAAAAAACTAGTTAACTTCTTGACAACTTAATTTTATTCTGCCATTCCAGAATTAAACTCATTAAAAGAGCGACGTTTTAACACTTGTGATTCTGAACGGGGTAAAAGATTGAATACTTCCCGCAAGACATCATCTATTTCTTCGTAGGGTACTTGTCCTTTTCCGTCATATACGACTTTCCCTTTTTGGTCTAGAATTACGGTTTCGGGAACTACTCCACTGTAATAGTAGGCTGGTTCGTCAGGAGTATATTTATCGCGATCGATAAACGAATCAACGGTTACGGGAATAATACTCGCTGCCCGTCCGTAAAACTCTTGTACCCGAGTTATCAAACCAGAAAATTGTTTGCAATCACTACTATCGTCAACATAAAAAACTAAAATAGCAGGTTTTTCTTTCTTTAAAGAAGTGGGTAAATCCATGCGGGGAGGCACGAGAGAACCATTTCCTCCAAAAAGAACAAACACATTACCTTCATAGCGATCGTCATTAATGGTAGCTAATGCAGGGGATATGCACCAAGTAGAAAAACTAGTTAACACGACCAACAAACTAATGGCGATCGCCTGTATCCATAATTTAGCAGACCTTTTACGGCTAGACAGTAACAAATGTAGGCTATTTTTACAGTCAGATAATAGGGATATGAATAACTCGCTCGAAATCATTTTTAAGATAAATTTATTTTGAATAATGCTAGAGATCGCGATCGCATTTACAATACAGTCGCGGATCGAAACTAGACTTAGCACAATCTAAAGTTTATCTTTCTTTGTGCCACCAAAATTATTACTTATTACTTATTACTTATTACTTATTACTTAATCAGCCCGTCTGAGGTACTCTTTCAATTTGGGCATATCCGCTAAATAAAAGCATTTTTCCTTCGGTGTTCAAGCGATTAAGACGCAATTTGACTCCATCTAGGTTAAAACGGTCTAAATCGACCATTTCATTGAGTATTTCCCCCAAAGCTAGAGTTAGTTGTTGAGAGATATCTCGGATCTCTGGATCGATGTCTTCTGTTTCAAACTTAAGATCCTTAAATTTGACTCTTCTACGTTTGGCAATATCTAGCGTACAGGTTAGGCTAGCGGGGACTGTTGTATCTTGCCAACTTGCTTTAGCTAGCAGCTTGACTTTATTTTCAGGTAAAAGTTGTACTTCGACATCCGTAAAAGAAACTGGTTCTCCCCCAGATATTTCTGTCAAACCTTCAGGGGTCAAATTTTCTAACCGTTTTCTAACTAAATCCGCTTCAAAAGACTTATTAATGTCAGCTTCAGACAATCTTACCAAAGCGATCGCCTGAGTGGGTTGCTTGAGAGAAATTTTGCCTTTAACTGCCGAACTAAAATCTATTGCCACAGCGTCGGTTTCAAAAGACATCTCTTCCGCGCGAAATTGCTTTTTGATTACCAAACCACGACCGTTCATTTTGAAGCTGTCAATCGTTCCCTGAAGTAGTTTGCTAGAGGGATTACACTTAACCGATACTTCTACTGACTCGCTACGAGTAAATAAATGACGGATTGTGTTGCTTGCGACAGTGTTGATCAGGTTTTCACCCCAATCTCCGCCTTTATTATTACCAAAACCAACAAATCCACCAAACATAGAGCTATAGATTGAGTTACTACTTACCTTGTAACAAATTATTAAGAAGTCAGCAATTAAGATTGTAGCCTACCCTGGGATAAAACCCAGTTTGTTATCAGGTTATTAACTTCGTCTGGAATCTCGTCATGAGGACAATGACCAGCTTCTAAATAATACTCTGTTAGCTGGGGATAATATCGACGAAAATCGTTCCCTCTTTTTTTGGTATCCATCCAAGGATCTTTTTCTCCCCACAAAAGTAGCAACGGACATTTTATTTGACTTAACAAAATATCTACTTTTTCTCCTTGAGGGGTTTTAAATACGGCATTGAAAACTTCTGCTGCACCCTCGTCACAAGAAGGACGATAAATATCTTCTACTAAAATGTCTGTGACGGCACTTTGATTAAAATATACTTTTTTGAGAGTTTTGCGAATTACGGACTTACGACGTACGTATTGGAACAAGAGAAAACTTGCCCAGGGCTGTAGCAGGATCGAACGAATTAGATTTCCCATTCGATTAGATTTGGGTTTTTGATTCGATGGAGAAGTTGTATCGCTAAAAGGGCCCGCACTATTGAGTAAGATTAAACCTGCCGTAGATTCGGGATATGCTGCTGCGACGCACAAACTGGCATAACCACCTAAAGAATTTCCCGCTAATACCGTCGATCGACCGATAACTTCGGTAATAAAGTCGTGTAGTTGTTCTTGCCAGAGATTACCGCTATATTCTTGATTGGGCTTTGCCGAACGTCCAAAACCAAGAAGATCGATCGCCCAAACTTGAAATTCTTCTTGTAATTGAGCAATATTTTGACGCCAATGATCTGTAGACGCACCAAAACCATGTACTAAAAGCAAGGCGGGCTTGTCAGGCTGTGGTTTTCCCGCCTTGACATAGTAAATAGAATTACCCCTCCACTGCCAATATGTGCCAGGAATAGATGAAGATGGGGAAAGGGAAATAGCAGTCATGTTTAAATTTATTATTATTAAGTTATATGAACTTTTTTTTATTGTATAGTTTATGTTGGGGAAAGTTATAACGATCTCATTTTCTAAATGATGACACGCCCTAATTTTAGTAAGAGAAATTTCAAAGGAGAAAAGTTGTGTCTTTGGGAACTTCTGTAATTGATAAGAGTTCGACTTCAACGGTGCGTAAAACTGCACCTCGTTATAAAGTATTACTCCATAATGACGATTTTAATTCGATGGAGTATGTCGTACAAGCATTGATGGAGACTGTTGGCGGGATGACTCCACCCCAAGCAGTGAATATTATGATGGAAACTCATAATAATGGTGTGGGTTTGGTAATTACTTGTGCCTTGGAACACGCTGAGTTTTATTGTGAAACTCTTTGTAATAAAGGTTTGACTAGTACAATTGAAGCTGATGATTAGACAGATTTGGTATTGATTAACTCATATTTAAACAAAATATCTAAACTCAAAGCACCAATTAGATTGTTATGTTTTCTTGGTGTTTTATCTATTTTATGGTTGCCTTTAGCGATTCCTATTTATTTATTTTTAGGTAATAATGCTAATCTGACTAGTATTATTACCATGAGCTTATTGTTCTTTGAATTGCTCTTTTTATGGCGATTGTGGGGCAAGTTTGTTTACCGCGAAAGTAAGATTTTTACTCGCTACGGCTTAGAGAAAAGTCATAGAAATAGTCGCGAATTATTCAAAGGTTTAGCTATCGGGTTTTGGTTTTGTCTCAGTCTATTTATGGTGGAAGCACTATTAGGATGGATTTCAATTATTCCTCCCTCCACAGGTTTAATCAGAATCGTTGTCGAAGGTTTGCTAAGTGCTTTTGGTATTGGGTTGGCAGAAGAATTAGTCTTTCGTGGCTGGCTTTTAGATGAATTGCAGCGAGATTACAGTCAAAAAACTTGCCTGTGGGTAGGTGCGATCGCATTTGCTTTAGCCCATTTTATCAAACCCATTGAAGCAATTATCAGAACCGCGGTGACTTTTCCCGCACTGATATTATTGGGAATTACTCTAATCTTAGCCAAACAGAATCATGGCGATCGCTTGGGTATTTGTATTGGCATTCATAGTGGTTTGGTGTGGAGTTATTACATTGTTAATGTAGGAGAGTTAATTAATTATAGCGATCGCGTTCCTCTTTGGGTTACGGGTATCGATAATAATCCCATCGCAGGAGTAATGGGTTTAGTTTTCTTGACTGGTTTAATGTGTTTGAACAGATATTAAACATCGAGCATCTAGTAAATTTAGTTTGGCTGTTTGAAAAACACTACAGCGATCGCTTTTATTGTTTAAAATAAATTTATTATTGTCTTGCAGTTTAGCAATGGCATTTTTGGTTTCTGGCTGGAATTGATTTAACCAAGAGTTTTTACTTAAATATTCGCTGTTGAAAGTATCTTTATCTAATAGCCAGAGATCTATTTTATATTGTTTGATGAAATGCTCTATTTCTGCTTGACTGGAACTATACTGAGCTTGAATTAAATCTTTTGCTCGTTGGCGTATTTGTTGATAGTAATCCCAATGATAAGGAATACTATATTCTTCGGAAACTAAAACAGAACGCTTTGCCAAACTAGGAATAAAATCTGCTTCTTTACTCAAGCTAGCAATTAAAATATCTTTGGGTTGTTGTTCCAAGAATTGATATAGTTCGGGGACTTCTCCCGTGACATAGCCGAGGCGATAGGGATAAGATTGCACTGCATAAGTGGGATAGAGCAATGCTGTAATAATTATAATAATAATAAAAGGACGCATTTTTTTTTGGTATTGGCTAATTTTGTCGATGATTATTGTTAGTGTAATTCCATCGGCTATGGCTATAACTATGCGCCAAGTGTTTTGGGTATAACGACTAGGTAAGTGTAATTTAAATAGGAGTAGATGAGACAGACAAAATAAGCTTAAAGAAGCTACTAATATTGTGCCGATAATCTCCATCTGAGGCTTAATATATCTAACAGTTGGAAAATTTTTGGGGGATTTTAATAAAAATGGCAATAATAAACCAAAAGAACATAACAATAAATATTGCCATTCTCTAGGGAAATAACCGCTTCTTTGTCCTATTAACCAAAAAGAAAAAAAATTATCTAAGAAAAATGTATTTCTTCCTCCCTCGTAAAATTCAGGTAGTTGTTTGGCTAACTCTAAACTAATAACTTCGTGGGAGTCTGCGGTTTGTAATTTATACATAGCCATTACAGCGATCGCGACAATCAATCCGATAATGTAAAAATATCTTTTTTGTTTTTGTGTAATTAAATTTAGACTGAGAATGCCAGCAGAAATCAATAATACCTGGGGATAAAATAAACCCTGCAAAGCAATAAATAAGGAACAAAATAATAAATTTTGTCGCAATAAATAATAAATAAAACCCAAAAATAAAACCCAAAAAAAAGCTCTAGGGGTACCAGATACAAGATCGTCTAGCATCCACAGATTTTGATTGAGTAACAAACTAGCGAAAAAACCTGCTAAAGGAATAGGAAAGATTTCAAGAGTAATTAAAAAAGCAAAGATGCTAGTACCAACTCCCAGAAATAGAGGAAGTAATTTATTAAATAAAAATGGTTTAATTCCTACAACATTCGCCAACCAATAAACAAACTTATAACCATTAGGAACGACCGAACTAAAATAATCCGCAATCAAATCCCCCGTAAAAAGATCGCGATCGCTCAATCTTTGCAGCCAAAAAACATGCTGTCTGGCATCATCTTGTATCGTATAAGGGGAATCAAAAGCTAGTCCAAATCCAGAAAAACTAAACAAAATTGCTACGATAATGCTAGCAACCAACCAAAAGTAGTATTTTTTTTTATTATTCAATTATTAAATGTACAACAGTAATTAACAACTATTTATTGACTTAAAGCCTTAAGAAATTTCTGCAAATTTCCTAGTAAATTCTGTTTTTTCTTAGGTTGCAAACGTTGATTATCTTCCCCTTGAGGAGTTGTCAATTGCATCATCAAACGATCCAAATCCTCTCCCATCGGTTTAGTAGCCAATTCCGTAGCTAATTCATAATTCGTTGCCTCTGCTTCATTTTCCAGCCATATTTGCCACCCGAAAGGATGACAGCGCAAAATTGCCCCATCTTCAATGGGACGAAGATAATAACTAGAATAAATATTTTTAATAAAACGCTCTCGTAATTGTCGCGCAGCCAAACCAATACCTACTACCGCAACATCTTCCAATTGAGGAATAAGAAACACTACAGGGCGATCTGCCGCTATCTGACTCAACTTTTCTGCCCGATCTACCTCCACCGAAGAAGGACAAGCAACAACGAAAATTTCATCTTCTGGTGCAACCTGAGTCTCAATAGAAGTGAAACGACTGCCCATATCCGTTACTTGAAAAGGTTGTTCTCCCCAGTTACGCTTGGCTAAGGCTGCTGCACCCGTATCGGGAAACATCACTTTGACCTTTAAACCGTCATCGGCAAATAAACTCGCAAACTCCAAAGCTAGTGCTTCTGATTGTAAAGCAATTTCAGGAACGACCAATTCTA
Source organism: Waterburya agarophytonicola KI4 (assembly GCF_020640915.1). Lineage (GTDB taxonomy): Bacteria > Cyanobacteriota > Cyanobacteriia > Cyanobacteriales > Xenococcaceae > Waterburya > Waterburya agarophytonicola. The sequence goes on along the minus strand of NZ_JADWDC010000032.1, from coordinate 41,742 downwards.
CTTGAATTAGCTTATAACCATCTGAGATCGCATTTTTGGTAGCTTCTTTTGCTTGTTCGACTGCTAGATCGAGAGTGGAAGGAAAAGTGTTCATCGATAACGAATGACAAAAATAAGTACAAATCTCTATTGTAGCGATCGATGCTCCTTTTAGTTGCTAAGTGTTTTTACGAATACTGGAAGAGGTCAATTACGGGGAATATTTGGCAATGTTGTCGCAAATTTCACAAAAATGACATAGTCTTACCTTGTATCTAAGGTATATGAGACCCTAAACCAGTAATTTCATTATTTTAGATCGAAGTTCTATGGTAAATTTCAAATGTAATCTTAATTGGATTCGCCGAAATTGACTTTTATTATGACCTAAGATTTCATTGTTGTGTTATCACAGTGCTAACTGCGCATATTAATCCCAGGGATCTGTCTAAGAATTACATTTGTTAAAGCATAATTTTTTTTCTATCTAAAGTGAAAATCTATATACCACTTCTTTATTCCGAGAAAGTAAAAAGACCAGATAAAAGATATTTTATCAATAATATCATTGGGGAAGATTTTATCATCTTATTATTATCTTTTCTCTATTCTAGTTCTCATCTATTTTTAAATATTCTTGGTTTATTTTTATTACAAATGTCATTTTGGTGCATTTACGAACTGGGCTATATTGAGAATGACGTAGTAGGGGAAAAATTTGAAAATAAAGCGATTCTTTCTTATAACTACAAATCTTATGAAATCTCTTTTGGCTTTTGGCAACCCTGGTTGTGGTCGTTGGGTTTATCTTTTCTAGGAATCGTAACTTTAGCCAAAGATCGTACTCTAGAGAGTCTTATTATAGACTTTCCATTTGACGGATATAGTGATAATTTACTATGGATTTCCAAGGAATTAATCTATTGGATAGTTTTTCTGGTTGTATTGAGAATTCTGTTTTATATATACAATCATGTTAATAAGCAAAGCAGGGTTTGGTTATACTTATTGCTACAAACTTTTCGCTACTGTGGTTTTCTTGTAGTTTTATCCACAAATACTGTCGGTTTGATGCTGCTAGCCAGTAGTATTTTAACTCGTTCGATTCAATATATTTTGTATCGTTATTTAGGTGGAAAAAATAGTAGTTGGCCGATGGATTTCCCTCGATATTTCTTTTGTCTACTAATTTATTTAATACTCTTAGGTATTATAGCAGCAAACGATCGCGATCTGAATCTATTATTAAATCCTCAAGTTCTACTAATATCTGCCTTTTGCCTTTTGCGAGGAAGCAAGCATTTCTATAAAGTATTTTCGCAGTTTATACCTGTTAGTGAGGATGGAACAAATCAAATAATCTAGTCAGTAACTACTAATTTTAACTTTTAGTTTGTATTTTATTAATTAAATCATAAAAAAGCTGCCAGTCATTTTCTTCGGCGATCGGCTGCCAAATAGATTCAATAATTGGACGCAATAAAACAGTAGGGGGATTGTGAAACTTAAGCATATCTCCTGTCTTTTCCATCTTGGCGATCGATAGTTGATTCAAGCATTGATGATATAAATTGCACCAATTATCTTTTAATTTATCTCCAGAAGAATTACTAATTTTTCGATTAAAAACAGCATTTTCTAAAATCAAACCACTATCTTCGCGCCAACCAAAATTAAAGCCTTGGGCTAATTCGGCAAAAAAGCCATGATAACTAATATCCGTATCTTTAAGTAACTCAATAGTAGCGGCCAGCAAATCTTCTAATAAAGGAAAATACTCTTTAAAGCCTAATTTTTGCCAGATCAACTTTTGATAGTGTTGTTGATAACAATCATCAAACTTTGTTAGTTCTACTTCTAAACAAGACTTCTCCGTTACCATTGCTAAAGGCAATTGCAACATCTCCAAATTAAACTTACAAATATAGGGCTGATTGCCATAACTATAACGCCCACCATAGTCAAAGCTAGCTGCGGTAAATCTAGCATCATAGGTAGGAATAAAGGCATAAGGACCATAATCAAAACTTTCCCCCGTAATAGACATATTATCGGTATTTAAGACACCGTGGCAAAAACCCGCAGCCATCCACTGTGCCGAAAGTTGAGCCACCCGTTCGATTAATTCCGCGTAAAATTGAAGATACTTATCTTCCGTATCGGGGATGTCGGGATAGTAAACTGCGATCGCTCTATCCAATAACTTACCAATCAAATCGGGGCGTTTGAGATAGTGCAGTCTTTCTAAAGTGCCAAAACGAATGTGAGAACGATTAAACCTAACCATTGCCGAAGAACGAGTAGGAGAAGGTTCGTCACCCCGCCATAAAGATTCTCCTGTTTCGATCAAGCTAAGACAACGAGAAGTCTTGACTCCCAGTTGATGCAATGCTTCTGCTGCCAAAACCTCTCTCACACCACCTTTGAGAGTCAATCTGCCATCCGCGCTGCGAGAATAAGGAGTTCTACCAGATCCTTTTGTACCTAAGTCGTAGAGATTGCCATCTATGCCTCGAATTTGCCCGTATAAAAACCCCCTACCATCCCCCAAAAAGGGATTGTAAGCCCCAAATTGATAGCCGTGATAGCGCAGGGCTAAAAATGGTCGCACTCCTTCAAATGCACCAAATGCTTCCAGAAAATCGCCGTCTCCTACAGTGGCGGGATCTAAACCCATCAGTGGCAATAACGCATCATTGCGAAAACGCAACCAATGGGCGGGAAACTCGGCAGCAGCAACCACATCATAATAATCGTCTCCCAACTCCTCCATCATGGGTTCGTATTTCAGATTCAAAAAAGGATTGGATTTATTTATCATTAAAATTCTTAGTTGTTTATTCCTTATTCCTTAGTAATCGAATATCCACAGCGATGTTCGCCATCGTTAATCCAGTGAGTGCGTTGGACAACACAGTCGGGTAATACCGCCGAAAACATCTCCAATTCGTGTCCGCAAATACTAGGATAAGATTCAGCAACCTCGGAAATAGCGCAATTATGTTCGACTAAAACAAATTCTTGTGGTGTTTTAACCGAGACTTCGTGTAATTCTGCCATATATCCTTCTTCTTTTCTTAGCTGAACGAGTTTGCCAATACGTTGGGAGAGAGTTCCTTTGCCCAAGCGATCGCGATATTCAGCTGCTTTGCGTTGCCATTGCTTTTCCAATACTTTGCTGACTTGTTCTTCTCCTGCTGTTTCTGCCAGAGTATCCAAAAAAGAAACGGCAAATTCACTATACTTCTGGGGACTAAGGCGATCGCGTCCTTGATCGCTCAACTGGTACAAATGTTGGGGTCTACCCATTCCTTGCTGTACTGAATCATAAAAGATCAATCCTTCTGTTTCGAGTTCGTTGAGGTGACGACGAATTGCTTGCGTACTAAGCTTTAGATCGCGAGCTAGCTGTTGTGCTGTGGCATGACCTTGCTTGAACAAAGATTGCAGAATATTTTGTTTAGTAGACGGTAAACCAGTGGTTGTCATCGTCCTCAGAGATGTATTTTGACTTAATTTAAAAACAGGATCGAGAAAAAATTGACTTTAACAACAAACTTATTGCTAATCTAACCTACAATAACAATATACTTAAACAACAAACTTGTTGTTAAACTTCGAGGAAAATTTTTATTTGCTACCTTCTCTTAGTTTAATTCTACAAAAGCATTAACCAATAACCTTGTTACTGCTCCACAAAATTTAAAACAGCTGTTGAAGATATTGTCTATTTAATTGCCTACTATGAGTGCCAACGTCAAAACTTTAGTCAATCAACCCTACAAGTATGGTTTTGTTACCGATATTGAGAAAGACCAAATTCCTCGTGGCTTAAATGAGGATGTAGTTCGCTTGATTTCGGCAAAGAAAAACGAGCCAGAGTTTATGCTAGAGTTTCGTCTCAAAGCCTATCGTCATTGGCTTACCATGACCGAACCAGAATGGCCTCATGTAGAATATCCTCCCATTGATTACCAAGATATTGTCTACTACTCCGCACCGAAGAAGAAGAAGAAAGAAAAGTTGGGTAGTCTAGATGAAGTCGACCCCGCTTTGTTAGAAACTTTTAATAAATTAGGCATTCCCCTCTCCGAACAAAAAAGACTGGGCAATGTCAATGTAGCGGTAGATGCAATCTTCGATAGCGTATCTATCGGCACCACTTTTAAAGCAAAACTAGCCGAAGACGGAGTAATCTTTTGCTCTTTTTCCGAAGCGTTGCAAGAATATCCCGAATTAATCAAAAAATATTTAGGTACTGTCATTCCCACCGCCGATAATTACTTTACTGCTTTAAACTCAGCAGTATTTAGCGATGGTTCGTTTGTCTTTATCCCTAAAGGCGTAACTTGTCCGATGGAACTATCAACTTATTTCCGCATCAACGACGGCGATACTGGGCAATTCGAGCGTACTTTGATTGTGGCAGAAGAAGGAGCATCAGTTAGTTATTTAGAAGGCTGTACTGCACCCATGTTCGATACCAATCAACTCCATGCTGCGGTAGTCGAGTTGGTAGCATTAGATAATGCGGATATCAAGTATTCCACCGTCCAAAACTGGTTTGCAGGAGATGAAAACGGCAAGGGCGGAATTTATAATTTTGTCACCAAACGGGGGCTATGTAAGGGAGTTAATTCCAAAATCTCTTGGACGCAGGTAGAAACGGGTTCGGCTATTACTTGGAAATATCCCAGTTGTGTTTTAGTCGGAGACAATTCTGTCGGTGAATTTTATTCCATCGCTTTGACCAATAACCATCAACAAGCAGACACGGGAACAAAAATGATTCATGTTGGTAAAAATACTCGCAGCACGATCATTTCTAAAGGTATCTCTGCGGGGCATTCCAAGGGTAGCTATCGCGGACTAGTTAAAATTGGTAATAAGGCTACTGGCGCGCGTAACTATTCTCAATGTGACTCGATGTTGATTGGAGATAATGCCGAAGCCAATACCTTCCCTTATATTCAGGTAGATAATAATACTGCCAAACTAGAACACGAAGCTTCCACCGCTAAAATAGGCGAAGAACAACTATTTTACTTTGCTCAACGAGGTATTTCTGAAGAAGATGCTATCTCTATGTTGGTTAGTGGCTTTTGCAAAGACGTGCTAAATGAATTGCCCATGGAGTTTGCTTCCGAAGCAGACAAACTATTAAGTCTCAAATTAGAAGGAACAGTTGGTTAAGTTGGTTAAGTTGGTTAAGTATTATCGAAGTTAATTTGTATAAGGGTGTACTTAAAGTGCATCCTTATATTTTTGCCTGAAATCAACTGACGATCAAAACGATCGAGACTCCACCAAAAATTCTAACAAGAGTTAAAATATCGGGGTTAACCCAAGCTGGCATATGTGTTGCGAACCATTTTAATGCTGGTCTTTCTAGAGGAGCTAAAAGAATATCATTCACTCTTTTATGGGACTTATGTATTGTTCATTATATTTTAATGTATATTTTTTGTATTTACTTTTGCAATCAATAGCTGGGGTGAAAGTTAGATAATCGAGGGTAATTATGAATAAGTGGATTAATCAAAAATTTATTTCAGCAGCAATTTCGGGAATAGCCATTACTATTGTTGGAATGGTGGGAATAAATAGTCAAAAAGCGATCGCTCTTCCCGCTGCAACGGTCAATCAAATTGTCAAAAAAAGTACGGTGCGGATTGATGGTGCGGGCAATGGATCTGGTGTCATTATCGCTGAAGATGATTATGGTTATGTTGTTTTAACCAACCAACACGTAGTTGAAGTTTCAGGAGAATATCAGGTTGTCACAGCAGATGGCAAGTCGCACCCTGCAACGGATATTCAACAACTAGAAGGAGCAGATCTAGCTTTAGTTTATTTTGACACCGATCGACGCTATTCTATTGTCGCCCAAGGAAATTCTGATACTTTAATTGAAGGACAAAAAATACATATTGCTGGCTATCCAGGTTCGCAACAAATTGCCAGTAACCGTACCTATCGTTTTATGTCTGAAAGTTTAATTGGTTTTCTCGCTCCGTCGGATGTTAAAGATGGTTACGAGCTAATCTATAGTGGGGAAGCTGTGCCAGGCATGAGTGGTAGCCCAATCTTAAACGAAGAAGCTCAGTTGATCGGAGTTTATGGTTTAACCGATATCGATTTCACCACAGGTACTTCTTATCTTTATGGCATTCCTTTAAATACCGCATTAAAAATAGCTACTAGATCGGGAATTGAACTAGATCTGCCAAAAACTGTCAGCAATCAATCCAACTCTGTCATAGATCTATTTTCTCCATCGCCTGGTAACTCCGTTAATACGAATAATAACAATGGCAATGTCGGATTTGAAGTTATTGGTAATGCAGCAGTAAATGATTTCATTATTCCTGAAATTATCTATACAGGAGAATGTCCTGGTAACAAACTAGAAAGCCAAGAAGCGATGTTTTTCTCTACTACAACCGCTACTGCACCAGACAGAAGAGTTTTAATTACTAACGTTACTAGAGGTTTGAGTCGAGATCCTTTACCCTTTGCAGATCGCGAATATGAAGAAGGACAAGTGTCGGAAAAAACTAAAGTAACTATTGGTTCAAAACACGATAAAAGAAATTTTGTTCTTTTGGCTGGTAAAAATCAGTTTAAATATGAAATTGTCCAAATTGAAGAGGATGATGATTTTGAAACAGTCTTAGAAGAAGGAACTTTTACTGCTACAGCCAAAAAAGAACCCAGATATGTCGAGCGAAGTAAAGTAGCCCAGGAAGAAATTTATTGTCCTGACGACCAAAAATATTGCGATCGCGAACAACAAAAAGTCAGAACGGTTTATAAGTGTCCGATAGAAACAAAGGGTTTATTTGGTTATAATCCTGTCAAAAATCCATCAATGTAATATTCATCAAGCTTAATCAATTTTTGTAGTTTATCTTTTTCAATCACATAAACATGAGTTAATTTGACATAACTTCGTCACAACTTTGTCATTGTTACTAGGTATATTGAAGAAGGATTTCCCAGAAAGATTACCCAAAAAAATCAGATGGATACGAGAACCTCAAATACTTGGTGGGATAATTACCGCGAGACGGTGAAAGTTACTAGGCGTTTTCGCACATTGGTTAGTCTTGTGAATAATCGAGAGGATATTGCTCGCAATATGATTAATCTGATCAAGCAGCAATATCCAGGAAAATCGGAAGTCTGGTATTTGAATAAGCTGATTGCAGAAATTCAAACAGAAAGCACGATCCCTATTGCATATTAGTTGTAATATTTGTCGAGCTAAATGTATAATTTTTACGCCAAGTTTTTTGCCTAAAATCATCCCAGTTATAATCATATTTCTGGGAGTTAAATCCCTGGCAAAACTGCCTAAAAGTTACTACACAAGCAATAAAAGTCAATCTATGAGTCCTACAATTGAAGCTATTTCTGCAATGCCCAATGGCGAGAAGCCGACCTATTTATTGGTGATGTTGCATGGTTGGGGGGCAAACTATCAAGACTTTGTTCCTTTTGCTAAGATGCTCAATTTTCCTGGTTTTGGCTATTTTTTCCCTAATGCTCCTTTTGAACATTTTCAAGTACCTGGGGGTAGGGCTTGGTATGCTCTGGAAGAAAACGAGTTTACTGGCTTAGCTACCAGCCGAAAGCTTTTACTTAATTGGTTGACTTCCCTTGAAGCGAGTACAGGTGTACCTTTGGATCGAACAGTAATGGCTGGTTTTTCCCAGGGAGGGGCAATGACTTTGGATGTGGGCTTGACTTTACCTTTGGCTGCTATATGTAGCTTTAGTGGTTATTTACACTATCAGCCCGAATTTCAAGACAATAAAACTTTTCCGCCAACAATGATAATTCACGGTCAACAAGACCCTGTTGTTCCAATTGAAGCTGCAAAAAAAGCTCAAGATGAGTTGACTAAAATTGGTGTATCTGTTCAATATCAAGAATTTATGATGGGTCATGAAGTTCAAGACCCCGCGATCGCACTATTCAAGCAATTTATTCAAGATAATCTTAATTTTAATTGATTCAATCTGTAGTTGAGATGTAAGCAAAAACTATGCCAAAAATCCCCGATCTTTAGCTAAAGATCGGGGATTATAAAAGTACCTAAGCTGATAGTCGATTGTTTACTATGAATTTTCGCGATCGCTATTAGAATCTCTTTCTAGTAAATCTTCTAGAAACTGAAATGAGATATCTTCTGTGTCATCTTGAAATTCGGTAACTTGATTATTTTTGTCATCTTCACTATCGGAATTATCATCTTGGATATTTAGTCCATCTAACCATCCACTGATGTCTTCTGAATCTCGTTCTGGTGTTTTCAAACTATCTAACCACGTAGAGATATTATTCAGATCGCTAGATTTGGAGTCTGATAAATCGGTGATTTCGGCTGTATTACTACTCAACAAGTCAGAGGTAGAATTTTCGATTGATTCGTCAAAACTTAGATCGTCTAAGCTAAAATCACCCTCGTTTGTAGTGTCATTGGCACTGTCAATCAGATCGTTAATCGATCCTTGTTGGGTATCATCAAAGGTAATCTCATCCAAACTGATATCAGGGGAATTGTCCGCGTTATCGAAAGTTATATCTTCTAAACTAGCGTTTATTGAATTATCTGCATCATCAAAGGTAATCTCATCCAAACTGATATCAGGGGAATTGTCCGCGTTATCGAAAGTTATATCTTCTAAACTAGCGTTTATTGAATTATCTGCATCATCAAAGGTAATCTCATCCAAACTGATATCAGGGGAATTGTCCGCGTTATCGAAAGTTATATCTTCTAAACTAGCGTCGATTGAATTATCTGCATCATCAAACCCAATCTCATCCAAACTGATATCAGGGGAATTGTCCGCGTTATCGAAAGTTATATCTTCTAAACTAGCGTCGATTGAATTATCTATTGAATTATCCGCATCATCAAAGGTAATCTCATCCAAACTGATATCAGCAGAATTGTCGGATCTAGTTTCAAAATCAGCAGTAACATTGTCAGAAAAACTACTATTACTAGATAAATCGCCTGAAGTATTTGGCTCTAAATCGAGATCTTCAAGATTGGTATCTATCTCTGGAGTTTCAGCGCGATCGCGATCGCCTAAAAATCCTGACGCGGCTGCTGCTGCACCACCGATAGCTGCTGCACCTCCTGCTATAGCTGCACCTCCTGCGCTCGATATACCGTCAATCCAACTTGGATTATTGATAGTAGTTTCTTCATCTATTGACGTATCTATCTCTGGAGTTTCAATACTACCGATGGAATTAGATACCTGACCAGATATATTTGTATCTAGATCGAGATCTTCAAGATTGGTATCTATCTCTGGAGTTTCAATACTACCGATGGAATCAGATATCTGACCAGATATATTTGTATCTAGATCGAGATCTTCAAGATTGGTATCTATCTCT
>NZ_JADWDC010000032.1:30619-32243 GCF_020640915.1 Waterburya agarophytonicola KI4 | reverse complement strand
GGAGTTTCAGTGCGATCGCGATCGCCTAAAAATCCTGAGGCTGCTGCTGCGCCACCGATAGCTGCTGCACCTCCTGCTATGGCTGAACCTCCTGCGCTCGATATACCGTCAATCCAACTTGGATTATTGATAGTAGTGTCTTCATCTATTGACGTATCTATGACTGGAGTTTCAATAGTGTCGATAGAGTCTAAAGCAGTATTAGATAGATCGTCATCTAGATTTAATTCTTCAATGTCAGCATCTGTTTCTTCATTAAGGACAAAATCACCTCTAAATTCTTGCGATACTTCATTAGGGATTTTTGCTTCAAAGCTTTCATCTAGATCGGTTGTTTGCAGCTTTGTTGTTTGTTCGGAAACATATCCTGTTGGTATATAGTTTTCACTTTCAGAATCGATTGCCAGGTTTTCTAGATCCTCGTCAGGAGAATCTTCCCGATCGCCTAAAAATCCTGACGCGGCTGCTGCTGCACCACCGATAGCTGCTGCACCTCCTGCTATGGCTGCACCTCCTGCGCTCGATATACCATCAAAGAAACCTGAAGTATTTTCATTGATGTCTTCAGTAAGATCGGCTTGCAATTTTGTAGGTTGATCTGTAACTTGTAGTCTAGTTTCTTGACCAGTAAATTCATTGACTGGATCTGAAGGAATCTCTTCAATTACAGGTTCATCAACATCAGTATCGGGTAAATCAATTCGATTATCTGATTCAATTCGATCTATATCTAGATCGTCTATATTTTCTTCTGTAGTTTTCTTACTTCCTATAAAGTTAGTAGCAGCAGCTGTCCCCCCTGCGATCGCTGCACCTCCTGTAGCAATAGCTGCACCTCCGAGTTTGGAAGTAGTGTTAACGGTATTGTTAGAAACATTCCCTATAGTAGTGGCTGTATTTGCTCCTACCGTAGATAAATCATCATCAGGAGTATTTAATATTCCTCCTCCACCATTAGGAGAGTCGCGATCGGGAAGACCTCCAATTGCAGGTTCGCGATCGCTTTTTTCTTTGCCTTTAAAGCCCGATACGGCGATCGCTGCTAAAATTGGTATTCCTAATATAAGAGGTAGCCACCACCACCATTTTCCTTTTTTTGCTGTAGCTACTGCTCCTGCATCTTCTGTATCATTAGGAGCTACTGTGTCGCTATTTGTTGTACTGGGGGCAACTTCACCGTTTCCCTCTATACTAGTTGCTGCATTAGGCTCTCCACTACCTTCGATATCTGGATTTATTTCACCACTACCTTCGATATTTGGGTTTATTTCACCACTGCCTTCGATATCTGGGTTTACTTTACCACTACCTTCGATATCTGGGTTTATTTCACCACTACCTTCGATATCTGGATTTACTTTACCACTACCTTCGATATCTGGATTTACTTTACCACTACCTTCGATATCTGGATTAGCTTGAGCTATTGTATCGTTATTGGTATCAGTACCTGCACCCGCGACATCAGTATTGGTATCTGTATCGGTACTTGTACCTGCGACATTATCACCTGCATCGGCATCTGTATCGGTACTTGTACCTGCGACATTATCACCTGCATCGGCATCTGTATCAGTACCTGCACCCGCGACATCAGTATTGGTATCTGTATCGGTACTTGTAC
>NZ_JADWDC010000032.1:0-30519 GCF_020640915.1 Waterburya agarophytonicola KI4 | reverse complement strand
TACTTGTACCTGCGACATTATCACCTGCATCGGCATCTGTATCGGTACTTGTACCCGCAACATTATCACCTGCATCGGCATCTGTATCAGTACCTGCACCCGCAACATTATCACCTGCATTGGCATCTGTATCAGTACCTACACCTGGGATATCAGTATTGGTATTGCTATTGGTATCTGTACCTGCGACATTATCACCTGTATTGGCATCGGTATCTGTATCAGTACCTGCAACATCAGGTTGAACGATATTACCTTCTCCATCTACAGTTGTTTTGGGTAGATTTACCGCGCCTGTAGGTAAGTTACTTGCTCGATCGCTGCCCAACTTAGAAGCGATCGCTATAGCAGCAGCAGTTGACATCGAACCTACTCGATTAGAAATTATTTGTTCTCCTCCTTCGGGGGAAGTAGCAAAACCGAGAAATGCTTCCGTTGCCTCGCTAGGTTCGCCCTGATATACCAAATAAAAAGGCTGAGAGAAAGGATATCTTTCATCATCAGGTTGAGTTTGATGCATGGTTACTATTTTGATATCATCTCTGTCGATCACATCATTAGCAACAGCATAGGCGATACCATTTGGACCTAATTCCTCAATCGTGCGATCGACACTATCTACTTCTAGTTTGGTTGCATTAGCACCACTGGCAAACTCGCTTTCTTTAAAGACTGGATAGTTGGGAAAAGCTTGTCTAGTATCGTTGGTATCGGGGGAATCTACTAGATTAATCTCCCCAGGATTTCCGCCTATTTCAGACCAATTAGTAATTTCACCGCGAAAAATTTGAGCAAACTGGGATATGGTCAAACTGCCGTCAAAAGGATTATCTTTGGAAATGAAGATCGCAATTTTTTCTCTGCTGATAGGTACTGCTACTAATCCTTTTTGCTTTTCTGCTGCCGTTAGAGTGCGACCAATTCCTGCAAGCTCGACTTTCCCCTCTGATAGTGCTTTAAGGGCATCTTCTGAACTTTTGGTTTGAATGTTAACTTCAGCTTCAGGGTATTTGCTGATAAAACTTTCTTTTAAGCTTTGATTAATGCTACTAGTACTATTGGAGGTTGCCATCTCCACTGTGGCTTTGGCGGGCAACTTATCGGGGACATTGAAAGTTGTGGGAGTTACATCAGCTTGAGCTAATAAAAAAGCTTTAGCTGGTTTGGATACTCCAACTAAAGCTAACAATACTGCTGCTAAGGTAACTATAGAATTATGTGTTTTATGTAACATTTCAGGTCTAAATAGTATCTGATTATTTGGGGATTAATTATATAAGGCAAATCGACTAAATATAGGTCTAGATTATCTTGTTTTAAGTATTATGTTCGGTGAAAATACCTATATTTACTTGAGTTCACACATATTATCAAAAACACAAATTTATTTCTATAAAGATCGCTTCACAGTGACAAACTTATGGGAAAGTTCTTATAAAAGATCGCTGATCGTTGAGAAATGATACAAAATCGACAAGTATTAAACTTTTAACAGAATTATTAATGTACTAATTCTTACTTCGTTAGATCCTATCTGTGTTTAGCTTAGTTTTATTGGGAATTAATAGATTGACTGCGATGATTGACATAGTTATTAACCAAATCACAATATTCAAATAAAGAGGAAATCCCGAGTTATTGGCAAAATAGTAGATTTCATCCATAAGATGAAAGTTACTAGATTCTCTGACTAATAGATTCAACAAATAATGTAGTGCGATAAAAGCTGCTATGGAAATCGCAAAAGTCAAGTAATTAAATTTGGTTAAAATACCGAACTTTGATTTATGCTTAGATTTTCCCCAGCTTAACGAGACAAAAGTCAAATAAACGGGTGCGTGAGCAATAAAATTAATATTAAGTAATAAAGTATTTGCTAAATGGAATGTACAGGCAACTAACAGCCAAAGCAACCACCATTTGCGACCACTTAAAAGTGCCAATAGAGGAGACAATTCAAAAACAACAGCTAAATAATCAGCTACTTCAAACATTTGAGGTGGTAGTTGCAGAATCAGTGGAGCTAAAAATCGTTCTCTTCCTTGGGTAAAATATCCTTGATAAAACCAAGAAAGAAAACCTCCCGTATTAAGGTCAAAATCAACCCAATAAAGTGCTTTTTCTAAACCAGCCGTAAACATACCAAAGCAAAGAATAACTCCTAAAGTTGCCAAGACTCTTTGCTCAAATTTTTCAGAAACTCGTTTATCGGGAACAAGAGCATTGTTCACACCCCAATTAGTAAAAGATAGACCCAGAATGAAAGTTATGAACATAACCGAGCCGTGATTGATTTTTCCGAAAGAAAAACTAAATGAATTACCGATTATATAAACAATTATAAAAGCAATTCCCGTCCATCTGGCTTTGATTCCTAATAACAGACAAAAGCCCAAACAAACAAGTATTATTTCAATACCTAACATAAAGTTATAGTGGGGAAAGCCATTGAAAAAAATACTTAAGCTAAGAAAATTAGGTAGGAATAAACCTTGAGGTATTTCTCCAATCCAACTAAAACTAAGGTTGAGAAAAAGTAAAATAAAAATTCCATAAAAAATGCGGAGTTTCGATAAGCTATCACTATTATTCTTTGCCGATTTTTCAGCTTTGTACCATAAAATACTTAATTTAAGTTCAATCCAATTTAAAAAGTTTTTCATTAATTATTTTTAGCGATACTATCTTGCCAGTACTAACATCAAAAGCAATTTTTTCTTCAGTAACCATTAATTCACTAGAATCGCAGTTTAACTGGGTAAGTTGGTTGCGCAACCATTGTTTTGTATCTTCAATTTCATCAGCAGTTATTTTATTGTTTAAAATGGTAATAAATTTCTTTTTCAAAGCATTATCAGCTTCTTTTTTACTTGTTTTCAAGCCAAAGGAATTATTGACAATATGAGTTAAATATTCATGGGGAATAGGTTCGAGAAACTTTTCAGAATCGATTCTTGTCCAAGAATTATCGGGCAGTTGTTTGCCCCACAAACTAATTCGACTAAAATTGACTTGAGTACTATCTAAATCGACTTGATGCGCTCCCGCAGGTAAAATAATTGCTGGATATGGTTCGAGGGAAGCCGAAAGCATTTTCAGCAGAAATGGGGGAAATAGTAAACAGCTTAAGCCCAGGGTCAACAATAGATTGGGATATTGCATTATATTTCTATAAATCTCTGACGCTCTTGAGGAGTCAATAATCTACAGTTCTTTTTACCAATTTTGATCTGTTGGCGAAGGCGCGATACTAGATTATAGATGCTATCCCGAATAAATTTAGGAACGGCGAGAAATATTTGCAAATATTTAACTGGTTTATTTGCTAGGGAAACTGCCTTTAAAATTGCCGAACTTTTTTGGAAAAGGCGATCGCGATGGTACAAATAAGCTGTTGTCAGATCGGGTTGAGGATAGTTGTGTTGGATAAAAAAATTTCTGGCAAACTCAGACTGTAGTTTACAGAATAGAAGAGTATTAAAAGAGGTTCGATCTAATAGAAACATCACAGTAGCATTACAAAAGCCACATTCTCCATCATAGAAAAAAATAGCTTGCTTTCTACGATATATTAAACTCATTAAATTACAATATTATCTTGTATTGGCATTATATTATGCTACCAAAATTTTAGATTAAAAAAATCGCAGGAGAAAAGAAAGCATGACCGCAGGTAGACCCAAAATTGTCGTAGTTGGAGCTGGTTTTGCGGGTTTAAAAGCTGTCAAACAGTTGTCGAATGCCGATGCTGAAGTATTGTCGATCGATCGCCATAACTACCATACTTTTATCCCTCTTCTATATCAGGTGGTTGGGGGTTTTATTGAGCCAGGGTTAATTGCCTATCCCCTACGGAAGGCACTGCGAAAGATTCCTAATGCTAGTTTTTTGATGGCGGAGGTCAAACAGATCGACTTGGAAAATAATCATATAATTACTGAAACTGGATCGATAGCATACGATTATTTAGTGATTGCCACGGGCAGTCAAACCAGCTTTTTAGAGATATCTGGCGCGCCTCAATTCACCTTCCCCGTAAGAACCTTGCAAGATGCCGTGACCTTACGCAACCATATTATTAGCTGTTTTGAAAAGGCTTGTGCCACATCTAATGCGATGGAACGAGAACAGTTAATGACTTTTGTGATTGTTGGAGGGGGTCCTACTGGAGTAGAGATAGCGGGAACTTTACAAGAATTGATTTGCAACTGTCTGATTAAAGATTACTCGGAATTAGATTTGCGTCAAGCCAAGGTGATGTTATTACAGTCGGGTTCTAGTTTGCTGAGTAGTTACCCAGAATCTCTCAGAAAGTATACCCTAAATCAATTGCGCGATCGCGGTATCAAGGTACATTTTAAGAATCGAGTCAAAGCAACTTTTGAGGGTAAAGTTGTCTTAGAAGATGAAACTCACATTGCCACCTCAACTATTATTTGGACGGCAGGAGTAGAAGCCAATCTCCCTCAGTCAGAAGGAGAAGTAACCACCGCCAGTCAAAACAAACTTGAAGTACTGCCTACTTTACAATTACCTGAATATCCTAATGTCTATGCAGTGGGTGATTTGGCATATATCGAACACGAAGGTATGCCTTTAATGGGAGTTGCTCCTGAGGCTCTACAGCAGGGTAGAGCGATCGCTTTTAATCTCAAACGACAATTGAAAGGAAAAGCACCCCAAACCTTTAACTATTTTAACAAAGGTACGGCTGCGATCGTGGCTCGTAATGCGGGAGTAGCTTATTTGCTAGGTAAGATTCCTGTAAAAGGTTTTCTAGCCTGGTTGTTGTGGTTGGTAATTCACCTTTATTATTTACCAGGATTATCAAATCGTTGTAAGCTTTTGGGTGCGTGGTTAAAAGATTATTTATTAAGAGAACGCTCGGTAGGACTATTAAGTAATAAGTAATGGAAGATTGACAACTAATTATTGAAGATTGACAACTAATTATTGAGCAAAAATTCGCGAACACCAATTGGGAATAATTTTGCTATTTGTTCAACCAAAAACTATAACTTAATTTTATATTTATAGAGAATGGTTTGATAAACTACTGGGGTGCTAGGATTCGAACCTAGGAATGGCGATACCAAAAACCGCTGCCTTACCGCTTGGCGACACCCCATCTTCTGCAACATAGTCATAATAACAATTATCTACCTATAGTTGTCAAGTAATTTGGTAAATTTGTTTTTCCTTCTTAATTAGAGGTTAAATTAAGTTTAAAGTTTAAATTAAGCATTGTCTGAAACTAGGGTAGCGATCGCTTTTTCCAATCCCGCAGCGTGAATCAACCCGACATATCCTGCATAGATACATTGCTGTTGGGGTTTGCCGACATAGACATGATTTACGCCCAAATAGTTCTTCCAGGTATGTATCGTAGCACCATCAGCCAAACTAGCCACAATTTGCGATCGCTTAAAGTTACGATAATCAGTATCAGTCATTCCTGGTAAACGGCGCAGACGTTGAATAAACTGGCTAGTAGAATCTAGATCGGGAGGAGATCCCAAGTTTGGATTTGTCCAGAAATTTTGAATTATAGAAATCATCTGAGGATGAGATCTCATAGCAGAGTGAGGTATATCTGAGACTAAAAGCCAATTGGCATAGTCAAACTTAGTATTTTCTAGCGTCACCAAGCCATCCGTACCCATGTTGATATCGCTAGCTACAGAAAGAGTCGGAATGTGTTGGGCAATTTTTTCTGCTGTTAGACGACGATTTCTACCCAAACATTTTGCCGTACCAATACCAATGCCGAAAGGATCGATTATACGGGCAAGATTTGAACCTCCCACAGGAGAACCCAAAAGAATTAAAGAATGTACTTTATGCCACCATTGAGGATTGCGATCGAGTACTTCCAACCACATCAAACCCCCCATGGAATGTCCGATAATTTTTAAAGGAGTATGGGGATATTTCTCTATCGCTGCTGTGGCAATCTGCTCTAGTTTACGCACTAAAGGCTCAATACTAATAAAAGTTTTAATTAATCCCAAGCTAGGTACGGTAACTATGGTTTTTGGAGTAGCTACTGCCCTGGCTAATCTACCAATACTATTGCCATTGTCTGCCCAACCATGTTGAGCAAACAATAAGAATTGAGGATTATTATTATCGGTCATCTAAAATAGATTTATTAGATATTCTTTTCTAAGATAACTCAGGGCAGATATTAATTAGCTGTAGTAGTGACAGGATGGGAATGGTAAACAGCGATCGCTTCGAGTAACTCTTGAGGCTGATGGACGAGATAATCTGGCTGATAATCTTGGAGAATTTCAGCAGAATTAAAGCCCCAACTAACTGCCACAATTCCAATATTACTTCTTCTGGCAGATCTTATATCTCTGGTTTCATCCCCTACATAAATCACATTAGCTTTAGTTAATTTATTATTTTTGATAGCTTGATTGATTACTCTATGTTTGCCAAAAATAGATGTACTCGAATAAATATAACTAAATAAACAATCGAGTTTATTTTTACGTAAAAATATTTTCACATTTTCCTTATTGTTAGAGGTGACAATTCCCAAAGTGTAGCCTCTATTTTTCAATTCAAATAGCACTCTTTCAATATCACCAATTGGTGACAATTCACTTATCTCTTTACTTAGTTCTGTACGTACTCGTCTAACTAAAAAAGGAATTTTAAAAATAGAAATTTCTGATAGTTTAACTATTTCGCGAGAACTTAAATTTTTGAGTAATAATAATTCTTCTTCGTCTAAAGCTTTGTATCCAAATTCAGAAGATAATTGATTGGTAATTTTTGCGATCGCATTGTATGTATCGGCAATTGTACCATCAAAATCAAACAGAATTACTTTAACAGTCATTAAATCCCCGTTATATTGATTATTATATAGAATAATTATACTTAATAATGTTTTAAATACTTGGTTAAAGTCAACAATTATTTTTCTCTATTTAGATTAGCACGAGCGTTACGTCTCCACATAGCTGGTTTAATTCTTCTTAGTGCGGATGCGCGAAACCTACGATCCCAATCCGTTTCGGAAAGATTTGCTAGCTCACTTAGTTCTGGCTGAATATTAATAGAATAAGGCTTAAAATCAGCGTTATTTGTCTCTTTTGCAAAACGTTGATTCCAAGGACAAACATCTTGACAAATATCACATCCTGCTACCCAACCTGATAGTTTGTTGACAATTTCTGGAGGTAATTTAGCATTTCTATTTTCAATAGTATGATAGGCAATACAACGATTGGCATCGACTACATAAGGCTCAACGATGGCATCAGTCGGACAAGCAGTAATACAACGAGTGCAAGTGCCACAATGGTTGGTATGAACTTCGTCAGGAATTAACGCCAAATTAGTTAATATTTCTCCTAAAAATACCCAACTACCATATTCTTTGGTAATTATGTTACCATTCTTTGCCAGCCAACCTATTCCCGCCCTTTGCGCCCAAACTTTATCTTGTACGGGGGCAGTATCTACACAATGGCGAGTTAAAATTGAGCCATGCTGCGATCGCAACCAAGTACTTAAAGCTTTGAGTTTTTTGCCCATAACTTTGTGATAGTCTCGCCCCCATCCATAACGAGAAATTTTTCCTATGTTTGGTTCGTCTGAATGTCGATCGGGGGTATAGTAATTGAGAGCTACGGAAATAAGCGATCGCGCTTCGGGCATAAACGCAAGAATATCTGCTCTTTTAGGGTTTGCCATCCATTCCATATCGGCTTGATATCCTGAATCTAGCCAGCTTTTAAGATGTTCTGAGGCATTATCTTCATATCGATCTATCTTGGCAATACCGACTAAATCGAATCCAATATCTAATGCAACTGTTTTAACTTGAGATGTTTTAACTTGAGATTTATTTAGTGGCATATTTATGTTTATCTTGATTTATTTTTTTTGCTTGATTACTTTTTTAAAAAATACAAAAATTATCGTAAATATACGGCTTACTCTCTTGAATGGGATTGTTAGAATAAATAGTAATTGATAAAAAAGCAAATAATTCTTTCTTTATTAATATTTTGCAAATTAATTTAATCGTTTAACTCGGATTATGAAATTCGCCAAAAATAATCTAAAACAAATCAAATTTAATTTTCAAAACGCTGTCGATTTACAACAAAACTGTAAAATATGCATTTTTACAACTAACGGAGATAGTTGGAGTTTTTATTTTAAGAAAGGTAATCTAATCTGGGCAAGCAGTAGCATTCACAGATTTAGAAGATTATACCGTTTAACTAATCAAATTTGTCCCCAAGTTAATTGTCAGGAAGTTAAATTAAGAGAACAGGAAATTTCCGAACTCTGGGAATACTTGTTGATCAGTGTTTTGTATAAGCGCAAGCAAATCGATATTATTCAGGTTAAAGAAGTTATTCAAGCAATAATTAAAGAAGTTTTATTTGATTGTTTCATAGCAGAGCGAGAAATAGATAAGGTTAAGGTATTTTTTAAAACGAAAGGGAATAAAATGGGAGCAATTTTAAATAGCTCTTTATTTCAACAGCCAATTACTAAAATTAACTATATCAAAACAGTCGAACGTATAGAATCATTTGTTAGCGATTGGAATCAAACTATTCTTGCCCATTCTTCGCCCAACTTAGCTCCTGTAATCAAACATATTGATAAACTGAAAAAAACCGTCGATGGCGATATCTATCAACAACTATTTGTCTTTATTAACGGAAAAAAAACTTTACGAGATTTAGCGATTGAAACCAAAAAAGATTTAATTACTGTGGCAAATTTATTGATACCTCAGATCAAAAGTAAAGCGATCGCCCTTCAACGAGTCCCCGATCAACAGTTATCCAATCTATATTTTGCTCCTAGCAGTACAGAAAACGACATCAAATATAACAATGGCACGAGAGAATATATTCAAGAGTTAGATTTACCCTTAATTATTTGTGTCGATGACGATCCTCATATTTGTCAGCAGATAGCTCAAGTTTTAAATCCCATCGGTTATCGCATACTTCCTGTCAATGATGGTGCTAAAACTCTAATGGTTTTATTAAAAAAGAAGCCCAATCTTATTTTAATTGATGCAGAAATGCCAGATATCAATGGCTATGAATTGTGCGCTCAAATCAAAAAAATGCCAGATTTAAAAAATATTCCCCTGATCATTATTGGCGAACAAGATAGTATCGTCGATAAATTACGAGGAAAAATATCTGGAGCAGTAGATATTATTAGTAAACCGCTTAATTCAGCTATTCTTGCAACTATAGCTCAAAAATATACTCAAAGTTTTGCGGACAAAAAATCATTAACGGCAAATAAATAGTCAACGTCAACAATGATTGAATTATTGTTTTGCTCGGTGTTGAAATTTGGCTAATTTTTCCCTAGCTAATTCTTTGACTTCTTTTTCTAAAAAGAAATTGAGAAAGGTACGAATTGCCGAAATCGTAGCTAGTTTACCTAAGGCATCCCAACTAGGGGCAACTGCTGTAGCGACAATATCTGCTGCCAACAAAAACTCCAAAGATAAAGCTAAAGCAATACCCAAATCCAATCTAACTTGAGCCAGTTTTTCCTCTCGATCCATCCTGCGATTGCGCCAAATTAATTCTTGGACTGCTTTGATAATTGCTAAAGCCAAAATGACCAAAGCAATGCTTTCGATCGCTATTTTTAACAGAGCGACTATTTCTAATAAAAAGTCTTCTGCTAAGTGATTGAAGCCCATAAGAGGACTGCTAGTAGTTGTTTCTGCACTAGTAGCGATCGCAATTTTAATTCCCGATAACAAATAAGACATCTAAAGTCTATTTCTCCTCATAAACCTGTGTTTTAAATTACTACTTTTTTGTTTCATAATAGTGCAGTTTTAGAAATATTTAATTCATAACATTGCATTTGAGGAAAATCTCCCTCGATAATTGAAATCGCCTTTGTTTGATGAAAAGGATCTTTGGCAATCAATTGTGCCGTGCCATCTCCTTGAGAGCCTACACCTTTTCCGCCGTATATATGCTCTTGTAGGGGTGGATGGGCAAGTAACTGATGTAAAATCGGTGCGGTTAGCTGGCTAGGACAAGCGGGAATCAGACAGCGATCGAATTGAGCTTGGGCTTGATTCATCAAATCGCCAATTATAGCCCTATTTCCTCCTTGGAGGGCAGATATAGCCCTCTCTACAATCTGGGCGTTAATTTCGCCTAAATAACTCTGTACTAGGGCATGAATGGGGTTATTGGCAAGGGGATAGCACTGGTTGAGGCTGGCTAAGATTGTTTGAGTATTTTTATTTCCCGCCAAATCGACAATAATAAAATGCAAATCCCCACCAATAGTCAAAGGTTCAATTTTAGTGCGATCGCCATCGAAAACCATCAAAATAGGCTGGTTGCCATAGGCACAAGCTTGATCTAATCTGCCACATTGACTGAGAGTTACTCTTTCTCCCCAATAAGCCAAGTCCATCTCCTCTTCGATAGTCAAACCCAGGTTATATAACTGACTAAATGCTCTAGCTACCAAAACACAAATTGCAGCACTAGAAGACAAACCTTTTTTGAGGGGTAAGTTCATCTCATAATTATCGATCGCAATACCCCCGACTCCATAACGTTTTAAAGCTTCATAAGCTACCCCCGCCACATAACTATAAAAACTCTCAGTTTTTGCCACATTTTGCAGCAAAGTCTCCTCCATTGCCAGTTCGAGGATTTGAGCATAATTTACTGTGGCAAATCGTAAACGATCGTGGAGTTGCACCCTGGCATAAATTCCCTGATTTGTCCCCGCGACAATAGCATAACCAGGATATATAGTTGAGTTGGCTCTACGATATTGGGCAGCCCAATCGCTATGTTCGCCAAAAAGACAAAGACGACCAGGAACAAAAATCTCCATATTCTGCTTTGTGTTTCGATGATAAACAATTAATGCTGCTAGAATGTTGACTCATTAAGACAAAGTTAATTCCAAGCCAACAATTTAATCACAATTTAATCAGCGATCGAGAGAAAGTATAAAGGAAGCATAAGGTGGTATTTTAGGATGGGTAGAGTCGACAAAAAATTAGTTTCTGGGTCTAAACAGCAAAACTATCTCAGCCAGTATAGTCCCATTCTCTTAGCTATTTTAGAGAAAATAGCTAAGTCCCAATCTACCAAGCTGTTGGCAACCACCTTAATTGCCTTTACCAGTTTGCTCATCCCAGGGGGAATTAAATCGAGCGAAGCTGCCGTTGGCCCTTATTGTCAATTTGCCCCAGAAGAAGTAGAAGCAAAAGAAAAATTACTCAAGGCTACTTTGGCAGACCGCAATAATTCTACGACTGCGGGAGAATATGATGCCATCGTTCAAAAACATACTGAAATGCTTCAGCTATGTCGCAGTCAAACCTGGCCAGAAGATCAGGCTGTGTGGCTGCGATTATATCCCTGCGATACTAGTCCTGGCTCGATAGATTACGTTTTAGACCGTATTATCAACCTGGGATATAACAAAATTCACCTAGAAGTTTTTTATGATAGTCAGGTGCTGCTGCCCCCTGATGATAATCCTACACCGTGGACATCCGTCGTGCGATCGCCTGGACAAGAAAATATCGATCTCTTGCAACAAACTATCGATAAAGCCCATCAGAGGGGTTTAAAGGTCTATGCCTGGCTATTTACGATGAATTTTGGCTACACCTATGCTCAACGCCCAGATCGTCAATCAGCCCTGGCTCGTAACGGTACGGGAAAAGATAGTCTAACTTTCGTTCACGATCGCTCTCAAGCATATATCGATCCCTATTCTCGTCAAGCACAGACTGACTATTATAATTTAGTCCAAGCAGTCCTCAAACGCGAACCTGATGGTATTTTGTTTGATTATGTCCGCTATCCTCGCGGTGACGGCGGACAATCTTACGTCCATAATGTCCGCGATCTTTGGATCTATAGCGAATCATCCCTCAATGCCTTGTACAATCGAGCTAGCAATAAAAAAGGATTGGCTGTAATTAAGAAATATATCGATACGGGTAATCTAACCATTTCCGATCTCAAGGCGATCGATTTAAAATATCCCAAACAAGCCAATGCTAGATGGCAAGGTCGTCGTAATTTTCCCGAACCTGAAGCAACTATTGAATCTCGTCTTAACGCTTTGACAAAAGACCTCTGGTTTTTCTCTGTCGCTCATGCTGCCCAAGGTGTTATAGATTTTCTTTCCTTTGCTGCTCAACCTGCTAAGAATAGAAATCTGCCCGCAGGAGCAGTATTTTTCCCCGATGCCAATCGTTTGGTAGGTACGACTGCTTTTGATTCTCGTTTGCAAGCTTGGGATAAATTTCCTGCGGATCTAGAATGGCATCCCATGGCTTATGCCGTATGTGAGGGAAAAACTGATTGTGTTACCGATCAAGTGAAAACAGTTTTACAGACAGCCGATCCAGCTACTAGGGTCAATCCCGCTGTGGCAGGAGTCTGGGGTAAAACTTATCGAGACCATCCCTCCTTGGAAGCCCAGATTGAAGCCTTACGCAAAGCGACTCCTGAAGTTAATTCTATCAGTCACTTTAGCTATGCTTGGCAAGAACCAAATCGCGATCGCCAAAGAAAGTCCTGTAATTTTCTATAAATTTTTTGCTTTTTGCTATATATCTGTTATGATGTATGTCATTGCGAAATTTTGCGGATGTGGCGGAATTGGTAGACGCACTAGATTTAGGTTCTAGCGTTTTCGGACGTGAAGGTTCAAGTCCTTTCATCCGCATAGTAGCAAACCAAACGGGTATGAGTTTTTTACTCATATCCGTTTTTGCTTTTGAAATTTAGAATATAAATTTAATTGAAAATCTTGGCAGTTTCCGACTTATCTAATTGCTAGTTGCGGACGCACGCACCAATAGATCAAGCTACCAAATAAAGGTAATAATGCAGCTAACCAAAAAAGCTGAGAATCTTTAATTCCCCTCCTTGCCATGTCGTCTTTCAAAATAGCAGCAGGTAACAGAAGAGATAGAGTACAAAAATCGATACTCATGACATTTACGAATTGACTGCTATGCCATTGGTTAATAAAGTCAGACCAATCTCCATTTATCGTACCCCAAACTATAAAAACCACAATCGATATAGAAGCTGAAATTGCCATTAGACGAGAATCTAAGGCTTTGAGTAACCAACTTTTGTTGGTTGTGAAGCTAGTATTAGGCTGGCGCAGGGCAAAATAGGGTAATAAAGCAAACGCACCCAAACCGAAAGAAGTTAGAAAAAAGGGATAGGGAGAAACTTGCTTGTCTTGGCTATCAAAGAGGATAAACGCGCCATAAACGAGGGGAAAGATTCCCATAATAAAAAAAATTGCAATAATTATCGGGTTGATGCCATCCCACTCAACTATAGACATATTAATAATTAAGTCTAAATCTTGTTGAAAAGCTGCGGGGGAAGTAGATCCTATGCCATTAATGGTAAAAATCACACTATAAGTTATCAAAGCAAGCCAGATTAAACCAAAAATTATTTTACGAGCAGTCATTGCAGTTATTCCCTAGTTTATATTTCTTTACTTATACCAATTATTCCGATCTTTACCCTTTTACTTTTTCCCTTTACCCTGTAGGCAACCGTAGCGCGATCGCATCTTGTGTGTAAGTTTGATATGTATCGTCTGACATGGATATTTTTGTTGTGCTTGATTGTTATTACTGGGTGTAAAAATTCATCTAAGAGATTGTCAGATTTATCTCAAGATGAGTTTATTCAAGGGTATTTTAATCATCGCGAAACTGGAACAGAAACTTATTTAGATCCTTATCGTAAAATAGAACGTGGTGGAGATAATTTAGAAGGAATAATTATCGAATCAATAACAGCAGCCAACTCAACTGTTGACTTGGCAGTGCAAGAACTAAATTTACCTTTAATTGCTTTAGCTTTAGTTAAAAGTCATCGCTCAGGGGTAAAAGTTAGAGTGATTTTAGATAATAATTATAGTCGTGCGTTGAGCAGTTTAAAGCCACAGGAAATAAAGCAACTAAATCAACGCGATCGCCTTAAGTATGATGAATTTATTAGCTTGGTAGATCGAGATAATAATGGTCGATTAAGTACTTCTGAAAAAAATAACTGGGATGCTTTAGTTATTTTACATAATGCAGGCATTCCTATGATTGATGATACTGCCGATGGTTCAAAAGGAAGTGGTTTGATGCACCATAAGTTCGTGGTTATCGATCGCCAGACTGTGGTTACTGGTTCGAGTAATTTTACTTTGAGTGGCATTCATGGAGATTTTAGCAATCTAGATAGTAGAGGGAATGTCAACCATTTATTGCGGATTAATAATCGAGAGGTAGCTGACTTATTTGTTGAAGAATTCAACTATATGTGGGGTTCGGCAGAGGCTGGGGGAATTAATAGTAAATTTGGTTTGGCAAAACCATCGCGATCGCCTGAATCTATTATTGGAAATAATACTAAATTTACCGTGCAATTTTCTCCCATTTCTCCTACTAAGGATTGGCATTTAAGTAGCAATGGTTTAATCGCAAAAGTAATTAATAATGCTAATAATTCTATCGATCTAGCTTTGTTTGTTTTTAGCGATGGACTAATTGCTAAAAAATTGCAGCAAAAACAAAAAGAAGGAGTTAGTATAAGCGGTGTTTTTGATTCGGGTTTTGCCTTTCGCTACTATAGTGAGGTATTAGATTTATTGGGAATTAGTTTATATTATCGCTGTCAAGCTGAAGCGGATAATAATCCTTGGACAAAACCTTTGAAAAATATTGGCGTAGCGAATATTGCCCGAGGAGATAAGCTTCATCATAAATTTGCCTTGATAGACAAGCAAACAATTATTTCTGGCTCACAAAATTGGTCGCAAGCTGCTAATCATCAGAATGATGAGGCTACCATTGTAATTAATAATCTGACCTTGGCTCAACATTTCGACCGTGAATATCAACGCCTTTCTCAGTCTGCTTTCTGGGGTTTACCTGACAAAATTAAGACCAAGGCGCAACAACAACAACAAGACTGTCAATAGTCGTTCTATTGTAATTTATTCTCTTTTAATAGATTATTGACAAAAATTTCTATTTAAGGTTTATAATCTCTTTTAGGGAACTAATTGAATTTAATTCTCAATAGTCAATATTATTGCTTTTATTGTTTTGTCCCAATTGAGATGTATAAATCACAGGAGAATATAAAATATGAATAATAGCGATCGCCTACAGCCAGAACAGGAGCGTGGAAAAGAGCTAAAATGCTTGCCGACAAGTATTTTAGACGTTAAATGGTCTTATCGATGGGAAGTATATCGTCGCCTCAAGGCTTTAGGTATTGAGTGTAAATGTGCTACGAACGAACCTTTGCGAGTAAATTTATACAGTCCAACCACCGCGATTCAAATTTGGAGTGTTTTAAGACAAAAGAACTCACCCCGTCACGAACTAATTAATTGGCTAGATGATTGTTGGCAAACAAGAGCGATCGCAAATTGAGAAACGAAGAACAAAAAGGGATTATTAGGGTGCAGGAGGATTGGGGGGATTAGCAAAAGGATTAACGCTACCAGGAATAGCTGGATTTACCCCAGGAGTAGGTGGTGTTGTGGGTGCTTGAGAACCTTCGGGAAGCGTCGCCAAAGCCACACGATTGCCTCCCACTTCTCTGAGGATATCTAATACTTCTACTACTTCTCTATAGGTAGAGTTTTTCGCTGCATATAAGGTCATCAAACCATCGGGATTGGCTTGATTGTATTTCTTGATTTCCCAAGCTAGATCGCTGCGATTAACGAGGTCTTTATCTACATACAACTGACCGAGATCGTCTATGGTGACGATCAAAATATTTTGTAGCTGAGGCGTACCAGTTTTAGCTTGAGGTAAATCTAAACTAATGGCTTGTTGGCGAGAGAAATTAACTGCTGCCAAAATAAAAAAGGTCAAAATACAGAAAATAACGTCAATTAGGGGCAAAATTTCAATATTAGCCCCGCTGGTTTCGCTATCATCCTGCCAAAGTTTCATTGGCTTTATTGGTTTGAGATTATATCTTTTTTTAGGATTCACGATAGTAATTGGTTATTAGTTATTAGTTATTGGTCATTGGTCATTGGCGGTTTGATGTTAATAAAAGAATACTCATCATCCCCTGGAATTATTCCCTCTGATTCTTCCGATCCCGATCGCATCCAGCGATCGCGGTACATAACCTCTAGACGGCTTCCCATGCGACGCAAGATCCGAATTTGATTCGACCAAAAAGCTTGAAACAAACGATAAAAACTCAAACTAATAATTGCCACCAATAATCCTACAGCGGTAGAAATCAAGGATTCGCCAATACCCAAGGTTACGCCAGAAGAATCTGCTGTCCCCAAGTCGCTAATTTTAATCGAACTTAAGGCTTGAATTAGACCCCAAACTGTACCAAACAAACCTAATAAAGGAGAAAGAGCAATAATTGCTTCTAATAATTTGTCTCCCTTGCGCATTCTAGCTAATTGTTCTTCTGCTGCCGATTCTAGGGCAAGATGAAACATATCAGGATCTGGGTTAGACAGTCTAAAAGGGGAATAAACAAAATTACCCAAAGGATGGTTGATATGTTCTTGAGCAATTTTCCCTACTAAATCCCAATTTCTTTCCGCAGCTTCCATAATGCGGTTAAATATCTTTTTCTCTTTAAAAACAACTCTTGACCAAAACAATAATCGTTCTAATATAGTGGAGATAGACAAGATTGAAAGCAATAATAGGGGATACATTGAAATACCACCTTTTTCAATTATTTCCAGAAAATTCACGGTAGCTAATTACCTCCAGTAATGTTTTGGCTCAAATTAGTTCTTAAACAGTTTAGGTTATGACCGCTTGAATCTTTTAACCTTAGACATAGATAACATAGGTTAGAACAAAATCTAGGTCAATAAAAATTTTCTAACATGGGTTGAAATATATAGATCGCCTTGGGGAACATAAACTAGATTAACCTTGTCTTCAGCTATGATACTCTGCACTATATATTTTCTGTAGCGAATGAATCGTAATACAATTTTAGGAACTCTTGGTGTCAGTTTGCTTTTGTTTTTGGCAGGGATGGTATCTCAACAAGAAGCTAATTCAATTCATTCTGTCGATCCAGTTGGTTCTAATTCTCCATCTTCTCAGCTAATAGCCGATCGCGCTGAGACAAAAACACAGACGAGTCAATTGGCTAGTGCGAATAATCGTTTTGGCTTTAATTTATGGACTCAGATTAGCCAGCAACAACCTGAAGCTAATATTGTGATTTCTCCCAGTAGTATTGCGATCGCTTTAGCTATGGCTAGAAACGGCACAGATGGGTCAACAAAAGCAGAAATGACTACAGTCTTGGAATTGGATTTATTAGACCCTGCAACCATGGATAATAGCTATGGTAAATTAATTGAAAACCTAAAAACTGCCGATCCTAATGTAAAATTGGCGATCGCTAATTCTCTTTGGGTTAATCGAGACATTACCCTCAAGGATTCGTTTGTTAATAATGCTAAAGAATTTTATCAAGCAGAAGTCACTAATTTAGATTTTGCCGACTCTCAAGCTAAAAATACGATTAATGACTGGGTGGCTAGCAATACTGCCAACCAGATTTCTGAGATAGTTGATTCGGTTTCTGCCGATGACGCGCTTTATTTGATTAATGCCATTTACTTTAAAGGGATTTGGGCAAAGAAATTTGACGTGGATGCAACTGTTGAACAGCCTTTTTATACCGCTGCTAATGATTCTAAATCTCAACCGATGATGAGTCAGACAGGAGATTATCGCTATTACCAAAGCGATCGCTTTCAAGCAGTAAGATTGCCTTATGGTGAGAAAGAGGAATTGGGTATGTATATTTTTCTTCCTCAAGAAACTAGCAGTTTGGCTGAGTTTAACCAACAACTGAATTACGATAATTGGCAAGAGTGGATTAGTAGTATGCGATCGCGTGATGGTAAGATCACCATTCCCCGTTTTAAGCTGGAATATGAATTGGATTTAACAGAATCTTTGTCTGAGTTGGGGATCGAGCAAGTCTTTGATTCCTCTCAAGCAGATTTTTCGGCGATGACGGATCTTTCTGTAGCGGTAGATGGAGTTAAGCACAAAACATTCATTGAAGTAAATGAAGAAGGTACAGAAGCAGCGGGGGTTACTTCTATTGGGATTCGGATCACCTCAGTTCAAACGGAAAATGAATCATTTAAGATGAATGTTAACCGTCCTTTCTTTTTTGCTATTCGAGATGATATTACCGAAAGCATAATTTTTATGGGAAATGTTATCGAGCCATAATTAGAGTCATAATTAATTGACCAATAATTTCACACCAAACCTATCATGGCAGACTCTATCATGTATCAGGAGGATGGCTATGTTGTCCTCGAAAGCGATCGCGAAGAACAGTTTATGACTGTTAAAGACTTGCAAGACAAGTTAGTCAATCTTTTACTATTGGATGAAGTTGTTCTCCCTAGAGAATTAGAACAGTTTGATGCTGTAGAGTTACAGGCGCAACATTTGTTAGAAAATTATTTTGAATTAGACATTGGTGCGGACAAATATCTCCAATGGTATGTGGTTCGTTGGGAAAAATAATCTAATCTCGATCTAAAATTAGAAATTAGATGATTATCAATTTCAGCAAGTAGCTATGTTATTAAAGCAAAATAACCCACAAGTGGTTAAAGGTATTTTATTTACTGGTTTATTAACGCTACTGGCAAGCTGCGGTAATAGTTCGGCACTAGAGAGTATGGTAAGGGCAGATCCCAAGCTGATCGAAAATCGTACTCAAACAAATACTCAAGTAAAAGCAGAAGCAGAAGAGCGAAAAATTGCTTCCAATAACGAGCTGAAAAACACCGAAGAAGAAATAACATTTAAAGATAATTCTCCTAATCTCAAATTAGAAAAAGCTAGCAACAGTATACCTGAAAGTTTTCCCGCCTCTTTTCCTATCTATCCCCAAGCCCAACTAAAAGAAGTCAAAACAGGCAAAAATATAGCATCGGGAATGTTAACCTGGACTAGCTCGGATAATAGTAAAGCGATCGCCGATTATTATCAAGCAGAATTAACCGCCAACGATTGGGAAATTATTAAACCGTTTCAATTAAATCCTAATTCAGAAATAGCGAGAGCGATCGCCACTAAAGGCGATCGCAAGGTTCATTTAACTCTTTTGCGATCGAGTAATAGCCAGACAGGTAACGACGGTACAAAACTGTCTGCAATCTACGAACCCCTAGAGCAAGATATTGCCCAATCGGATATTGCATCAGTAGATCTAGATCCCGAAGCAGATCTTACTGCGATCGATCCCCCCCAAAAGCCAACCATCACCAAAGACAAAGATAAGCTAGAAAAAAATACCAACAACCAAGTCCAACCATCTCTCGATCTAGCCAGAAACCAGCCAGAAAATCTAGCCCCAGAAAATAACACCTATATTCGGGCTTCAGATGACAATTTTTCCGATCTCGATAATGTTCCCGAACAATTGAGCCAACCTTTAGACACCGTCGCTGCTTTGGGGATTTTAACTCCCTATACCAAGGAAGGTAATGTGGAGGTGAGTAAATTTGCTCCCAATGCCATTATCACTAGGGGAGAATATGCTCGTTGGTTAATTGCTGCCAATAATCGCTATCATGAAGGAGATCTAGGCAAAAAAATCTATGTAGCCAACAACACTAGCGAAGCAGCTTTTCAAGATATCAAAAGCGACAATCCAGATTTTGGTGCAATCCAAGGTTTGGCAGAAGCGGGGTTAGTACCTTCTCGGTTGACACAAGATAGTACTAAATTATTATTTAGACCCGATGCTCCCTTAACTAGAGAAGATTTAGTAACTTGGAAAGTGCCTCTAGATACTCGTCAAGCTCTACCCAAAGCATCCATTGAAGCCATCGAAAAAAGCTGGGGGTTTCAAGATGCAGCTAACATCGATTCCTCGGCGGTGAGAGCCTTATATGCAGACTATCAAAATGGCGATCGCTCTAATGTCAGACGTATTTTTGGTTTTACTACTTTATTTCAGCCCAAAAAACCCGTAACCCGAGCTGAAGCAGCAGCTTCTCTATGGTATTTTGGATTTCAGGGTGATGGCATTACTGCCCAAGAAATTTTAGAAACAGAAATCGAATTGGAATCGAACAGTTAAGTCATGTATCATTTATCACTTGTAGTTTCTTTTCCCATAACTAACGGCTTAAAATTTTAATCATGAGTATAAATACTTTTAACTAAATTTATGTTCGATCCTCAGTCAATATTTGAATTCTCTCGCCAACATTGTGTAGCAATATGTTCGTTTCTCGTCCCAGCTAATTTATTGATGACGATCGCTACGTTGGTTTTGATAATCAAGAATCAATCGTTAGTTAAAATACTTTGGTCGATGGGAATTGCCTCAGTTTTGGCGATTGCCCTATTTCTTCATGTTTCTACTTGGTTTATTATTGGCGTAATTACCCCCGTGACGTTTATTTTGTTTGGTTTGGGGACTACCTGTTTGACAATTAATGCTCTGGCTTTTATTTACCGCCAGGAAATTATCCAAATTATCTCAACTAAGCTATCCCGCAGCTAAGCTAAATATTTGATTACTTATTACTTCAGCCTGAAGGGCTTGATAAAGCGATCGGTAGTTACTCTGGTAGATTGATTAATGTAGGTTTTAGCGTCAAAAAATTGTGAGCGATAACTTGTTTAGGCTTCGCCAAAGCATCTGTAAATTTCCCTTCAGATATTTAGTTAATATTTTTCTCGTCTGTAGCATCTTTTCCTTAACAGCCTGTAATCCACCTCAAAGAGTATCGGCAGAAGCAAGGATGTTTCGTAATTTTTCTTTAGAGTTTTTAGATCAATACGAAATTCCTCAAACAAAGTTTAAAAATACCGTTGTTGGAGGCTTATCGGCGATCGCCTATAACCGTGAGGAAGATAAATTTTATGTCTTATCCGACGATCGCGGTAAACGCTCCCCCGCCCGTTTTTATACCTTTAAACTACAGGTAAAACAAACTAAGGATAAAAACATCAAGATCGATAGTTTTCAGCCAGCAGAAGTTACTCTCATCAAAGATGAGCAGGGGAATAACTATCCCGTAGAAAAAATAGATCCCGAAGGAATAGCTCTTTCCCCAAGAAATACCATCTTTATTTCTAGCGAGGGCGATACTACCAAAAATATCCAGCCTTTTATTAGGGAATTTGAATTAGAAACTGGCAAACAAATTTCCGATGTCCGCTTACCGCAACGTTTTTTAGCTAGTGAAGATCCAGATAAACCTCAAGGAGTCCAAGAAAACCTCGCCTTTGAATCTCTGACTATCAATCGTGTAGGCTTACCCGAAGATCCTTTCAGACTTTTTACCGCTACAGAATCATCCTTAATTCAAGACGAGTCTTTTGAAGGAAACGAGCGATCACGTATTCGTCTTTTACATTATCTAATCAATCCCCTAGGTAATCCCGTCTTGGTTGCAGAGCATTTATATCTACTCGAACCCGCACCTATAGAAGTTATTTCCAATGGCTTAACCGAATTATTAGCACTGCAAACCGAGGGATATTTTCTCAGTTTAGAAAGGACTTTTGGCTTCACTGGTGCGGGAGCAAAAATATTTCAGTTGGCGATCGCTAATGCTACCGACACCAGCAATATTAATAGTCTTAAAGGGGATTTGGGTCAACTACGCACTCTCAAAAAGCAGCTTGTATTAGATCTCCAAGATTTGGGGATTTATCTCGATAATCTCGAAGGAATGACCGAAGGACCTCGTTTACCAGATGGTAGTAGAAGTCTGTTATTAATTAGCGATAACAATTTTAACGAAGAACAAGTCAGTCAATTATTATTGTTTCGCTTGGTAGAAAAATGAACTTCCCTAACTTAGGTAGTATATTCCGCATTTATTTCAACGTATTTGTAGGTTAGATCGCATCCCCAGGCAGTACTCGTACCCGATCCCACACCAATATTAACAGAAATCAATACTGTATCAGATTTCAAATATTCCCCTGCTGCTGCTGAGGCGAGATAGTTGCTAGCCCCGTTGCGATCGAAGTCTTGGGGTTGACCATTTTTCATTAACACCATATCCCCTAGCTTGATATTCAACTCATCTTGGTGAAACTTAACCCCTGCTCTACCTGCTGCTGCTGCAATTCTTCCCCAATTGGGATCTCTACCAAATACAGCCGATTTAACCAAAGATGAACCGACAATAGTTTTAGCTACTGTTGAAGCAGCCGCATCGCTTTGTGCGCCAGATACTTGTACTTCAATCAAACAAGTTGCTCCTTCTCCATCGCGAGCGATCGCTTTGGCTAAATACTGACATACTTCTGTCAGCATTGCTTCTAATTTTTGAGCATTTTGACTCTTTTCTGTAATAGCAGTGGTGCGCGACTGCCCGTTAGCCAAAGCAAGTACGCAGTCATTAGTACTAGTATCTCCATCAACGGTAATCTGATTAAAACTTTTATTGACGGCTCGCTTGAGCATTTCTTGCCACAAACTGGTAGATACCGCAGCATCGCAGGTAATAAATCCCAACATAGTTGCCATATTAGGGGCAATCATCCCCGAACCCTTGGCTATTCCCCCAATACGTACGGGACGACCTTCTATAGTTGTTTCTAGGGCAATTTCCTTGATTACTAAATCTGTAGTAACAATAGCTTTGGCTGCATCTGTTCCCCCATTCTCCGTTGCTGCTCTAACTAAAGGGGTAATTCCCTCCCGCAACTTGTCCATTTTAATTCTCTGTCCGATTACTCCTGTAGAAGCGAGCAAGACAGCATCCGCAGGAATATTTAATTCTTGTCCGATGAGTTTGGCACTTTCTTTGGCATCTTCCCAGCCTGACTCTCCTGTAGCTGCATTTGCTTGTCCTGCATTACAAAGAATCACTCTAGCACTGGCTTTTTTTTGCAGACATTTACGACAGTAATCGACACAAGCAGCACGAACCTGAGAAGTGGTAAATACTCCTGCTGCGATCGCATCGGTTTGGGATAAGATCAACGCCAGATCTTTTGCTCCTGTCGATTTTAATCCCGCCGAAATTCCTGCTGCAATGAATCCTTTGGGTGCAGTTACTCCACCACTCACTACCTGCCAGTCTGTCATTTTTATCTATCTATTTGAGATTTGGTTTAACGCTGATTATAGCAAGTTGACTGCTCTCTATCGGTACATTTGACTGCAATCTAAGATTGATTACAACTAAATCGCAGTTTTTCGCGCTACTCTATATTGAAATTGAATGATTAATTCTTAAATTATCTAAAATCTAAAGTAATATTTTTAACCTAAGCGAGTGAATAAGATTCCACCAGTCGATTTAACTCGACAATATGAACTAATTAGTGAAGAAGCTAATTTGGCTGTTCTCGAAATTCTTAACTCTGGAAATTATATAGGAGGAAAAGCAGTTGCTACTTTTGAACAGCAATTTGCCCAATATACTGGAGTAAGTTCCTGTGTTAGCTGCAATTCTGGTACGGATGCTCTTTATTTGGCTTTGAGAGCTTTGAATATTGGTGAGGGAGATGAAGTAATAACTAGTCCTTTTACTTTTTTTGCTACTGCCGAAGTCATTAGCCGAGTCGGAGCAAAACCGATATTTGTGGATATAGATATCGATACATTTAATTTTAATTTAGCCCAGGTAGAAAAAGCGATCTCGCCCCAAACTAAAGCAATTGTTCCCGTTCATTTATTCGGACAACCCGTGGATATGACTGGGTTAATGGCGATCGCCAAAACTCATAATCTAATCGTCATAGAAGATTGCGCTCAAGCTACGGGTGCTAGCTGGCAAGAACAAAAAGTCGGTAGTATCGGTCATGTGGGATGTTTTAGCTTTTTTCCGACTAAGAATTTAGGTGCTTGTGGCGATGGTGGTGCGGTGACGACTAACGATCCGGCGATCGCCAAACAGATGAGAATTCTCAAAGAACACGGCTCCCCCGAACGATATCGCCATGATTCTATTGGCATTAACAGTCGAATTGATGGTATTCAAGCTGCTATTTTATCGATCAAGTTGCGCCATTTAGATTTTTGGAACGAACAGCGCGCTACTGCTGCCAAATATTATCACGAACTTTTAAATGCTATTACTTTGATTAAATTACCTCAAGCAATATCAGGAGGTAATAGTGTTTGGAATCAATATACAATTTGTGTAGGCGATCGCAAATCATCTACTAGCCAGAAAACTTCTAGAGATAGGGTCAAGGAATGTTTGCAACAACAGGAAATTATTTCGATGATCTATTACCCCATTCCCCTGCACCTCCAACCTGTGTATCGAGATTTGGGATATAAAAAAGGACAGTTGCCCATTGTCGAACAAGCTGCCCGCGAAGTATTATCTTTACCAATGTTTCCTGGCATCTCTCAAGCAGAACAAGAACGAGTCGCCTATGCTCTTAAAGATTGCCTGGGGTAATTAGTAATTAGTAATTAGTGATTACTGATTGCCGATCGCTGATAACTGGTAACTATTTAAAGCTTCAACCAGGCTGCGAACTACTGCAACCATTGCTACTTCGTTGTTTAACTGATTGATTGCCGAACCAACACCAACACCAGCAGCACCAGCAGCGATCGCCATTGGTACGGTGACGCTAGATAAACCAGAAGCACAAAGCACGGGAACATTTACCCCACGAGCAATACTATGGGCAGCAGCCAAAGTCGGCGCTGCTTTTTCGATTAAACCTCTTACTCCTGGGTTTAGGGGTTGAATGCTGGTTCCGCCTTCGGTTTGAATGATGTCTGCACCTGCTTGGACTAGTTTTTCGGCTAATTTAACTTGTTCGTCTAATGCCAAAATATGAGGAACGGTTACAGAAAGCGCGATCTGAGGTAGAAGGGAACGAGTTTTGACAGTTAATTCTAGAACTTCTTCTGCTTCAAATCTAATTCCTTGAGCGTAGAAGCTATCAAAATTTCCTATTTCAATCAAATCTGCACCAGCATTAACCGCACTAATAAATAATTCTGGTTTTACAGCCGAGACGCAAATAGGTAAGTTAGTTAAGTTACGAATTGTTTCAACTAAAGTAGGTTCGGCAGCAATATCGACAAATGTTGCACCACCAGCTTCGGCAGCTTTGACTACTGCTGTTACGCGATCGCGATCGAAGTTGTTTAAACCACTAATTACCTTGAGTGCATTTTTCTGAGTTAAGGCTTCTGCTAGTTGGGAATGTATCGTCATATTTACTTCCTTGGATTCTGGAGAAAGGATTTTCTA
Source organism: Waterburya agarophytonicola KI4 (assembly GCF_020640915.1). Taxonomy (GTDB): domain Bacteria; phylum Cyanobacteriota; class Cyanobacteriia; order Cyanobacteriales; family Xenococcaceae; genus Waterburya; species Waterburya agarophytonicola. The sequence continues at coordinate 5,232 of NZ_JADWDC010000032.1, read as the reverse complement.
AATCACAGTTTAGATTATCTCATATACTCATAATCATCTAATTTAAAAACTTCGGTCTAGCCTCTCCATTACTAGTTAAAATACCTGATAAATCTTGCCAATTTTCCTCTTCAATTAAACTAATAATTCCATCCAAATTATCCCGATAACTATAAAGCGATCGCAATAACTCCTCTCGATTATATTTTGCCATCATTACACCTAATTCTGGATTACCACCACCTACGCGGCTTGTATCCTTAAACCCTGAACTAGCAAGAATTTGTGCTAGTTTTAAAGTGTCAGGTTTTTCTTGCAAACAAGCTTTAATCAAACTCGCACTAACCATTACAGGTAAATGAGAAATCCAACTAACAGCGCGATCGTGGATTTTTGCATCGCAGATATAGGGAATGGCATTTAATTGTAGGGCGATCGCTTTTAGTTTCTCTACATCTTCAAGTTTATTTTGTTCGGAAGGAGTAAAGACATAAGCTGCATTAGTAAATAAGCTGGGTATTGCAGCCTCAATACCACTCGATGATGTACCAGCCATGGGATGTCCGCCAATGAAGTTTGACCATAGCTGGCTACAGCTTTGCACGATGGGATATTTGACAGAACCAACATCTGTAATGATAGTATCAGGATTAATATAGGGAATGACTTGCTTAACAGTAGATGCGATCGCCCCCATGGGAGTACAAACAATAATTATCTCCGCATCTGATAAAGCTTCAAAACTAGTATCCACGCGATCAGCAATACCTTTTTCTAGGGCTAATTTACAGGTATATTTTTGACGGGATATGCCAATAATGTAGTGTCCTTGGGATTGAACTCCGTTCGCGCTTGGCGATCGCAAATCTATCCCCAAAGAACCACCAATTAAACCCAAACCGATAATCCCAATCTTCATCTTTTATCTTACTTATTTTATACTCCTAGTTTTTCATAAAATAACCATTCATAATTAACTAGCGATCGTCAATAAAATTTAAGATTTTAATAGCATTTAGATTAAGATAATAAACACTTTTGCCTATGTAAAGAGATGCAAAGCGAATCTCCCCAGAAATCTGCTAATTACTAAGATAAGTTAAAGATTGATAGACAATAGTGGGGATCGTTTTAGGATAGCAACCAGAAATCAACAAAAAGAGGTAATTTTTTTGTCAAGATATTTTAAGCTAAGTAAAAATATAATATCTATAAAATAAAGCTTTCTTAACATAATCGTTAAAGCTTCAGTTTTAGCGAAATAAATCTATAAGTTTCCACCTCTCCCCAAGAATATAGAACTATCAATTGTGGGAATCAGCATTTAATTTAATTTAACTGTTGCTCGTTACAATTCCTTAGTTTTATATTTTACCGTCAATAATATCTTAGGAGAATCTATGACCGCAACTGTCGATAGACAAGCAGAGGATAGCCAACAGCCAGAAAATCAGAAATCTGGACCTCGTAAAATTGGCATACCCAAAGAAATATACAACAATGAATGCCGTGTTGCTGCTACACCCAATACGGTTAAAAAATTGCAAAAACTCGGCTTCGAGATTCTAGTTGAAACCAATGCAGGGGCAGCAGCTAACTTTTCTGACGAAGCTTATCAAGAAGCAGACTGCACAATAGTTTCTGATGCAGCGAGTTTATGGTCAGAAGCCGATATAATTCTGAAAGTCCGCGCCCCTGAAGATTCAGAAATCGAAGTAATGCCCCACGGTAAAACCATTATCAGCTTTATCTGGCCAGCACAAAATGAAGAATTATTAAACAAGCTAGCAGAGCGGAAAGCCACGGCGATCGCCATGGATGCAGTTCCGCGTATCAGTCGCGCCCAGAAGATGGATGCCCTGTCTTCCATGGCGAACATTGCGGGCTATCGCGCAGTAATTGAAGCTGCTAATAACTTTGGTCGTTTCTTTACAGGACAAATTACCGCAGCAGGTAAAGTACCCCCTGCCAAGGTAATGGTAATTGGTGCGGGGGTAGCTGGTTTAGCAGCGATCGGTGCAGCTAGAAGCCTTGGGGCAATTGTTAGGGCTTTTGATACTCGTCCTGCGGTAAAAGAACAGGTAGAAAGTCTCGGTGCAGAATTCCTCGAACTTGAGTTTGAAGAAGACGGTACGGGTTCTGGTGGCTATGCCAAAACCATGAGTAAAGAATTTATCGATGCAGAGATGGCACTCTTTAGAGAACAAGCCAAAGAAATCGATATTATTATCACTACTGCTTTAATTCCAGGTAGACCAGCACCTAAACTCATTCTTACCGATATGGTGGAGATGATGAAAGAAGGTTCTGTAGTAGTAGATTTAGCTGCCGAACAAGGTGGTAACTGTGAAGTTACTCGTCCTAACGAAGTTTACAAATACGATGGCGTAACTATCATTGGTTTAACCGACTTACCAAGCCGTATGGCAGCCCAGTCCAGTCAACTATATGGTACAAACCTCTGGCACTTGCTCAAAGACATGGGTGGGGCAGAAGATTATAAGGTAGACTACGAAGACCAAGTTGTACGCGGTGCGTTAATCGTCCATGAAGGCAAGGTAACTTGGCCTCCACCAAAAATCGAAAACCCTTCTCCTACTCCTCCTCCCAAACCTAAAGCGGTAGTCACTCAGGTAGCCAAAGAAGAGAAGAAATCCAACAGCAGTATGCTATGGGTGATTGTAGCTGGTTTAGCATTGCTAGGCATTGGTATTGGTGCGCCTACTTCTTTCTTATCTCACTTCACCGTTTTCGTTCTTGCCTGTTTTATTGGCTATCAGGTAATTTGGAACGTTTCCCCCGCTTTGCATACACCACTAATGAGTGTGACCAATGCCATTAGCGGAATCATTATCCTGGGCGGTATGTTGCAGATATCTGGTGAATTAACTTCACCTTCTGTAATTTTAGGTGCGATCGCAATTCTCGTGGGAACAATCAACATCTCTGGTGGTTTCCTCGTTACTCAACGGATGCTCAAAATGTTCCAGAAGAAATAATTATCTATACATACATCCTGTAAGGGCGTATGGCCATACGCCCCTACGATACATTTTCATAACTGACCTTCATCTTTTTAATTCATGACAAATAATCTTGTGGCGGTTGCATATATTGCAGCCAGTGCCTTATTTATCCTCAGCCTGGGTGGACTATCCAACCAGGAAACAGCCCGTCAGGGTAATACTTTTGGAATTATCGGTATGGCGATCGCCTTTGTTGCGACTGCCCTTAGCACCCAGGTAAATGGTTACGGCGTTTTAGTTGCTGCGATCGTTCCTGGTGCGATCGTTGGTTCAATTTTAGCAGCTAGAGTGGCGATGACTTCCATGCCCGAACTTGTAGCAATTCTGCACAGTTTCGTGGGTTTAGCTGCGGTATTGGTTGGTTTAGCTACCTACCTCCAGCCCGAAAACAGCTTAACTGGTGTTGAAGCTACGATCCACGAACTAGAAATTTATATCGGTATCTTTATCGGTGCTGTTACCTTTGCTGGTTCGGTTGTCGCTTTTGGTAAGCTCAACGGTTCATTTGGTAGCAAGCCTCTTATGCTACCCGCTCGTCATTTAATCAACATCGCTTTATTAGTTGGTTCGGTAGTTCTCGGTGTACAGTTTATGGGAACAGAAAACGGCTTACAGCCCCTACTAATCATGACTGGTTTAGCCTGTGTCCTTGGCTTCCTCCTCGTCATGGGTATTGGTGGCGCAGATATGCCTGTCGTAATCTCCATGCTGAATAGTTACTCTGGTTGGGCTGCTGCTGCTGCTGGCTTTATGCTTTCCAACGACGTATTAATTGTTACTGGTGCATTGGTTGGTAGTAGTGGGGCGATCCTTAGCTACATCATGTGTGAAGCGATGAACCGTTCCTTTATTAGCGTAATTCTTGGCGGTTTTGGTGAAGGTTCTGGTGCTGCTGCACCCACTGGCGAAGCAAAACCCATGGGCGAAGCTACCGCTACTAACGTCGAAGAAGTTGCAGAATTGCTTAACGATGCTAAAAGCGTGGTCATCGTACCTGGTTATGGTATGGCAGTTGCACAAGCACAACACTCCGTTTCCGACATTACCAAAATCCTCCGCAAGCGCGGTAAAGAAGTCCGTTTTGGTATCCACCCCGTAGCGGGAAGAATGCCTGGACACATGAACGTATTGTTAGCAGAAGCTAACGTACCCTACGATATCGTGTTGGAGATGGACGAAATTAACGACGATCTATCTAATACTGATGTAGTTCTGGTAATTGGTGCAAACGACACTGTTAACCCTAGTGCGTTGGACGATCCTTCTAGCCCCATTGCAGGTATGCCCGTAATGGAAGTATGGAACGCTCAAAACGTGGTGGTTATGAAGCGCAGTCTTGGTATTGGTTATGCAGGGGTAGATAATCCTCTGTTCTATATGGATAACAATCAAATGTTATTCGGCGATGCGAAAGCTAACGTTAGCGCGTTGTTGAATGAGTTATCTAAGACTGAGAAGGAATTGGTTGCTGCTTAGTTAAAGCTTAGGTTATTTTTGTGTCCTCCTGGTTTTCTGGGGGGATTTTTTCACGCAAAGGCGCAAAGACGCAGAAGCACTAGAGAAATAATCTTATACAAATTAGTTTTAATTTTTATATGTTGAGGATAACAAAATCGCACAAATCTTTTATGCAATCAAGAGAATAGTTATCTAAGTCAAATTCAATATCAAACTCTTCTTCAATTTCTAGAGCTATTTTGTATACGTCATTTTCACATTCTGCTCCTAAATCATAATACATATGACTCTCTGGCGTTATCCTATCAGATTCTATTTCCAATTCTTTAGCTATTATTTTCTTTATTTCTTCAAAAACTTCTCTAAACAAATATATATTTGAATCAGCTTTTGTCTTGGACCAATAAACTCCTTCTGCTTTATCCTTATTAATTTCTTTCTGGCGAGCTTGTTCAATTTTTCTTGCTTCTTCCTTAGCTTTCTTTTTTGCTTCTGCTTCTGCTTTTAGACGAGCTTGTTCGATTTTTATAGCCTCCTCTTCTAAAGCTTTTTGTTTTGCTTCTTCTGCTTGTCTTACTGCAAGCATTTTTAAAGATTTAATTCTAGTATTAGCAAGGTCGCGTACTGAAGAGAAATCTACTTTGTGACCACTTTGACGATAAATTGATGTTGCTATACTCCAAACAAGGTTATCAATTTGATACTGAATTAAATCTGGCTGCCTGACACAAGTAGCTAAAAGAGTGAAAATACGGTAAGAAAAAAGAAA
>NZ_JADWDC010000031.1 GCF_020640915.1 Waterburya agarophytonicola KI4 | reverse complement strand
TTTTCTTTTCTGGCGCAAAAATTCCGCCTCTTTTTTTCAAAATGAGAATTGCTGGGAATAATGACTTTAAAAAGCAAAAAGCGATCGCCTGACCTTCAAGAACAAGCGATCGCTTCAAAAACTATAACTAACTAATGTTTAGCCCAAACTAAACAACAATACAAATCCCAAGACTGCACCAAAAACAATCAAAGCGTAAAATTGCGCGCGACCATTTTCTAGATATTTCAGCCCTTCACCACTAAGTACTGCTGCCAAACCAGTTAAGTTAACCGCACCATCTACAACGCGATAGTCAACTTCCATAATCTGTCTCGCAATACGACGCATTCCGATAACAAATACTTTGTTATAAAGATCGTCGAGATACCATTTATTAAGGGAGAAACGATAGAGAGTAGGAACTTTTTTGGCAATACTGCTGGGATCGATAGTTTTGGTACGATACATCAACAGTGCTACGATAATTCCCGTTACGGCGATCGCAACTGACAATCCTGCCATAATTAGAAATTCATTCCAATCAAAAGCGTGTTCGGCAATAATTTCTCCTGGGGCGTGAATAAACTCTTCAAAATAGTTTTCCCAAGGACGACCGAGTAAACCAATTCCAATTGAAGGTATCGCCAAAATAACCAGAGGTAATGCCATAGTTAAAGGAGATTCGTGAGGATATTCACTATGACCGTGACTATCGCCCTCTTTAGCATCCATTGCACCAGGGCCAAAAGCCAGTCCAGCTTCAGTCATTAGCTGTTGTTTGATCCCCGCATCATTTCCGCGAAACTCCCCTTCAAAGGTCATAAAGTACATACGGAACATATAAAATGCGGTCAAACCAGCCGTAGCCCAACCAATAAACCAGAGGGCAGGATTGGCTGTCATAGCTTGTCCCAAGATTTCGTCTTTCGACCAAAAACCTGCAAAAGGAGGAATCCCACAAATCGCTAAATTACCAACAAAGAAAGCACCTGCGGTGATAGGCATATACTTTCTCAAACCACCCATCAACCGCATATCTTGAGCAATTATCGGATTGTGTCCCACAACCTCTTCCATGCCGTGAATTACCGAACCAGAACAAAGGAACAGCATGGCTTTGAAAAAAGCATGAGTCATCAAGTGAAATAAACCCGCACTATAAGAACCAATACCCATTGCCATAACCATATAGCCCAGTTGGGAAACGGTAGAATATGCCAAACCCTTTTTAATGTCATTTTGGGTCAGGGCAATACTCGCACCGAGAAAAGCCGTAAATGCCCCAGTCCAAGCAATTAGATTCATTGCTACAGGTACATTTTCGAATACGGGATACATCCGCGCAATCAAAAATACCCCCGCAGCCACCATAGTTGCAGCGTGAATTAATGCCGAGATGGGAGTAGGCCCTTCCATCGCGTCTGGTAGCCATACGTGAAGGGGAAATTGAGCTGATTTAGCTGCTGGTCCTAGAAATACTAAAATGGCGAATAAGGTGGCTAAAAACGCACTTATAGAACCAGTAGAAACCAGTTCTCCAAGGCGATCGCCCATAATGCCAAACTCAAAGCTACCAGTTGCCCAATAAAGACCAAGCATTCCTAATAACAAGCCGAAGTCACCAACTCGGTTGGTAACAAAAGCTTTTTGACAAGCATCTGCTGCGGGTTGGCGATCAAACCAAAAACCAATTAGGAGATAGGAACACATCCCCACCAATTCCCAAAAGATATAGATCTGCACCAAGTTAGGACTAATTACCAATCCCAACATAGAAGAACTAAAGATACTCAAGTAGGCATAAAAGCGGACATAGCCAGGATCGTGTGCCATGTAGCCATCGGTGTAAATCATCACTAAGAAAGCTACGGTAGTCACAATAACCAACATCAAGGCACTGAGATGATCGATAGTGTAACCCATCGAAAGATGAAAATCTCCTGCCGAAGCCCACTCAATAGTTCGAGTGACGACTTCATGTCCGTGAATTTGACTCCACAAAATTGCATAAGACATCACCATTGTTGCGCCAATGATGGAGACAATAAATACAGCAACTATCTGACGTAGATTGTTAGTTGCCTTGTTTACGGAAATTAAACCAATTCCTACCAACATTGCCCCCAGAAGAGGCAGTACGGGAATTAGCCAAGCATACTGATAAAGCGGTTCCATTTTGTATATCTTAAGTATAAATTGCTTAACTACAAGTCATGATTAACGCTAATCATTGTGACATATGCAATTCCTTAAGGATCTGTTTAGAGATGAATTTTTTGGTAAGTTAATTAAAAAGTACCTGAAAAGTCAATGGACACTGAAAAACAATTGGAAGCAAATAGTAATAATTCTGTTAGAAATATTGTAGTTGCGATCGCCGCAGTTATCTTAAGTATTGCTTTATTTTTGGGATTAAAAACTGAAAATAATCCTCTGTCTCTAGAATCTCAGTTTAAGCAATCGACTTCTTTGGATGTAGCTTTTGCTAACGAAAAACCAACTCTCACAGAGTTTTATGCAGACTGGTGTACTAGTTGTCAGGCAATGGCAGGAGATCTGGGGGAGATCAAACAAGCATACGGCGATCGCGTTAATTTTGTCATGCTCAACGTTGATAATACTAAATGGTTGCCTGAAATGTTGCGCTACCGTGTGGATGGTATTCCTCACTTTGTCTTTATGGACAGTAAAGGAAATGCGATCGCCGAATCTATTGGCGAACAACCCAAAGGTATTTTGGAAATGGATCTTGACGCTTTAATTGCCAAAAATCCTATTCCTTACGCTAACAAAACAGGTCAAGTATCTCAGTTTGAACCTCAAGTAACCGTTACAAAAGATACTAATACCGATCCTCGGAATCATGGAGGATAATTAAGTAATAAGTAATAAGTAAGTTTTAATAGTATGACCACTATTGTTAGACATAGAAAAACAGGTAATCAATATATTTTATTAAGTATAAACGGAGAGGAAAATAAAACTAATCCTTCTCGTTTTATTAATGAACTATTTAATTCAAATCAACAAAAGTCTGAGGTATCTTGTTCGGCTACAGTTTGTGATGTGGAAGGAAATCTTTTCTTAGCTTATATTGACGATTTGATTGTGATAGAAATAGATGGGGAAAAGCCAGCAGATATTTTACCCAAACCTGAATACAAATCAACATCAAATGATTTCCATCGACAGCAAGCAAGGGATTTGGATGATGAAGAGTTTGAAGAAGAAGAGTTTGAAGAAGAAGAATCAGATAGGGAGAGAGTTATCATAACCCCCAAACCAGAATCTTCTGCTTATAGCCAAAGTGAGTCGGATGAAAGCGATTTCGATGAAGAAGATGAAGAGTGGATCTGAAAGTAATAATTATTAACTACTGCATGCGATCAATCGTGCGATATTGAATAGCTTCTGCTAAATGATGACTTTGTAAATCGCGATCGCCAGCGAGATCGGCAATGGTACGAGATACTTTCAAAACCCGATCCATAGCCCTAGCAGACAAACCTAATTTCCGTATTGCAGCTTCTAATAAATTGCGACTGGTATCGTCCAAAATACCAAACTCTCGTAAGTGTTGCGATCGCATTTGAGCATTACAGCTAACTTCAGAATCTTTAATAAATCGGTTTTTGGCAATTTGACGAGCAGCAAATACTCTATCCCTGACTTTTTCTGAATCTTCTCCCGTAGATTGCCCAGTCATTTCCTCTGGTTTGAGACGATTAACCGCCACCTGTAAATCTATTCTATCCATCAAAGGACCCGATAACTTAGCCCAGTAATTTTCCCGTTGTCGAGGAGAACAAGTACAATTTTGAATAGGGTCGCCAAAATAACCACAAGGGCAAGGATTAGTGCTGGCAACTAAGGTAAACTGAGCAGGAAAAACTACTGATTGGCGGGTACGAGAAATTGTTACTCGACCGTCTTCTAACGGTTGGCGCAAGTATTCCAGTACATTGCGTTTGAATTCCGTCAATTCATCGAGAAACAAAATACCTTGATGAGCCAGAGATATTTCCCCAGGACGAGGATAACTACCTCCCCCAACTAATGATGGACCAGAAGCAGAATGGTGGGGACTGCGAAAAGGTCTTTGTTTAATTAGGCGACCTCGATCTTTGAGTAAACCAGCTACAGAATGAATTTGAGAAACTTCTAAAGCTTCTTCAAAGGAAAGATGGGGTAAGATACCAGGAAGACGTTGTGCCAACATTGTCTTACCGCTACCTGGGGGTCCTACAAAAATCAGATTATGCCCTCCTGCTGCTGCAATTTCCAAAGCTCTACGGCCATGGACTTGTCCTTTTACATCTTTTAAGTTGGCAAATTGTGCTAAAGATTCTTCTGCTATCAATTGTTCTTCAACAGTTACAGGCTGATATTTATGGGGCTGGTTGAGGAAATCTGCTACTTGTCCCAAATTTTCAAAGGCATATACGGAGATGTCTTTGACAACGGCTGCTTCTTGACCATTACCTAGAGGTACAATCAACCCTGCAATACCCATTTTATGGGCAGCAGCAGCAATAGGTAAAACTCCCGATACAGGTCTTAATGTCCCATCTAAAGAAACCTCACCATAAAATAAATAATCTCCCAATAATTGGGGATTTACTTGCTCTGAAGCTGCTAAAATACCGACGCTAATAGGTAGATCGAAACAAGGTCCTTCCTTACGTAGATCTGCGGGAGTGAGATTAATCACAATTTTGCGGACGGGAAAAGCAAAATCAGCATTTTTCAGGGCTGCTTTGACTCTTTCTCGCGATTCTTGGACTGCCACATCGGGTAATCCAACAACAATAATTTTTGGTAGACCCCCCGATACATCTACTTCTACTCCTACCTTGATGGCATCAATACCCGCGATCGCTGCGCTCCACACCCTTGCCAACATTGATTAATTTACCATTCGTCAATCCTAGCCTATTCCCCGATCGCCTGATTATCTAACCGCAAATTTACTAATATTTGCTCCTAGCTGATTATTGGCTGATAATAAAGAACCAATAATTTAATTCTGGTTGATATTTTATTCCCTCTTTCGGGAACAATATGCTTAACTATTATGTTGACTTTGTTGACCATTTTGTAATGGTACTCTTTTACTTTTAGTATCTGACATATCAGTTGATCACAGCATTCAAAGGCATAATTAAATCTATAATAATAGCTGATTTTATGTGATATTTTTAGTTACATTTTTGCTTTAAAAGCAGTTTCAACTGATGCTCAGAACAATATGAACATAAAATATATTCAAAATAATACAATGGATAGCCTAGATAGAATACATCACGTATTAGTCATTGAAGATCCTTCTTTCCATAGAGAAATTAATCTTGATGCTGCTACTTATTCCATTGGTCGTCATTCTAGCAATGATATTGTTCTTTCTTGTCAAAAAACTTCTCGAAATCACGCTACTCTTCTTAGAAGAACAGATGTCAAAACTAATAAGTTTTCTTATTGGGTTTTAGATGGAGATTTACAAGGTAACAGAAGTCGTAATGGAATTTATATTAATACTAAGAAGACTTTAGTTCATGAATTGAAAGATGGAGATGTTATTCAGTTTAGTGGAGATGCCCGAGCAACTTATAAAATCACGTCAGACCTACCTGTTGATTTACCTGCTGATAATAGTAATAACTACCAGACTTCTTTAGCAAATAGTGCTTTAGTTAATAAAGATACAGTTGTTAATCCTCCTGTAAGTTCCGTTAATGGCAATACGAATAGTAGCATTAACACTAATAAACCTTTATTAGTAGATTCTTCTCGACAAATTTCCTTAACCGAGCTAAGTCCCCAACCAATTATTGAAATTGACTTATATGGCAATATTACTTATATAAATTCCGCTGGTATAATTCATTTTAAAGACATACATCACCGAAAACTAAGTCACCCTTTATTAGAAAATTTAATTTCTATATATCATCAAGGGCAAAATAATATTATTAATCGAGAAGTTATAATTGGTGATAAAACTTTTTGGCAAACGGCTCATTACTTACCTGACAATAAAGTAATCAGAAATTATATAGTTGATATTAGTCAACAAAAAGCTTTAGAAGTAGAATTACACTATCAAACGAATCTCTATAATAAAATAAGCCAGCATGTCGCCGAAGCAATTATTATTGTTGAATCGGCTACCAAGCAAATAATTGAAGTCAATGCTGCCTGTAGCGAATTACTCGGATATTCTAGGGAGCAAATGTTGCAGATGAATATTTACGAGTTATGTTCTGCCTCGGAACAGTTTTCAGCTATATTACAGGGAATAATTGCAGCAAAAAACAGCTTTTGGGGAGAATGTTTGTTGCGCCATCAAAGTGGTGAAATAGTCAAAACTAAAATTAAAATTGATTTAGTTAGTTCTGAAGCAAAAGAAACAATTTGCTTGTTGATAAGTAACTCAATTGAAGAAAGGCAATCAACTCAAGGCGAACAGAAAGAATTAGTCGCTACTGCATCAGAAAAAAATATATTTAAGCAACAAATGGTTACGGCAATATCCAATGCTACAAGAAGCGAAAATCTTTTAGCAGTAATGTTCTGTAAACTTTACTTTTTGCCCGATATTAGAGCCAATTTAGGAACACAAAAAAGTCAAGAACTATTGTCAACTTTAGGTAAAAGATTAACTTCTTGTATACGTGCTGGAGATACAGTCGTTCACTGGAAAGATGATCGATATGTTTTATTGATGCCTCAAATAAATGGTATTGAAGAAGTAGCTAAAATTAACAGTCGAATCAAGCAATCTGTAGAACAATCTTTTAAACTGGGAGCAACGAATGTAACTCTCAATGGTAGTATTGGCATCGCCATTTATCCTCAAGATGGTACTAACATAGATATATTATTAGCCAATGCTAATACTGCTTTAGAACGGGCGTATAATAGCAAAAAGAGTTATCAGTTTTATAATGAATCTATGAATTCTCAAGCTTCAGTCGCATTAGAATTAGAAGCGTTGTTACAACAAGCTTTAGAAAGAGAAGAATTCAAGTTATATTATCAGCCACAAATAAACCTCGATACTGGAAAAACAGAAGCAATTGAAGCCCTGCTGCGCTGGCAGCATCCAGAATTTGGTTTAGTTCCTCCCAATAATTTTATCAAATCAGCCGAAACAACTAAGCTAATTATACCCATTGGAGAATGGGCTATTCGTCAAGCTTGTAGCCAGAATAAAGCTTGGCAAAAAGAAGGATTACCTCCATCAAGAATTACAGTAAGCTTATCTTTAGTCCAATTTAAACAAACTAATTTGGTAGCAAAAATTGCCGAAATATTGGCAGAAACAGCTTTAGAGCCTCAATTTCTAGAACTAGAAATTAGTGCTGTTAGCTTGCTAGAAAATATAGAACTTAGCAAAACTTTGCTCCAGCAATTAAAAGAACTGGGAGTTTACATTGCTATTGATGATTTTACTGCGGGATTTTCTGTGTTGGAATATCTCAAGCATTTTCCTTTAAACACCCTGAAAATAGACCGATCTGTAGTAGGACAATTAACTAATAGTCCCGAAGATTTGGCGATCGCAACTGCTTTAATCGAATTAGGAAAAGGTTTCGATCTCAGAATAGTAGCCGAAGGCGTAGAAACTCAAAAGCAAGTAGATTTATTAAGCAATCTCGGCTGTAAACAAATGCAAGGCTTTTGGTTTGGTCGTCCTTTAGAAGCGTCAGAAGCTAGCAAATTATTACCACTTAATAATTCCAATACAGAAACTATAGAACAAATGGCAGAAGCCTTAGCCAAAGAATCTTCTAACTCAGATGAAGATATAGATAATGAGTAGTTGGCGATCGCTAATTAAGATACTTGCGACTTTTATTAGTTAATAATAATTGAAAACCCGTTTTCCCTCGAAATGCTTGCCAGACAAGTGCATTAGCTGCTAATTCTAAATATTTTTGAGGATCGAGATCGATCGCTTTCTCTAAACTCATAACTGCCCAATTAGTATTATGCAATTCAGCATAGCAACAACCTTTTTGATACCAAGCTAGATCGAAGCTTGAATTTTCATTTAAAGCAAAGTCGTAACTAACAATGGCGCGATCGAATTGTCCTAATTCTTGTAAAACTGTTCCCTTTTGATACCAACTCCAATAATCGTTGGGTTCAATATTTAAAGCGCAATTATAGCTTTGTAAAGCTAAGGAAGAGTTCCCCCACTGTTGTTGGGCTTCTCCGCGACGATAAAAAGACCAAAAATCTTGGGGGCGTAATTCCAGAGCGCGATTATAATGAGATATTGCCTCCTGGTATCCACCTAATCTACGCCAAGCTTCTGCGGTGCGATATATTGCCCAATAGTCTTGAGGATGAGCAATTAGAGCTTGGACAAAACAAGCAATTGCCTGATCGTATTGAGCTAATTCAGTAAAGTAAATACAACCCTGTTCGTACCAAGACCAATAGTTATTGGGCTCAATCTTGTTGGCTTGAGTATAACTATCGATCGCTTCTGTGTATTCTCCTAGTGCCTCTAATACTACCCCTTTGCGATACCATGACCAATAGTCGCGGGGTTTATAATCTATGGCACGTTCGTAGCTGATTAAAGCTTCTTGATAGTAGCCTTCTGCCCGCAATTTATTACCTTGGTTGTACCATTCTTGATAGCTATCGGGACGGCATTCTAAGGGCTGATACATTTTTCTGCGTTAGAAATAAAACTAGTAATGTTAAAAAGCGATCTACTTATATATAAGCGCAATGGCGAGACAATTGTACCGAAAAAGTTAGGAATCGATAACCGCAATCTGGCGATCGCTACCGAGATCATTGATTGTTTTCAAGATTGCTTGGGCAAAACTCAAGGGGAATTGGATCGGCAACTCCTCGATTTGGAAGGAGATAGCCCCGATTATCGGGTCAAACGGGGTCTTTCCCATATATTACGCAATAGTTTCTCTACTTTTGAAATTATCAGCCCTCTTGAGCCTCCTACCCTCAGACAGAGAGTGTTTGCCGAAGCTGCTAAAACAATTACTTTACCCAGTCAGCGCAGTCAAACCATTGAAGCGATCACCCATACTCTCAAAGGTGAATTAAAACGTCCCGTGTCTCGGGCAGAAATTGAAGCGGGATTATATGCAGACTTGCAAGAAAATCGTATCCTAACTCAGTTTGAAGCACCCGTCCCTGAATCTTTGCTGCATCGATATAACTTATCTCAAGTTCAAGGGATTTTTTATCGTGCCAGCAACGTAGTAATCAATGCCCATCGCAACGATCCTGGGGAATATAAATTACTCTTTCGCTATATCAAATTATTTCAATTAATGGCATACATAGAAGGAGATGCGGATACGGGTTTCACTTTAACTATGGATGGTCCTGCAAGTCTATTCAAAGCTAGTACTCGCTATGGTTTAGCCCTGGCGAAAATGCTTCCTGCTTTGCTGCATGTAACCAAATGGAGTTTGCAAGCAAAACTACAAAATCGCGATCCATATTCGGGCAACATCAAAACAGGTAAGTTTAGTTTAACCAGCGATCGCTGTGACTTGGTTTCTCATTATCCCCCAGGTAAACCTTACGACAGTATGCTAGAAGCTTCTTTTGCTAAAAGTTGGGCAAAAGTTAAAACCGAATGGCGACTAGAAAGAGAAGTAGATTTAATTCCCCTTCCTGGCAGTGTGATGATTCCCGATTTCCGTTTAGTACATCCCGATGGCAGAGAATTTTTATTAGAAATTGTCGGTTATTGGCGACCACAATATTTGCAGAAAAAGTTTTATCAAGTGCGTCACGGCGATACTGGTAATCTTATTTTGGCTGTCTCGGAAAGGCTAAATTTGGATAAAGCAGGAGTTAAGTTTACCGACTTACCCAATCATTTGATTTGGTTTAAAAACAAGCTCAATCCTAAAGCCATATTGGAAGTTTTAGCTTTATCGGATTGATGATATTTATCTTGTTATTGTTTTAATTTATTGCTTTAATTTCGGCTATTAAATTCTTTCTCGCCTGTTGTTCAAACTGTTGATAAAAGCGATCGCTGTAATAAATTCTGGCTCTTTTTAGAAAACTATTAAGCACTTTTTTTCTACCTAAAGAATAATCGCGATCGCTTAGATATTGATATTCTTGTCTAATGGCACGAGCATATGCCCAATATTTATCTGGGGATGTTCCTAAAATAGACAAGTCAGCATCTAAAAAAAATAAATTATCAACACTATCCAATAATGGTTCGTGTTTTTTAGTACTAATAATAATTTGTTTGACTGGTTGAATAATTTCTAGATCGAGATTTAATTCCTGCAAAATTCGCTCTGCATAAATAGCACTGGCGACTTCATTGTCTTTCCCTTGAGGATTATAAATATAATCATGAAACCAAGCAGAAAATTGCAACACAACAAAGCGATCAGCAATATCTTTGATTTGCTCTAATAATTCTAAAATTTGAGCGATATGATCGAGATTATGATAGTGTCTGGCAGGATTGCAATAAGCATTAACTAAATCGTCGAAAACTGCCAATCCTAAGCGATCGTTAACTTGTAGTTCAGCTAATAAACTATTCCACTCAAATTTTAATTTTCAAACCTTTGTTTCTTCTAAAATCAACTTAGATCGCTTCACATCTTCAGGAATAGAAACAGGATAGTCACCAGTAAAGCAAGCCGAACAAAAATGATTAGTATCTTCTTGGGTAGCTTCTAACATACCTTCCCAAGTCAAATAAGCTAGGGTATCTACCCCAATTCTCTCTCCAATTTCCTTAACAGATTTAGTCGCAGCAATTAACTGATCTTGATTGTCTGTATCGATGCCATAAAAACAAGGATGGGTTACGGGAGGAGAAGAAATCCGCATATGCACTTCAGTTGCACCAGCATCTCTGAGGGTTTTCACAATTTTCTTACTAGTTGTTCCCCGTACGATCGAATCATCCACAATAATGATTCTCTTACCCTGCAAAGCATCTTTAAGAGTATTTAACTTCATGCGGATACCAGCCTCTCGCATACTCTGGGTAGGTTGGATAAAAGTGCGACCGACATAACGATTTTTAATCAATCCTTCTCCATAAGCAAGACCAGATTCGCGAGAAAATCCGATCGCAGCAGGAATACCAGAATCAGGAACGCCGATCACCAAATCTGCATCCACAAAAGATTCTCTAGCCAACTGTCTGCCCAAACGTATGCGATAGCTATATAAAGTTTCGTCGTGCATTACGCTATCGGGACGAGCAAAATAGATCATTTCAAAGACAC
The DNA here is from genome assembly GCF_020640915.1 of Waterburya agarophytonicola KI4. Lineage (GTDB taxonomy): Bacteria > Cyanobacteriota > Cyanobacteriia > Cyanobacteriales > Xenococcaceae > Waterburya > Waterburya agarophytonicola. The sequence continues at coordinate 40,800 of NZ_JADWDC010000031.1, read as the reverse complement.
AAAGTTTTTTCTCCCCTTTTTCTGCCCAATCAACCGAAATCAATCCCGAATCAGTAATCCAAACCAATTCCCCAGGATTAACATCTCTGACATATTCCGCCCCAATAATATCCAAACCGCAGGTTTCCGAAGATAAGACATATCTTTCCCCATCTGCTGACTCTCCTCGCAGCACTCCAATTACTAAAGGACGAATACCATTGCGATCGCGGACTCCCATCAATCCATCGGGTGTAGCAATAGTCAAACTATAAGCACCCGTGCATAATTTAAACGCACTTATCGCCCCTTCAATCCAGTCCTTACCGCTATTGACTTCATCGGCTATGGTCAAAGCGATCATTTCCGAATCAGTAGTAGTAACAAAATCTGTTTCTTTGCTAGTTAAATGCTTTCTCAACTCTACTGCATTTACCAAATTTCCATTATGGGCTAACGCCAATTTACCCAATCTTGTCTCTGTAATAAATGGTTGGGCGTTTTCTTTTAAACTAGAGCCTGTGGTAGAGTAGCGAGTATGACCTACCGCAATCTCTCCTGGTAGTTGTTCCAAGATATCTTCATTAAAGACCTGAGATACCAAACCCATATCTTTGTGACAGTAGACTCGACCTTGTTTTAAAGTCGCAATCCCCGCCGATTCTTGCCCGCGATGTTGGAGAGCATAAAGACCAAAATAGGTTAGTTTAGCGACCTCTAATGTCCTTTCTGGAGCATATACCCCAAAAACACCACAGGCTTCTTCTGGTTTATCACTACGTTGATTATTCATAAGAAAATCCTCGGTATCATTGAGGTGCTGTTGTGGCATCATACTACTGGCTTGCTCCTACCTTGGGGTAATAAATATTGGAAATTGATGTTAGTACCTTTAACATCCTTTAGGCTAAACTTTTGCGCTAGATATTTGCTGTCAAATGCTTAACTAAAAACTTTAATTCACTTCGCTTATTGATCGCGAAGCGATTAATGGGGCGATCGCTTTGAGAGCAATCGCATTTAACTAGATTTATTTAACAAAACTAAAGTATTAATCTTGTCTCTATTGCCTGACTCCAGGTAGTTACTAATTCCTCAATCTTAACATTAATTAATGAAAGATTATCATTAGTTAAAATATTGAGTTCTGATTGAGATTTATCTACCGTGCCTATTTTCAGCCAGGAGTTGTTGAGATTACTTTCAAGGTAAGCTTCCCAAGTATCAACCATTTCAGTGGAGACTGAGACAACAATTTGCCCCGCAACCTCCCCAAAGAGTAACTCATCCAAACGTTGAGAATCCGCCACGGGGATATTAACTGTAGCACCCAAATTATTGCCGATACAAGATTCGGCCAAGGCTACGGATAATCCTCCTTCTGCTAGATCGTGTGCTGACTTAATCCATCCTTCTCTTATGCCGTGACGACATACTGCCTGGACGCTTTTTTCTAATTCAAAATCAACTTGTGGGGGTTTTCCTGCAACTGTGTCGTGAATTGCTGCTAAATATTCCGATGCACCTAGAGTTGCGATCGCATTACCCAATAAATAAATAACATCTCCTTCCTTCGTCCAAGACTGTCCGCAGATTTTACTAATATCAGGGACTAAACCCACCATACCAATGACGGGAGTCGGATAAATAGGTTGGGGGTTTCCTTGAGAATCCACAGTTTCGTTATACAAAGAAACATTTCCTCCAGTGACGGGAGTAGACATTTCGCGACAACCATCAGCCACTCCCAAACAGGCGTTGGCTAGCTGCCAATAGCCTACAGGTTTTTCTGGGCTACCAAAATTCAAATTGTCTGTTACGGCGATCGGTTCTGCCCCTACGCAGCTTAGGTTGCGCGCTGCTTCAGCTACTGCTGCTTTTGCCCCTTCATAGGGATCTAAATATACATAGCGGGGATTGCAATCGGTAGTGGCTGCAACGCCAGTGTTACAGTCTTCTGGTTTAGCATCGATCGGGCGTACCCTAATTACCGCTGCATCAGCCCCACCAGGTAACAAGATAGTATTGTTTTGCACTTGATGGTCGTATTGGCTGTATACCCATTTTTTAGAAGCGATGGTAGGAGTATCCAGAAGTTGCAACAAGATTTCCTTCCAGGTTTTATATGTTCCCTTGACATCTATGCCCTGATAATCGCATCCAGGTAAACTATCGGGAGTCCATTTAGCTGCTTCTTTGGCATAGGCGGGGGGTTCTTTTAATAACTCTCTCTTATAAATAGGAGTGTCATCTGCCAAAGCTGTTGCAGTGACTTCTGCTGCAATATTTCCTTCAAATAAAATTCTGACTACGGGCTCTTCTATTACCGAACCTGCAACTACCGCATGAAGTCCCCAGCGATGAAAAATATCAATTAATTCTTGTTCTCTACCCTTATCTGCCACAAACAGCATTCTCTCTTGAGATTCTGAAAGTAAATACTCATAGGGAGTCATCCCAGCTTCTCTGGCAGGTATTTTATCCAAATCCAATTCAATACCCACGCCACCTTTATCTGCCATCTCAGAGGTAGAACAAGTCAATCCTGCTGCGCCCATATCCTGCGCTGCTATTACCGCTCCTGTTTTAAAAGCTTCTAAGCAAGCCTCAACTAAAGACTTTTCCAAGAAAGGATCTCCCACCTGTACCGCAGGGCGATCGTCCATCGAATTATCGGTTAATTCCGAACTAGCAAAGCTAGCCCCACCCATACCGTCTCTACCAGTAGTAGAACCAACATACAATACAGGATTACCAATTCCCGATGCACCAGACTTAACGATTTCGTCTGTCTCCATCAATCCTAATGCCATGGCATTGACTAAAGGATTACCCGTATATGCGCGATCAAAATATATTTCTCCCCCTACTGTCGGTACGCCGATACAGTTGCCATAATGACTGATGCCCTCAACCACTCCTTGAAAGATGCGTCTTGTACGAGCATCCTCCAAGTTACCAAAACGTAGAGAATTAAGAATAGCAATAGGACGAGCTCCCATAGTGAAGATATCTCTTAAAATACCTCCTACTCCTGTGGCTGCACCCTGAAAAGGCTCGACTGCTGAAGGATGGTTGTGAGATTCAATTTTAAACGCAAGTCGTAGACCATTGCCTAAATCTACTACCCCCGCATTTTCTCCTGGACCGACTAAGACGCGATCGCCTGTTGTGGGAAACTGACTTAACAGGGGACGAGAATTTTTATAACAACAATGTTCTGACCACATCACCCCAAACATTCCCAACTCTGCTTTATTGGGATGGCGACCTAGTCGATTGACAATTTCCTGGTATTCCTCTGGTTTGATACCTTCTGCTGCGATTTCTTCTGCACTAAAAGGAGTAGACCCAATTTCAGACATAAGTAACTAGAAACTAATAACACAGGGTTAATTGTATCTATATCTGGGTGCGCTAAGAGATGTTTTTTTAAAGGTTAAGTGAATTATTAATCTTTAATAATTAAAAAAATAAATCAAATAAATCAAATAAATCAAATAAATTATTTTTCATTTGAATAAAGTTATCTATCATCACTTTTTAAGATCGACTCCTGATATTAATCTTATATTCAACAATAAATAAGATAATATTCAGGCTTTACAAGTATTTTAAGCTCCTACAACTCATAGTTGTACATTTAATATTTTTTTGGGAACAATAAATATATATTCTTTGGAGGATGGTATTACTTATGCACAATAACCAGTCAGTTAACCTACAGCATACCAAAATGGTTACTAAATCTTATCTGCATGCCAGACCAAAGCATTATGATTTTTCTTATAAAAATCCCTGTCCTTCCAAAAAAACTATCGATGAACTATTAAATGAAGGTTATGTAGGTGTCGACCGACAACTAGCTAAAGATAATGCTTTCGCTGCTGTAGCATATAAATTTAAAAATCAAATTAAATGGACAATTAGTAATGAATTAGAAGAGCGAGTATGGCTGATGACTACTGATAAACAAGCTTTAAAAAAATTGTCAGACTTCATGCTCAACAAGTTTAGTTGGTGTCCCATGATTTATAGCACTAAGCCTGAAGAAACTTTTATTTTTAGTCCTAAAAACGATACCGAAAAAGCTGCTATAGAAGCTACTATTTCGGGAGAATATGGCTGGCAAGGTTCTTTGTATTCTTTGGAATTATATGAATATCAAGAAAATGAAGCAGGATTTATTTTTACTACCAAACCATTAAACTCTCTTCAACAAGAATGGTTGTTAGTAAAGCTAAACTTCCAAGACTATACAGGTTCTTGGAGTCATCACGATGGGACATTGGAGCAAGTTTATTATATTTGGAAAGAAAATATCCAACTATCCGAGCCGAACTATCATCCGACTTCTGATGAAATATTAGATGCCATCAACGATTAAAAGATTCTCAAGTCATAATCAGCAAAATAATTTTATTCTGGCAAATATCTCAGTAATTCCCTATTATTACATTTGATTTAACTATTTTTTTAAAGAGAAAGTTTACGTAAAATTACATATCTCTGATAAAATCAATTTCGTCAAAAGTTAAACAAATACGAAGAAATACTCGATCCGCTACTAAAGACTTGAAGTTACTTGGCCGTTACTTAAGTTTTTAGAGGTATATCGGCTAATTCTCTCTGGGAGTTTTAATCAATAATGCCGAATGAATCTATCAACGTAAACTATTCCTCGGTCAAAGACTGGGGAAATGGTTTTGAGGGAGAAATATATATTACCAATAATGGCGATCGCAACTTAGATAGTTGGGATCTAGAATTCGATCTAGCTAATGAAATTACTGGTATCTGGGACGCTCAAATTATCGGCAATGATAATGGAAGCTATACCATTAAACACGAATCTTGGAATCGTGAAATCAAATCAGGAGAGACCATTACAATTAACTTTGTTAGTAATGGCAGTAATAATACTCCACAGAACTTTGAGATAGATGGATCTACATTTGACAGTCCTAGTAGCTATGACAGCATTTATAGTTTCTCTAATCCCAATATAGGTTCTGATTTATCGTTGGGTCAAAGCTATCAAGGACGAGCCACTTTTTATGATGCAGCTAATCCCACTGGTGGTAGAGGTAATTCTGGCTATGATATTCCTTATGGAAATTTGGCTGGAATTACCGCGATTAACAACATCCAGTGGAATGGTTCGTCAGCTAGCGGTGCATTTCTATTAGTCTCTGGTCCAAGACAAAGAGAAGGTGCTGCACCCATCGTAGTTCAGGTATCAGACTTGTTATACGAACGTGCAGACGGTTTAGATCTTAGTGCGGAAGCTTTTGCTAGAGTGGCCGATCCTGTGGATGGTGTAGTCAATATTGATTATGAGTTGATTGGTCCTGGGGATGATTTTCAAACCCCTTACGGCTATACTATCGGTCAAGGAATTGTAGCAGAAGGAATTCCTGAATCAAATCCTTGGTATGGGGCGGTTAGACTCAACAATCATCGCTATCCTATTGAAAGTATCGATTTACTTACCGAAGGTGGGGGTACAGTACCTCTAAAACGGGGTAGTGATAATCGTTTTACGATTGAAAATGGTGCTATATACGGAGCGCAAGATTTGTTAGTGACGGATATCTTTGGTCAACAAGTTACTCTATACGATATTGATATTGCTAACGGTAGCAGTGCTGATATTGTTACGGGGCAACAATTTTCTCTAATTTAATCCCAAGAAAAGATTTATAGTTGGACAATATTGGCGATCGCCTTACAAAGCGATCGCTTTTTTATTAATAATAATCTCGTCTTTTTTTTTGACTGTCAACGATCGCGATCGCAGTTGTTTTGGGTACTCTAAGTAATACTTATGGCGAGGTATTTTTTACCTGGTTAATATATTTTTCTAAGTTTTAGTTTTATATGAAACTGTTATTGTATAGAGTTCTATTGCAGCGTCGTGCTAGAGATGAAGGTTTTACCCTGCCATTAGTAATTGGCTTGGGTTTGGTCATGACTTTGTTAGGTACGATAAATCTGACAAGTGCCAATGAAGAAAAATTAAATGCTTTGACTCAGAATTCTCGTTCTGATGCGCTGGCGATCGCCGAAATAGGTGTTACTCGATATAGAGAATTACTGGATAAAAATAGAATTTTAGCAATAAACGATTCAACCGCATGGACGGGGATAGGTGAGCTTTGCGAAGGTAATATTGCGAACTTTTTTGAAGGTCAATCTAATGATATTACTCTAGCAGAAGACGGTTTAGAACTAAATAATGATGGAGATACAACTGATACTTTTATTCCAGGGTCTTATCAGTTAGTTTCTTATGATTATGTTGGTGCTGCCAATTTTGATGTAACCAGTGATGCTGCTAATAACGATCCAGTTAGTGGTAATCCTGCGACTGGTATTTTAACAGTTAGAGGAACAACTCCAGATGGGCAGGGAAATGCCCAGATAGTTGTGGATATACCAATTCGTATCAATACTAGCGATATGGATAATCTTGCCCCTGCTTTGTGGGTTGGAGACGACACAGTAACCAGCGCAGATTTGGGTACTTTAACTGTAAACAATGGCAATATTGTGATTCAAGATACTGCCGTCACTACATCTGGAAGTGAAGCTGATGGATGTGGAGATTTTGCAACTTTAGCTACCGCAACGGGGTTGCCTATTATCAGTGATGCTCGTGGTATTCCTTCTATTCAACCTATAATTGACACGATCACTAGTGCAGGAGGTCAAGTCAACACTACAGTCAATACTGCAAGTGAAATAGTAGGTTCGACTAGTGAGCTACCTTATACTGAAACGTGGGCAGGAGCTAATTTCAATCAAAGCGTAGACTGTGCAGATATTCGAGACTGTCGCTACTATTACAATCTTGGCGGTCAAACATTTAACAATGATGTTAAGGCGGATGGTATTGCCAGGGTAACAATGTATATCGACGGAACTCTCAATATCAATGCTCCTGCGGGAGGTATAAATATTGGTAGTAATGCCGCTTCTAATTATTTTGAAATTTATGTTGATAATGGTCAAGCCATTACGATAAATACGGGAGGTAATGATGTTACTATTGATGCCTTTATTCATGCACCCGAAAGCACTCTAACTATTAACGGATCGGGTACTGTAACAATCAATGGCTCTGTATGGGTAAATGATTTTATTAATAATAGTGCTACTGTCAATATCACTCCAGACCTCAGCAGTATAAGTTCTTCAGCTTCAGATAGAGCTTACAAGTTCTACACCACAACCACTAATAGAACTCCTAAGCCTATCACAGAAAGACCATCTAATTGGAGAACAGAAGAGTTCAACTAAACTGCTATGAAAAAATTATTTAAACTAAAATCGAGCGCAAATAAACCAGAACAAGGGTTTGTGACTCTAGAGGTACTAGTCGCTTTATTGACAGCGACTGGATTTGTCATTTTGTCCCTACAATTTTTGGTAGGTGCTATGGCAATCAAAGTTCAGGCGCAAGAAAAGCAAAGAGCGAATCAGCTGATCCAAGAAGACATCGAACGTCTTAATGAATTGGGCAGTACATTAGTTGAAGGAGCAGCAGGTGCAGCACCAACCTGCGATGCCACAGTATATGCCAATAGCTTTGCTCAAGCATTGTGGGCTGCTCTTCCCGCAGGCGTGCAAACTAAGAATGTGTTGGAAAATATAGACCAAGATGATGGCTCATTTGATACAAATGGCAAACAGCTAGCTTTGCAACGTTTTCATATCAGTGGCACGGCAAATAACAGTGCTGCACCCCATAGAACCCTAAAGGTTGGATATCAAGTTTGGGATTGGAATGGTGCTTATGTAAATCGCGTTGGTGCAGCACTGACTGCTACCGACGAACCTATTGCAGAAACTTATGTGGAGATAATACCCGATGCTGCCCTTCAATGTCCGTAAACTAGATCGAGGCTTTACCCTCATAGAAATGATTGCTGTGACAGCTATTTTAAGTATAGTTGCTGCCCTTGCTGTTCCTAATGTTTTGGGTATGCTCAATCGCAATCAAGCTAATTCTGCCTTGGGCGAAATAGAAGGCGCAATTAAAGAAGCGCAAAAACTAGCGATCAGAAATGGACAAAGTTGTACCTTAAATATCATTGCAGCTACCAGAACTGTCTCAGGAACTTGTTTGATCAGAAATCGAGTTTTTCAAGCTCCTGTTAGTCTTCCTAATGGAGATCAAACTATTATTTTTTCTGGAAAAGGCAATACCAGTAATGGTATTACCGTTAGAGTTTCTTTAGATAATAATGCTAACGTAGATAGATGTTTGACAGTGGCTACTGGTTTGGGAATCATGAGGACTGGCGACATGAACGGCGGAAACTGTGTAACTAGAAATTAACTCCAACTCCCTTAAAAACTAGCTTTTTTGTCCCATAGCTTAAAATTTATCAATGTTTACTAACTCTCAAAAAAAAAGCGATCGCGGTTTTACTCTGGTAGAACTCGCGATCGTTTCAGTTATTATTGGTATTATCGCTGCTTTAGCGACCCCTAATGTTTTGGGATTATTAAATCGTTACCGAGTTAATCAATCTTTATCAACTCTTGTGGGTGGTATCAAAGAAACACAAAGACAAGCGATGTTTAGAGGAATATCTTGTCGAATTAATATTGGCGTTAATACCAATACTTTGACAGGAAATCCTAACAATTGTTTATTACAAAATCGCCAAATTAGAGACGAAATACAAATTAGAACCAATATTCCTGGTGCTACACCTAATATTTCTTTTTCCCACAAAGGAAATACTACTAAAATGGGAACTATCGTATTATCGAGCGAAAATACAGATCTGCAAAAATGTTTTGTAATAGCTCTTGGTACAGGTATTACTAGAATAGGAACATATACAGGTAGCAATACTGGTTCTGTATCTGCTACCTATTGTCAAAGAATTGATTGATTTAATTTGAATGATCTTGAGCAAATAGATCGCTGGCGAGAATAACCACGCTATCTTGAACATCAAATCCTGGGACACCACTAGCATTATGACCAACCTCAACAGCCATGATGCGCTCGTCTGGCTCAAGCCCAGTGACTCTATAGCCCTGAGAAAGATCGGAAGGGTTTACTGGTACTGCGTAGTTATTTGGTGCTGTAGCCAAGAATTTACCTAAAGAATCTTGATCCTCTATGGTGTCATTGTTAAAATCATATCCAGTCAAACTGGCAGGAATTATCGAACCTTCTTTAAGCATTAAAATTGTTTGATTGCCATTATCATCAGTCACCCAAATTGGATCGTCACTAGGATCGTTATCTCCAGGCTCGTTGCCATTAAAAGATCTCCAATAATTAGGCCCCGTAAAACTTATAGTAAAGGGGACGCTATGGAAATTAGGAAATTGCGTAGCATCAGCATAGTCAGCCAAAGGCTCAGTTCCATCTGCTGCTTCACTTCCTCTACTCATACAGTCATAATCAACTCCAGGTGTTCCTGTCAAAGGATTTCCTGTTGAATCGACTGGTTTAACGGGAATCGTAGTAACCTTTAAAGAATTACTAGTGGATGTATCAATTTGAATCGGTTGAGGTTGTCTGCCATCTTGGTGAATCCACGATTTTTCATCGCCACCAACCTCAAAAACACTTCTCATGCTCCAGAGTGTATTATTAGCAGGATTGCAATTATATACAGCACCTAATGATTTATAGCTCATTGTATAAGAAGTGAAACTGCTAGTAGTACCCGCAGGAGCTGTTCTTGCCCTTGCAACTACTTTAGTGTTTGCTGTGTAGGTATCAGTTCCACCAGCCGTTTTGGTTTCTCCAGTTAAATACAGTTGCGCTGTATTATTGGCACCATTAATACAAGCATAAAAACCACTTGCTGTTCCTAATGCTGGAACTAGAGTATCGCCAACACAAGGATCTGCTGCAATATTTGTATCATCAATACCATCGATTAAAGCTTCTTCTTGCCATGCACCAGCAATATTATAATCTCCATTTGCGTCAAGAGGAGGCCCCCATCTGTATAGTACTTGAGGCCCTTGCCAGTTGCCTAAATTAGTTGATTTAAGGTAATAAACAACTCTTCCTGTTACACCAGCACTTGCAGCATCACTTATTTCGGGAATATCTAATGCTAGAACGACAGTCTCACCAGTAATACTATCAAAACCCGTACCTGCATTGGTATCATCTGTCTCAATTGTTCTTGCTCGTCTAACTTCATCGGAGATAAAATCTAAAGCACGAGAAGTTTCACCCCTCACTTCTACTTTAGAAGTTTCTACTCTAGTAGTTCTTAATAGCTGCATTAGACCAAAACCTAATGCACCAACTACAAAAATACTCATAAACAAGCCAACAAGTAGCTCGGTTAAAGTAAAACCAGAATTAGAATTGGAATTAGATTTATTTTTTTTTAAAAGTTTGTGAAACTCTTTATTTTTCATATTGAGCAAAGTTTTTTGTATATAAAACTAAAAATATTTTTAGTATTTATGGGAGTTATTCAGATAAGCCAAATAAAAAGAGTTTGAAATTGCTTATAATTGTCGCCATTTATACTATTACTGTCCCAATATAGTTGGAAAAATTGAGGAGTGTAAATTAGTGAAGACACCGATCTTTGAATGAAGCTGAAATAAAGATCGGGCAAATTACTTTGATTTTTAAGTTATTAACTATTAACTCGAATTTTGAGAGAGCAAATAAAATAAAAAGTTTCCCAATATTGAGGAACTTATCACAAGTTGAAAGTTTTGATTGTAATTAATTGTTTATTATCAATTACCGATTATCTATTGATAAATATCCTTCAATCAAAATATCAGAAGCGATCGCTTTTACTTCAATTTCTTTTAATTGCAGGGCATCTGTCATCTTGGTTAAATTCAAATTACCCACGGGGGATGCTGCGGATGTTCCACCGATGATTTTTGGGGCGATAAATGCCATTACTTTTTGAATTGTACCATCGGCGATCGCTTTAGCTGCTAATGTACCGCCACATTCCCACAATACTTTTGATAGTTCTTTTTGATATAAATATTCCATGACTATTTTGGGAGTCAGTGCAGCAACGGTAATAATTTCTACTCCTTTGTCGATCAGTTCTTGTTGAAGGAAAGCATTACTATTATTTTCAGTAAATATTAGAGTTGGTGCAATATCTGTATGCCATAGATTACATTCTCTGGGTAGATCTAAACCGCGACTCATAACTACCCTAAGGGGGTTGTGTTCTGTCACATTATGAGTGGTTAAGTTAGGATTATCTTTGCGTACTGTATTTCCGCCGATTATTACCGCATCGCAAGTACTTCTTAACTGGTGTACTAAATTGCGCGAAGATTTCCCCGTTACCCAAGCACTATGTCCACCCGTAGCAGCAATTTTGCCATCCAATGTCATAGCATATTTTAAAATACCAAAAGGCTGTTTTTTGGTAATGCGATGAATAAAGGCTTCGTTTACTCGACGACAAGCTTGTTCTTCTACCCCCACTAATACTTCTATTCCTGCTTTTTTTAACTTCTCAATTCCGCCTCCCGCAACCCGAGGATCGGGATCTACCATTCCCGTAACAACTTTGGCTACCTTGGCTTTAATTAAAGCTTCCGAACAGGGTGGTGTTCTGCCATAATGATTGCAGGGTTCGAGATTGACATACACTGTTGCGCCTTGGGCGTTTTCTCCTGCATCTCGTAGGGCAAATACCTCCGCGTGGGGTTGTCCCGCTTCTGGATGAAAACCTTCTCCGATAATTTTGCCGTTTTTGACTACTACAGATCCTACTAATGGGTTGGAAGTTGTTTTCCCTGCTGCGCGTTGGGCTAACTCCAAACACCTCTGCATCATTTCAATATCAAAATCTGATTTTGTCTGTTCGTCTTTCATAGCTAATCAACATCAATACTTGATATTATTCTTTTGACGCTCATTAATAAATGGCTAATAGCTGATAGCTAATAGCTAATAGCTGATAGCTACGAGTAAAAGTAATATCAGTTCATTAACCAAAGTTAGCAACGATCTAATGGCAGTGTATCAAAACCGAGAGGCATTTATCCCTTACAGTCGCCAAGAAATTATTGAATTATGTATTGCAGATGGCAAAATTGCAGTCAGCGAGCGACAAAATTTTAGGGATTTTTGCAATATTTTAGCAGCTTACTATCATTTTAAGCTTCATCATTCTTTAGAAGTGTTAAAAGCAAATTTTGTGCCATTTAATCCTGATATAGATCGCAGTTTAGGTATAAATAATTTAGATTTCGATCTAACTATGAAGCAACAAGAAAATGATTTGATCGATACTTTTACGTCAATTTTGGAACGAGCAAATTATTATCCTATATCTCAAATTACTTTGAATAAAGCTTTGCTTGAAGGTTCTGTATTCGATCTTAAGACAGAAGTGGATTTTGATGACTTTGATAGAATGATTTGCTACTGCCGTGGTGATTCATCGGATGTTGTTTCTTTTAAGAAATGGAATTTCAAGACAGAAGAACGTAAAGTAGATATTTATCGTCGTGTGGTATTGCTGATCAAATTTAAAGAAGAAAAACATTTTAAAGATAAACCAGTAGCTAATGAATCTTTGAATTTTAAGCCAGGTAAAACTTATGTTTATCTATATAAGAATTTATCAAAATTAGATCTAGAATTTATTTTTCCCAACGTAAAAATGAGTATGAATTGGAAAGATAGAATACTTTTTGGAGTTCCTGCGGTGGGCGCAGCTATTCCTTTAACTCTCAAAGTTATTCCTCAATTGATTTTGGTTCTGGGTGTATTTATCTATTTAACTCTAGGACATCAACCTATTGCCGAGTTAGAAGTAAAGGAAGAAGATGTGAGAAATATTGCTCCTTTAATTATTGCGATTATGTCTTTGATTATTACTATGGGGGGCTTTGCCTTTAAACAATATACTAACTATAAAAACAAACAAATAAAATTTCAAAAAAGCGTAACCGAAACTCTTTTCTATCGCAATATTGCCAATAATACTGGTGTTTTTAAATATATTATTGATGCAGCAGAAGAAGAAGAATGTAAAGAAATAATTTTAGCTTATTATCATTTATTAACTAGTAAAAAACCTTTGACTCCATCTCAACTAGACGATCGCATTGAAGCCTGGATGGAAGATAATTTCGATATTAAAATAGACTTTGATATTGAGAAACCACTGGGAAATCTAGAAGAAATTAAAGCTGAAATAAAACATATTGAAGACAGTACCTACACCACGAAGCAAGTATCTCTTCTACAACGAGATTGTAAAAATTTTCGCTGTCAAGTATTACCCCTAACCGAAGCAAAACAGGCGATCGACTATGTTTGGGATAATCTTTTTCAATATTGAAATTGAAGTTAGCAATTCATATTTAATACTCAAGGCGATCGCAAGATCTTAATAAAAAAATACTAATAATCTTATGTCGCTTCAGCTAAACTGCTGGTAGTGATTATTTATTTATTATTCTTGATTGAAGCTAACTTATTTTTATAGATGCTTGTTAATCTAAAAATTAATAATTTTGCCCTAGTTGACTCCTTGGAACTTAATCTAGAAAATGGATTGAGCGTTTTAACTGGAGAAACTGGGGCGGGGAAATCAATTATTCTCGATGCGATTGATATAGTTCTAGGGGGTAAGCCTAATGTTCGCATGATTCGTAGCGGTAGCGATCGCACTATTATTGAAGCTACGTTTAATGTCAGCCCAGGTTTGAGTAATTGGTTATGCTCCCAAGAAATCGATCCTTTTGAGGAGGATACTTTAATTTGTAGCCGAGAAATAGTAATTGGCAAAACTAGTCTTCGCTCTCGCAGTCGGGTAAATGGCGTAGTAGTCAATCGTCAATTAATGAACGATTTGCGATCGCGATTGGTGGAAATTACCGCCCAAGGACAAACAGTAAACTTGTTGATTTCTGAAAAGCAACGAGATTTATTAGATGCTTACGGCGGAAAATTGATTAACAACCAGACAAAGAAAGTAACAGAAGTTTATGAAATTGCCAACCAGGCAAAGAAAGAATTAGAACAAATAATTCAATCAGAGCAAGATCTACTACAGCGTCAAGATTGGCTGGAATTTAGACTGAAAGACTTAAACGAAGCAGAATTAAACGATCCCGACGAACTAGATGAATTAGAACAAGAGCGCGATCGCCTTTCTCACGTAGTCGAACTGCAACAATTGGGTCATCAAGCCTATCAAATGCTTTATGAAGGCGATCGAGATGAACCCGCAGCAGCAGATCTTTTGGGTAAAGCAGAGTCTTGCTTAATGGAAATGGCAGAGTACGATACCGAACTAAGTCCCATTTTAGAAATGGTACAGTCGGGATTAGCCCAAATAGTAGAAGCGGGGCAACAGATAAGTAGCTACAGCGATGGTTTAGAAACAGATCCAGAGCGTTTGAGCGAAATTGAATCAAGAATTAAACAATTAAAAGAAATTTGTCGCAAATATGGTCCAGATTTGAGCGATGCGATCGCCCTTTCCCAACAGTTACAGCAAGAATTAAAGCAAATTACTGACGGCGAACAATCGATCGCAGCACTGCAACAAGAACATGAATTGGCAGAAAAACAATTAATTCAAGAATGCCAAAAGCTGACTCAGCTAAGACAAAAAGCTGCAACCAAACTAGAAAAACAATTAGTTAAAGAATTAAAACCTCTGGCGATGGAGAAAGTGATTTTTGAATGTCGCCTCGAATCATCTAAACCGACAGCAAAAGGTGCAGATAAAGTAGTATTTTACTTTAGTCCCAATGCAGGAGAAACTGCTCAACCTTTATCTTTAATTGCGTCTGGGGGTGAAATGAGCCGTTTTCTACTGGCACTGAAATCCTGTTTTACGGGTGCAGAAGAAAGCTCAAGTACTCTTATATTTGATGAAATAGACGCGGGGGTATCAGGGAAAGTAGCTCAAGCGATCGCCGAAAAACTCCATCAACTCGGAAAACAACATCAAGTATTGTGCGTTACCCACCAACCCTTAATTGCTGCCATGGCTAACGGACATTTTAAAGTAGAGAAAACAATTATCGAAGAAAAATCTCCAGATAAAAAGCAAAACGGTAGTTCGACTATTCCTGATATTCGTACTGTAGTCAGAATAAAATCCCTTGGGGAACACACAATTAGAGTAGAAGAATTAGCCCAAATTACGGGGGGACATTCTGCTGATGATGCGATCGCCTTTGCCGAATCTTTACTCGCTAAAGCAGCAAAATATCGTGCATCTTCTTAAGATCTCTTTTTCCCAAGCAAGTCGATCGTCGAAAAAGAAAAGTAATAGATTACTTAACCTTACCAAAACGGCGATCGCGTTGCTGATAAGCTTGTAAAGCCTTATGAAATTCGAGGCGATCAAAATCTGGCCACAATGTAGAAGTAACGTAAATTTCAGCGTAAGCCATTTGCCAGAGCAAAAAATTACTAATTCGCATCTCTCCGCTAGTACGAATCAAAAGATCGGGATGGGGAATACCTTGGGTATATAAGTGCTGTTCGAATAACTCTTCGTTAATTTGCGATGAACTTAAGTATCCTTGTTCTATTTTAGTTGCGATCGCTTGACAGGCTTGAATAATCTCTTGTCTACCACCATAGTTAGTAGCAACGGTAAATTGAATACCCTGATTATCTTTCGTATCTTCCATCGAGCGATCGATTTCTTGGCGCAAAGAGTCTGGTAAATCTCGTAAGTTACCTACAAAGCGAATTTTTACATTTTCCTGTTTCATTTCTTGCAATTCTCGTCTGAGTACTCTTTCAAACAGAGTCATCAAAAACTGCACTTCAGTATGGGGTCTGCCCCAATTTTCCGTAGAAAAAGCATAAGCAGTCAGGGCAGAAATCCCCCAATCTTTGCAACAACGTAGCAAATCTTTTAGAGCATCTACCCCCTTTTGATGTCCGATGATACGGGGTTTTCCCTGATTTTTAGCCCAACGACCATTACCATCCATAATCACCGCTACATGGTGCGGTAGAAGGTTTCTGCTCAAATTCGCAGGAAGTTGTGACAAAGTAACTGGCTCTAGGCTCATTTTCTAAATATTTAACATTGAACAATCGATCGTCAAACAATTAAGTTTAATTTTTCTTACGAAAATCTGATGGTCGCAGACTGAGCAGGCGTTCTAGCAAAATTTTACCTTGAAAACCAATCTTACGACTCAGACGCACTGCTGCATCTCGCTCTACTATCGGAGTAAATCTATCTTGCAATAGCTCTTTCAGTTTACTACTCGTTAGGGGTCTATTTAACGTTCCTTTTTCCGCTAAAGAAATCGAACCAGTTTCTTCAGAAACAACAATACACAAACATTTTTCGATTCGTTCAGTAATTCCCATCGCAGCTCGGTGACGAGTACCTAACTGACGAGATGCAGTACGTTCGGAAAGGGGAAGAATAACCGCTGCTGCTAATATTCTCGAACCACCAATCAAAACCGCACCATCGTGTAACAAAGTGCTGGTTTGGAAAATAGTTTGTAAAAGTTCTTTAGAAACCTCGGCGTTGAGACTTACTCCTGGAGAAACAAAATCTTCTTCTTCCAAAGATCCTGTAGTTTCCATTAGTACCAAAGCTCCCGTACGGTTCTGAGAAAGTTCTTTGACTGCCTCTACAATGCGATCTATAACGCTGTCTGGTTGAGTTCTAGGTCTACCCGAACTCTGAAATAATGGCAGTATTTCTCCTCGCCCAATCTGTTCTAGAAAACGACGAAATTGAGATTGAAAGATTACTGCCATTGCTACAGCAGAACCTAAAACTAGTTTTTCCAATAAAAATTTGAGCAGCTTTAGTTCCAATTGCCCGCTAACGACTGTTGCCAACATCAGGACAATAAAACCTCTTACCATCCACAAGCTACGCCTTTCCCCTTCGCCAATAATTAACAGCAGGGCATAACTGAGGGCTAGTACTAAGCCCAAATCGATTATATTGACTAAATCTGGCAACCAGGAAAGAACCCGATCTAAGTCAGGAACAACACCCGACAATGACATTATTTTAATTACTCGGCTAGGAATGGTTAGGGACAACCTCGAATTCAAGGTTTTAACAGATATTTCAACACTTACACCAGCATACTGTTTACAGTATGCTGGCTTCTATACTAAATCTACTTTTCTTGTTTTACCAGTCTTTCAGGGAGACGATCCCGCTCAATTAGATTGTGATAGGTTTCTCGTTCGATGATTAAATTAGCTTCTCCTTGATAAACTACCACCGCAGCAGGTCTGCCAATGCGATTGTAATTGGATGCCATACTATAGTTGTATGCTCCCGTATCCAAAACTACCAAAATATCTCCTGGTTCGGTTTTGGGTAACTCAGCATTCTTGATTACGACATCCCCTGATTCGCAGTGTTTTCCTGCTACCGTGACTTTTTCTTCGAGAGGGCTAGACATTCGATTAGCAATCACCGCACGGTAAACTGATTGATAGGTAATGGGACGAGGATTGTCAGACATTCCCCCATCTACTGCAATATAAGTATTAAAGTCGGGAATTTCCTTACGGCTACCTACGATATAAGCCGTGACACAAGCCGAACCAATCAAAGATCTTCCAGGTTCGGCAATTAATCTGGGTAAGGGTAAACCAGCATCGTTACAGGCTTGTTCGATAGAAGTGCTAACAGCCTTTACCCATTCAGAAATACTTGGAGGATCGTCAGATTCAACGTATTTAATGCCCAATCCACCACCAACATTAAGAGTTGTTACGGGCAAACCATAACCTTGAGCTTTTCGCATCCAATCAACTAATACACCTGCTAAATCTTTGTGGGGTTGGCGTTCAAAGATTTGCGAACCGATGTGAGCGTGCAAACCAATACAGCTAATGTTTGCTTGCTGGGATAAATAGGTAAATACTTCTGATAGTTGATTGGGGTCGAAACCAAATTTACTATCTAAATGCCCCGTGCGAATATATTCATGGGTATGACATTCAATTCCAGGAGTAAGGCGAATCATAATCGGAACTGGCTGCTTGCTCTTGTCTGAGGCGATTTGCGACAAGGTTTTTAGTTCTAGCCAGTTGTCTACCATGATGGTGCAGCCAGTTTCGACAGCAAATTCTAGTTCGGCAGCAGATTTGTTATTGCCGTGAAAGTAGATTTTGTCTTGGCTTACTCCTGCTTCTAGAGTGGTGTGTAACTCTCCGCCAGAAACTACATCAAAACCAATATCTTCGCTATCGATGATGCGACAGACAGCCATACAACTCCAGGCTTTGGAAGCGTATATTACCTGAGATTCTCCGCCATAATAAGCGGCAAAACTATCGCGATATTGCTGACAAGAGGTTCTTAAAGTAAATTCATCCAATATATATAAAGGCGAACCATATTTTTCTACCAATTCTTGTAGATCGCAGCCACCAATTTCTAGACTATCTTTCTCGTTGACCTTAGCTGTTAAAGGCATTAACTCTTGATTGGGAGAAGGAGGAAGGTTCAGATCTGTGACTTGTGGAACATAACGATGTCCAGTATTTGGTAAACTGCGATCAGTCGAAAGCATAATTTTTGTCTTTTTTTAACGAACAGAGTAAAGTTTGGCAATTATCTATTCTCTAGTCTACAGTTAGCAGATGTCAAAAAACAGGTAAAAGCAATGAGATTGGGTGAAAATTTTAACTCGTAATTCTCTCAAAAAAAGTAGATTTTAGTTTTCGTGAAGATTTTAGAAACTCAACTTTTAAGACCGTCTCAAGTAAGCCAAATAGTAGCTTTAGATCGCATTTGCCTCGGGGGCTTATGGACGGCAGAAGGATATTTAAGAGAAATTGATAGCCCTAATAGTAGCCTGTTGGTTTTAAATCTTAGCGATCGCAATTCAACCAAATCTAATAGCATTATGGTGGGAATGGCTTGCTTGTGGTCGATCGTGGAAGAAGCTCACATTACTTTACTGGCAATTCATCCCGATTACCGCCAACAAGGATTTGGCACTCTCCTGTTACTATCTCTATTAAATAATGCGATCGCTCGTAAACTTGAATGGGCTACTCTGGAAGTCAATGTCAATAATTTTTCAGCAATTAATCTATATAAAAAATTCGGTTTTGAAGTAGTAGGAAAAAGAAGAAAATATTATTCATCGACGGGGGATGATGCCTCGATCCTTTGGCTGAAAAAACTACAACAGCCTGATTTTAAGACTGCTTTGATCCAATGGCAGCAAAGTTTAGCGACTGATTTAAGTGAAAATAACTACTATTGGCACAAAAGTTAAAACTGTTAATTTTAATACCGTATTTTCCCTCCCTATAAGCAGAGTCAGTAAAGCAATAGGCTGTGCTAGAATCACCATACACGGGCAAGCAGCAGGTGGATGGTATAAGACATGTTTGAACGCTTCACAGAGAAGGCAATAAAAGTAATTATGTTAGCCCAGGAGGAAGCACGCCGCCTGGGTCATAACTTCGTAGGAACTGAACAAATCCTCTTAGGTCTAATCGGAGAGGGGACTGGAGTCGCAGCCAAAGTTCTTAAATCGATGGGAGTCAATCTTAAAGATGCTCGCATTGAAGTTGAGAAAATCATCGGGCGCGGTTCTGGTTTTGTGGCAGTGGAAATTCCCTTTACACCAAGAGCCAAAAGGGTTTTGGAATTATCTTTAGAAGAAGCACGCCAGTTAGGTCACAACTATATTGGCACAGAACACTTACTTCTAGGGCTAATTAGAGAAGGAGAAGGAGTTGCTGCTAGAGTCCTCGAAAACCTGGGCGTAGACCTGTCCAAAGTCCGCACTCAAGTAATTAGAATGTTAGGAGAAACTGCCGAAGTTGCTGCTGGTTCTAGTGGCACTCAGGGTAGAAACAAAACTCCCACTTTAGATGAATTTGGCTCAAATTTAACTCAAATGGCAGGGGAAGGAAAACTAGATCCTGTTGTAGGCAGACAAAAAGAAATTGAGCGTGTAATTCAGATTCTTGGTAGACGTACTAAAAATAATCCCGTCTTGATCGGCGAACCTGGGGTTGGTAAAACTGCGATCGCCGAAGGCTTGGCCCAACGCATTGCAAACAAGGATATTCCCGACATTCTCGAAGAAAAAAGAGTTGTTACTCTTGATATCGGTTTATTAGTAGCTGGTACTAAGTATCGAGGGGAATTTGAAGAACGTCTCAAAAAGATTATGGACGAAATTCGTCAGGCTGGAAATGTAATTCTAGTAATTGACGAAGTACATACTCTAATCGGTGCGGGTGCAGCAGAAGGAGCAATTGATGCAGCCAATATTCTTAAGCCAGCTTTGGCGAGGGGAGAATTGCAGTGTATTGGTGCAACTACCCTGGATGAATATCGCAAACATATCGAGCGAGATGCAGCCCTAGAACGTCGCTTCCAACCCGTACAGGTTGGCGAACCATCTGTAGATGAGACTATTGAGATTCTCTTTGGTTTGCGCGAACGTTACGAACAGCACCATAAATTAAAAATATTAGACGAAGCATTAGAAGCAGCAGCCAAGCTGTCAGATCGCTATATTAGCGATCGCTTTTTACCAGATAAGGCGATCGATCTTATCGATGAGGCTGGTTCTCGCGTTCGTTTGATCAATTCTCAACTTCCTCCAGCAGCTAAAGAGTTGGATAAGGAGTTAAGAGAAATATTGAAACAAAAAGACGATGCGGTTAGGTCGCAAGACTTTGACAAAGCAGGAGAACTGCGCGATCGTGAAATGGAAATCAAAGAAGAAATTCGCAACATTGCTTCCACCAAGAAGAATGAAGATGATGGTGGCGAAGAGTCTCCCTTTGTTGATGCCGAAGAAATCGCTCACATCGTGGCATCTTGGACTGGAGTACCAGTTAACAAAATTACCGAATCTGAATCTGAGAAATTAATGCACATGGAGGATACCCTTCATCAACGCATTATTGGGCAAGAAGATGCGGTTAAAGCTACATCTCGTGCCATTAGACGGGCTAGAGTCGGCTTGAAAAATCCGAACCGTCCGATAGCAAGTTTTATTTTCTCTGGTCCTACAGGTGTGGGTAAAACTGAGTTAACTAAAGCTCTGGCAACCTACTTCTTTGGTTCTGAAGACGCGATGATTCGCCTCGATATGTCTGAATATATGGAACGCCATACAGTTTCTAAACTGATTGGTTCTCCTCCAGGCTATGTTGGCTATAACGAAGGCGGTCAACTAACCGAAGCCGTACGCCGTCGTCCTTATACAGTCGTCTTATTTGATGAGATTGAAAAGGCACACCCCGATATCTTCAATATGCTATTGCAAATTCTTGAAGATGGTCGCTTAACCGATGCTAAAGGCAGAACAGTAGATTTTAAAAATACCCTATTGATTTTGACTTCTAACATTGGTTCAAAAGTAATCGAAAAAGGTGGTGGTGGACTTGGTTTTGAGTTTGCCGACGATCAGGCAGAAGCTAAATACAATCGTATTCGTTCTTTGGTCAACGAAGAACTAAAAAGCTACTTCCGTCCAGAGTTTCTCAACCGTCTCGATGAAATTATCGTCTTCCGTCAGCTAAACAAAGACGAAGTGAAAGAAATCAGCGAACTATTACTCAAGGAAGTATTCCAACGCTTAACTGAGAAAGAAATTACTTTAGAAGTAACAGAAAAGTTCAAAGAGCGATTGGTAGACGAAGGATTCAATCCCGCATACGGTGCGCGTCCTCTACGTCGAGCCATTATGCGTCTTTTGGAAGATGTTCTAGCTGAAGAAATCCTTTCTGGGCGTTTGCAGGAAGGAGATACTGCCACAGTGGATATTGACGAAGATAAAAAAGTCAAGATTATTCCTCAAAAAGATAAGGTAGAACTTCTGCCTTCTTCTTAATTGACGAGGAACAATTGAATGACTCAAATGAAATATTGGATAGAGACTCAACAATCTCTATCCTTTTTTTTGAATTAGGTAAGAACTCAAACTAAAATGCCAAACGAGAAAGTATTGACAGTTGCCCTGCTAAAATATCTATATCGGAAATGTTTTTACAGCTAAAAACAATTATGCTACTTACAGAAACTAATTTAGTTGCTTTGTTATATCTGGTTTTGAGTGGCACGTATCTTTTGGTGCTACCAGCCTTAGTCTATTTGTATCTTAAAAACCGTTGGTATTCTGCAAGTTCAATCGAACGGTTGATTATGTATTTATTTGTTTTCTTAAGCTTCCCTGGAATGCTTTTGCTTAGTCCTTTCCTAAATTTCCGTCCCAAACGTCGTGACTTACAAGCTTGAAATAACAATATGCGCAGAATTGATGCACTTGGTATTGGTCTTGGGGTGTTTATCGCAGCAGGATTAGTTTATCTAGGACTACAGATTTTTGGACTAGATGGTATCAAAGCAGGAATTTGGACTCAGGCTCTTTTAGTTGTTGGTTTAGTGGGTTGGTCTTTAACTTATCTATTTCGAGTAGGTACTAAAAACATGACCTATAATCAGCAACTCAAAGACTATGAAGAGGCTGTCATGCAAAAACGTCTGGAAGAAATGTCTCCTGAAGAGTTAGCTCAATTACAACAAGAAATTGAGCAAGAAAAAGAATCGTAGAAATTAAGACCATAACATTTAAGTTAATTCCGCCTCATGAAATCTGTTGCTCGTCGTTTTCAACAATTAAAAGAAAATTCTCAATGTGCTTTAATTCCTTTTATCACTGCTGGCGACCCAGATTTGGAGACTACCGCCAAAGCTTTGGAAGTTTTGGCTCAAAACGGTGCGGATATGATCGAGCTAGGCGTCCCTTATTCAGATCCTCTAGCTGATGGCCCAACTATACAAGCAGCAGCTACTAGAGCTTTAGCTAAGAACGTTCAGTTAGATGATGTGTTGGCAGTGGTTAAGCAAGTAGCTCCTAAAATAGAAGTTCCGATTATATTATTTACCTATTACAATCCTATTTATTATCGTGGAATCGAATCTTTTTTACAACAGGTAAAAGATGCGGGAGTAAGTGGTTTGGTAGTTCCAGATTTGCCTTTAGAAGAGGCTGAGATATTGCTAGAACCCGCCCAAAAAATGGGTATTGAGGTAACATTACTAGTTGCTCCCACTAGTTCTCCAGAGAGAATAAAGGCGATCGCAACTCAATCTCAAGGCTTTATTTATTTGGTTTCTGTAACTGGCGTAACGGGAGTTCGCTCTCAGATGGCAGCAAATGTAAAAGATCTGCTAGCAGATCTACATAACACAACCGATAAACCCATTGGAGTGGGTTTTGGTATTTCTAGTCCCGAACAAGCAAAACAAGTGAAAGATTGGGGAGCTGATGCTGCGATCGTCGGTAGTGCGATCGTCGAAAGATTGGCAAATGGAACGACCGAATCTGGATTGAAAGCGATCGCTGAATTTTGTTCCTCTCTCAAACAAGCAATATCATAATTGACTACATATAACTATAACTATGATGTACCGTTGCTAACGCTGTTAGAACCATTAGGTGGTAGCAGAGAGTTTGGTAACTCTTCAAAATTTTTCTTAACTGCTCGGCAAAATTCTTTCATTTGCGCTACCGTCATGGTGGGTTCTGCTTGTCCTTTTTCCCATCTACGAATGGTGGATACTGCTACTCCAATTTCTCTAGCTAATTGTTCTTGAGATAGTTTAACGTTCAATCTCAACCTTTTAAAAGGAGAATTGGTTTTTTGATGTTCAGCTTTTTTAGGTCTGGTCATAGTAATACGAAATTGGTTAATTAGAATAAAGCGAGATCGATCTTGATTTTTGTCAATAAAAATCACATATACTGAAATTCAATCAATATAAGTAATAAACTTTTTCTGATTGTCAGGTCATATTTTTCTGACTCCCATCAAATAGAAAGCTATTGACAATTTATCTAATCCTGCATTGCTATTTGAATAAAATATAAGTAGGTAATTGAGCTTAAAAACATAGCATTCAAAAGACTTCTTGAAAGAGATAGCAGTACTTGAAAAAGTAAAAGAAAGTCTCTAGAGACATTTGTGCGCTCGATTTATACGCTCAATTTTGTCCTATACTAACAAAAAAAATAAATAACACTATTAGCAAAAATACCGAAATTTAATAATAGTAAAAAATCCTATCTCTAAGTAATATCAAGAGATTTACTACTTAAGTAATAACTATTTAATTAAATAGTTAGCAATAAAATATCAAGTTAATAAATAAGTATTTATTCTGAAGCGAAACCAAAATATACTTGATACTAAATAAGTTATTTATCACTCAAAAAATTGATAATTAATAGTCTGAGGCAGTTAATATAAATAGCTCCACTCGAAACAAAAGAGTTTTCTAATATTTATTACTCTAATTTTAATTTATTGCAAAAGAGCGTGGAACTACTTAATTGCCTCAAAGTCATTAATTATTGATAATTAACAATTCGTGCGAAGCTTGTCGCCTCTAGACTTGCTCCACCAACTAAAGCCCCATCAATTTCTGGTTGACTCATAATCTCATCAACATTACTAGGCTTAACAGAGCCACCATATTGAATTGAGACATTTTTATTATCTAATTGTTGTCGGATAACACCAATAACTCGATTAGCTTCGGTTGATTGGCAAGTATCTCCCGTACCAATTGCCCAAATAGGCTCGTAGGCAACGATCAAATTATTTTGATCGACCCCAATTAAACCTTGTTTTAATTGGTCAATAATAATATTTTCTGTCTCACCTGCGTCTCTTTGTTGCTTGGTTTCACCAACACAAAGAATAGGTTTGAAGCCACATTTTTGGGCGGCTTTTAATCGCAAGTTTACTGTTTCGTTTGTTTCTCCAAAGTATTGTCTACGTTCGCTGTGACCTACAATTATGTAAGTCACTCCAATTTCTTGGAGCATATCCCCAGAAATTTCGCCAGTATAAGCTCCTTCTATCTCCCAATGAATATTTTGCGCTCCCAACATTATTCTCCCCCCATGTAGATTCTTCGACATGACGGTTAAAGAAGTAAAAGGCGCGCACAACACAATTTCTCTACCTTCGGTGGTATTTTCGATTTTTGATTTGAATTGTTCCACAAAAGCCAAGGACTCAGCCTGGTTTTTGTGCATTTTCCAGTTTCCAGCAATAACTATTTTTCGCACAATCTAAACAACATCTTAAATTATCTGCAAACCTCAGTTTAAGGCTTTGTGGGGGATTAAGGCTAGATTATGAAAAATGATTCACAATGGTTTCATTTCTACAGAAGCAGAGAAAGTTACTAACAACTAAAAACTTTAAAAATAAATAAAAGCGATCGCTTTATTTGGAGCGATCGCTTTTGCGTTTTACGATCCGTTGAGAGTTTCGACGATGACTACCTTTCGCTTTTCTTTGGCGATACCAAGTTGCACCACCTACAACCATTCCCGTGAGGGCAAAAGCGCACATTAACGGAACAATATTACCTTGAGAAAGTTGACTGATGCCAGCACCCATCATCACAAAGGGTAATACTCCTGGTAAAGTACCCAACAAAGTGCCGAGAAAATAGTCTTGAAATCTAATAGCAGTCAAACCAGCAGTGAAATTAACCAAACCATAGGGAATAATGGGCAGTAAACGAATAGCAAACACATAGAATACGCCACCCTGACGTATTTCTGCATCCACGTTTTCCCATTGTCCTGTGAGCTTTCGAGTAATAAATTCTCGACCAATAGTGCGAGTAAAACCAAAAGCAGCGATCGCCGCAGTTAATGCTGCTATAGTAGTCCATAATGTTCCCCTCCAAACGCCGAATATCGCCCCTCCAGTTAAATTTAGTGGGGTAGAAGGCAATATAAGTAGAGTGCAAACAGTATAAAGAGCAATATATATGATTGGGGCAAGTAGACCCATTGGTTCCAGGCAGCTTTGTAGATACTGGCGATCGATACCAACAACAAATACAGTACCTCCAATTGTAGCCAGAATGCAGATAATTGTTAGAAGCAGAAAACTATTCTTAAATTTTTTTGGTAAAGACACCTAGTTACTGGATGTATTGATAGTAAACAATTATATAATGGGACAAAACACCCCAAAGCATCTGCTTTGA
The DNA here is from genome assembly GCF_020640915.1 of Waterburya agarophytonicola KI4. Lineage (GTDB taxonomy): Bacteria > Cyanobacteriota > Cyanobacteriia > Cyanobacteriales > Xenococcaceae > Waterburya > Waterburya agarophytonicola. Next base: position 14,809 of record NZ_JADWDC010000031.1, on the reverse strand, counting down.
GTGTCTTATGCGGTTCGATTGCATATTAGAACTTTTGCAAAAGTTTTTTATGATCAGATCTCTGAACTTTAGGAAAAAAGTAAAAATAATGAGGCAAAATCCTGATAGAGTAATGGTTTTACTTGAATAACAGCTCTAACCGCCAGAATTTGATATCAGCTAAATTGATATCAATTACAGACTAGGCGCAAGATCTAAGTCAGACGTCTAATGTCAGCAGATCGATATTCTACAACAATTAACCTGCTTGTTTAATAGACAAACCGATGCGTTTGAGTTTCTGATTGACTTCTAAAACTCTAACTTTGACGACTTCTCCCACCTTGACGACTTTATTGGGATCGGATACAAAGCGATCGCATAATTGAGATATATGAACCAAACCATCTTGATGTACTCCGACATCGACAAAAGCACCAAAGTTAACTACATTAGTTACGACTCCCTCTAAAATCATTCCCTCGGTTAAATCGCTGATTTCAGCAACACCCTCTTTGAAGGTGGCATATTGAAATTGTTCTCTTGGATCTCTTCCTGGTTTTTCTAATTCTGCGATCGCATCCTGTAAGGTAGGTAAACCTATATCCTCCGTCACAAATTGTTTTAAATCTAGGTTTTTCAGTTCGTTTCCTACAGTGGTAATTTTATCTAAGGATACTTGAAGGCTTTTCGCTATTTGTTTGATTACTGGATAGCTTTCGGGATGTACTGCGGTATTATCCAGAGGATTTTCACCGTTACGAATCCGCAAAAATCCTGCTGCTTGTTCGTAAGTTTTTTTACCTAATTTTGCTACCTTAAGTAATTCTTTTCTATTTTTAAATGCTCCTTGTTCGTTGCGATAAGCCACGATATTATTAGCAATTGTTGCAGATATTCCCGACACAAAAGTCAACAATTCTTTGGAAGCCATATTAAGATCGACACCTACATAATTGACGCAACTTTCGACACTTTCTTCTAGCTTTTGTTTGAGTAATTTTTGATTAACGTCGTGTTGATATTGTCCTACACCAATAGATTTGGGATCTATTTTGACTAACTCAGCCAAAGGATCTTGTAATCTTCTGCCAATACTAATTGCTCCCCGCAGTGTAATGTCGAGATCGGGAAATTCTTCACGAGCAACATTACTTGCAGAATAAATAGATGCGCCAGATTCATTGACAATTACCTTAATTGGTTTGGGAGACAGCGCGTTGCGGAGGTTCCCTCCGTTGTAGCGACTGTCGAGGGTGGGCTCAATTTGTTTTAAAACTTCTCCGATAAATAGATCTGTTTCCCTAGAAGCAGTACCGTTACCGATCGCAATTAATTGGATATTATATTGACTAATAAAATCTTTGACTATTTGTTCTGCTTGCTTTCTTTTACTTTCCCCCGTATGAGGAAAGATCGCCTGATATTTGAGATATTTTCCCGTATCCGATAGTACTGCTACTTTGCACCCAGTACGAAAGCCAGGATCGATCGCCAGAGTGGGTTTCATTCCCGCAGGAGAAGCTAATAAAAGGTTGCGTAAATTGGCTTCAAAGGTTTGAATAGATTCAAGATCGGCATAGTCTTTGCGATCGCTTCTAATATCCCTGATTAGAGAAGGCTTGAGCAAACGATTGAAAGCATCTTTGAGCATTCCCTGATAAAATTCTTTTAATTCCCTCGCTTTGGTATTAATAACCTTTTGCTCCAGGTAAGTCATCACTTCCGACTCTTCAAAAGCAATATCGACAGTTAAAATACCTTCGCTTTCCCCCCGATACAAAGCCAATACATTATGAGGAGGAATTTTACTCACCCCATAACTATAATCGCGATACATTTCATACTTGGTACTCCCTTCTGGATGCTCTTGCTTAACTTTAGAGACGAAGAAACCTTTTTTGAAGAGATATTTCCGTAAATAAGCTCTAATTTCAGCATCATCGGCTATCTGCTCTGCTAGAATGTCTGCTGCTCCTGCTAAAGCCTGTTCTGCTGTCTCTGCTCCTTTTTCTCCATCAATATATCGCTTTGCTTCTGCAATCAAATCAACATTTCCTACCTGGGGTTTATTATGAACCTCGATCCAGACAGCTAAAGACTCTAATCCCTTTTCCTTGGCAATCATTGCTCTCGTGCGTCGTTTGGGTTTATAGGGTAGATATAAGTCTTCTAATTCTGTTTTATTAAAACAATTGACTATCTTCTGCTTTAGTTCGTCAGTTAACTTACCCTGTGCCTCAATTTCACTTAATATCTTCTCCTTACGCTTTCCTAGTTCATCTAGATAGGTATATCGTTCAAATATATCCCGTAACTGCACTTCATCTAGAGAGCCTGTTTGCTCTTTTCTATATCGAGCCAGAAAAGGTACTGTCGCCCCCTCTAACCAAAGATCCAAGGCATTACTTACATTATGCAGGGACAAAGAGAATTCTTGAGCTATAAGCTTAGGAATGTCAGTCATAGAAAATCAGGATTGAGCCAAAAGAAACAATTTCAATTATATATTTTCATTATCTCGAAATAACTTTAAGATAAAACATCGTTCGCTCTTAATTTTTACTGATTAAAACCAGTAGAATACACCAAAGATATATTAAGTCACATAAAGCTATGTAAACTAAAGTTTCTTTTTTTAATTATTTTTCAACTATTTAGATAGTATTGTTGTACAGGGCAAAACCAATTGGAAGCTGTTTTTGGTATCTAATTAATCGATCCCCAATTACTTCTTATAAATTAGCTAGTAAATTTTTTGGTTTTAACTGTAAGTTATCAATTAATTTAGGAAATGAAAAGTCATGAAAGTTTCTTCTAATTTAGGACAATCAATTCCATTAGCTATACTTCTCGCTCTTACTAGTATTAGTGTAATCGTTTTGATGGCGATCGCTAGTAATGCAATATAGGTAATGTAGTATAGATAAATTCGATCTATTTACAAGAGGGTTTAATTGCTTCAACCTGGAGCAATTACTTGTTATTGGACGATCGATTATCTTCTTTTTCCACATAGGGTACGATACCGATTACTTTGTCAGACTTAGCACAAACTCCTCGAAAAGCCGAACGAATGCGATAAGTATAGTCTTGCTCTGGATGAAACCATGCGGTGTAACCAAAAGTATAAGGATATCGATTGGGCAAACAGATATTTTCTAATGGTTTTATTTGTGCCATGGCAAGGCGATCTATTTTTTTGTCTTTAAATTTATCTAGAGTGTTAAAGCTGGGCTGAAGATAAATATAATCAGTTTTGATCCCAACAATAATTAGGGCAATTAAAGATATTAATCCTAAGTAACGGGGATTTATTAATCTGCTTTGATAATTTGCGACCAGATATAAATTCAGAGAAATTAAAACAATCATCCAGTACATAAAATAGCGCAATTCATGAGACTGGGGAAAGTTGGCTGCAAACAAGGACATAATTAAAACTAATATTCCTGCCCGATAGGTATCGCGGTTAGAGTTAGTAACGATAGCATAAATTAATAAGACAACCTGAAATATTACATAAGCACCAAAAAAGCCCCCCATACGGTTGCGATCAATATCAGCACTATATAAGTCATGATTCCAATAGGCGGAATTAACATCAAGTATAGAATAAAGCCACCTTTGAGCTTTCGGTGCATTAGCTAAATAACCAGGGGCTTCGCTGTACAGAGGCAAGGCGTGGTTGAGAACTTTTCCTGCAATTTCGATTCTGACAGGATAAAAAGGATTGCCGTGAGTAACAATATTTTTAATTGGCGTAGCAAAGATTAATAGAGAAGCAAGCATCCCAATCGGTATAGCTTTTAATAACCAGGTAGATATTTTTGATTGTTTAAAATGCCAGTGCAACCAAACAATTCTCAAGACAATAAAACCCAATACCAAAAATACTAAAGGCTCTAATTGGGGCTTGCTATTAGATGCACCAAAACTAGAAAAGAATATTACTAATAAATCTGTTGTCGTTGGTAACTTTTGCTCTTTAAATAGAACGTAAGCCATCATAATTGACATGGCAAGAAAAATATTACCCAACAAGTCCACATAACAGTTAACCGCGTGGGCTTGAATTAAAGGGACGCCTAGCAGCGCGATCGCCGTAAGATAATAAGGTACTTTAAAATAAGCTTTGAGAAAATAGCCATACAATACTAGGCTAAAAAATCCAACCAGATTAGCACTCTGGACTCTTTGAGTAATCAACCAAAGAAAACCCTGAAAAAACTCGCCCAAGAGAGGAAAACCGTCAAATCTTTCCTCCATATGGATAAATTGCTCTCCTGGCACAATCCCCCAAATTCTGGCTGCAAAGGGCAGGTGATAGCCCCAAGTATCATAAGTCTCATCAACATCGATCCAACCTTTGAGCAAGATCCCCAGAGTAACCAAAAAAGCGATCGCTTTGAGGATAGATTCCAATCCCCATCTAGTTTTTTTAAGCTGAATATTTTTTTTATCGGTAGTTTCCATAATGGCTAAAGATTACAATTTATTAGTTAATTTTTAGCTATCAAAAAAATACCAGTACTAAATACTAATTATTACCCTGCGATCGCCCAAAGATCGTAAATAGCTAATATTTAATTTTTCTAAAAGTTTGTTGACTTATCTTACAAAGCAACAATTTTGAAACAAACTAAGTTTAAATAAAAGACACAAACTACTCCGCAGATCGAGTTGAACCGCACTCAAGTAATATCCTGGCTTTCCTTTTTACTTTTCAGGAATCTCACCTATATTTATTTGATTTTCAATTATTAAACCAAACTAAATCTTTAAAGCATATTCTTCTATGGTATCTACTGCACCGCAAGTTGCTAATCAAGCAGTCCAAAGTACGACGCAAACCCACAGCGATCCCCTCAAAACTGCCCAAGGAGTTTACATTACAGTCCACGGTCATTTTTATCAACCCCCTAGAGAAAATCCCTACTTAGACACGATTGAAAGGCAACCCAGCGCGCAACCATATCATGATTGGAATGAACGCATTCATTATGAATGTTATCGTCCCAATGCCTTTGCTCGGATTCTCAATCACAACCAAGAATTAATCGGGATCGTTAATAACTTTGAATATTTAAGTTTTAATATCGGTGCGACTTTAATGTCATGGCTGGAAAAGCACGATCCCGAAGTGTATCAGCGTATCTTAGAAGCCGATCGCAAAAGTAGCGCGAGATTAAACGGACACGGCAATGCGATCGCCCAAGTATACAATCATATTATTCTGCCCCTAGCCAATCAACGGGATAAAATCACCCAAATCCGTTGGGGAAAAGCAGATTTTCGCAACCGTTTTGGACGAGATCCCGAAGGGATGTGGTTGGCAGAAACCGCAGTTGACTATTCTACCCTAGAAGCCTTGATCGATGAAGAAATTAAATTTATCATTCTCGCCCCTTCCCAAGCAGAAAAATGTCGTCAGATGGCTACGGCAGAAAAAGAAGCAGGAAAATGGGATCGAGTAGGCGGATCGCAGATCGATCCCACCCGTCCCTATCGCTGTTTTATAGAGGAAGATCGCTATATCGATATCTTCTTTTATGATGGTCCCATTTCTCGGGATCTAGGATTTAATGATGTCTTAGAATCAGTGGACAATTTCTCTGCTAGATTGGGACAAGCCGTTAGAGGGGACAATCGCCAATCTCAGTTAATCCACGTGGCTACCGATGGCGAAACTTTCGGACATCATAAAGGTGGGACAGAAAAATGTATTGCCTATGCTTTGAGCCAGCAATTTGCCGATAATGGCTGGACAGTTACCAACTACGCTCACTACTTGAGTATCTGTCCTCCTACTTGGGAAGTTGTGCTAAAGCCCGTAACCGCATGGAGTTGCGCCCACGGCGTCGATCGCTGGCAGGATGATTGTGGTTGCGCCAGTGGTGGCGGTTGGCACCAGAAATGGCGCAGACCTTTGCGAGATTCTTTAGACTGGCTGCGAGATAAATTAATCGATGTCTATCAAGAGACAGGAAGCAAGTTTTTCCGCGATCCCTGGTTGGCAAGAAACGAATACATTCAAGTATTGCGCGATCGCTCTACTAAAAATATAACGAAATTTCTACAACGCCATCAACTGCAAGAGCTATCCTCAGAAGAAAAAATTGATGCCCTGCGTCTGTTGGAAATGCAGCGTCACACTTTGTTGATGTATACCAGTTGTGGCTGGTTTTTTGAAGAAATATCCCGTCCTGAAGGGGTGCAAATTTTGCGCTATGCTACCCGTGCCTTAGAATTGGCGGGAGAAATAGCAGGAATCCATCTCAAACAAGAATTTATCGACCGTTTAGCCCAAGCTCCCAGTAATGTGGCAGTTTTTGGGGATGGTAAGGAAGTATATCAGCAGTTAGTCGCCCCTTCTCAAATCGGTTTTCAGCAAGTAGCGGCTCATTATGCCATAAGTTCTTTATTCACCAACTATCTCCCCGAAGAGCAAGTCTATTGTTATCAAGTCGAACAGTTAGATTATCAAAAACAGCAGATGGGTACGCTGACTCTGGCTGTGGGACAGATAAAATTAACCTCTGAGATTACCTGGGAAAGTCAGCATATTGTCTTTGCTGTATTGCATTTAGGCGGTTGGGATTTCCACTGCTGTATCGATAATTTTTCTGGTCGTTTGGCTTATGCTGAATTAAAACAGCAGTTATTTGGCAATATCAAACAGGCTAGTATTGCTGGGGTAATTTTAACGATGAACAGTCGAATGGTAGGCAGTCAATCTTTTAATCTACAAGATCTGTTTGCCGAAGAAAGACACCGTATTATTCGATTGCTCGCTGCTAAAACCAAAAAACATCTCGACCAGCTTTATACTCAGGTATACCGCGAAAACTATAGTATGTTAGCAGCTTTTCAACGAGAAGAATTACCAGTCCCTCAAGAATTAAAAGTAGCTGCGGAAATAGCCCTGTCTTATCGTTGTTCGGATACGGTCAAAAATTTAGCCAAGGCGATCGAAGAACCTCTGGAAATAGATAGTTGTTTGGCAGAATTAAACGCAGTAGCCACCGAAGCGCAACACCTCCACTCTCGGTTAAATATACCCGAAGCAAAAGCAATTTTAGAACAGACAATTGTCCGTTTGTTATGGCAACTGCTTTATGATGGCGATCCCAGTACCTTAGAAGAAGATGTGGCGACTTTAGAAACCGCGATCGCTTTGGGAGAAAAACTAAATCTTGGTTTGGCTTTAGATCGCCCCCAGGAAATATATTTCAACTGTCTCCATCAGCGTATTGTACCCGACTGTATTATTTCCCATAACAGTTCAGAACGTAATAGTTGTCCTTGGAATATTAGACAAATTAAACCCTTACTAAAACTAGGTCAAACTCTAGCGATCGACGTTAGTAGTTGGTTGGATTAATAACTAAATCTTAGTAAAGTGCGATCGCTTTTTTGATTGAAGATAATTGAAAAGGCGATCGCTTTTTTAGCGATTATAATAACTATTTATTAAAAATCATGTAGCCTAAATATCATCTTGGTAATACCGAAGGTTTAATTTGGGCAATCAACAATTAACTATCGCTAATTCCAATTAAATACAACAAAGCCATGCGGGTTGAGACTCCGCTAGTAACCTGCTGAGAAATTAAACTTAAATCTGGATCGTCCATTAAATCAGAAGTAATCTCTACCCCTCTATTTGTAGGTCCTGGGTGCATTATCTTGACATCAGATTGACAAATTTTAAGGCGATCGCGAGTAATGCCAAATAGGTTATGATATTCCCGCAAACTAGGAATAAAATTAGCCGTCATGCGTTCTTTTTGCAAACGCAACGCCATCACAAAATCTGCACCTTCTAAAGCAGGATCTAATTCCCAATGAACAAACAATTTATCTTGATTTTCTTTATCTATCAGTTTTAAAAATTCTTTAGGTAGCAAAGTTGGTGGTGCTGCTAAATGAACTTCTGCCCCTGCGGTAGTTAAACTATAGATATTAGAACGAGCTACCCTAGAATGAAGAATATCCCCCACGATCGCGATTTTCTTTCCCTGGAGTAATTCCATTCGAGGATTATCTCGATCTAGTAAAGAAGTCAGAGTAAATAAATCCAATAAAGCTTGGGAGGGATGTTGGTGCAAACCGTCTCCTGCATTGAGAATTCTGACTCCAGAGTTCAAACGATCCATTTCATTTGCGATCGCCTGGGGGACTCCTGCTTCCTTATGGCGAATCACCATAATGTCTGCACCCATTGCCAAATAAGTCTTTGCCGTATCTAAAATAGTTTCTCCTTTGGTTAAGGATGAATTCCCAGGAGAAAAATTCAAAATATCTGCGGAAAGTCGTTTTGCTGCTAGTTCAAAGCTACTACGAGTCCGTGTAGAAGGTTCAAAAAACATATTTGCCACAACCCTCCCCTGGAGTGCAGGGACTTTCTTAGTTCTTCCTGAAAGTACTTTTTGAAATCCCGCAGCAGTCTGCAAAACCGTATTATATTCTGTCGCTGAAAAGTCCATCAGCGACAGAATGTGTCGTCTCGTCCAGGTATTCGTTGACATATTAGTTAACATTAATTAGTTAACAGCAGTAATTAAATTGCGAAAGCACTCATCAGAGTACCAGTTAAAGTCAAAAGGAACAAGATAGATCCTTGGTTGTTCCAGCGATCGAGCCAGGGAGTGGTATTTTGATAAAATCTAGCGTAGAGGATTATCATGAAACCAACTTTTAAAACTCCTTTAGCTTGGGAACAAGCCCAAGCATTAATGCAGCCCGCATTACTACGAGTAGTAGATAATATTCGCAAAGAATTAGAATCATCGAATTGGAAAGGAACATACAAGGAAGTTACTACACCCATTCCTGGCTATCATCTTTGTTTGAGTCGTCCCAATTACCAGGTGGAAATTGATATTTGGGAATTGTGTTATAAAGTTTGTTTCCAACAATACGAGCCAATTCAACATATCTTTAGCTACGAAGACGAGACGGCATATCCCGTGGAGATAGATACTCGGTTGATAGACGATTTCGGCGAAATAGATTGGCAACTACTGGAATCAAAAGCCCAGCAGTTTGTGAGAAAAGCTTTTAGCAATTTGCCAGAATAACAAATTATCGATCGCGCAATAGTAGAAATTTAGAGCAAAATTTTTAGATGAACCTAATTAAAAAAAACTGGATATACTGCCTTTGTCTGGCATTTTTCTGTCTATGGGGGATATCTCCCGTCAATGCAGGAGTTTTGAGTAACAAAGACTTGACTGTGTCCGTAGGTAATCAACAATCTTGGACTGGTAGAAATGGTACGGGCAACCTGAGTTATTATGGATGCGATCGACAGTGCCAGTGCATCTATCTCACTGGAGGAAAAATTACCTGTCGCAACGGAGTTTGTCAGACTGTTTGGCAAAATAAAGATTATTCCTACGTTTTGTCTTCTCCCATTACCAACCCCCGCACTTACCCTGAAACCCCCACTACTTTGACTATATATTCTGAGTCTGGGGTGATTTCTGAAGCGGAATTATATCCCAAGCCTTTTGATAATTTGGACTCGCGAAATTAATCGCTATTCCCAATATTTTATCGATCCCATCCCATTTATTACTATGAATATTGAAATTATCAAACTCAACCAAGCTGCAATTGTTCCCTACTATGCTCATCCAGGAGATGCGGGGCTAGATCTTTTTTCTATTGACGAAACAGAAATTCTCCCAGGAGAAACAAAATTGATTAAAACAGGAATTGCGATCGCTCTACCTCCCCATACAGAAGCACAAATACGCCCTCGTAGTGGTTTGGCATTAAAACATTCAATTACGGTATTAAATTCTCCTGGAACAATTGACGCTGGATACCGAGGAGAACTTGGGGTTCTTTTGATCAATCATGGAAAAAAAGCTTTCAAAGTGTTTTCAGGAATGAAAGTTGCTCAAATGGTTGTCGCTCCAATTTTTAAAGCCAATATAACAGTAGTAGAGCAATTAAATGATACTTCCAGAGGCTCTAATGGCTTCGGATCTACAGGAAAAACACAATAGTAATTACGACAATATAGCATACAAAAAAATATTTTTTATATTTATATACGACTGAAAATAGTCTCTTATGCACTAAAAAAGAATTGATGACAATTTTTTTTACTATTGAATCAATAGTTATAAAATATTTATTGAAAACCAAAAAATAGGAACTGCATTATATTTATAATTATTTCATAAACATTAAGCAAATCTTAAGTTACTCAAATAAACTCTGACCTTAGACTTATAACGGAGGTAAGATGCACTTTAAAAGGTGCGTTTATATAATGGCTTTATCTCGGTAAACCATATAGATTAATTAATAAGAATTACTGCACCAGTCATGTTATTCAAAAGTAGAGGAAAAGTAGCTCTCATCTCCGTTCATGGAGATCCTGCGATAGACATTGGACAAGAAGAAGCGGGCGGTCAGAATGTCTACGTTAAAGAGGTAGGAGAAGCCTTAGCTCGCCAAGGTTGGCAGGTAGATATGTTTACTCGTCGCAGCAGTGGTGAGCAAGCGGAAATCGTTCAGCACGGTCAAAACTGTAGAACAATTCGTTTGACAGCCGGTCCTCAAAAATTTGTTCCCAGACAGAAAATATTTCATTACTTACCAGAATTCCTTCAAGCATTTTTAGATTTTCAGCACGAGCAAAAAACCATTTACCCCCTAATCCATACAAATTACTGGCTTTCAGCCTGGGTGGGCATGGAATTGAAAAAACGTCAAGCTATCAGACATTTGCATACATATCACTCCTTAGGGGCAGTCAAATATAGTTCCATAGACGCAATTCCTTTAATTGCGAGGACTCGTTTGCGGATCGAACGACAATGTTTAGAAACGGCAGATACTATTATTGCTACATCTCCTCAAGAAAAAGAGCATATGCGATCGCTGGTATCAAAAAAAGGAAATATTATAGTTATTCCTTGCGGTACAAACATTGATTGTTTCGGTAGTGTTGACCGTATAGCAGGTAGAGCCAAAATAGGCATCAAACCAGAAGAGAAACTGGTGATGTATGCAGGACGTTTTGACAAACGTAAAGGAATCGAAACTTTAGTCAGAGCAGTCGCTCAAAAAGAGGTAAAACGCCACGAAAAGCTCAAGTTGATGATTATCGGGGGTTATACCCCTGGTGAGAAAGATGGTCTAGAAAAAGAACGTATTACTAGTATTGTCAAAGAATTAGGCATTGAAGATATTACTGTATTTGCGGGCAAAGTTCGTCATGAAGATTTGGCATACTATTACGCTGCTGCTGATGTATGCGTCGTTCCCAGTTACTATGAACCCTTCGGTTTGGTAGCTATTGAAGCTATGGCTTCTCGAACTCCTGTAGTAGCCTCCAAAGTAGGGGGGTTAAAATTCTCTGTAGCAGATGGAGAAACTGGATTGTTGGTAGCTCCTCAATCAGAAACAGATTTTGCTTTAGCAATTGATTCGATTTTATCTGATTCCCAATGGCGCGAAGAGTTGGGTGATAATGCCAGAACAAGAGTAGAAAATAAATTTAGTTGGGATGGTGTTGCTAGTCAATTAGATGGAGAATATCTGTCTGAATTAAGCAATTTATACCAAGAATTGGGATTACTCGTACCCGCAGTATAATTTCAACTTTAGGACGACTAACAGAGAGAGGACCTACATCTATATGTACGTCCTCTCTCTATTTTTATCTGGAAATCTTTTTTGCAGTACGTAAAATTTGTCCTGCAAGGATAGCTGCACCAAAGCCATTATCTATATTTACTACGCCAATACCAGCAGCACAGGAGTTGAGCATAGTCAAAAGTGGTGCGACACCGCTAAAGCTTGCACCGTATCCCACACTGGTAGGTACAGCAATAACGGGACAGTCTGCCATCCCTGCAACGACGCTGGGTAATGCTCCTTCCATTCCTGCAACAACAATCAAGACATCTGCATTGTAAACAACATCGCGATTGCTCAATAGACGATGAATTCCTGCTACCCCCACATCCCAGAGACGAGTTACGGCAAAACCACAAAGTTCCCCCGTGACAGCTGCTTCCTCTGCCACGGGAATATCGGCAGTGCCAGCAGTCAGAATAGAAATTTTCCCTATTTGACTAGGGGTTTTGGGGGCAGACAAGGCGCAGATACGAGCAGTAGGATAATACATCAGATCGGGAATTGTTTGCTTTAGTTGCTGATATACCTCAGCTTCAATACGAGTAGCCATGACTACTCCATCGTCCTGTCTCATCAGATTGATAATCTTAGTAATTTGTTCGGGGGTTTTATCCGCACCCCAAATCACTTCGGGAAAGCCCGTTCTCAACTGCCGATGACGGTCTATTTTGGCGAATTCTTCCAGGGTTTCAAAGGGTAGATCTTTTAGTTTGTCTAAGGCTATTTCGGGGCTTATTTCGCCATCAGCGATCGCCTGGAGAAGTTTTTTTAATGAATCTGTCATGAGCTATGGAACGTTGGTCATTAATATTAGTTGGAAGATAATACTTGAATGCCTTTGCTGCTTAACTTGGTTATCCAGAACTTGAGGTGAGGATCCCTAATCTGACTTCTAACTTGTTGCTCTGAGGCGATCGCTTTTGACTCTGATTCGCACAGAGCAAATACTGTTGGTCCCGAGCCTGACATCATTGTACCTAATATGTCTTGGGCTGCGAAAGCTGCTTTTAATGCTGCTACCTGAGGATATTGAGGTAAAACGACTTTTTCTAAATCGTTATAGATTTGTTTACCAATTTCTGCACTATCTTTATGGGCGATCGCTTTTAATAAAGGGCTAGAATGTACTTTAGCAGTGCGAGATTTGACTCCTTCCGCATCGGAAATATAAGAATCGTTATATTCCTGGCGATAAGTTTGATATGCCCAAGGAGTAGAGACGCTAATATTGTCGTATTTCGCCAAAACCACCCACATATCAGTTAAATTTTTCAGACTGGCTAGTTTTTCACCCCTTCCTGTCGCGATCGCCGTTCCTCCAGAAACACAGAAAGGAATATCCGAACCCAGTTTTGCTGCCAAGTCTTGTAATTCTGGTTGAGTTAAACCCAATTTCCAGATCAAATTGATTCCCACTAATACCGCAGCAGCATTGCCCGATCCCCCAGCCAAACCTGCAGCTACAGGAATATTTTTCTTAATTTTAATCGTAACCCCGCCATAATTGGCGTGGACTTCGGGAAAAGTATCGAACATTAATTTAGCAGCGCGATAGGCTAAATTAGTTTCATCTTCTGGTACTTCAGGATGATCGCACTTCAGATAAATCTCTTGAGTATCGCTAGCTTGAATATCAATTCTATCCGCTAATTCCACACTTTGAAGAACCATTACTAGCTCATGAAATCCATCAGGGCGATCGCCAATTATTTCTAAGAGAAGATTTATTTTTGCTGGTGCGAGTAGGGAATAAGACTGCATATTACATTTGAGAATTTAGCCACCTGAATTACTATACCCTTCATTGAACATTAAACATTTAACATTTATCCCCTCTTTTTAGAGATAGAAACGAGAGTAACCGAGAATATAAAATAAATCGATCGCGATGACAATTCCTTTTGTCCAAGGTGAATTGAGCAAACCAATCGCAATTGGGTTGACTCCTAATACTAAAGCCATTTCAACAAATGCGACATATTTACCATAGTGCCTAGTATCCCAATAGGAAAAAGGGCTAATAAAACGATAGTTGCTAAAGGGATAGAAGTGGCGATGGGCGTCATCATTATGTACGGGTAAGTCTAATAAAGAATGACACACCATGCTGATACACAAAAACATCGCGGGTTTCCAATCTAGATAGTAAAAAATTATTGCGCCAATTATCGCCAAGGGAATAGAGTGAAATAAAGCGATCGTATTTTGCCAAAAAGGTTCGTAATAACCTTCCGACCATATTTTACCTTCGGGCATTTTATAAATAAACTTGGCTACAAAATAAAAAATAAATATAGGGATGTCGGGTAAAATCGCACCCAAAGCGATCGCAATATTATTTTTTGGCGCGATCGTCTTTCCTAATAGAGCTAGATTGAGAATGTAATGACCGGGAGTATTCATTATATTGAGTAGCAATTATCATACTGTCTATCTCAACATAACTTGGCAGCAAATTTTAGCAAAAATTTGCTAAAACAATACTCATGAAAGGCGAATTACTCCAAGACATTTTTTAAATTTCAGATGCGGGTAGAACATAAAAAGCAATGCCTCCATCATTTCCTTCTAATCTAAAATCAGGAGAATCGATATATTCATCTCTCTCCGCAACCGAAGGAGTATAAAAATGAGCGTCAAGACTTTGATTATAAAAACGATATAAAGGTACTGTTCCCTCTATTTGAGTTGTATAGCCATAGTATTCGATACCTTCAAGAGTGTAATTAGGCAAATTTTCCACAACCGAATCTTTTTCAACTTCAGAAATTGTGTAAAGATGAACTCCTGTATTCGAGTTGTATAAACGATAAACTGGGTCAATATTGCTAGCTGCGGTGATGCCCGTTAATTCGTCTTCCACAGTATTATCTGGAGGTTCGGCGGGAGCGATAAATGAGACTCCTTCTAGTTCGTATTGAGGCAAATCTCGAACTGTGTCTTTCTCCAATTCTGAAGTGGTATAAAACTGAAGATTGAGATCGGTATTTAACAGACGATAAACTGGCTCTACTTCTACTCGCACTTCATCAATCGGTCTTATGGATGTATCAGGTGGCGGATTGAAATAATCGGGTAAACGTATATCATCACGAGTTCTGGGGGTGTCTATACCAGGGTAAGAGCATCTCAAACCCTATTGACAAAAGGATTGTAGAACAGTCAT
>NZ_JADWDC010000030.1 GCF_020640915.1 Waterburya agarophytonicola KI4 | reverse complement strand
ATTTTGCGGCATTTTGGCGATCGCTATGTAATTAATTTTGCTTAGGTACTTATTAATCCCAATTATTGTCATAATGCGATCGATGACTACGCCCAACGTTGGGGTATCGAAACTCTGTTTGGTATTTTTAAAAGTCGGGGTTTTAATTTAGAAGACACTCATCTAATTGATTCAGAGCGTTTAAGTCGCTTATTTGCTCTCTTAACGATCGCTTTATGCTGGGCATATCGAACAGGTCAATGGTTATCCGACCACAAACCTATCGTAATTAAGAAACATGGACGAAAGGCTAAAAGCATTTTTCGTTATGGCTTCGATCATTTGCGCTCTATTTTCTTAAATTTAGATGAATTTCAAACTGATTTTCTTCAATCTCTAGAATTTTTGTCCTGTACTTAGCAATTTATCTTATTTTGTATTGAAACTACAATTTTAGTACTACCCTAAAAAGAATTCGCGATGAGTGTTCGCGAATCATTTTGCTGTTTGTCCAAAGTCCAAAGCATAAACAATCGAGTTTAATCAAACTAATAGGAATTTCTTTCAGTATTGCCTCCTTTAACCCAACCTTCTTGCTGACTCCAAGGAAGTCTGACTCGTTGCCATTTGCCATCGACAGAGTCTTCTAAAATGATGATTTTGCTTTCAAATTCGATACCGCCAACTCTGCCAGAATTTAGATCTGGTTCGGCTCGCAAACTCAAACCTTGAGGCCAAGTAACTGTTGCATAATAAGCACTATCGGGCAGTTCTGGTTCTACTTCGGGTTCTACTTCGGCTTCTTCAGTAATAATTTCTGCTTCCTCTACATCTTCCGTGGTGTTAGATTCTAACGGTTCAATGGTGGTTGCAGATTCAGTATTATTGGGTATAGATTCTGTTGACGCAATAGGAAAATCTGGTTTTTTGGGCAGGGTTGACATTTTCTTGTAGTAGACAAATACCATACTACCTGTAACTCCGACAATTAAACTGATACCAATTAAAAAGCCCAGTATAAATTGTACGGTGGCTGATAGACGTTGAAGAATGATAGATTTGGTCATCTTTTAGTTAAGTTGACTCTGAATGCGATCGCTTAGGTCATTGTTTTTCGATGCCAGACGAGCTTTCCCTGCTGCTACCCATTGCTGCAAAAATTCAATTTGCTCTTGAGCAGTTTTTGCCAGGGGAACTATCTGACTGGCAGCTTCTAGAATATCATCTGTGGTAAAGTCACGATTTTGACTAAAGCCAATGTGCATTGCCTCAATGATAGTCTGTTCGATTTCTGCCCCAGAAAATTCTGGTGTCTCATATGCTAACCGCTTAACGTCGTAATTGCCTAGATTATGAGGGCGTAATTTGGCTAAGTGTACCTTGAAAATTGCCTGTCTTTCATTTTGATTGGGCAAACCAACGAAAAATATTTCGTCAAATCTACCTTTGCGCAACATTTCTGGAGGTAAGGAACGAATATTGTTAGCCGTAGCCACAACAAATACAGGCGTTTTCTTTTCTGCTAGCCAAGTGATAAATGTGCCAAATACACGACTAGTAGTACCCGAATCTCCCTTGCCATCTACTCCTGCAAATCCTTTATCAATTTCATCGATCCATAAGATACAAGGAGAAAGAGCTTCAGCTAGTTCGATAGTTTGACGGGTGCGAGATTCTGATTCTCCTACCAAGCCAGCGAACAAACGTCCTACATCTAAACGCAATAAAGGTAAATGCCAGTGATGAGCGATCGCTTTTGCTGTAAGAGACTTTCCCGTACCCTGTATCCCGACTAATAATAGCCCTCTGGGGTTGGGTAAGCCATAAGCCCTTGCTTGTTCGCTAAATGCTCCCCCTCGCCGTAACAACCAGCTTTTAAGGTTATCTAGTCCGCCGATATCTGATATTTGTTCGGTAGCGGGATAATAGTCTAATATTTGCGTCTGGCGAATTGATTGGCGTTTTTCTTCTAGAATTAATTCCACATCATCGGGTTCTAGTTTACCGTTATAAGCGATCGCTCTAGTTAATACTCTTCTAATTCGTTCGAGAGATAATCCTTTGGCTGCGCGGACTAATTCGTCTAATAGTTGTGCGGATAAATTTTGTCCTGTTGCGGAAATCAAGCGTTCGATTTCGGTTTTTATTTCTGGAGTAGAAGGTAAGGCAAAATCAACTACTGTAATAACTTCGGTTAATTCTTCAGGGATCTGGACTTGAGGCGCAATAATGATAATGTTCTTCGGTTGAGATTTTAGCACTCGCGCTAAGTTGCGTAGTTCGCGAGAAACAGCAATATCATCTAAAAAACGCTGAAAATCTCGTAGGATAAACACACCGCCAGCTTTTTCTGGGATTTTAGTTATAAATTCTAGAGCTTGTAATGGATTGCGCTTGCCAAACCCCGTATTGTTGGGATTATCTTGATAGCCATTGACAAAATCCCAAGTATAAACGTTGCGTTTGCCCAATTTATCTGTAGCTAGAGCGATCGCTTTTTCGGCCCTTTCTTCTTCGTTGGTGGGAATATAAATTAAGGGATAACAGGCACGTAACAGCAGAGTAAATTCTTCTTGAAAATTCATTATAAAAAATTCTATTATTGCTCTTTATTAAAAATCTATCTTATTCTTAATATACGTTCGATGTGAATTTGCTGCGTTCAAATTTATTTAGTTTTTAGCTATCAGCTATTAGCTATTAGCTTTTTTATGTTTATGCCAGAGATAGATTATTTGCGGATAAGTTTGATTGATAAATGTAATTTTCGTTGTCAGTACTGTATGCCAGAAGGGACAGAACTAAATTACCTCCTCAACCAAGAATTATTAAGCGATCGAGAAATTATCTCTTTGGTGCGGGATGTCTTTATTCCTCTGGGTTTTACCAAGTTTCGCCTCACGGGAGGAGAGCCTTTATTGCGCCCTGGGGTGGTAGATTTGGTGAGAGCAATTTCGCAATTACCCGAAACAGAAGATATTGCCCTAACTACCAATGCTTTTTTGCTGGAGAAACTAGCACAGCCACTTTACGATGCTGGTTTGAAGCGAATTAATATTAGTTTGGATTCTTTAATTCCTGCAACTTTTGATAAGATTACGGGCAATAGAGGAAAAAGTCGTTGGCAACAAACTTGGCAAGGAATTTTAACCGCCCATCAAGTAGGATTCGATCCTCTCAAGCTCAATGTAGTAGTAATTCCAGGAATTAACGATACAGAAATTTTGGATTTAGCAGCTTTGAGTATCGATCGCAATTGGCATATTCGTTTTATTGAGTTTATGCCAATTGGTAATCCTGAGTTGTTTGGTGACAAAGCTTGGATTGATTCTGAAGCGATCAGAAATCAGTTGCGCCACAAATGGGGACTAGACGAGTCTAATATTACGGGAAATGGCCCTGCGGATGTATTTAAAATTCCTAATGCCAAAGGAACAGTGGGCTTTATTTCTCAAATGTCCGAATGTTTTTGCGATCGCTGTAACCGAGTTCGACTATCCGCCGATGGTTGGTTGCGCCCTTGTTTGCTCAACGAAACTGGTCAAATAGATCTCAAAACTGCTGTCCGTAGTGGTGTAGATCTAGCCGAGTTAAAGACTAAAATTAGCGAATTATTATTATTGAAGCCTGAAATCAATTTCAAAGAGCGGGACTCTGGTACTGATGGAACTTACACTCGTACCATGTCCCAAATTGGAGGATGATCCTGTAAGGAAGGAGGAAGAAGGATGAAAATGTTTAATTATACTTCCGAGCCAGATCAATATTATCTTATAGCTTGCAGCCTACAGCTATAAGCAAAAAGTTTGATTAACATTCCATATACATTCAACGTTATTAAGCCATACGAGAATAGTACTCAACGACTAATAGTTCGTTTACTTGTAGGGCAACCCATTCGCGATCGATTACGCCGTTAACCTTACCTGAAAAGGTATTCTTATCAAATTCTAAATGACTGGGTAAATTAGCCAAACCTGGGTATTCCATGTTGGTTTCGACTAACTTGCGAGAGCGATCTCGATCTCTAACTTTAACAACGTCCCCAGGACGACACTGGTAGCTAGCAATATTTACTACGCGATCATTGACGATAATGTGTCCGTGGTTTACTAGTTGACGCGCCCCAGGAATAGTTCCTGCCATACCCATGCGGAAAATGGTATTGTCTAAACGCATTTCTAGAAGTTCTAGCAAAGTTTGTCCTGTAGAACCAGCTACTCGACGGGCTTTGCGGACATAACGCACTAGTTGTTTTTCGGTAACTCCATAATTGAAACGAAGTTTTTGCTTTTCTTCTAGACGAATAGCATATTCAGATCGTTTGCGACGACTTTGACCGTGTTGTCCAGGTGGATAGGCTTTGCGAGGGCTCTTTCTAGTTAAACCAGGCAAATCTCCCAAGCGACGAACGACGCGCAAACGCGGGCCTCTATAACGAGACATATATTAGTTCTCCTCTGTATTACAGTTACAAAATATCTCCAAATATATCATTATACAGGATGTATCTATTATTTCAAAGCAAAATAACAAACTTTAACGGCTAATGGTTAATATATATTCCCCTTTTCCACCTTCGTCATAAGCATTGACAATAACGTTATAAACTCCATTTTCAGGAATAGTTACGCGAATGCGAGAATTACTATCTTCTTCATTTATGTCGTCGTTTTGTTCGATAATATTGCCTTTGGCATCAATAAGAGCTACAAAAGCATCAAATTCTTCGCTTTCTAAGGAAATGGTAAATGATTCTCCAGAGCGAACGTCTAGAGGATAGGAGTCGTAAAAACTTCCATCTTCGGCAATTATGCGATCGCCTTCTTCTAAGATACCCCGTTCGACATTTTCGAGCAGTCTCGAACCGTCAGAGTTAGTAGCAATTGGTTCTTCGTCTTCTACTCTGGCAACTTCAATCTCTTCGTTATCCTCTATAGGAGGTTTTTCTGCTTCGATTTCTGTTTCAGGATTTGGCAAACTCACTTCAGGAATTTCTGAAGGAGTCGGTGGTGCTTGTGGTTGTGGTGGTTGAGGCAAGTTTTCTGCAACCGTTTCAGTCTCTTCTGGTGTAGATTCTGGTTTGGTTGTTACATTCTCAGGAGTTGGTGGTTTTTCGGCAATAGTTTCTGTTGGAGGAGAAGGAGAGGTTGGTGGTTTTTCGACAGTAGTTTCTGTCTCAGGAGAAGGAGGAGTTACTGGTTTTTCAGTGGTAACATCAAGAGTCGAATCAGAATAAGCGATCGCGCAGACTTTAGCGTATCTAGGATCGGGCTTACATGCCACTCCAGTATTCTTCGCGTCGGGGCTTAATAGGCTATTACGGCGACGGCGATCAGGAAATAGCTCATCTATCACCAAACTCATTACAATGCCTTTGGGGGTTATTCTACCGTAGCTGATATTTTGGAGATTGTTGGCGGTAGCAAAGTCTTCTAGTTTGTCCGTAGCATTGGCAGCAGTTTGTTCGGAATTATTCAAGGGAGACAAAGGCTGTTGCTCTTTGAGAATTGCGATCGCTTCTTCTAAAGCTTTCAATCCTTTATTGGTTCTGATGGGTTTTTCTCCTGGTAATTTGAGCCAGATGCCATCATAATATTGTCTTTGGTCTTCTAACCAATTCGCGTAACCCTGAGGATTGGTTCTAACTCGATTGATTTCCGATAGTATTTCTGGTTCTATATTACTACTGATTCTAGTATTATTGGCTGCTTGCTTGTTGCTTGTCTGGGGTAAGGAGTTTTGAGCAATTGCGCCGTACGGATAAATACCTAGAACTAGAAGATTAACGGTCAAGCTAAAAGTGTAGATCGCAAAACTGGGTAGATAAACTTTAACCATATTAAGTTTCGTACATTTATTATAGACTCTTGACAATAGCCTCCATTTCCAGGAAACAAGTTCCTTCTATATGAGAATTCAGCACCACAAAAAATTGTAATGTGCTTTTTTTTGGAGGTTCAGAAATCCAAATTAGCTTATTAATGGATGTTTGCGTAGCTTCGCATTAGTTTTAATATCTCGATATGGTAGTCAATTAAAAATATTAAATGATATTAAATGTCTTGACGCTTTCGATTATTCTACTATTTTCTATTTATTGCTGTCACTAGAACAAAAAAATAATTCTATGTTGAGTCAAATAAATTCTTAATCTAGCAATTTCGTTCAATATAGCTATTTAGATTGATTTTTGCTCGTTCTGCACTTGTTTGAAATACAATTTTAAGCTAATCTTCCATAAAAATACGGGGCTAAAAAAGAACTATGTTTGCCAAACAATTTTATTCATAAGAGATTGAAATCATCCTTAGTCAATCGATATAGTCACTTGACTAACTTTATTTTGCCCATAACCTATAGTTCTGACAAACACCAATAACAACATTACTCATCACAAAATACATTATTAAGATCTATGCCATATCACAATGCTTTATCTCTCAAAGAGAAACGCCCAAACACCAAATCCACCAAATCGTCCAATAATCAAGATCGTGCTTTGAAAGTTTCTATCCCTTTGGCTACAGCAACATTGTGTTTATTAAATCCTCATCAAAAGGTTTTGGCTACAGATTTTAATACTCAAACAGCAGCTGATAAGGTTACTTTTTCTCATTCAACTCTCGATCGACATCACGAAAAACATAGCTTTCACGAGTGCCAGCACGATCATGATGCCTCAGGGTTGTTACCTCGTATTCTTAGTTTGATTCCTGTCCCTTTTAAAAATTATTTTGCTAATTTATCCCAATCACAAGAGTCTCAAATAGTTTTAAACTCTCATGGCAGAGGTGGAAGTTTGGTTAAACATTTGACTCCAATATATTTAAGTCAAGCAGAAAATAATTCCGAACGAGAATTTCTAGCTACCACCAAAATTAAAACTATTCAACCTGCTGTTAATAATACTTTCTCTTCAAAATCCCAGACTCATATAGTTAAAACTGGAGATACTATTAATCGCATTGCCAAAAAATATCAAGTATCTCGGCAAGATTTAATTGCGCTCAATAAAATAAAAAACTCTAATATTATTTTTGTTAATCAAAAGCTAATTATTCCAGCTACCAAACAAAATACAGTTGGGACGGAAAAAATAAGCTTAACTGCGATCAATTTGCCTCAAAGTGCGGGAGAAAAAGCAGCATCTTTTTCTCCTCAATCTAATTATGTAGCTAATGCTAAATTGAATTCCGAGGATATAGCCAAATTCAACTCCAATACAAATGCTTCGGCTGCTATTAGTGATGAAGATCGCCTTGCTAGATTGAGAAAAGACATAGAGCAAATGCGCTCTCAATATCAGAATCAGATTGAACAAGAAACAGAAAATAATCAAACCGAATCCCACAAAAACAAATTCAATTCATCTCCAAATCAAGTTGATGTTGCCACTTCAACTAACCTAGAAAAAAACCAAGATTTAGATTCCATTTCTCAAGAAGTTGTCGCTTTACAACTACCTCCTTTGCCCTCGTCAGAAGAATACTTACCCGAAGCCTTTGATGGCTATGTTTGGCCAGCCCAAGGAGTCTTGACTTCTGGATATGGTTGGCGTTGGGGCAGATTGCACAAAGGTATTGATATTGCAGCACCCGTTGGCACTCCAGTTTTTGCTGCAGCAGCAGGAGAAGTTGTAAGCGCGGGATGGAACACTGGAGGTTATGGCTACCTAATCGAGTTACAGCATTTAGACGGCAGTATTACTCTTTACGCTCACAATAATAAGATTTTAGTCAATCAGGGTCAAAAAATCAGACAGGGAGAACAAATTGCGGAGATGGGCAACACAGGCTTTAGTACGGGTTCTCATTTACATTTTGAAATTCACTCAAAAAATAAAAGCGTGGTCAATCCTTTGGCTTTACTGAGTCGAAGATAAAGATATTGCCAATTTTATTCTACTACTTAGATATATTCAATGAAATATGGCAAAAACTCTTTTTTTTTAGTTAGGCTGGAGTTATTCTTAAATTTTATATATCTATCTAGTAGATTTAATAGCTATAAATAACTATGAAAAAAAGTTGCCAGACTAGAGAAAATTCGGAACTAAATACTGCTCAGGTCTATAAATTAAATAGCCATAAGTCAAATAAAAAAAGCAATAGCGCGATCGCTAAGTTGGCAGCAGGATGGATGATTTTGCAAACTTTACTTCTGGCAACTCCCGTACTAGCCCAACAAAAATCCAAAAACGATCTTAGTTACAGTCAATTTCTCCAAGAGCTAGAAAATGATCGCGTCTCTAAAGTAGAACTTGACGAAACAACCAATCGAGCTAGTGTCACTTTAAAAGGACAATCACAAGAAGAAGAACCCAAAGATGTAGTTTTATTCGAGCAAAATCAGGATTTGATTCCCAAAATTAGAGCCAAACAAGTAGACTTTAGCATTAAAACTTCTATAGATCGCTCGACTACCGTTGGGGTATTGCTAAATTTACTAATCTTTTTTGTTTTAATTTCTGGATTGATTGCTATTGTACGTCGCTCTGCTAATGCTTCGGGTCAAGCTCTCAACTTTGGTCGCTCAAAAGCCAAATTCCAGATGGAAGCAAAAACAGGAATCCAGTTTGATGATGTAGCAGGAATTGAAGAAGCCAAGGAAGAACTCCAAGAAGTCGTTACCTTCCTCAAAGAGCCAGAAAAATTTACCGCTATTGGGGCAAAAATACCTCGTGGAGTGCTGCTAGTCGGGCCTCCTGGGACTGGAAAAACTCTTTTGGCAAAAGCGATCGCAGGTGAGGCTGGCGTACCTTTTTTTAGTATTTCTGGTTCGGAATTTGTCGAAATGTTTGTTGGTGTGGGTGCATCCCGCGTCCGCGACCTATTTAAAAAAGCTAAAGAAAATGCCCCTTGTATAATTTTTATTGATGAAATCGATGCGGTAGGTCGTCAAAGGGGTGCTGGTATTGGCGGTGGTAATGACGAGAGAGAGCAAACCCTCAACCAGCTTTTGACTGAAATGGATGGTTTTGAGGGGAATAGTGGCATTATTGTGATTGCTGCGACCAATCGTCCCGATGTATTGGATAAAGCTCTACTGCGTCCTGGTCGTTTCGATCGCCAAGTAATGGTAGATTACCCCGATCTACAGGGTAGATTGGGGATTTTAGAAGTTCACGCTCGGGGTAAAAAAATTGCCCCCGAAGTGTCTTTAGAAGTGATCTCTCGTCGCACTCCTGGTTTCTCTGGTGCAGACTTAGCCAATCTCCTCAACGAAGCTGCTATTTTGACTGCCAGAAGACACAAAGCAGCCATTACTATGTTAGAAGTCAATGATGCGGTCGACCGTATTGTGGCAGGAATGGAAGGTATTCCTCTCGTAGATAGTAAAGCGAAAAGATTGATTGCTTATCATGAAGTGGGTCATGCGATCGTTGCTACGATGATTCCTGGTCACTATCCTGTAGAAAAAGTAACTATTATCCCGAGAGGTCGTGCGGGAGGCTTGACTTGGTACACTCCCGATGAAGAAATTGGTTTAGAAAGCAAATCACAAATACTAGCTCGAATTTCTACCTTGCTTGGTGGTCGAGCAGCGGAAGAAATTGTATTCGGTATGGACGAAATTACCGATGGTGCAGCACACGATATTAAGGTTTTAACCGATAGAGCAAGAGAAATGATTACTAAATTTGGTATGTCCGATTTAGGAGCTTTAGCTTTAGAAGGTCAAGATCAACCCGTATTTCTAGGGGGTGATTCGGGAAACAAAAATGAATACTCCGAACAGGTTGCATCGCAAATTGATATTCGGATTCGCAACATCGCTTTAGACTGCTATGACAAGGCTAAAACCATTATTAGCGAGAACCGTTTAGCCGTGGATCGTATTGTCGATCTTTTAATCGAGAAAGAAACTATTGATGGTAAAGAATTCCGCAAACTATTAGCTGAATTTTCTCCTACCTATGGCAAAGAACAGATAAAAGATAAATTTCCTAGCCTGCTAAAAAAGTAAAATTTAACTGGGGCATGAAAAAGGATCTCCCTTTGTAAATCAAGAGAGATCCTTTTTTAAGTTACTATTACCAACGTTTTGTGATTACATCACAACTTTTTTGGCTAAACCTAAGGCGCGTAATACTTGAATTGCCCACCAGGTAACATCAATTTCCCACCAACGTTGACCAGCCTTAGCGACGTGAGGTCTAAAATGATGATTGTTGTGCCAACCTTCACCGTAAGCCAATAAACCGACCCACCAAAGATTGAGCGAGCCATCTTCACATTCAAAATTCTTGTAACCCCAGAAGTGTGTTGCACTATTAACAAACCAAGTACAGTGCCACAAAGTTACTGCTCTGACGAAGATACCGTAAACTACCCAAGACCAACCACCGATCGCAAGTAGAAGCAGACCTAGAGCAATTTGGATTGGAATAAAGTTGTTCTCTAACCAACGATAGTAAGGATCGCGATTGGTACGGGGCGCGTATTTTTTATAGTGATCGTAGTCAAAATACTTTTCTTGTTGGAACATCAACCAACCCATGTGACTCCACCAAAAACCTTTTTTTGCAGAGTAGGGGTCTTTATCATTATCTTCAGTATGAGCGTGATGCAAATTGTGTCCCGCTACCCAAAATATAGGACCGCCTTGTAAAGCTAGGGCTCCGATGGTTACGAGAATTCGCTCCAGCCACTTGGGTACTTCCAAACTCCGATGAGTCAAAATGCGATGATATGCCAAACAAATACCAATACTACCAGTCAACCAGTGTAGGAAAAATGCTACGCCCAATGCCGACCACGAGAAACAGAAAGGTGCTGCAACCAACGCTATAATGTGGAACGCACCAAAGAAGAAAATATTAACCAAAGATAAATCTAATTTTTCTGGTTTAGGTTGAAGGGTCGGCTTATCTTTGGGGGCAATTAACTGCTGTGTCATACTAAACTTGTCCTAAAATACTCTTTAAGGTTATGAAGCTAAATTTGTTTAATTAGCTCTTCGATTACCCTCATTTAAAGGCAAGCGCACTGGGCTGTATGCTATCAGAGGCTCACAAAATTTATCGGCGTAATCTCAAAATGGTTTTGCAAGTGTTACTTACATTTATCAGTGTAACAGACATAGTTGGAAAATTGCAAGTGTTACTTACATTTAAAACTACAAACCAAATTAATGGCTTATTTAATACGTCTGAAAGTGACTTCTCCTGCATCTGTACCCGTAATTGATTTGCGATCGCCAATAAGCAACTGATTACAGCACAATTAACTCATGCTACCAAACGTTTTACTCAGTATTAATGGATAAACTAATGTCATAATAAGGGTCAAAAATACCGCTTTAACTAAAATAGATTTAAAGTCATAAGCTAGTAGAAAATGTCCACTCCCCGAAAGTCTACCAAAGCCCGTCTAATTGAAGCAGCTTTAGATTTATTTGCCGAAAAAGGCGTGACTGAAACTACGACTAAGGCGGTTGCCGAACGCGCCCAAGTTAACGAGGTAACTTTATTTCGTAATTTTGGTAACAAGTATCGCTTGCTTTTAGCCGTTCTGCAAGATTCTGCGGTCTTTGCTAAGTTGGTTCATGCTTTGGTAGAAAGAGCTGATAGCAAAGATAATGTAGCAGATTTTTTACAGGAATATGCCCAAGAAAGTCTGAGAACACTTGAGAAAGCACCCGATCTAGTCCGTTCGATTGTAGGAGAAGCGGGAAACTATCCTGTAGAGAATCGTTTGGCATTGGGAAAAGGTCTGAGCGAAGCAAATCGTTATGTAGCAGAGTATTTAGAAAAAGCGATCGCCGTTCAAGGTTTATCTAGCAATCTGACTTCAGAACAGATTGTCAACCTGCTCAATTTTCTTTTGGTGGGCTACTTTGTAGTTGAATCTAGCACTGAAGGGTATAACTTTTGGGACGAAGAAAATGATTTTCTAGATAGTATAGTCAAGCTGTTTCTACAAGGTTCATTTCCTACTTCAGAAACAATACCTACAGTTACCGAAACTAGTATTGTTAAAATCGAACCCAAGGAAATTGAAGATTTACCAGGGAGTTTGGTGCGATCGCTTTTCAGGAAAGCCAAAAAAACAGGAAAAAAAGAATATGCCTTAATTTATATTCTGTTTGGGGCGGGATTATCTTTAGAGGAAATATTACATTTAGAGCGATCGCATTCGGTAGTCGAACCCCAACAACACATTCTGCAAATTAATTATGGTCGGGAAAGACAAGTCCCTCTAAATCAATGGGTAATGGGTTTTCGCTATGGATCTGCATCTTCCAATCCTTTAATCCAGTGGCTAAAAAGTCGTAAAGATGAATGTGCATCAATTTTTATTAATGATGCAAGTAACCCGATCTCTGAAGCTGAATTACAAACCATCTGGCAAGAGTTAACCGCAGACTTGCTCACCCCTCAAGGAGAAAGTCCTCAAATCTCTCAAGCACAACAAACGTGGTGTGTAGAGATGTTAATGAAAGGTATTGATATCGAAGATTTGAGTATTTTAAGTGGGATGGAGATCGAAGAACTAACACAATATGCTCAAAGAGCTAGAAATAAATCCGCCTTAGAAGCAGCAGCACGAATAGATCAAAAAAAAAGTCTCAAAAATTAGCGATCACCCGTAATTAAGTAACATTTCTACCTAAGTCAGCGTGATAGAATAACAGCGAATAAACATCCTAGCTAAAGCTTTAAATTTGGTAGAAAATGGCAGAGGAACAAAATAATCAAGAAAAGGCAAAAGCCCCAGCAGAGAAAAAACCGCCTGCTGCAAAAGCTAAGAAAGAAAAACCACCCAAGCTAGAGGACAAGCCATTTGACGAATTTATTCAACAGCATTACCTCCCTGCTTTAAAAGAAGCAATGGCAGGAGAAGGTATTGATGATGTGGATTTAGCTTTTGTACAGCAAGGCGTACCCATAAAAGGAGCAAATTCTAACGAACTCTGTTGGCAAGTAATTGGTAAATGGGATAATGGCGATCGCCTATTTAATATCTATTTCCCCGACGAAGATATTGCAGGGCAAAAAGCTTTCTCTAGTGCCACCTACAATAATCCTCCCAGCACCTTAGAATCTTTTATGATTGATGAGAGAAGAGTCAATTTGGAACTTCTTGTTATGTACACAATTCAACGTCTCAATGCCCAGAAATGGCTGACTAGAAACTAGTTTGGTCGACTATCAATCAAATAAACCAGAGTCAAAACTCATAACGAGAGGCGGTTTTAATCTAAATCGTCTCTTTTTATGGATCGATTGCAAGGCTTGAAGCCATTAATGTCCTGTTTTAAACTCAATATTCAGTGAATTTCCTTGACTCAATAAAGTGATTTTGTGTTGTAATTGGCATTAATAGAGAATTGGCACGAGTTAATTATGCTAGTACATATTTTATTATTTAACGCGGGAACTGAAAATGAAGGGATTCATACCATTCAAATAGGCGATCGCAACACTATATTGATGTTTCAAGATGAAGATGATGCTATACGCTATGGAGGATTGCTCGAAGCACAAGATTTTCCCGAAGCTAAAGTAGAAGCGATCGATTCTGAGGAAGTAGAGCAATTCTGCCGTCAGGCTGACTACGATTGGAAAATGGTCGAACCAGGACAGTTGGAAATTCCACCCGAAAAAAATGTGGAAGAACTGAGTTGGGAACAAGAAGAGGAAGCTCAAATTACAGATTCTCCCCCAGAAGAAGGAACAATTGCTAGTGACGAATTGGATCGCATTCGCCAGCAACTAGAGGGGCTGCTTTGAGGAACGAAGAGAAGCTAATACCATAGCTAAGAAAAAAGTCATCAACTACCTTAAAAGTTAAACCTACAAAAATGGACAATTTGCAGTCGCGGGGACATTTGTTGACCGAACAAATTAACCCCAATAGTCAGAATTTGGATAGTTTATCTAGTTTAGAAATAGTCGATTTGTTTAATCAGGAAGACAACAAAACCATTGAAGCGATCGCCAAAGCTCGCATTCCTTTGGCTCAGACTATTGATGCGACTACCCTCGCTTTCAAACAAGGCGGGCGGCTGTTTTATGTTGGTGCTGGTACTAGCGGTAGGTTGGGGGTTTTGGATGCAGCAGAATGCCCCCCTACTTTTTGTACTTCTCCCGAACTAGTTCAGGGAATTTTAGCTGGTGGCAAAGATGCTCTAGTAAAAAGTTCTGAAGCCTTAGAAGATCGTCCCGCAGATGGAGCAAAAGCGATCGCCGAACGTGAAATAAGTAAATTAGATGTAGTTGTTGGGATTACCGCAGGGGGAACAACTCCCTATGTTCGTGGCGCATTACAAGAAGCAAAAGCTAGAGAGGCTACTACTGTAGCAATAAGCTGTGTCAGTGCCGAACAAGTACCCATGGAAGCCGATATTGATATTCGTCTTTTAGTAGGTGCAGAAATTCTAGCTGGTTCGACGAGATTAAAAGCTGGCACAGTAACCAAAATGGCATTAAATATCATCTCTACGGGAGCAATGGTAGGCTATGGCAAGGTTTACGGCAATCGCATGATAGATGTGGCGGTGACTAATGATAAATTGCAAGACCGAGCTTTACGGATTATTAGTGACTTAACCGATTTAAACCGTCAAGAAGCGAGTTTATTACTCGACAAAAGCCAGAATAAAGTTAAATTAGCTCTTTTAATGCACTGGACTGGATTGGATATAGCAGCGGGAGAAGAATTATTAGATAAAAACAAAGGAAACTTACGATTATCAATAACCAATAACCAATAGCCAATAACCAATAAAGAGTAAGTAGATTCAAGATTAATAATAAAATAATAAAAAATCCTTAATCATCAAATAATTAAAATAAGTGAATCCCGCAAGATGGCGATCTCTCTTATTTATTGAAACTAACCTAATTAAAACAACTAATGTTAAACGGATCGGAATCTCTTGCCACTTTCATACTGCTTACTGCTGTTATTGCCATACTTTTTTGGGGCTATAACCGAGCTAAAGCTTTTGGCAGACTAGGAATCCTCGCATGGTTGCAGTCTATTGCTTTAATGAGTCCTTGGTTGCTATTTTTTGGCTTATTTACCGTAGGAATATATCTAAATTTAGTGGGCATACTATTTTTGTTGCTCGCTTCCATTGCTGTTTATATATGGTTGGGTAAGCAACTTAGAGCAGAAGGACAAGAAGCTTTATTGCAACAGAAAGCAGCAGAAAGAATTAAAAAAGAGGCAGAAATATCAGAAACATTACCTCCAATTGTCGACTCTGATGAACTGAACAATGATATCGCCTCAGAAGTATTACCTATTCCTCAGGAAGATCTAGCAGATTTGAAGGGAATTTTTGGCATTGATACTTTTTTTGCTACCGAAACTATTCCCTATCAGGATGGGGCGATATTTAAAGGGAATCTGCGGGGAGAAGCAGAAATGGCATATTCTAAAATGAGCCAAAAGTTGACAGCAACTTTTGATGATAAATATCGTTTATTTCTAGTAGAAAGCCCCGAAGCTAGACCAGTTGTAGTGATTTTACCCAAGACTAATGACCCCCAAACTACAACTTTGCCACAAAAAAATCTTGCTCTAATTTTGTTTATTGGGACAATCTTAACTAGCTTAGAAGCATCTAGTTTATTGCAGGGTTTTGATTTGTTTAGCGATTTTGGACGCTATAGCGAGGCTGTCCCTTTGAGTTTGGGACTGTGGGCGGTTCTAATTGCTCACGAAATTGGTCATCGCATAGTTGCCAACCACTATAAGATTCGTTTGAGTATTCCTTTCTTTCTACCTAGTTGGCAAATTGGCTCTTTTGGGACAATTACTCGTTTTGAGTCCCTATTACCCAATCGTACGGCTTTATTTGATATCGCTTTTGCAGGGCCTGCCGCAGCAGGAATTATCTCTTTAATATTACTAGTAACGGGTCTTACTATATCCCATCCTGGGAGTATGTTTCAGTTGCCTACTGAGTTTTTCCGTGCATCAATTTTAGTAGGAACTTTAGCTAAAGTTATTTTGGGTTCTGCTTTGGAAACGGCAGTGGTAGATATTAATCCCTTGGTAATTATCGGTTGGTTGGGATTAGTGATTACAGCTTTAAATCTTTTACCCGCAGGAAAACTAGACGGAGGAAGAATTGTTCACGCTATTTATGGACGTAAAACTGGCAGACGCAGTACTTTAGCTACCCTAATTATTTTAGGTATTGTTGCTTTATTCAATCCTGTCAATCCTATCCCTCTATATTGGGCAGTTTTGATTCTGTTTTTACAGCGAGATTTAGAACGCCCCGTACAGAATGAATTAACCGAACCAGATGATAGTCGAGCAGCTTGGGCTTTGTTGGCACTGTTTTTGAGCCTAGCCACTCTAATTCCCTTGAGTGCTAGTTTGGCTGGTCGTATTGGTTTAGGCTCTTAACTAGAAAATAAGATTAATCACACGCCTCAAACAGTAGAGAAGTAATAATGATTGGAGAAACCCTCAATGGACGATATCATGTCCTGAGCCTGTTAGGAACGGGTAAATACGGTCAAACTTATTTAGCGGAGGATCGACAAGCCAAAGGAAATTTGCGCTGTGTAATCAAGCAATTTGAACCACAAGCAAAAGATACCTTGAGCTTGCGTAAAGCAAAATATTTATTTGCCAGAGAAGCTAAAATTCTAAAAATTTTGGGTAAATCCGATCGCATTCCCAATCTTTTGGGATATTTTCGTAATGGAGATAAATTTTACTTAGTTCATGAGTTTATTGAGGGGACAGATTTAGCTCAAGAACTTGGTGCAGATCGACAATGGACGGCAGAACAAGTTGTCGGACTACTTCGACAAATTCTAGAAATTGTCGAAGTAGCTCACCAAGAAAAGGTGATTCATCAGGATATCAAGCCATCGAATATCATCAGGCGCGAATCTGATGGGAAATTGATGCTAATTGATTTTGGTTCGGTCAAAAAGCTCAACAATCAAATGGCAAATGCGGAAGGAAAAACCAGTCTTACCGTACCCATTGGTACTGAAGGTTATATGGCTCCCGAGCAAAAAAGTATTAAACCCAAACTAGCTAGTGATGTTTATGGGGTAGGAATGATTGGAATCTATGCCTTGACAGGGGTAGAACCGAAAGACATTCCTTTAGACCACGATACAGAAGTAGTTAAATGGAAAGATGGAATTCAAGTTAATGAAAATCTAGCTGAAGTTTTAGATCGGATGGTTTCTCCCGACTTTCGACAGCGTTATACATCTGCCAGCGAAGCTTTAAAAATAGTTAGAAATTTTAAATTGGGTAGAAAATTGAAATTATTTGATTTTAAAACCATATTTGGCACGGGTATTGTGCTTTTAGGTATATTGGGTGCGGGATATTATTATTGGCAACTGGAAAACTCTTTGAACCAGATACCCAAAACTGCCGACTATGACACCACAAATAAAGACAAGTTTCCTTTTCTTTATAGTAATTCTGAATATGGAATTGAAATGAAATATCCTTCTAGCTGGAAGCTGAAAGAAGCCAATCAACCAGGTAGTGTGATCGCTCAATTTATCCCCGAACGAAGCCAGTCTTATTTGATTCCCCCCGAAGTTGAGATTCGAGTAGACCAACAAAATGCTAATTCTTTAGATGAATATACTACCAACGCTGTGTATCAAATTACTCGATTACCCCAAGCAAAAATTATTGATTCTCGTCCGATTAAATTGAGCGAAAAAGATGGTCACAAAGTTATCTATACCAAAGTAAATCCAGAAAACAAAATTGAAACCAAACATCTCCAAATATGGACTTTAAATAGCGATCGCGTTTATCTCGTTAGCTACGAAGCAGAATTAGGACAATACGACAATTTTGAAGCAATTGTGGAAGACGAAATGCTGGAATCTTTAAAAATCATGTCAACCAAATAGACAAGGCGATCGCTTTTCCTCGTTAATCTTTAATTCTGCAATTGCCAAATCTTGACGGTTTTATCCCCACTAACGCTAACAATAGTAGAAGCATCAAAACTCAAAGCCACGCTAGATACAACATCATCGTGACCTTCTAGAATAGTCAGGAGTTGATAATCCTGGAGACTCCAGACTCGAATTGTAGAATCATCGCTACCACTAGCTACTTTTGTACCGTCTGGACTTATAGCTACGGCATTCACCCAGCCCGAAGCAGCATTAAAGGTATGTTTTAATTTTGCTGTGGGGCGATCCCAAACTTTGACAGTTTCATCGTCGCTACCGCTAACAATAATCGAGCCATTGGGAGAGATTGCCACGCTAGTTACTACATCAGTATGACCGAGAAAAGTTTGTTCTAGTTGTCCGCTATTCAAATTCCAGACTCTAACGGTTTCATCACTACTAGCACTCACCGCTGTCGTACCATCGGGAGTAATAGCAACGCTATTGATCCAATCTTCGTGTCCTGAAAGAGTCAGAATCGATTTCCCAGTTTCCAAATTCCAAACTCTGATGGTCTCATCATCGCTGGCACTCACTGCTGTTTTGCCATCAGGAGTAATAGCAACGCTATTGACCACATCATTGTGACCAGTTAAGGTTTGCTTAGATTCTCCTGTTTGCACGTTCCAGACTTTGACAGTTGTATCATCGCTACCACTCACCAAAGTATTACCATCTTGACTGAGGGCAACACTATTAACCAAGCTTTCGTGTCCGACTAAAGTTTGCTCTAGTTTTCCTGTTTGAGCATTCCAGACTTTGATAGTATTATCCCAACTACCCGTAACAATTGTTTTTTTGTCAGAACTTAACACTACGCTATGAACTATATCTTGATGTCCTTCTAAGTTACTGGCTAGTAAATATTTATTGTCGGACAAGGCAATAGAGCGATCGCCATTTTCGGAATTTGATTCTGTTACTCGGGCTATTCTTTGTTCTTCCTGCTCGATTTTGGCTGTCTCGGCAGCTATTTCTGCCTCTTCTTCCGCTGCTGCTTTTTCTTCGGCTGCCCTAGTTCGAGCTTCCTCCGCTGCAATGCGTTTTTCCTCGGCAATACGTTCTTGTTCTGCCTCTGCTATTTCATTTTCTTGCTCTAATTCTTCCATAGCGGACAAAAAGATATTAATCGGAATACCTCGGCTAATATCTCTCCCCGTAGTGGGATCTCGTTCTGCTTCACCGTTGATCGCCACCAGTAAACCATCTTCATCTACTACCGCACCACCACTACTGCCTGGCAAAGTTTGATTAGAATAAACTAGGGCGTAGCCTTCGTCTTCTTCTGGATTGATTAAAATATCTTCTCTAATACTCCGAACTTGACCAGAAACTAAATCTAGATCGTTTTGAATTGCAGGAAAACCAGCCACAAAGACTGTTTGTAGGGGAACAATATCTTCAGAATTACCTAGTTTAGCTACTCTGTATTCGTTATTGCTGTCAAAGGTAAGAATCATTAAATCCAAGCCAGGAAGTTCTTGTTTGGCAGTCACCTTATGTTTTATACCGTCGGGAGTTTGTACTCGATATACCCCATCTTCTCCAGCAACGTGATAGTTAGTCAGCAAAGAGTAAACACCATCCTGGAGTTCGATAATCACTCCCGATCCGTTGTTGCCTGTTTGAGCTTGAATAACTTTGACTGTGATATCTCTGGCGATCGTACTAATTTCTCTGGCGTTAAGAGCTACTGCTTCGATCTGCTGCATCAAAACCATTGTCGTACTGGCGATCGCGATCGCATATTTTTGTTTGAGGTTCATATATATTTACAAATATCAAATAAGGCGATTTTTTCTTGATTGATTATTTTTGTGGCTCATTATTCCAATTGAGAAATAGTTCCATATTGATATAAGTCGTTCCGTTAACTTGCGAAATTACTGATTTTTCTTCTGGAGGAATAGAATCGTTGGAGTTACCGCTTAGAGAAATAGTTTCTCTAGCTGCCCAAACTCGTTGATCTAAAAGCTTGATTAGAGTTTTGTTGGCATCCGTACCAGGTTTAAATGTGACCAACAGCCCATCGGGCAGACATTTTCCTCCTAGATAAGCAGCGACGCAGAGTGCAGGAAGATTATTCACCATATCAGCTTTAATATATTTCAGCGTCCCATTACTATCAAATTTCTGAAATCGCTGGGATACAATCTGGCATCGTTGAGCAGGAGAAAAAGGAGGTGGAAAAGAGCGATCGCTCCAACGAATTAAAGGAAGTGCGCCTCTTTCGGTATTGACACTGGTAAAAAGTCCATTTTCGTCGCAAAAGAAGCGATCTTGGGCAATACTAGGCTTGATATTTGTTAAAAAACTGCTGAATATGATTCCTACGATCGATAAGGTTGAGATATATGTATTTAATACAGGCATTATTGCTTTAGAGATAAGTTTAAATTAGGGTTTAAATTTTGATTTACCGATTATAAATTGGGTTAACAGGCAAGCATAAACTAATGGTTTTAAGGTCGAGTCCCACAGTTTAGTATGAAGTACCCACAAAAGACATATAAATCACTAGATGCGCTACTTAGAATTTTAGAATGTAATTAGCCGTGGGGTTTAATTAATCTAGATTTGTTGATGGTAGATTATTTATATTTTGAATTTTCATTCTTCGATCGCTAATAGTATAATCTTTAAAATGTTCTCCACATTTAGCCTTAATTAATTAAACTACAGAGTGAATAATCAACAGAACGAAGCTTATCTAAATCACCCTACCTTCGGACTTCTCTACAGAATATGTTTATTAAAGAACAATCAGGAATTATTTACTACCTTATACGCTCAACGTTTGTTTTTTATTGTTACAACTAGTACTGATTCTCTTTCCTTCGATCCTATTAGTAGATCTGATGCTCGTTTGTTGGTGGAAAGTTTGTTAAGACGATTCTTATTAGACCGCGAAACAGAAAAACATCGAGAACTTCAGGCTGTTTATAAACGCACTTTTCTTTAACTTCTATTCTAGATTTTTTGATTAACTTGATGACAGGCTCTATTTCTCAAACAATTAAATTAATACAACAGAAAATTCCCTCAAAGGTTAAATTAATTGCCATAACCAAACAAGTAGGCATCGAACCAATGCGAGAAGCTTATGGGGTAGGAGTGAGAGACTTTGGAGAGAATCGCCTACAAGAAGCTTTGGATAAACAACAACAGTTTGAAGATTTGACAGATATTAACTGGCATTTTATCGGGCATATTCAAAAGAATAAAGCTAAAAAAATTGTGGAAAATTTTGAATGGATTCATTCTGTTGATAGTTTGGTTTTAGCCAAAAGATTGAATCGATTAGCCCAAGAGTCAAACCTCACGCCAAAAGTATTTCTTCAAGTAAAAGTTTTGCCCGATCCTAATAAATATGGTTGGGAAGCCGAAGAATTGATCGGGGATTTAGCCGAATTAGATCGATATCAAAATCTAAAAATCAAGGGTTTGATGACAATATTGCCGTTGGGATTATCCCCTGAAGAAACATTAAGTGCTTTTGAAGCAACTGCCAAGTTAGCAGCCCAGATACAACAACGGGGCTATGAAAACCTTCCAATGAAAGAATTATCTATGGGCATGTCTGGAGATTATCTATTAGCGATCGCCGCAGGAGCAACCATGATACGTTTGGGTAGAACTATCTTTGGCTCTAAGTGAAATAGCAAGGCGATCGACACCTAAGCTACACATTAATTTTGTCTTTGGCAATACCAAACCCTATAAAGTTTTTTAAAGAATAACCAAGATAATTAAAATTAAATGAAGAAATAGATTGTGCCGAACCTCCCATTTGGGTTTATGTGGAGTAGAATTGAGTCGCCAAACAAATATTTCTTTAAAAACAGCCACTTTCTCGGAAATTTCGAGAATGAAATTACTATTTTGTCTCAATCGAAAAGTAATAATTTAAAGAAGTATCTAAATCAACCAATTAAAGTCGTAAATTAATTAGGAATTGTAAGTAATTATGTTAGATACATTAAAAGAATTTTTTGGAATTGACAGTGGATACGATGGGGAAGAAGAAGAATATGTAG
This sequence comes from Waterburya agarophytonicola KI4, assembly GCF_020640915.1. GTDB lineage: Bacteria > Cyanobacteriota > Cyanobacteriia > Cyanobacteriales > Xenococcaceae > Waterburya > Waterburya agarophytonicola. The sequence continues at coordinate 32,855 of NZ_JADWDC010000030.1, read as the reverse complement.
AATACGATCCTCAAGAAGAAATGAACGGATCTTACCCTACTCATCCTCAAGCATCTAACAATCAGCCAGAATTAACCAAAATAGCTGCCCCCAACAATCAAACTAACCGCAAAGAGATGAAGATGAACAATGTAATTGGTATGCCAGGATTGACTAACGGAAATTCCGAAGTAGTAGTTATCGAACCTCACTCTTTTGAAGAGATGCCCCAGGTTATCATTGCTTTACGGGAACGTAAATCAGTAGTATTAAACCTTAACGTAATGAATCCCGAAGAAGCCCAAAGAGCAGTTGATTTTATTGCTGGTGGGACTTACGCTATGGATGGACATCAAGAGCGAGTCGGAGAAAGTATTTTCTTATTCACTCCCAGCTCTGTAAAAGTAAGTAGTCTTTCTGGAATTTTGAAGGATGTTCATACTCCCGAAGCTCACGTGCGTCGCACTGCTACACCAGCCCCCGAAGCTTGGGGACATCAACCCAATGTAGCTGCTCAATAGTGTTCTAGCGATAGTATTATTGGATTATGACATCTAATAGTATTTGCCTCAGTATTATTGGAGGGGGGGTAATGGCAGAAGCTATTTTATCTCGCCTCCTGGCACAAAATGTATTTGCTGCTAGTACCGTATTAGTAAGCGAACCCAGAGAAGAAAGAAGACAGTATTTAACCGAACAATATCAAGTCCAAGTTACGGAAGATAATCAAACTGCCATATCTGCATCAGGGATATTATTATTGGCAGTCAAACCTCAAATATTGGATTTGGTGGTTAGCAATATTACGCCAAATACGAATAGTACTGTAATTTCAATTTTGGCTGGAGTAACCATAGCTAAATTGGAACGAGCTTTTCCCCATCAGCCAGTAATTCGCGTCATGCCTAACACCCCCGCTACAGTAGGGCAGGGAATGACGGCGATCGCAGCAGGAAATCAAGCAACAAAAGAAGATACCAAACGAGCGATCGCGATTTTCAAGGCGGTAGGAGAAGTCGTAGAAGTTCCCGAATCATCAATGGATGCAGTGACGGGTTTATCTGGTTCGGGTCCTGCTTTTGTCGCATTGGCGATCGAAGCTTTAGCCGATGGCGGAGTAGCTGGAGGACTACCTAGAGCGATCGCCCTTCAGTTAGCCACTCAGACAGTATTAGGTACGGCAACTTTGGTTAAAGAAACAGGATTGCACCCAGGAGTGTTGAAAGATCAAGTAACTAGCCCTGGAGGGACGACTATTGCAGGGGTTGTTAAATTAGAAAGCGTTGGTTTTCGTTCGGCTTTGATCGAAGCTGTCAAAACTGCCACCGCTAGATCTAAAGAATTAGGTAAATAGCAAATAATTGACCAAGAGCTATGACTTTGTATAATGCGATCGCTAAAGGATATAACAGTACTCGCCAAGCAGATAGCAGAATTGTCGATCGCTTAATCGAATTGTTGGATCTTCCTCCAGGTAAAAAGATCGCAGATGTTGGTGCGGGGACGGGTAATTATAGCAAGGCGATCGCCCAAAGGGGTTACGAAATAGTCGCGATCGAGCCGAACCAGAGGATGCAAGCTCAAGCCCAACCCCATAATAAGGTCAGCTGGATAACTTCTGCTGCGGAATCTATTCCTTTGCCTGATGATACCGTTGATGGCGCAATTATTATGTTGGCGTTACACCACTTTCAAAATATCAGCGAGGCAATTAGAGAAATAGATCGCATTACCACAGCAGGAAAAATTACAATCTTTGCTTTTGAACAAAGTAAAATTCCTGATTTTTGGCTGACCGATTATTTCCCTTACTTTATTCAAGATACTTTAAAAACCTTTCCCAACACTCAAGAAATAGCCCAAATAATCAAACAAATTACTCATAAAAAAGTAGAAATTTTACCTTTTTTGTTACCACCCGATTTAAGCGATTTATTTGCTGCTGCGGGTTGGCAGAAACCAGAAATTTATTTAGATTCTTCCGTACGTCAAGGTATCTCAACTTTCTCGAAAATTCCCGATCAAGAATTAGAAAGTGGTGTAAATAGATTAGCTACCGATCTTAATAATGGTATTTGGTTGCAAAAATACGGACAACTAAAACAGCAAGAAATGTACGATGCTGGTTATCGTATTTTAGTTGTTCGATAGCTTTTGATTATCAATAGTTAGATTTAAAGTCATTATGTATGCTGGTTTATAGATTTTATCCATAAAATTAACTAGTATTTGAATACAGTTAATTTGAGCGTCAGATTTTCAAATACTTGCATGAAAGGCGAAATCATCGAAAAGAAATACAAAATCATCAAAGTTTTGGGTCAAGATTTTTGTAGCGAAACATTTCTAGCCCAAGGAAAAGGCTTGTATTCTTTTCATCGCTATGCGATTAAGAAATTCAAACCGATTCTAGGAGATCCCCAAGTTAGAAAAATTAGAGATCTATTTGAGAGAGAAGCCAGTATTCTCAAGCTTTTGAGTGGTAAAAATCGTCAAATTCCTCAACTACATGAATATTTTGTCGATGGAGAAGACTTTTATTTAGTTCGCGAGTGGATCGAAGGGGTAACTCTAGAACAAAAAGTTCGTCAGCAAGGAAAACTACCAGAAACAGAAGTAAAGCAAATATTGGCTAGCATTTTAGAGGTACTCCAACACATTCATAACTATGGCATTGTTTATCGTGAGTTGAGTCCTAGTAGTATTATTTTGCGTCAAAATCATTGGCTCAATCTAATTAAAGATCGAGAATGTTTACCCATACCAATATATTTTGGCGGAGTCGAAGAATTAGAAAGCCAAACCCAGCGACTAAATCAACCGAGTTTATTGTTGGCTAACCAACATCAATATATTCCTCCAGAAAAAGAATTAGGAAAATCTTTATATGCTAGCGATCTCTATAGCTTGGGGTTAACCGCGATTTACTTACTTACAGGAAAGACTCCAGCAGAATTAGATTGCGATCTCTATAATCACAAGCTACTGTGGCAACAAGATGTTCCCGATATTTCAGCCAATTTAGTTAGAGCGATCAATCGCTCTATTTGCACGAAGCAAAGCGATCGCTTTGCTTCCGCAGAAGAGATGTCACAGGCACTCTTTCCTCAGTCTATAGACATTTCTGAATCTTTAATTACTCAGACAGAAAAAAAATCTTGGCTCACATCAGAAGTTAAAATTGTTTCAACATTAATGTCTTCGGGATTGGGAATATTAGGCATAGCTTTTGCCATGCTAAACTTTGATTTTGATTTATCACTCAAAGATAACAACAGTCTCAATCCAACTCAAGATAAGTCTAGTGATGTAGCCTCCCTACAAGAAGCTTCCAAAAACAACACAGTTGAAGCACTGTCTTCCACTACCACAGTATCTTCTATTCCCCAAGAACAAGCAGTCTTGAACATACCTGCCTTTCGAGTAGGTGTTCCTTTAGAACAGATAATTGATTCCTTAGGCAAACCTACTTATGAGAGTAAAGGTTATTGGAACAATAGTAGAGCATTTTTATATGCAGATTTTATCCCTGATCGAGTAGATCTAGGTTATTTATCCGATCTTCAAACTCAAACCATACATCAAACAGAAGTATCTTTTGCTGAGTCTGTAGGGGGAATTGAGATAGAAAATACTCTAAAACAGTTATTAATGACTGACTATTCGGTAGAAATAGAACAAAAAGTGAAGCGAGTTATTCAAAAGAAAAGTGATAAGCAAGAATTTAGGGTTAATAATCTAGAAGGAATAATTCAACGCAATGCCCAAAACCATATCTACGTTGCTGTTTGGAAAAGTGGTTTTCATCAATAATTGACTAAATAAATGGTACTCAGTTGCTACGATTGTTAGATACTAGATCTTGCTATTCGTTAAATTGCCAATTAACATGATTCCTAGAAGATATGAAAGACTCAAGCAAGTTCTCAATCAAAGACAGCCAGATCTAACAGTACTAACCGAAGATGTTCACAAACCCCACAATCTCTCGGCAATTATTCGTACTTGCGATGCGGTTGGAGTTTTTGCCGTACACGCAGTTAATCGCCACAGCGACACTCCCACTTTCTCTCAGGTTGCTCAAGGGAGTGAAAAATGGGTTAAGTTACATTCCCATCCTGATATTAAAACTGCTATTGAACATCTTCAACAAACCAGTCACAAAATCTATGCAGCCCATCTAAGCGATGTAGCTGTCGACTATCGCCAAGTGGATTATACTCAGCCAACCGCTATTCTTTTAGGAACAGAAAGATGGGGTGTTACAGACGAAGCAGCCAATTTGGTAGACGGACATATTATTATTCCCATGCAAGGAATGGTACAGTCTCTTAATGTCTCTGTAGCCAATGCCGTAATTTTGTTTGAGGCGCAACGACAAAGATTAAAGGCTAATTTGTATGACAAGGTAAGGTTGGATTCAGAAACTTATCATCAAACAATCTTTGAATGGGGTTATCCCGATATTGCAGATATGTATCGTCGTGAAGGTAAGCCTTACCCTAACTTGGGAGAGCAAGGAGAAATATTACCAGGAGAATAATTCCGATAACATAGTTCCTCAACGATCGCCCAAAATCGTTAAATCTGACAAATAAAGCTTTAATGTACAATTGATCCCTGAATCTGTTATTTATTAAACAGCCCTTGGGGACGAACTAAAAGAATGGCTACCATAATCGCTAAGGCTACTCCTAACTTATATTCCGAACCCAATAACGGTACGCTCAACTCTTGAACAATACCAATCACGAATGCACCAGCGATCGCGCCATAGGGATTGCCAATCCCCCCCAAAATAACCGAAGCAAACATCGGCAAAATTAAAAACCAGCCCATATTAGGGTGTACTACAACAATCAAGCCATACATTCCCCCAGCAAACGCCGTTAGAGTGCCTGTAATTATCCACGTCCAAAGAACAATCTGATCGACATTAATTCCTGACACTCTAGCAAGATCGATATTGTCGGCAACAGCCCGCATCGCTTTGCCAATTTTGGTATTTTGTAAAATTAAATGTAGGGCGGTTATAGCTGCGATCGCCAATCCAATTACGATTAAACGATAGTAAGCAATACGAAGATCTCCAAATTCCAAAGCCCTCACCACAGGCAATTGATAGAGCTTATTGCTACCGCCATAAAGTAATAAAATGCCGTTGCGAATAAATAGTGCCAAACCAATAGAAATAATAATTAAAGTAGTATCGCTAGCACGGCGATCGCGCATCGGTTTCCACAGCAAATATTCAGAAATTAGCATGGCAATAATTGTCCCTATTGCCCCCAAAATCATTGACAACCAAATATTCAACCCACTAGTATTAGCCAGCCAAGTTAAATAAGCCCCCAAAGTCATAAAGTCTCCATGAGCAAAGTTAGATAAATTGAGAATGCCATAGGTAAGAGTTAAGCCAATAGCAGCTAAAGCTAAGATACTACCAATGGCAATGCCATTAAACAGAAGTTGGAGATCGAACATTTTAAGGGTTTAGAGATAAGGAAATAAGATTGATTTTCTTCAGCTTAAAGCAACGATCGCTAGCGTTTTTCAAAGTGGGAACATTCGTCACAAGGTCCTTCTGGGTTAATAGCACAACGAATATAAGGAGATTGGGCATTATTAATACAGCTTGTATCCCCAATAAAATATTTAGTTACGGGTCTACGGCGATCGCCAAGATCGAGATTTCGATTATGGCTATACAAACTACCAGAAAATCTTTCTGGTTGATAACTAGTAGCAACTTGGGCGCGTCTTAACCTCATTTGCCAACGCTTTTTAGCTTTGCGGAAAATTAGTAAATAAACCAAAGATGGCAAAATGCTTAATAGGAGGATAAGAGCTAGCTTGATGACAAAAGCAGAAAAATAAGTAGTCATGGCTCGCTAGAAAAGTAGTTGTTGTGAGGAGCTAATATTTAGCAATCTAGCATTTATCATCTCAACATAACCATGACGAATAAGATTAATTATTAGATATTTTTATATTTCATTGTTGGATGCTGATATCAAACAGCTACTACTATGATTTTTGGGTTCTTCAAATATTCCTCGATCAAATTCTCTAATTTTCACTCGTTTTGCTTGTAGTGCCGTTTGCAGAATTTCTGCTGCCAATCTAGGTTTTCCTGCTCCACAGAAAAATAAATCTGCGGCAAAATAACCGTGTTCGGGCCAAGTGTGGATTGCAATATGGGACTCTGCCAAAGTAGCAGTAGCGGTAACACCGTGGGGACTAAACTGATGAACGCATAAATCAATTAGGGTTGCCTGACCGATATTGATCGCCTCTATTAGTGCTTTGCGTATTGCATCGGGATTGTTAAGCAATTCAGCAGGGGCATACCAAGCATCTATAACTAGATGAGTTCCCATTTGTTCCATTCGTTTGACCTGATTCAATTAAATTAGCCAGACTATTCTAACCAATAGAGGGTGAGATATCACCAATCCCTCGATAATTTTCTAGTTTAATGGGGTTCGCCAAACAAGATAAAAGATGTATTTAGCTGGCGAATAAGGCGATCGCTAATATCGCTGACTGCCAAACCCCCCGCAGTACGGCGACGTATAGAGCGTAAAATTACTAAATCGTGGTTTTTCGTCTGGGCTAAAATGGCTTCGGTAGTATTATCATTACGGATCGTTTGAACTGCTACGTCAACTCGAACTTTAATCTCTTCTATAAACTGTTTTAATTGAGATCCTAGAGCTTCTACTTCTGTTGCGGGTGTTTTCCTCTGGCTAACGTGTAGCAAAGTAATAGCAGCTTGATTTGTTTCGGCGAACAATTGAGCAAATTCAATGGTTAATTTGGCTTGAGCATCAAAGTTTTTAATCGGCACTAATACTTGGTGAATCTTAATTGGTTCTTGTTGTAAGCGCATCACCGCTACGGGACAATGAGCAGACCAAAATATCCCATCTACTACCGTACCAAAGATACGCGATCGCAGGTCTCTTTGACTCCAACCCATAATAATTAGGTTAGCTCTTTCTTCTCTTGCGGCACGGGTGATGCCCTGCACCACATCATCATCGATACGAATCATCGATTTGCCCCTAGCACCAAATTCTTTGGTAACAGCAACGGCATTTTTAAGTAATTTGCGGCTGCTGTCCATCCCTTGCTTGAGATCGGGATCGTCCATGTGGACGTGGGCTTTGGCAATGGATAAAGAAATTACCGTACCCAACTCGTGGCGGGCTAATAACGCGCCCATCTCAATCAGGTTGCGTTCGGTTTCGGGATTTGCCACGGGAACAACAACGCGAAAGGAAAATTTTTTGGTGGTGTAAGGAATTTCCGATCTTGTTTCGTTGTTGAAAAATACTGAATCTTCTTGGGTGTCTGACTGTTCTCCTCCAAGATGATATTTCTGAAGCTCCCCATTGGCTACCATTGTCGCTGATAATTTGCGACCGAATGTAGTGGTCAGAATCGGTCCTGCGATCGCCGTTACCAACATCAAGACAATTACAACATTGAAGATCGAGTCGTCAATCAATTCTGCATTAACTCCTGCCAGGGCTGCTGCGAGGGTAGCTGCTACCTGGGGGAGAGATAAAGACCACATGGTCATCGCTTGATTCCAATTGTAACTATAGAGAATTTTGGCGATCGCAGCTGCGATAAATTTGCTGAGTAATAAACCTCCTACGATCCCCAAAGTTAGTGGTAATTCCGTAGTTACGGTTTTAATAAAGCCAGGAATATCGAGTAATAATCCCATTCCCACAAAGAAAAAAGGAATAAACAAAGTACTGCCTACAAATTCTATTTTCTCTTCGACAGGGCTTCTCCCAACTACATCATTAACTGCTAATCCTGCTAAAAATGCACCAACAATTTTATCGACACTAATTATCTGCGCGCCGACGGATGCTAAAAATACAGCTAACAAAATAAACAAAAACTGGTTGCTCTCCTCGTCTCCAGTACGCCGAAAATATTCTTTTCCTGCTTTATCAAACCCAATTAATATCAGTGCTGCATAAATGCCCAAAATAACTAATTGAGTGATTAAACTAACTGCTGAAAACTCTCCTCCGTGGATGGAAATACAGATCGCTAATACTAATAAAGCAGCAATATCGGTAAAGATAGTCGCTCCAATAGTCACGGTAACGGCTTCGTTGGCTACTACTCCCAAACCCTTGACAATAGGGTAGCCTAAGAGGGTATGAGATGCTAATAAAGACCCAATCAAAATAGAAGCATTCCAACCAATACCAAATATTCTGGCGATCGCCGTACCCATAATTAGAGGGACTAAAAAAGTTGCCATTCCAAAGCCAAGCGATCGCTCTTTGGTCTTGCGAAATTCTTCTAGATCGATTTCTAAACCCGCGACAAACATGAGATAAATTTTGCCAATATCTGACAGCAGTTTCATGGTTTCGGACTTAGCATCTAGTAGTCCCAAGCCATTCGAGCCTAAAACAACCCCCGCAAATAACAAGCCTACTAATCCTGGTAGTTTTATCCGTTCAAATATAGGGGGTAAAGTTAGTACCACCAGCAGTAAAAGGGTAAAGGTTAATAAGGGATTGGTTTGGAAGGAATTGCTCAGATATTGTTCCATTTGATATTACTAAGAAGACTTGATGACTGGTAGCTTGGAGCAAATTTTATAGTTGATTACTTGGTTTATTTTGGCTCAATAAATTTATCTTTGATAATTTCAATTAATCTATCTAAAGCTAAACCTGGAATACTTTTTTCTGATGATAAAGCAATTCCCACTGGTAATTCTAATTTCAATCCTTTTATCTGTCTGAGTACTGTGTTAGACGGAACGGGATCGGCAACAGCAGTAGGTACGATCCCGATCCCAAGACTGGCTTGCACCATGTTTTGTAATACTTTCAAGCTGGTGATTTCTAACCCAGAATCGGAATTGACCCCGCGAGAAGATATTTCTCGCTCAAAAACTTGACGGTAGGGACAATTTGCTTCGGTCAACAAAAGTCTTTCTGCTGCTAAATCTTTTACTTGAATTTCTTTTTTATGGCTCAATAAATTGGCTTCAGGGATTAGTAAAGCCATCGGATCTAAAAATAGTCTATCGAAATGCAATCCTAATTTTGCAGACGGAGGAGAACATAGGGCTAAATCTAATTTTCCTTCTGCAACTCTTTGACTGATGACATCAGTAACTCCAGTTTCTAAAGTTAATTTTATTTTGGGATATTCGCGACAAAAATCAATTAACAAACTCGGTAATTTTAAGCTGGCTACGGGTTCAATCGAGCCAATTCGCAAGTGTCCTGTTTTTCCGCCAACTAGTTCGACCATTTCTTGATGCAGCATTTCAGCACGATGCAACAGAATATTGACATGGCTTTCTAAAGCTTTCCCTGCATTTGTTAGCTGTATCTTTTTTCCTTGGCGAATAAAAACTTTGACGCCTAATTCTGCTTCTAATTGTTGAACGTGCAGGGTAATAGTCGACTGGGCGTATTGGAGTTGTTCGGCTGCTTGAAGAAAACTACCTGTTTTAAGGATTGTTTGAAAGGTTTTTAAATGACGAAATTCCATAACTATAACTTACTATCAGTAAAACTGAATTTAAAACTCATTAAGACTATATTTACAAATATAAAGTTCAATTTTATGCTAGTTGATAAGTTTGAAAGTTTGCGTGAGATCTAGAATTTATGATGAATAAAGTTATTTCTGTTAATTGGAAAGAGCGATCGATGCAAGGAATTTTTCCAGGTATTAGTGCCTGTGAATTATGGCAAGGAAAGACTGGTTCAAAAGCCGCAATTGTGGAGATTAAACCTGGAGGTAAATGGCAAGGATTTGATATTCATGAAACTAGTTCGGAAGAGATTTTTGTAGTTGAAGGAATTTTTAATGATGGAGAGAAAGATTATCCTGCGGGAACTTTTATTCATAATCCCATCGGCTCAAAACATATTCCTCAATCTAGTACGGGGTGCTTATTATTTGTTTTCTATCCTGTATAAAGCTAATGTACTCCTAAGAAACGAATTAGTCTAACGACGATCGCTTTTGCCCAACATCAACAATTTATATTAATCATCAAAGTTAACCATTAACCATTAGTAAAAATTAGGGTGTTAGACTATAACTTACGTCAATGAAAATCGTTATAACTTCATATAATAAGTAAGTGGGTGCAATTAATTTATAAAATATTAATGAGCTAAAATAATGCCTTCATATAATACTCTAATAGATTCACTTCGTAGTTTACTGGGAATATTAGAATTAGAGTCAAAATCCTCACTTTATCAAGATACTATTGCTATTTGTGATTATCTAGAACGCCCTGTTTATCGTATTGCAGTTTTTGCTCCTTTTAATCATGGAAAATCTACTTTATTAAATGCTTTGCTAGGAAGTAAGACATTGCCCATCGATTTAATTCCTACAACTGGTGCGGCTATCTGTATCAGTTATGGAGAAGAACTATCTACAGAAATAGCTTTAAAAGATGGTACGAAAATTGAGCAAAAAGGTATTAAAATTCTCAAGCAATATGCCATCTTGGATAGCGATCGCAGAATGAAAAATGAAGTTACAGAAATCAAGGTTTTTTGCTCTCATTCTTGGCTAAAAACAGGAATCGAATTTCTCGATCTTCCTGGTACTAACGATCGCGAAGCACAAAATGATTTGGTACGGGATAAATTACTCAGTGCCGATTTAGTCATTCATGTTTTAGATGCGCGCAAGTTAATGACTTTGGAGGAAAGAGAACATTTAAAAGATTGGTTGCAAGATAGAGGTATTACTACTGTTATTTTTGTGGTTAATTTCCTTAATTTGTTAACCATCCAAGAACAACAAGATGTTGAAAACCGTCTTTACTTTGTAGCAGAAAGTTTCCGTTCTACTTTACCTCAGGGAATTAGTAATATTTATTGTGTCGATGCTTTACCCGCACTAAGAGCAAGATTAAAAGGCGATCGCGCAAATGCTAAGACGACAGGTATTACTACTTTAGAATCTGCCTTACAAAATTTAGTTAATCTAGATCGAGCAGGAAAAAATAAGCTACAGCGCGCTATCAAAATTACTCAAAAATTATTAGAACAGGCTGCATTTAAACAACAAGAAATTGAAACTAAAATAGCAGCACAAACAGAAAAAATAACTAAGCAAATTCAAGTAAGGCAAAAAGCAGAAAAATTAATTCAACAAAGTTTTGATCGCAGTATTGCAGATTTTCAAGGATGGCTTTATTTGCCCAAATTACTAGCTAACTATCAAGCTTCCCTCGCGATCGCTTTACAACAAACTAGATTCGATTCCTGGCTAGAATTAGAGTTTCAACCCGATGTCTTAAAACAACAGCAGACAATTAATAAATGGGTAGAGCAAGGATCGGATTTTTTTCAATATAATAATCCTCAACTACTAAAAATTGACTTTCCTCATTCCCCCATTATTCAACTTCCTGAATATACATCAAAGGAGGAAGAAGATCTTGTTAGTATCAATCAATCTTATATTCCTCAAGAATTAAATTTCCTACTCCAAAGAAAAACAGGTGCGGTAGTATTAGGTGGTGCCAATTATCTGATTAATAAAATTCTTACCAAATCTCCAGCACCGAATAATAATTCAATTCCTCAAACTCCTAAAATATCTTCTCAAATTTATATAGATGCAGCCGAACTATATCTCCAAAAGTTTAGCGATCGCATTAACAATATTTTAAATGAATATGAAAAGCTAGCTCGTGAATATATTACCTATATGCCACCAGCTAGGGATCGAATAACCATAACCGAAAATCATCAATTACAGTTATTAAACAATATCGTCAATAGTTTAAGTGTAGAAATAAGCCAATTGAATTAATTCAATATGTCGGAAATAGTCTTTTCAATCGATCTTTCTACCCCTCGTTGGAAACCATCCATTAATACTCTTTCTAAACTAGAAGGTTCGCGTTTTTTCTTAGGAGACTTACTTTCAGGTTGATTGGCAACCACTTTTTGCTTGCCAACAAAAGAAAATCCCATATCAGTAGCACTATGATCTTCACTAATAACATCGTTTTTCTTGCTTCCCGTATAAAAACCTTTTCCCTCTAATAATGTTATCGTTACTTTTCCGCCTTCTTCCGCCTCCAGCATTCCTGCATGAACAGCACTGCTGCATATACCCGAGTTTACTGTATAAACTTTAGTCCCCCAGATAGGTGCGTGGATCGAGTCTTCTGATAAAGCCTGACAATCAAATTCATATTTTTTACCAACATTATCCTCCTTGTCCAAACCCATGCTGCTTATTCTGCTACTCCAGCCAATTTCAGGTACAGATTTATTTGATTTATTGGACTTTTCGGCATGGACTGGTTCAATAGAAATTGCACTAATAGCAATAGCTAATCCTAGAGTGGCTAATTTAAAATTATGTTTGACTTGTATAACTTTCATAAATATGATCTAATTATTTTAAAATTTACTTTATTGTTTTGAAGAACTATATCTTTATATTAATTACTGATAGATTGATATTAGTTTTATAAATATAATGTGTTGCTCTCTCTCTTTGTTTATTGTTTCTTTATATTCTTATAGTGAACAAAATACATCCAAATGCCTGTGACTTTCAACATCGTTTGATGTGATTTAAAACTGTAACCACCCGATCTATTTCTTTGCCGATCTCTCTACTAGAAAGATCAGAGTTGTTGACGATAATGCTAAATATTACTGGGGTATAATTTGGGACATACAAATACCCAGACAAAGTTCCTACTCCCGTTAAAGTACCTGTTTTAGCCCAAAGATGACCTTCGATAGTAGTATTCTTAAACCGATTTCTTAAAGTTCCATTTATTCCTGCTATGGCTAAAGACTGTCGGTAAATGTTACTAGTTGGAGAAGGAAGCCGAGAGACTAAAGCTAGTGTTTTTACTAAGGCATGGGGAGTGACTAAATTCTGTCTTGATAATCCAGAACTATCCACTAAAATATATTCTTCTTCATTAATACCCAATCGATCTAAGCTCTGGTTAATCGCCTCGATCGCATTATTAGTATTGAGTTTTTTAGCTAATATTTTAGCCATAACTTCTGCATACAAATTATTACTTTCTCGGTTTATTTCGGTAATAATTTCGGCTATTGACGGAGAAGATAGAGTTAATAACTCGGTTTCCAATTCATTCCCGCTGGTTTCTTTAACTACTATTCCTTTGGCAACAGAAATACCTGATCGCTCTAAATGCAAACGCAAAGATTCCAAAAAATAATTAGCAGGATCGACTATTGCCAGATCCCAAATATCGGGAGCTTCATTAATCCCTAACTCGCCCCTAATATATAAAATAGGTTTGCCCAAATCTCCATCAATCTCTATACCATAAGGAATATCAATTTCTCCTGTTATTCCTTGATTAACTACCTGCCATTGCCTACCTGCAAGGCGATCGCTCCAATTAAATTTAACGGACTTTCCTAACTCCTGGGGTAATAATGTCAAGGTGACAGTATTTTGATTGAGAATCGTACTATTTACCGCCGTAGCAAAGTAACTATGAACATCTAGCCATTCCCAAGTTGGGTTAATTGCTGGCGAGTCAAAATAACTATCGTCAACGATCAACTTTTCGATCCGTTTGACTCCGAGAGCTTGCAACTGATGTACTATTTGTTTTAAACTTTTATTAGATAGGCTGGGATCGCCTCGACCTTGTAAGCGCAACGAAGTCAGGTTGGGAAGATCCCCCACCGCCAACAGAGGCGTAACAATACGATAATCTGCACCCAAAGTCGATAATACTGCTGCGGTAGTTAAAAGCTTGGCACTAGAAGCAGGAGTAAAAAACTTATTGCCATTCAAGCTGTAGATAGTTTCTCCATCTTCGGTTTCAATTTCAATACCCCAGCGCGATCGCTCTAATTCGGGACGATTAATAATTTCGTCAATAGCTGCGGGTATATCTGCCGTACAAATACGAGAACGATCATTAATATTTGGAACTACTCGTAGTTCACTGATATCTTGTGCTAAAACATTCTTATTATTCAGCACTGGCATCGTAATCAATAAACCAAGCAAACCAAAAGACTTTAAGCGATCGCAGACGAATTTCATGGCTCGGTAATTTTTTATTATTAGCATCAAATCTAACCGATTAAAACCAAAAGTAAGCAACAACTAAGCACTAACAACTAATAGATAAAAGGTCTATTATTGTATCCTAGTTAAATTTCGTTAATCATCATATTGATATGCCATATCCATCTATAGAAAGTCATAATCATCCATCAGTAATAGATCCCCCACAACTAGACTTATCCATAGTTGTTCCAATATATAACGAAGCGGAAAGCGTTGAGACATTAGTTAGTGCGATCGCAGATTCTGTCCAAGAAACTCACTTAAATTACGAGATCATTTGTATCGATGATGGTTCAAAAGATGGCTCCACTAAAGTATTAACCAATCTTGCTAGAAGACGCACCGATCTCAAAGCCGTAATATTACGCCGTAATTATGGACAAACCGCTGCCATGGCAGCGGGATTTGAATTAGCAGCGGGAAAAGTAATTATTACTTTAGATGGGGATTTACAAAACGATCCCGCCGACATCCCAATGTTACTCGCCAAACTAGAAGAAGGATACGACTTAGTCAGTGGCTGGCGCAAAAATAGACAAGATGCAGCACTAACCAGATTACTCCCTTCCAAAATTGCCAATATCATCATTGCCAAAGTCACAGGGGTAGTATTACACGATTACGGCTGTTCCCTCAAAGCCTATCGTGCAGAATTAATTGCCGACATGAATCTCTATGGCGAATTACACCGCTTCCTGCCAGCTTTAGCTTACATTGAAGGGGCAAGAATTGCGGAAGTACCCGTACGCCATCACGCCAGAAGATTTGGTCAAAGCAAATATGGTTTGGGCAGAACAATTAGAGTTGTGATGGACTTAATGACGGTTTTCTTCATGAAAAAGTTTTTAACTCGTCCCATGCACGTCTTTGGTTTGGGTGGAGTAATCTCCTTAACTGCGGGAGTTGGAATGGGGATTTATTTAACTATAGTCAAACTATTCTTCGAGCAGAATATCGGCGATCGCCCTCTACTCATTCTAGCAGTATTATTAATCTTGACTGGGGTACAGCTATTTTGTTTTGGTTTAGTAACCGAACTTTTGATGCGTACCTATCACGAATCTCAAAGAAGACCAATTTACCGTGTTAGAAATGTTTTTGGGAAACAATAAATCAATCGGTAGTAAAATTACTTAAGTATGAAATATTTAAAAAATCCCAGCTTGGTGATGGATACTAAATAATAACTTTATACAAGAGACTTTTTTAATAAAGATTAAGTAAAAACCATAAAAAAACATCGCTTTATAAGTAATTATTCTGATATTGTTTGAGAGTCTTAACTTAATAACAATTAGGTATGTTTGCGTGTATTTATTGAATAATTATTATAATAATTTTATGGAAAATACTCAAAAAAAAGTACTCATTGTAGATGATGATTTAGCATTGCAACATTTAATAAATCGGTTTCTTAGTTACAATAATTACATCACAGAAATCGCTCCCAACTGTGCGATCGCCAGACAAAAGTTTCAAAGTTTTCAGCCCGATTTAGTATTTCTTGATATCAACCTTCCCGATGATACGGGATTGAGACTTTGCGAAGAAATGAGCAAAACCAATGTCATGATCGTCATGTTGAGTTCCATGACAGATAGTTCCTATATTTTAGAAGCGTTTGCTAGAGGCGCGGATGACTATATTGCTAAACCATTCGACCTACAAATATTAAAAGCTCGGGTTGAAGCATTATTTAGAAGAGGTGCTAATAAAATCACTTCTCCTACTATTAATAATTCTATTGTTCTAGATAATCTTAAAATCAACTTTTATCGTCGCGAAGTTATTCTCAACAACAGCAGTATTCTTTTAACTGCACTAGAATTTGACTTGTTATATTTTCTGGCAAATAATCCCAATCGAGTCTGGGATCGAGCCGAATTAATATCAGCAATTTGGAACAAAGATGACTACGATGGAGACGATCGCAAAGTAGATATTCATATTGGTCGCATCCGCAAAAAAATTGGCGATGCCAATAGCGAATTTATCAAAACTGTTTGGGGTAGAGGCTATATGTTTGAGTTATCCAGTTGCAATAAAGTAAAATTGGCAGACTAATACCTAAGAGTCTACACAAGCCATAATGTTAAGAGCAGGAATCGTCGGACTACCCAATGTGGGTAAATCTACCATGTTTAATGCCTTAGTTGCCAACGCTAAGGCGGATGCAGCTAACTTTCCTTTTTGCACCATCGAACCCAATGTTGGAGTAGTATCTGTCCCCGATAATCGCCTGGAAGTACTTTCAAGACTATCTAACTCGCAAAAAATTGTTCCCACGAGAATCGAGTTTGTTGATATTGCAGGTTTAGTTAAAGGTGCAAGTAAAGGAGAAGGATTGGGCAATAAATTTCTCGCCAATATCCGCGAAGTTGATGCCATCGTTCATATGGTACGTTGTTTTGATGATGATGATATCATTCACGTGGCTGGATCTGTCGAGCCAGTACGAGATATTGAAATCATCAATCTAGAGCTAATCTTAGCGGATTTAGATCAAGTAGACCGACGTATTGCCAAACAGCGCAAACAAGCAAAAAACGATAAAAATGCCCAAGCAGAAGTAGAATTACTCAATAAGATTAGAACAGTTCTCGATGACGGTCAATCTGTTCGCAGTATGGGTTTATCCGAAGACGAGCAATTAATTATTAAGTCTTTAGGATTACTTAGTAACAAACCAATTATCTATGCCACCAATGTCTCGGAAGACGACTTGGCAACTGGCAACGAATGGGTGGAAGAAGTCCGTAAATTTGCCCAAGACGAAGATGCCAAAGTAGTAATAGTGTCTGCTCAAGTAGAGTCCGAACTAATCGAGCTATCGGAAGAGGAAACCAAAGACTTTCTCGAAGCATTAGGCGTAGAAGAAGGAGGCTTAAAATCCCTAATTAGAGCAACTTATGACCTTTTGGGTTTGCGTACCTATCTCACTACAGGAGAAACCGAAACTCGCGCCTGGACGATTACAGCAGGAATGAAAGCACCCCAAGCAGCAGCAGTAATTCATACAGATTTTGAAAAGAAATTCATTAAAGCCGAAACCATTAGCTATGAAGATCTAGTAGAGACTCGCTCGAAAGGCGCAGCCAGAGAAAAAGGTTTGCTACGTTTAGAAGGAAAAGATTATGTCGTTCAAGAAGGAGATGTAATCGAATTTCGTATTGGCGGATAATTCATATTGTCATTGACCATTGACCATCGATCATTAGACTTCTTGCATAAGTACTTAGTTATTTCTGTAAGAGGTCTAAGTCTAATAGGAATCAATAAATATAAGCCTCAATAAAACACTGTTTTAATTCGATTAATTGCTGGGGGCGCATTATTTCCCTAAGACTTTAGTATTTCCGATAAAGTTGCGATCGCTTGTTGGTATTCTCCTTGTTCTAAGGAAAAACGAGCCGATTCCCAAAGTTATGATAAATTAGCCACGAAAAAAATTTATTGGATCGTTATTAACTAGAGTCAAGAATCTAGATTGCAACATACAAATTCTTCTCAAACACTGCTGGTAGTGTAATCAACACCAAATTGTCAAATCAACAATTGGACGAACCTTGGTATTATCATCTTTAAGTGATAAAAACCCAGGTTCATCTTCTTCTAATACAATGTTTAATTGGTTTCGCCGTAACGAAAAAACACAAGAAAAGCAATCAGAAGTAACTCCCGCTGAAACTAAACCCGAAGTAAGTACAGAGTCTACAGGGGAATCTTCAGAGGAAATAGCCGAACCTGATTATCTTGCTTTTGCCAAGGCTGCTTATCAAAATATTCAGCAACGGAAAGGGGAAGCCCAAGCCAAAACAGAAGTGGAAACAGCCGAGTCGGATACTGAAGAAATAGACGAAACTGAGGATGTTACTGAAACTCAAGAATCTGAAGAGATTATTGCACCAGAAGAAGCCGAAGAAACGGAAACAATAGAACAAGAAGTCCAAGTAGAAGAAACCGCAACTACAGCAAATGTTCCCGCTTGGATGCAAAAGTCTCAGGGATTAGAAAAGCTTAAAGAAACAGCGATCGCAACTCCCGAAGAAAAAGCTATTGAAGAAGTAGAATTAGACGAAGATTTTGTTTGGTCTTCTAAAGTATTAGCAGATAGTGGTAGATCTGCCGAAGATGTCTCCGAGGAAGAAATTAGCTGGCTGACTAAACTACGTCAGGGCTTGGGTAAAACTCGCATTGGTTTGGTCAATCAATTAAAATCTATTGTCGGAAAAGGTCCTCTCAACGACGACGCGGTAATGGAAATTGAAAGTCTATTACTCCAAGCAGATGTGGGAATTGAAGCCACTGACTATATTATTGAGACTCTACAGACAAAACTCAAAGCAGAAGCCTTGCCACCAGACGGGGCGATCGCCTATCTTAAAACTATTCTCCAAGATATCCTCGATAAACCTTTAGCAGGAAAAGAAGATAAAGCATTTGTTCCCGAACAAGGAGAGTTTAATATTTGGCTCTTAACAGGAGTAAATGGGGCGGGAAAAACCACTACAATTGGCAAGTTGGCTAATCTCGGTCAAAAATCTGGCTATACCTGTATGATTGCTGCTGCCGATACTTTTCGTGCTGCTGCGGTACAACAAGTTAAAGTGTGGGGCGAGCGTACTAATACCCCCGTAATCGCTAACCCAGGCAAAAATACCGATCCTGCTGCGGTAGTATATGATGCGATCGCTGCTGCTCAAGCTAAAAATACTGAATTATTATTAGTAGATACCGCAGGAAGACTGCAAAACAAACAAAATTTAATGGCAGAGTTAGCTAAGATACGTCGAATTATAGACAAAAAAGCTGCGGATGCCAAAGTAGAATCTTTGTTAGTATTAGATGCAACCTTAGGACAAAATGGCTTACGTCAAGCCCAAGTATTTTCTGAGGCTGCCAATCTGAGTGGAGTGGTATTGACAAAATTGGATGGTAGTGCTAAGGGTGGTGTGGCTTTGGCAGTAACTCAACAGCTAAATTTGCCAATTCGTTTTATTGGTGCGGGGGAAGGAATTGAGGATTTACGACCTTTTTCCAGTTACGAATTTGTCGAAGCTTTACTCAATGGTTAAATAAAATACATATAATAATCATCTTCTTTGATCAATTTTTATGAGTTTTATTTTATCTCCTTGGCGTATTAGCTATTTCGAGTTATCATAAATCAACCAAATATTCAGATGAATAAAATATAAGTACTGTTTTGATTGATTTATCCTTAGGTAATTGTCGATTCTAGCAGTCTAGAAATCATTTTAATACTATTTGATCGAGTATTTTATTATCGCTGTACTTTGATTTTATCTTTGACCGATGAATTGAAAAACTAATGTCTAAATTTGTAGAGGCCATGACTGTCGTACCTTCTCATAGCCATCCCTCTCAAGAAAATAATAGTGTTGGTCAACCCTCAAAGGGAGATACTAATCCTATTGTGGCACTAAAAGAATTAGTGGCTAACCTGCAAAGAGAACAAAATAAAGTTCAAGATTTATTAAGCTCGTTGGGCTTTGCCCTGCGTAGTTTTAGTAACTTGAATCAGTTTTTAGAATTAACTCCCCTAATGGCAGCTAGAGTAACCGATTCGATTGGTGGAGCTTTAGTTTTATATAAGGGAAACAAAGTACATTTAGAGCAAATTCATTGTCAAGATAATAAAGTAGGCTTAGAAGTTCGACAGCTTTTTGAACGAGTAAAATATCAAATTAATCAATCTGCGGTTAATCGAGACAAAACAGTTAATGTATCTGCCCAACTATCAGAAATTCTCGACAAACAGATTAGTCAAGAATTAGAGTCGACAATTCAGTTTTTTGGGACTCCAATTCTGGTTAAAAATATCGAGCAAGGTCGTCTTTATGTATTTAGTATTGATACGGAATATATCTGGACGCCAACTAGAAGAAAACTGACTCAACTAGTTGCAGATCAAACAGCAGTTGCGATCGCCAATCACGAACTAACAGTAGAATTACGCTCTAAAGAAAGACAAGACAGAGAATTAGAAATCGCTTCAGAAATTCAGTTACGTCTTTTACCTAGTAAATGTCCTGAAATTAAAGGTCTGGCGATCGCAGCTAAATGCGAAACTGCCAACCGCGTCGGTGGAGATTACTATGACTTTATTCCAACTAATTACGATCGCCTCGAACAAGGTAAACCAGAATTAGCCTCCGATGTACCCTGGAGTATCGTGATAGGAGATGTGATGGGCAAAGGTGTCCCCGCAGGATTGATTATGACTATGACAAGGGGAATGCTGCGAGCAGAAGTACTGAATCGTCATTCTCCTGCCAAAATTATGCGCCATCTCAATCGGGTGATGTATGCCGATCTAGAAAACTCTCACCGCTTCGTGAGTATGTTTTATTCTGAATACAATCCCCAAAAACAAACTCTTTCTTTTACTAATGCTGCTCATAATCCTCCCCTACTATGGCGCAGTGCAACCAATACTCTAGAAAAATTAGACAGTTGGGGAATGTTGATTGGTTTAGATATGGAATCAGAGTATGAAGACGCTACGGTACAGCTTTCTCCTGGGGATACAATTATTTATTACACGGACGGTTTTACCGATGCAGCCAATGAAGAAGGCGATCGCTTTGATGAAGAAAACCTCTGTCTCTGCTTTAAATGGGCTTGTCAGCATCTGGAAACCCCAGAAGAAATACTCGACCATGTTTTTTATCAAGTTAAGCAGTTTAGCGGTACAAACAACAAATGTGGCGATGACATGACTTCTATTGTGATGCAGATAAAACCAGTTGAATAACTGGTTTATTCAGACTTATATATTTGATCAATTCAGACTTTGAAAGAAATCAATAGTATTTTTTAAAGCTGTTATAAAAGTGTCAATCTCTTCACGAGTATTATAAAAATACAAGCTAGCTCTGGCACTACCTGAAGCATTAAAGATACGATGGAGAGGTTGGGTGCAATGATGACCAGAGCGAATGGCAATACCATCATGATCTAACAAGGTTGCCAAGTCGCTGGCGTGTATTCCCTCGACGTTAAATGCAGCTAGTGCGGCTCTACCTTTGCCTCCAGAAGTGGGCTTGGCACCATATATTCTAAGGTTGGGAATAGTTTCTAGTTTCTTGAATAAATAAGCAGTTAATTCCTCTTCGTAAGCATGAATATTATCCATGCCTATGCTATTAAGATAGTCTACTGCTGCACCTAAAGCGATCGCTTCGCCGATAGCAGGAGTACCAGCTTCAAATTTATGGGGTAAATCGCCATAAGTGGAATGGTCTAAAAATACCTCATCAATCATTTCTCCACCGCCCATAAAGGGAGGCATTGCCAATAAGATATCTTTTTTACCGTAAAGGAAGCCAATTCCCGTAGTGGCACACATTTTGTGTCCTGAGGCTACTAGCCAATCACAATCCATTGCTTGCACATCAATACGCATATGAGGCACACTTTGACAAGCATCAATTAATACTTTTGCGCCATGTTTATGAGCTTCTTGGGTAATAGCTTCGACTGGATTAATTACACCCAAAGTATTGGAAACATGAACGATTGAAACCAGTCTGGTTTTATCCGATAGGAAAGATTTATACTGCTCGAAGTCAAACTCTTCAGTCGAAGTTAATTCGACATATTTCAAGATTGCACCAGTTTTTTGAGCAATAATTTGCCAAGGAACAATGTTGCTGTGGTGTTCCATTACCGAAAGAATAATCTCATCCCCTGGATTTAGATTAGCCAAACCCCAGCTATAGGCTACCAAGTTAATTGCTTCGCTAGCATTGCGAGTATAGATAATCTCATCGCGAGAAGCAGCATTAATAAACTGAGCGACTTTATCCCGCGCACCTTCATAGGCATCCGTTGCTCTACCGCTGAGGGTATGTGCGCCACGATGGACATTAGCATTATCCCATTGATAGTAGTGTTGCAGCACGTCCAATACTGCTTGGGGTTTTTGGGAAGAAGCAGCACTATCAAAGTAGATTAAAGGATTGTCGTTAACTTCTTGATGTAAAATCGGAAAGTCGCCTCTTACGCGATCGCCCAAAGTTTTTGATTGGATTAAAGTCATTAGTTTACCTATGTATTGCTCTTCAATTGCTGACTTTTTGTTTAATTGTTTCTGTAATTTTAGTTTGTAATGATTCCAGGGGAAGGCGATCGATGATTTCCGCTGCAAAGGCATCAATTAATAATTGATTGGCATCGTTTTCATCTAAACCACGACTGCGGAGATAAAATATTTCGTCGGCTTCTAGTTGACTTACCGTTGCACCATGAGCGCATTTGACGTTATCCGCAGTAATTTGTAATTCAGGCTTTGTATCCACCCTGGCTTTAGGAGAAAGCATTAAGTTGCGGTTTAATTGGGTAGCATCTGTCATCTGGGCTTCTTTGGTAACAAATACCTTGCCATTAAATACTGTATGAGCGCGATCGCCTACAATACATTTATGCAGTTGATTGGTATTCCCGCAAGGTTTGGTAAGAGCAACAATACTATGGGTATCGGAAGTTTGTTCTTCCATTGCGATCGTTAAGCCATTAAGATTACTCTCGGTTTGTTCTCCCTGCTGCAATACTTCTGGGTTATGACGAAATAGTTTTGCACCTAAATTAATTTCATTAATTGTATAGTGACTAT
The DNA here is from genome assembly GCF_020640915.1 of Waterburya agarophytonicola KI4. Classification (GTDB taxonomy): domain Bacteria; phylum Cyanobacteriota; class Cyanobacteriia; order Cyanobacteriales; family Xenococcaceae; genus Waterburya; species Waterburya agarophytonicola. The sequence goes on along the minus strand of NZ_JADWDC010000030.1, from coordinate 10,120 downwards.
CTCGTTCTTGAGATATGGCGGTTTTACCGATATGATAGCTACTTTTAGATTCTTCTTGTAGACGAGTATGATTTACTCTGGCATTTTCTTTGAGGTACACTTCTGTAACGGCATTAGTAAAGTATTCCCCCACACCTGTATATTCTTCTAGCAAAGAAATACTAGATCCTGTTTCTCCTACTACCAACATGCGTGGCTGGGTAAAGATAGATTCAGATTCCCCATCAGTAATAAATACCAAATGAATTGGGGTTTCAACTATAGTATTTTTGTTTGCCCAGATTACTGTCACATTGTTACCACCTGCGGTATTCAGGCTAGTAAAAACATCTTGCGCGCCATGACATTGAGCAAAATATTCCTTCGCATCATATTCTTGAGGTAAATTATTTAGATCCCCCACATATACCTCTTTAGGTAATCCGTTAATGTTGGAAAATTCAGTATTGTATATTCCATTAACAAAAACCATGCGACTGTTTTCCGTTTTCTCTAGGGGCGAATAGCCATTCGCCCTCATAACAGATGAAGTAACAAATTTTGTCTGAGTTAAATCCGATAAATCGATAAACCGCCAATCTTCATCCTTACGGGTAGGTACAGACAAACGAGACAACCAAGAATTAGCCTGTTGGCGAACATCTCGCAACCACTGGGGTTGGTTTTTATCTATCTGGCACTGCTGCAATAAACCCGTCAAGAAAATATCTTCTACTACCGCAGATTCAGTTACTTGGGAAATGGTTGCAAAGGGAATTTGTACCGCCATTAAACTCCAACCCCCGCAGTAGATTTATCGTCGAGAAAGTCGTAACCGCGACTCTCCAATTCTAAAGCAAGTTCTTTTCCGCCACTAGTAATAATTTCACCGTCTTTCATCACATGAATAATATCTGGTTCGATATAATCCAAGAGTCTTTGATAGTGAGTAATGACTAAATAACCTTTCTCAGGAGTCTTTAACTGATTTACCCCATCAGAAACAATCCTTAGGGCATCAATATCCAAACCAGAATCAATTTCATCCAAAATAGTTAGGGTGGGATCTAATAAAGCCATCTGGAGAATTTCGTTGCGCTTCTTCTCTCCCCCAGAAAATCCTTCGTTGAGACTTCTTTCCAAAAAGCTGGGGTTCATTTTAACCACTTCTAGCTTCTCTTCAATCAAATCTTCAAAATCAAAAGTATCGATTTCTTCTAATCCCTGATACTTTCGCTTGGCATTGTAAGCCACCCGCATAAAGTCTAAATTACTTACTCCTGGAATCGCCAAAGGATACTGGAAAGCTAAAAATATACCGCTATTAGCTCGTTCGTTGGGTTCTTTATCGAGAATACTTTCACCCTGATAAATAATTTCTCCCCCTGTAACTTCATAGTCAGGATGTCCTGCAATAATCTTAGACAGGGTGCTTTTTCCCGAACCGTTGCGCCCCATAATAGCGTGAACTTCTCCCGCATTGATTTCTAAGTTAACACCTTTTAAGATAGGTGTATCGTCAACATTGGCTGTTAGATTGCGTATTGATAAAATTGTTTCGCTCATTGTTTGTTAAATAAACAATCTTGATTATTGTGCAGACTCCCAAACTCATGTCAGACAAGGAATGAGAAATATATTTTTGTTTTTCTTGGGATATTAAAACAACAAAACTGTTGTTTAAGTCTATTGTAGACTACATTAACAACCTAGATGTTGTCAAAGTCGAAAATTAATCGGTAATCATTAATCTCTCTATATAAAATTTAGTCTGCGATCGGGAAAATATTTTTATGTCTATCAATAAAGAATTTCCTTATAAACTAGCCACTTATGGTGGAATAGCTTTTTTGTTTTTTTTAGCGTTCGGCGTACTCAAACCTTTTGCCATAGTAAAAGCAGGGCAAAGAGGGGTGGTAATGCGCTTTGGCAAAGTACAGGATACTATTTTAGATGAAGGTTTGCATCTCATGATGCCCATAGTTAATACAATTTATCAGCGTATAGGAGATGAAACAGAAATAATTACTCGTATTATTAATCCTGCGGTGGCGGAGATAGTAAAGGCTGCCACGGCTCAAAAAAATGCGGAAGAAATTATTACTAAGAGAAAAGAAGTCAAACAAGAAATTGATATTGAACTAAAAGAAAGATTGAATGACTATGGTATTTTAGTTGATGATGTTTCTTTGGTAAATGTTTCCTTTTCTCCAGAATTCACTAAAGCAATTGAAGCTAAACAAATTGCCGAACAACAAGCTAAACAAGCAGATTATGAAGCTTTGAAAGCAGAGAAAACTGCCCAAGCAGAAATCAATCGAGCCAAAGGACAAGCCGAAGCTCAAAGACTACAAAAATTGACCTTAACTCCCGCATTTTTACAGAAAGAAGCTATTACTAAATGGGATGGTAAATTTCCTTTGGTAATGGGAGGAGAAGGAACATTACCTTTTATTAATATCGATCCCCAACAAGTTACCAAGTAACTCAATTAAAATTATCATTACAGATTCTTTCATAACGAAAAATCTTGTGATAATTTTAATACAGCGATCGCCTTTATAATTGGATGATGTTTTTTGCTTTTTTCAAAATTGAGATCGATAAACAAAATGGATGATAGCTTATCAGTTTGGCAACAGCCTGAAATTATTCGTTGGAGTAAAATTTTAGTCAATAGTTATCAACAACTACTAGACAAAGAATTAATAAATACTGCTAACACTCCCCAAGCATTGTCCCAAACATTATTTCACGCACCTTTTGTTATAGTTTCCCATGACACTCAAGCAGATCCCATTTTTAATTATGGTAATCAGGCAGCATTACAACTATGGTCGATTAGTTGGGATGAGTTAATTAAAACCCCTTCTCGCTTGAGTGCAGAGCCAGAAAACAGAGCGACTAGATCGGCAATGTTAGAGCAAGCAGCTACCAAAGGCTATATCGCCAACTGTCAAGGAGTTAGAATTTCTACTACAGGTCAAAAATTCGCGATCAAACAAGCAATAATCTGGAATCTAACTGATGAGTCGGGACACAAATGCGGACAGGCTGCTACCTTTTCAGATTGGCAATGGCTTGGATGAAAATTTAGAACAATAACTGGTAACTGGTAAATATCTGCAAAGAAAGTTTATGGAGAATTTAATTAATATTGATATTTATATCAAATCTCAAGAGAGCAACAAGGAAGTATATCGAGATCGTTATAATTACTGTCTAGCTGTCAATGCCTTGGAGAATTGAATAGTATCAAGTAAATGCGATCGCCGAATCCTCAGTATTTTCCAATCAAATAACTAAGACCGCTTTATTTACTCTATTTTGGTTTTCATAGGTTAGTTTAAGCCTAACACCTTTAGTAATTATTTTTGGTGATTACTAATACTAAAAAGTATCTCGACATTTTAAAATGTATGTCTAAAGCTCATAACTTCCATTATTCTGCCAAACATTCTGGAGTAGATCGTTTACAAAAAGAGTGGACTGAATTTAATCGTTTTCATGTAAAAGGAGAATATTCTTGTCCTGTCTGTCGTCACGGTAAAGTATCAGAAATGCTAATGATGGAAGCCTTTTCTTGTAATTTCTGCCAGCATATCTTCACGACCAATTTTGAAAAGCAATTGCTCAAGATGGCGGACAGTCAATTACCCTTAACTTGGTATTGGAATGGAAAAACTTGGAAGGGTATTCACCGAGAAGGAGTAGAAGTTGGTTGGTATTATATTCTCGTCGCCTTAGGGTTTGTTTTGTTGCCTACTGCCATTGTTGGATCTGGGATGTATCTATTTCCCTTGTCTAGCGATAGCTTGCTCTCTTGGCTGCCTCTTGCTTGGACGATTCTAACTTTCTGCGCTCACTTATTCTGTATCATTTGGCTAATAATTGAATACTATCAATTTCCTATTTTTCTCTATATTAGAGCTTTGAAAAGAAAATTATCTTTGAGCGATTGAGAAACGATCAATAGTCGATCTTTCTAAACTGTTTTGAAAGGGACGCATAAATGCTCGATCGCAATTATCAAACTGAAATTCTCAAATCTTTGTTTAATAATTAACAATTAAAAATTAATAGCGTCCCTGACTTTTTTATTCAAAATTATCTTATTTCTAATGTGAATTAAAAACTGCCATATTTTCTAGATCAATTGTATCTTATGAATTGGGCGCAATGGGCAAAGTTCTTCCTTCAACGCGATCTAAATAAGGCATGACTTCTTCAGTATAATCAATAGGAAGAACCGCGCAGACATTCTCGTGAGGACGAGGAATAATTACCCAAGATTCTAAAGTCGCACCTTCAGCTTTCTTCACTGCTTCAATTCCCGCATCCATTGCAGTTTTGACTTCCGATACATCGCCGCGAATATTAACGTTAAAACGGGCGCTACCGACGCGAATGTAGCCAACTAAGGTAACTCGCCCTGCTTTAACCATAGCATCGGCTGCTGCGAGGACACCTGGGAATCCTTTTGTTTCAATAGATCCTACCGCAGATTGAGACGGCATAAACTTGCTCCCTTAAATTATTAATTACAAATACAAATAAAAGTAATTCTAGATTACATTTACGAGTTCTAATTTTAGCTGACTGACGACATTTTTTGAATATACTTAAATTCAGCTTCAAAAATAACTTAGAAACGAAACTGCTCTACTTCTTCGGTGTAGTCAATTGGCAAAACTGCCACTACATTGTCTGGTGGATTAGGTACAGTATAGTGGGTAGTTACTTTACCACCAAAAGTATTTTCTGCTGCTTTTAATCCTGCTTCCATAGAAGGTCTTACTTCAGAAATAGGACCACGAATGGCAATTACAAAAGTGCCACTTTCCCCTTTATCAAAATAAACCAAGGTGACACGACCAGCCTTAAGCATCGCATCTGATGCAGCTAAAACAGCAGGAAAACCGAGAGTTTGGATTACCCCCACTGCGTGTTGTTGAGACATATATTTTTGTTTTTTGACTTAAAATTTAGATTAAACAAATCATAATTATCTAGACTACTATATCTCGAACGCTCTCGGTTTAGATCCCTATATCTTAATTGCACTAGGTTTGGATACAGTAGCAATAATGCGATCGCAACCAGATTTAGGTTTTGCCCATTGATATTGATGATCTTGAGGTATTCCCCAACACAGACCAAGATAAATTTCAGTCCGCGCTGCATCAATTTCTGCCCATTCTGTCTGTTGAATCAGCTTTTGCAGATAGTTAAAACTAATAGGTTGGTGATGGCTTTGATGATTGACAAAGTTGTTATTAACCAGCCAGAATTTCAGATCTTTGGTAACTTGATACCAAAAATCTAAAATTTCAGTTCGCGCACCGACTAAAATCTCTTTATCTCCTGAAACTGGGACTAATTGATTGTGTATTTCAGGATAAGTAATGCTTTGCTTTCCGAAGGTGCAGGTACGCCAGATAATTCCCGAAACTCCACAATCGCGCTGATATTCATGAATTTTACTGCGGAAATCGCGATAGGCAAAAACTTTATTTACCTGGTTCATGTCCAAAGCTTTTTCGACGACGGGATCGTTGATGCGTTGTGCTGACGATAGAACAACACGCTTGCCTTTCCAGTTTTCTTTTAATTCGAGATCGAGTATTTGGATTAGTTCGTTAGTGCTATATGTCATCAGTACCAAGCAGTTATTAACAAGCTCTAAGGTATACAAACCTTCCTTCTGCAATTGTATATTCGCTCTTGGTTTCTCATCCAGGGTTTTATGTTTTCTTTTCCTCACATCACAAATCTGTCGTTCCAAGGCTCTAGGGCTTTTCAGGAGAACTCTTCCTCGCAAACAAGAGGGTGTTGTTGCTTTTCTTTACAATTGTTGTTAACTTTAGTAACAGAAGCGAGAGAAATCCTTAACATTTGGATTTAATGCGATGAATATTAAATGGAAAAAACTAGTTTTTAGATTAGGCGTATGGTTAACCCTAGAACTCTTCTTTGACCGTGTAGGATTAGACACCATTGCCGATTATAGTGAGTTTGTCTTCGAGCGCAACCTGATCACATTAATTTCTTAAGCCAGGATGAAGATTTGATGAATATACCTTCATCGATAATATCGAGCTATTCAAAATGTTATGAAAAATTATGACAACAAAAGCGATCGCAGATAAATTTAAGCAACCATCTTGGAAAATCAAGCTCTTATATGATGGAGAATGTCCTCTATGCGTGCGAGAAGTTAATTTCCTAACCAAAAAAGATCGGGGGAGAGGGATTGTTAACTTTGTTGACATTGCAGATGCCAATTATAACTCCAGAGAGAATGCAGATATTGACTTTGCCACCGCGATGGGCAGAATTCATGGTATTTTACCCAATGGTAATGTAATCAAAAACGTCGAAGTATTTCGCCACATTTACCAAGAATTAGGCATGGGATGGATCTATGCTATGACTAAATTACCAGTAGTTGGAGCGATCGCTGACTGGATTTATGGTATTTGGGCTGACTGGCGACTTAAACTTACAGGCAGACCAGATTTAGAGGCGATAATTGCCGAAAGAGAAGCAAAAGCCAGGGTTAGTTCCCAAAGATGTCGGGTCGATTGATTAACGATAAAATCGGCGATCTTTATAAAATCCCCATAAATACTGTCGAACTAAAGTGGTCTACGATGCTATTATCAATGTGCCAGTGATTATTATAAGGTAACAATTATGGTTCAAGCACCTGTATCTCCAGTGGTGCTAGCTATCTTAGATGGTTGGGGTCATCGCGAGTCAACAGAGGCTAATGCTATTGCCACTGCCAAGACACCAATTTTTCATAGCTTGCAAGCTGCATATCCTAACACTCTCATCAATACATCAGGTAAATATGTGGGATTACCCGATGGTCAAATGGGTAACTCGGAAGTGGGACACTTGAACTTGGGCGCGGGGAGAGTAGTACCTCAAGAATTAGTTAGAATCTCCGATGCAGTTGAAGATGGCTCTATCTTAAAAAATCAAGCGTTAGTCGATGCTTGCACTAAAGTCAAAGCTAATGGAGGAAAATTACACTTAGTTGGTCTTTGTTCTGAAGGTGGGGTACACTCTCACTTGAAACATTTGATTGGTTTGCTTCATTTAGCCAAGTCTAATGAAGTGGAAGATGTTTGTATTCACGCGATTACAGATGGTAGAGATACATACACCACAGAAGGAATTAAAGCATTAAATAAACTTCAAGATTCGATCGATAAAATTGGAATTGGCAGGATTGTAACCGTTAGTGGTCGTTACTTTGCGATGGATCGAGATCGCCGTTGGGATCGAGTGCAGCAAGCTTACGACATCATGACCCAAGATAGTATCACTGACAAGAGATCGGCTGCTGAGGTTTTAGAAAGCTTCTACGCTCAAGAAACTACCGATGAATTTATTCCTCCCACCAGGATAGCCTCTGGTGCTGTTGAATCTGGAGATTCGGTCATTTTCTTTAACTTCCGTCCCGACCGCGCAAGACAGTTGACTTATGCCTTTGTTAACGATAAATTTGATGGCTTTCCTAGAGAGAAAATAAAGTCTCTTGCTTTTGTTACTTTCACTCAATATGATTCTAGTGCAGAGGTAGAAGTTGCTTTCAAGCCTCAAAATTTAACTAATATTTTGGGAGAAGTTATAGCCAATAATGGCTTGCTTCAATTTCGCACCGCAGAAACCGAAAAATATCCCCACGTTACTTATTTCTTTAATGGTGGCTTAGAACAACCTTTTGAAGGGGAAGATCGGGAATTAATTCAAAGTCCTATGGTAGCCACTTACGATCGCGCGCCAGAAATGTCAGCACAAGCTGTAACAGAATCAGTTTGCAATGCAGTCAACAAAAGAATTTATTCACTGATCGTGGTCAATTATGCTAATCCCGACATGGTGGGACATACTGGCAACTTAGAAGCAGCAATTCAAGCAATTGAGACAGTAGATCGCTGTTTGGGTAAGGTGATCGAAACAACCAACAAAGCTGGAGGAACTTTATTAATCACTGCCGATCACGGTAATGCTGAATATATGCGCGATGCAGACGGCAATCCTTGGACGGCGCACACCACCAATCCCGTACCTTTTATTTTAGTAGAAGGAGAAGACCGAAAAATTGTCGGACACGGTACAGATACACCTTTGAGAGAAAATGGTTGTTTGGCGGATGTTGCCCCAACTATTTTAGAAATATTGAAAATTCCTCAGCCAGAGGAGATGAGCGGTCAATCTTTAATTGAATCGGCAGCTTATGAAGCTAAAAGAAATCGAACGCCCATTAAAATATCGATGTAATTAAAATATGGTGCTGTCAATTTCCAAGGCTACAAACTAAGAGTTAAGAGCTAAAAGCTAAGAACTAATAAATTAAGTTATTAAATATTTAGCAAAAAAAGCAAATTTTGCGTCTACAATGGCGCACATAAAAGCTCCCTTGCTCGCCGATTATCCCATGCTGAACTTTCAAATCCAGTCTGATAGTGACGTACCAGCTTCCAAACAACTGTTTGCTCAAATTCAATTTGCGATCGCCTCTGGACAATATCCTCCCGCTCATCGTTTGCCTAGCACCAGACAATTGGCAATGATTACAGGTTTGCATCGCAACACTATTAGTAAGGTTTACCAACAGCTAGAAGAAAGTGGTTTAGTAGAATCTGTAGCTGGATCGGGTATTTATGTCAAAATTCACGAACGAGAAAATATTACTGAATCTGATTCTCCTGTAGATCGCTCGGTAAGTGCGATCAAAGAAAGTATGGATCGAATTTTGGAGTTGGGTTGTAGCCTAGAACAAGTTAAAGAACTTTTTATTGAAGAAATAGACTGGCGCATTCGGTGTAGCGATCGCGTAATCGTCACTGTACCCGAAAGGGATATTAATGCAGGAGAGATTATGCAACAAGAGTTGCAAAAGTCTTTTTCAATTGATATTGAATTGATTGAGTTGGAAAAGTTACCGCAAATTTTAGAGAAGATTAATTTTGGCACGTTAGTAACCAACCGCTATTTTATTACAGAAGTCTTGGCAATCGTTCCTCCTAATTCTTTTCGAGTCATTCCGATTGATATGTATGACTACAACAAGGAATTGGAAATTATCAAAGGTTTGCCATCTCAAGCTTGCTTGGGTATTGTTAGTCTAAGCGAAGGTACGTTGAGTATTGCTTCTAGTATTGTCAACAGTCAACGGGGAGAAGATTTGTTGGTATTAACTTCTCGGGTAGGCGATCGCGATCGCTTAAGAGCCGTTCTGCGTGCTGCTCATACGGTTATTACTGGCTATACTAGTTATGATTTGGTTAAAGCGGAAATTATCGCCATGCGGGAGGATTTGATTCGGATTCCCGATGTTATTAGTGCTGATAGCTATATTGGCGAGAAATCAATTAATTTACTCAAAAGAGAATTGGGGCTGGGAATTAATCTACCAAAAAAATAAATAAACTAAATCTCGATGACAAAAGGCGATCGCATTTACGTATACCGAAATTTATGGCAGCTAGATGGGTTATATCAACATCACGGTATTGATTGCGGTGATGGCACGGTAATTCACTACCGCAAACCCAGCGAAACGATTGAAAGGACTAGTCTAGAGACTTTTAGTCGGGGTAATCCCGTATATGTTGCTGAATATGGCGATGGTTTCGGCTATATTCCCGATGCAGTGGTAGAAAGAGCCGAAAGCCGTTTGGGAGAGCATAAATATAATTTACTGTTTAACAACTGCGAGCATTTTGCTAGTTGGTGTAAAACAGGAGTGAGCCAGAGCCAACAAGTAAAAGATTTTGTACCCTTGATTCATAAATTAGACCCCTCCAAGCTTTACGAGCCAATTAGACAGGCATTAAAGGGAAAAGATAGTAATACTGCTCAAGAGCTACTTGCCGAGTCTCTGGCGGATATTAAGTCTATTTGGGAGCAAGTACAGCCTCAATACCAAGAGGCAGTTGAGGAGGTGTCTGCTTGGGATAGAGTAGCTAAGAAAGCCCTAAAAAGCGATCGTGAAGATCTAGCTCGTGCTGCGATCGCCAAAAAACTCCACTATCAAAGACAGGCTAGTAAGTTAGAAATAGAACTTAGTGAGCTGGCTGCCTGACACAAGTAGCTAAAAGAGTGAAAATACGGTAAGAAAAAA
>NZ_JADWDC010000131.1 GCF_020640915.1 Waterburya agarophytonicola KI4 | reverse complement strand
AATAAAAAAATAAAGGTGATTTAGTTAATGCAATGTAAATACGTCTAAGCTTATTGGCGAAGCGGATTTCTGTTGCGCCTGGGTTTATTGTCTTCACGATCGCATCAATGTTCTCGCGCAATGGTAACAACAACCATTTTTATTCTAATTATGACCAGAAATATTTTAAAAATTTATCATTGCCGATGTAACCCTGCGTTCTTTAAACGTCTAATCAAACCTACACGTCTAGTATATTTGTCATAAATATGATTTAAACGTCTTTGGAATTCAGCTTGTTTTTTTTGATACACTGCTAAATCTTTCAGCTTGACTAATAATTTGACTGCCTCCTCATAAGGTTTGGCTTGAGCTACTACTAATAATCTTTCAATCTCCGACCAAGCTCGTGCTTCTTGAGTAGCAAATCGTTTTAGTTCTTCTATTTTTTTTGCTTCTGCTTCTTGCTTTTGTTTTTGTTTTGTTTCTTTCTCTTCTTGTTCAGCACTTTTGAATAATTGTAATATGCTTCTGGCAGATTTTATTTCGGATTGAGAGGATGTTATTTGCTTGGATATTTTTTGCTGGAACTCTATGGCTAAATTTATTTTTCCTTTTACTAGCTCTAATAGAATGAGATCGCATTCTTCTCTTGGTAATTTGGCAATTGCTTTCAACCAAGTTTCATCGCTGATTGATATCTGTTTACTACTGGCTTTTGCTCCAACTTTTATCAAATATTCATTCACACCAAATAATTCTACAAAGGCATTTAAAGAGCGCGATAATTTATTTAACCCAGGTGGTACGGGCGGCTCAATTTTTTGCTCGTTAATATCTTGTAGAGTGATTGCTTTAAGCCAAGCTAGATAAAGTAAACGATAGTCCTGTTGTAGGATATCATTCCGCAAATCAATTACTTCACTAAGCTCTCCTCCTCCTTCAATCCACCCAAAACCATCTTCAATGTTAAAACAGATATCTAAGATTACATAACTACCTCTTTTCAATATGGATATAGAGTCTTCGATGCAATATGGCTCTATTTGCTTGATATTTATCAGAGATGTGGGAAACCGAAACATTAGTTGTTGAGTCCCCCAATTAGCCACATAGTACATAGCATCAAAGTACTCAGCTAAAATACTCTGGGGTTCTCCTCGAAAATCTCCATAGCTATAGGTAAATATTGCTTTACTAGCTGTTAGTTCAACTCTGCTAGATAATTGACTAATAGCTTCTCGTTCTCGATCGTTTAATGGGCGGTCTATTGTTTGAAATTCATAATACTGATATTCACTCATTGCTAAATTTTTTTATTCAATCCTGTAAATACATTGCTGATGATTCAAAGGCTTCTTCGGGAGTACCGTAAAATTCACCATTATCGAACACAGAGAGTTTGTATTTTTCGCTGCTATAGGAATAAAAAGCAAAGCCCCAACCTGCCTCATTTCCAAAATAGCGAAGTCGACAGAGATGAATTGGGTTATTCCTCCTGCGTTCGAGATATTCTTCTCTTGATTCTGGAAAATCAGGGGGAGGAAAATCAGCGGCTATATCTGGCTCTTTATAGGCATCTATGTAACAAAACTGACCGCGAAAGCGAACATCTAGTCTAATGTATTTTCCTGAATAATTGGTTTCAGCGTAGTTTAAAATTCTTTGTTTAACCCGCTCTCGAACTTTTTCGGTAATTTTAACTCCGCCAGAATTAGGATCTTGAACCCAGGGAGACATAAGACTATTTTGAAAGTATTTGGATATTTATTAGTTTAAAGTCTTCACCTATTTATCTACAATTGCTTACTCTCCACTAATTTTCTCTCATATCTTGAGAAGATATTAACATTATTCTCAAGAATCTTTATATTTTACTGACACAATCATTTAATTTAATGGTGAAATTATGACTAACCAAGCTTCAGGATGGGGTGGCAAACGTGGAGAATACTATAAAGGTCGAGGCGGACAACCCCAAAAATACGATGACCCTGTTGAGATTCGCATTCGCTGCGATCGCTCTTGGCGCGATCGTCTCGACAGTTATTTAGAACAACACGATATTAAAAGCCGTAATCAGTGGCTCATCGACCTCATTGATTCTCACATCGATGACTAAATTATCTTTAATTTACCCAAAAATGCGATTTGCGATCGCTGTGCCGTAGGCATCGCTCTTCACGTAGTTATTTTTTCGATAGTTTTCATTGGTAAATACAAACGCTCTTGGCTCGACTGAAAGTTAATGAATCCAAACTTTTGATAAAAGCTGACTGCTCCCTCGTCAATCGCCTCAACTATAAGAGCAACAGAAGCTATTTGCTGGCTTGCTTGGTAGGATTTTTTCATCGCATCCACTAGCATTAACTGACCTAAACCCCTGCCCTTATACTGTTTATCTACCGCTAAACGACCTAACATCGTTGCTGGTAGCAAAGGATAACGAGGTAGCTTTTTTGTCAATCTAGGTTCTATTTCTGTCAGTTCCAGACTAAATGATGAAAGTGTGTAATATGCAGTTACATTTTGCGTTGAGGAATCTATTGAGACAAAAACTGTGGCAGCTTTCCTTTTAAGATCTTGAGAGGCTATTTTTTTGATGTATCCATTGAGACTTTCCACTCCACAATCAAAATTTTCTCGTTGATGCCTTTTTGAATCTAGTAAGACTATTTCTACAGTCATTACTCACCCATTATTTCTTGGTATTTTCTTGCTGCCTCAATCAGTTGCTTATTTGGTTCTGGTGGCTCGATTAGTGTCTCCACAAAATCTCGCGAATCTTGTTGAGCTAATTTCATTCTCTGATGGCGTTGAATTACTCGCTCGCTTGATTCTTGCATACTGGTAATTATGAAATCAGTTAAACTTCTACCTTCTAAATCTGCTGCTTGTTGCCACCTTGCTTTTATTTCTGGATCTACACGAGCTTCTAGTCTTGCACTTGGTTTATTGGATTTATTCATCAAAAGATTTTTCTTTGCTCTTTATACGGCTAAATGCCGTATATCTATCTTAGCTCGATAATACTTTAGAACAAATTCCACAACGAACTACTTTTTACCCCAAAATGCGATGCGAAAAACATAGTTATTTTTGAAACTCAGAATTAGTGGATTATCTTCATCATCCCCCTCTTCATTTCTGATGGTGAGTATTGGAACTTTACCAAATTGTTTTGACATGGGGATAATTTTGTATTTTATTGTCACGACTAATTATCGGTATGTCATATCTTCTAGCTATCGCTACTAATATCCGATCTGCGGGATCTTTATGAAATTCTCCTGGTAAATTTGCACTATGTATCGCATCTAAAGGTGAAAGCGGTTCAATAGTCATACCTGGTTGCTGTTGAGCCAGTTCAAACCATTCTTTTATCGGTAAAGGAAGTTCTAGTTTATTCAGGCTATGTTTTACGGCAATCTCCCAAACTGAAATACTAGAAATCAGAATCTCATTCTTCTTTTCTGCTTCTTCAATCGCATTTTGTGCTGGTAATGATATTTGAGTAGGATCGTGCAACCACCAAAGCCAAGTATGAGTATCTAAGAGAATCACGAACCTAATGCCTCCCATAGTTCTGTCATGGGTTCGTCAAAATCATCACTAATCTTAATCGGCAATTCCCGTAGAGGATATTTTTTTTCTAGGCTTTTGGTTGTTTCTTTCGTATCTGCTTGAATCGCACTAAGTAGAGTTTGAACCAATTGCCATTTTTCATTGGTGGGTAGTTTTAGTACTTGATTTTGCAGTTCTTTGAGGCTCATAGCAGGAAGCATTAATTTTTTATCTATATCTTCTATTGTATTTAACTGGCTTACTCTTTCCTTCTAACCGAACACTTTTTATTGTCCCTGATTCCGCTTGATTATCTTCTTCAGATACTCCAGTGAATAGCCACGATTCACCGCATCACTCCATTTTTCCCAAGACCCAGACAAATAAACCCATTGTTCTCCCTCTCTCATCTCCTGACCAGAGCAATACCCTAATTCTCTTGCTAAATCGTACCAATGACGAAATATTGCAGTTTTGTCTATTTCTTGAGTTTGGCGATCGCTCCCCTCTTCAGACACTAAATTTTTCGCCCTCCAATCTCCTTTGAGTGCCGATACGAAATACCCCGATGGATTTGGTATGTGCTGCTCTCGCTTCCTCGCTCTAACTAAAGCGATCGCATTTTCCACTTTCTCTTTTGGGTACAGTTTCACAACTGGTTGCGGGTTTTCAGTTTCGTTGAGAGGAAATATTGAACATCAAAACC
>NZ_JADWDC010000130.1 GCF_020640915.1 Waterburya agarophytonicola KI4 | reverse complement strand
TCATAATTACGAACCAAGTATTAATATATCTCCAGTAATTGAGGGAAATATTTTATATATCGATTTAACTATTGATAATCAAACTGATTCAGCTTCAGTTAGTTTACCTAATGATTCAGTCAGTTTTGATATTTTTGATGTTGGCGATAATAGCTATATTTTTAAAGTTAATGTAAACGGTGAAACTGATGAAGATATTTTAAATTTACCAAATCAAGATGATACTTTAGACGTTTCAGTAGGTATTAATTCTCGGGATGAAATAGAAGTAACTATTCAATTAAATGAGCAGTTTGTTACTGATAGCGCACCTTTGCCTAGTAGTGACGTAACGGTAGAATTTTATGAATTAAATGATAATCAATTTGGTTTAGCGGTAACAGTTGGAGATAGGCAAGGACAAGATAGTTTTGCAATTAGTTCATCTGAAAATAGTGAACATGTTGAATCAAATTTACAAGTTTCTCTTACCTATGCGGGAAACTTTTTGCAAGTAGCTGTAGCCGATGGAGAAAGTAGTGATTTTGATAGTGTCTTTATCGATGCTGAAGTTATTAATAATTATGATGGTGGAGGGGGTAATAATATGAATTGTGATCAATTAAGCCAAGATATAACTGATTGCTGTCAACAGATTTTATCGGCAATTAATAATTTAAGCAATGTAATTATTGCAGAGATTGACGATTCAGAAAATAATCTAAAAAATGAAATTGATTCGTCCCAAATATTTTTAGATAATCAAATTCAAAAAGTAGAAGATTATTTGACTATTGAAGTAAAAGCCGATATCAACACAGATTATACTTGCGAGTTTGAATTAGATGAAAACGGCGATCGCATTCCTGCTTACGCCATAAGTAAAGTTAAACAGGAAAATATTGATTCTGTTGGGCTGTCGGGCATTGTCGCCTATTTAAAAACTTTTGCTACTAATTTAGACGCTATCCATAGCGATATTTGTAAAGCGATTGACCCTATATCTAGCGTGGGATATTCGGATTTTTACGAATTTTGCGATAATAGCAATATTAATCGAGCAGATTTTGATAATACAGAATTAGGGCAATCACAATATGAAGCAGCTATACAAGCCTATTTACAGGATTTGCTAGCTAATTCTAAATATGGCTATTTAATCGGCAATGGTGATCAGCCTTTATCTGAAGCTTTAATTACTGCGCCTAATAATTGGATTACTCCAATTTTGGCAGATTTTGCCTTGATTCAATCTCGCATTAATAAATCAGCTATATGCGAAATTGAATTATTGGAAAATCCTGAAGTAGTTAGTTTAGTGGCATCACCTAAATACGTAACCAATATTGACGGTGAGATTTTAACCATACATTTCGTTAATCTAGATGCTTACCCGACACGCCGAGCTGATCAAGGTTATCGTCCGATCCATATACCTGCACCAAAAGAAAGTTTTGAATGGAATACAGACTTCTTGAACTTAAGGCAAACAATGGGGAATCAATACGGTGAGATGGAATTAAACGGCTACAAGTCTAAAGTATCAGGTTGGTTTAGCAATATTGATGCGGGGAATAGTTTTTTTGATGCTATTTTAACTTTGACTACTGCTACGGAAATAAACCGCAATTTTCCCAATCATAGTAACCCTCGAACAGATATAGTAATTCGAGAAACTCGCCCTTATCGTGCCTATATTTCTCGTGTTTTGAATACTGGTGAAGCTGAAACACTCTTTAAATATTTTCCTCCCGCCGATGAAGAAGAGAATTAGACACCCATCACGAGGTGCTTTTAATGCGGGTAAAAAATCTATCCACGCTTTACAACCTCAGACTAATAACAGGGGTGAATCGGTGACTCAATACCAAAAATTAACTCTCTGGGAACAAGATAATAATCGCTCTAGGGGCGAATCTAGGCGACTGATCAGACAAAATAAATTACTAGCTGTCAGATATAAGGGGATTTGGTGGGTAAAAGTTAACCCAGACTGCGAGGACTTATTAATTGATCTTTGAATGTTGTGATACATCCTTAACCATGTGTCAGTGAGTTTTTATAACTGAAAGTCATACAGCGTATAGATTAGAAAAGTCTCGAAATTTTATCAATAATTTCTAATCTAAATGGCTAAACAAAATACTAGTTTACAAGTCACTACCTATACAAGTGATTTTGGCGATACTTATACTAATCTGCCTGTCCGCTTCTCGGCTGAAGCTCCCATTCCCCCAGGAATTTACGCTGCTAGAACTGGTGGTTGTTCTGGTGCGGGTTTACCTTTCAAACCTCGCTATATTTTGGCGAAATTTCCCACGGGTGCTTATAAATATGTAGTTCCCAACACTGGCAATATTTTGACCCTTCGTACTGCTTTGATTACTGCTGGTGCTTTGTGTTGTGATTTAATTGGCGAATCTTGGGCGACTATTCCCACTAGTGTATTACCAGTATTTTACTTCAGTCTAATTGTGGCTTGTGCGCAATCGCTGATGCTTTAGAAAATCAGCCTAATACTGAAATCCTCGAAAACCTGCTTAATTTGCTTCTAAATTATTTCAACATTCCCTTACCATTTAACCCTCTACCACCTCCAGAACCATCGATTCAATTACCTCCTGTTGGTCTTCCCGCTAGTCTTGCAAACTTTTTCTTGTTTATTTGAATTGTTATTATGGTCAATTTTCAAAATGCCCCAATTGCATACGGATCAGCTAATACCGCAGCATTAAAAAATTCTGTTGATGATCTATATTATCAAGCCGACCGCGTTAAAAATCGTATTTTGCTTGATTTTGGTCTAGTTAATAAAGATCAACGAGTTGGTATGCAGCTATCAAACAACGGCGTTAATTGTCCTTGTTTGATTAAGTCTGTTCATGCAGCTTCAGGTAGTTCTACGAATGATGGTCTTGTCTGGGAGATCCATAGCAAACTTAACGCGGGTGTACAAGATAGAATTGCCCTCCAGTATGTCGATCAGCGTGACGCCCCTTTTGATCATCCTGAATTTGTTCTACTGCCTGAATATGTCATTTACGTCATTCCTGGTCAGGATAGCTATCCACGAATTGTATTAGAGCCAATCAATTTATTAATTCACGGCATCACAAAAAATTAAAACAATGAAATTACCATCAGGGAAAGTTGTTACTCGCAACACTCCGATCTATATCGGTAGTAACTTCACTTGGGGGGAAGCTACTAAAGACTGTACTCGCCCCGTTCAAGATTTAATTATCAATGGCAAATTAATCATATCTAGTAACGCAGTCGAGCAAAACATTGTTGCGACCGCCAAAGAGTTAGACATTTATCGATCGCTTTTGGGCAATAGACCAATTAAAGTTAATTCTTGGTATCGACCATCTCACGTTAATACTTGGGTGGGTGGCTCAAAATATTCCCGTCATCAATACGGCGATGCAGTCGATATTCGCTCTGATTATTTTTCAGCTTTTCAAATTCACAAGATACTCGATCGCCTCCACTTAGAGGGTGGGCTAGGTCGTTACTACAGCTTTGTTCATATTGACTTTAGGGGGCAAGTAGCGCGATGGTTCGGCTAAATAGTTCTCCTACTCCTTGCTTTTGGAATTGTATCGGCATTGCGATCGCTATTTTATCCGTTGGTGGCGCGATTAATATTTCTCGAACTAAGACATTAGAGATTGAGCTAGCCCAATACAAATTGAAGACTAGTAACGCGATTTCTAAAGTGCAAAAAGTGTCGAACACATTAGAAAAAGTGTCAAACACTTCACCGATCGCCACCCCCAAACGGAGAGAAATAGAGCAACAATTGTCTGAATCTAACGAGATTCTAGAACGGGCTTTTGAAGAAATTGACCAAGATACTAAGCAGTTAATCGATACAGAACTAGAAAAATGAAAATTGTCCAAACTATATCTAAAGCTAAATTCAAGGTGTCTACTCCAAATGTAGCGGGTAGTGAATTAGAACTCGATTTTAACCCCATAATTAAAGAAAAGAATTTATCAGGTGAATATGTAATTATTCACTGGCAAGGTAGACCAAAAGGCGATCGCGAATGGGGGATTTATTCGAGTCACAACGATTCTTATCGCTCTTTTCTTGGGGGTAAGATTAACTGGTCAAGTGTCGAACTTTTCCAACTGAATGATAAAACTACAAATACTTTGCCCTCGGCTGTGTTGATTGTGCCAGAGAGTAAAGTTACCTGTATTGATGGCAAGGCGATCGTCGGTGAAGTTTTGCTGTCTGATGTGGGATAAGAATTATTGGGGATTCAAG
>NZ_JADWDC010000029.1 GCF_020640915.1 Waterburya agarophytonicola KI4 | reverse complement strand
ATCGCTCTTTTTTTTCCCTGATTATAACCTAAACTAGGTGCGTCTAAGCTTATCAACAAATCCAGTTGAAGGACAAGAAAATATTAGTAAGGCTTGTGGCTATGCCACTAAATCCAATAACAACAGCCTTATTTTGAGAGGGAAGGGGGGTATTCCCGCACCTCCAGGTTTAACCTTAGATTCTCAAAGCATCTCAATCAATGGTGCAACTAAGCCAAAATCAACAATCCCTGACGCTATAGACACTAGCAAAGGTAAAATACAGCCAGCAAGAGGAATTAAGGTTACTGATTCTGGAGAGATTATTTTAACAGCATACCGCACAAATAATTCAGGCGATCGCTTGACCCAAATCAAACGCAATTGCATTTAATATCTCGTAGGGGCGAATGGCTATTCGCCCCTACATAATCGTGTGGTTTTTATTTAAAATAACTATATGAGTCAATATTTAGTTATCAAACTGTCGCCATCTGTCGCCATTGCTTTTAAATTAAATATCTTTTCGATAATATCAGCCACAACTTTATCGGGAGTCGAAGCACCAGAAGTAATACCGACAGTGATTTTCCCTTTTGGCAGCCAATTTTCTGCCACAGTTATATCTTGTCCTAAAGGCTTATGTTCCAAGCGATCGCGACTTGTAATTCGTTCTACACTATCAATATGATAGGAAGGGATATTATATTCCACTGCAATTTCTTGTAGGTGGGTAGTATTAGAAGAATTAAAACCACCGATAACTATCATTAGAGATAAGTCTTCTTTAACCAAATCGAACATCGCATCCTGTCTTTCTTGGGTTGCATCGCAAATGGTATTAAAGCTCATGAAATGGTCGTTTAATTCTGCTGGACCATACTTTTTCAGCATAGTTTGTTCCAATAGTTTGCCAATATGCTCGGTTTCACTCTTCAGCATGGTGGTTTGATTGGCGATACCCACTTTTTCTAAATCTGTATCGGGATCGAATCCTTCAGAATATGCGCGCTCGAACTTAGTCAAAAACTCCTCTCTATCTCCACCATTAAGGATATAGTCAGTTACATATTTAGCCTGATCTAAATTTAAGACTACCAAATAGCGATCGGCAAAGGAACTAGTAGCAACAGTTTCTTCGTGGGCGTATTTACCGTGAATAATCGAAGTATAGTCGCGTTTTTTGTGTTTTTCTACGGAAGTCCAAACCTTAGATACCCAAGGACAGGTGGTATCGACAATTTTACAGCCTTTATCGTTGAGTAATTGCATTTCTTGGACGCTTGCACCAAAAGCGGGCAAAATGACCACATCCCCAGAATCTACTACAGTAAAATCCTTCTCATCATTAATAACTTCAATAAAACCAACGTTCATCTCGCGCAAACGCTGATTGACAGAAGGGTTGTGAATAATTTCGTTAGTAATCCAAATTTTTTCGGTAGGGAAATGCCGACGAGCTTCATAAGCCATCGCCACAGCCCTTTCTACACCCCAACAAAAGCCAAAAGACTCTGCCAAGCGGATCGTAACATCTCCATCAACATAACTATAATTGCGATCGCGGATCGTCTGGATCAGATCGCTTTGATACTCACTATTCATTGTCCCCGCAACTTCTTCCCCGTGTCCGAAGCTACGACGATGATAGTTTTCTGACTGTTGCAAAGAACGTTTAAAAGCTTTTGTATCTATTTTTCGATCGGTCATATTTTTTAAATTAAAGCAATTATTAACAGGATAATTTAGGCGATCGCATTATCAAAAACCCCATTCACATCTTACAATAAGAGTTCGATCGCCTCATCGGAATGTTGAAGCTAATTCACATATAGTTAGATAAAAAATCTCGAATATTCTATAGTTTGTATATATCTTCTTAAAATAATTTTTATGAGTCTACCAGAGGCAAACACTCCTTTATACAATCACACTTTACCAACTATTGAAGATTGGCTGCGGGCAAAAGGATGCGATCGCGATAATGATAATATTCACTGTTGGTATATCGATCGAACTTCTTGGAAAGCAGAAATCTGTCTGGAGATTGAAGAATTGACAGTACGTTATTTTGATACATCCGATATAAGTCAAAATAATCTCAGTCGTTCGTTTAAATATTCTTTGAGTCGAGAAGATGTAGAAGAGGCTGTTTTTGCTGGACCATAATCCTGAAGATCCTAAATCATATTTACCTTAAGTTTATCAATACAGTAATTGTTAGGTTTTCTTAACATTATTCCGAATCCCTTGCTAGAGATAGGTTCGTCACTTCTGCAAGATAAGAACCTTCCCCTTGTGTCAAGTTTAATTAACACTTTGTAACAAAAGTTGCTAGTATATTTACATAAGTTAATAAAAGCAACGGAGAAATATCTGTGCCATTTACTATCGATTCTGCTCGTAACATTTTCTCATCCAATACTTTAACTGCTGATGCAGTACCAGCTTTAACAGCTAGATTTAATCAATTGAGTGCTGAAGATCAACTAGCTTGGATTTGGTTTGCGTATTTGGAAATGGGTAAAACTGTCACTGTTGCTGCCCCTGGAGCAGCTAATATGCAGTTTGCCGAGCCTACTCTTGATGCAATTAAAGCAATGGATTTCCAAGCACAGTCGCAGGTAATGTGCGATTTGGCTAACCATACTGATACAGAAATTTGTCGCACCTATGCTACCTGGAGTCCTAATATTAAGCTAGGCTTTTGGTACAGACTTGGAGAATGGATGGAGCAAGGTATTGTCGCTCCAATTCCTGAAGGATATAAGCTTTCAGCCAATGCGAACGCTGTATTAACTACCTTACAGGGTTTAGACTCTGGTCAACAAATTACCGTCCTACGCAATACTGTAGTCGATATGGGTTTTGACACTGGTAAAATGGGCAACTTTCAACGTGTCAGCGAACCCGTTGCCCCTCCAACGGAAATTGCCAAAAGAACTGAAGTAACTATTGAAGGCGTTACTAATAGTACTGTATTAAACTACATGAATTTATTAAACGCCAATGACTTTGATGAGTTGATTAAACTATTTACAGAAGATGGTGCGTTGCAACCTCCTTTCAAAAAACCAATCGTTGGTAAAGATTCCGTCTTCAAATTTTTCAAAGAAGAATGTCCCAATCTAAAGCTCGCTCCCGAGCGTGGTGTTGAAGAACCCGCAGAAGATGGATATACTCAAATAAAAGTAACAGGAAAAGTACAAACTCCTTGGTTTGGTGCTGGTGTCGGTATGAATATGTCTTGGAGATTTTTGATTAATTCCGAAAACAAAATCTTTTTCGTAGCAATTGATTTGTTAGCTTCTCCCCAAGAATTACTCAAACTAGCTCGTTAAATAGAGCTTAATATAGGCTTTTTTAATAACTTCAAAGCCATGTCAAGTTTGTTGATTGTGGTTTTGAGGTATCATGCTTATATTTAAAAACATATATATTAAGTTAAAGTTCAAGATTAGTGTTAAAAGTGAGTAAAATAAAATGGTCTGAAGCGGAGGATACAATAGCCAAACAAGCTTTACAGAAGGCTTATACTAGAGAAACATCAGCTCTGATTGCGAATATTCGCGATCGCGCTGCCTCGATTACAGAATTGTCAGATTTGTGGTATTTACACGATTTATTAAGTACTAAAAGGTACGAAATAGATGGTAAATATACTTATGATTCCTCGGCTATTGTGTTTGACTTTGCCAAATTAATTAAACAAGGATGGCTTAGTCTTGAAGATTTAAAAGGTTTAAGCCCAGAAATATTATCTAAAATATCTGCATTGGCACGGATGTAAAAAACAAAAAACAATAGAACTCTTGCAAAAGTTTTTTATGATCAGATATAGGGTTAACTTTTTGATTGACTAAGAAAGAAACTGGGTAGAAGTATTCTATCGAGAATCAAAAGGGTGGTTAGGATTAAGTGAATACCAAGTTAAAAAAACACCTGTAGAAAGATCAAAGTCAATCCACAGGCATAATAAAACTATATTCAAAAGCTAGCTAATAGCTAATTGCACAGCGATTCTAAGCATCATCCAAAGCAACAATACCAGGAAGGGTTTTACCTTCTAGCAACTCTAAACTTGCACCACCACCAGTAGAGATGTGGCTCATTTTTTCAGCAACACCTACTTTTTCTACCGCAGCTACGGAGTCACCACCACCGATGATCGTGACAGCATCGGATTTACCTGCTAAAGTGTGAGCGATCGCTTCTGTCCCAGCAGCAAATTTATCGAATTCAAATACACCCATAGGGCCATTCCAAATAACTGCATTACAGTCAGCAAGAGCATCTTGGAATACTTTAATTGAATCAGGGCCAATATCTAGTCCCATCCAACCATCGGGAATATCATTAATGCTGACAGTTTTTGCATTAGCATCGGGAGCGAAGTTATCAGCTACGACAACATCAGTAGGTAACAACAATTGAACGCCTTGTTCTTTAGCTTTAGCTTCCAAAGATTTAGCTAATTCTAACTTGTCTTCTTCTACCAAAGAATTACCAACGCTCAAACCACGGGCTTTGTAAAAAGTGAATATCATACCGCCACCGATAAGCAACTTGTCGCACTTGTCGAGTAGGGTTTCGATTACGCCGATTTTACTAGAAACTTTTGAACCACCAATAATTGCAGCTAGAGGACGTTTAGGATTATCGACTGCATCTTGAAGATAGTCTAATTCTTTCTCGATTAAATAGCCAGCAACGCTAGGACTTAAATATTTAGTTACCCCTTCAGTAGAAGCGTGAGCGCGGTGCGCAGTACCAAATGCTTCGTTAACATATAAGTCAGCATTTGCAGCCAGTGCTTT
The DNA here is from genome assembly GCF_020640915.1 of Waterburya agarophytonicola KI4. Classification (GTDB taxonomy): domain Bacteria; phylum Cyanobacteriota; class Cyanobacteriia; order Cyanobacteriales; family Xenococcaceae; genus Waterburya; species Waterburya agarophytonicola. Next base: position 50,933 of record NZ_JADWDC010000029.1, on the reverse strand, counting down.
AGCAAATTCAGGGTCGTTACTAGTTTCTTCACTATGGAAACGGAGGTTTTCTAGCAATACAACTTGACCGTTGCTCATACTATTAACAATAGAAGCAACTCCATCGCCTATACAGTCATCGCACTTAGCAACCTCTTGTCCGAGTAATTCGGAAAGTCTTTTGGCAACTGGAGTTAGACGCAATTCTTCTTTTACTTCACCTTTGGGACGACCCATGTGGCTACACAAGATTACTTTACCACCTTTACCAGTTAGATCCTTAATTGTAGGTAATGCAGCTTTGATGCGAGTATCATCTGTAATGTTGCCATTATCATCTAATGGAACATTAAAATCGGCTCTTACTAAAACTTTCTTTCCAGAAACATCTGCTTCTGTTAGACTCGCGACAGTCTTCTTAGCCATTGCGGTTTCCCTCCTAGTTGCTTGTTAAATAATTTAATAAAAATTTCCTATACATAAACAAAAGTTTAAATATTAGGACTACGATTAATCTACCAGAGGGGCTGCACTAAGGAAAGTATTTAAGATAGGAATTTTCAGCGTGAGGGACACCGAGGTTTCCTCGCCATGTCCAATCAAGCTGTTGGTAAACAAAGATTGTTGCTTAATGTGGCGTAGTACTTCTGAAGTCAAATACAAAGAGAATTTCTTGATAACCAAGCTAATTACTAAAGACAAATTCGCGATGAGTATTCGCGAATCATTTTGCTGTTTGTCCAAAGTCCAATAAGTAAGGAATATCTCGCAATTGAGAATATTCAATTCGGTGCTGTTGGATACCGCTTTCTATAAAGCGATCGCGACGTATTTCTGATAATCCCAAGTTTACAAATTGAGCTAATTCCTGATCGGATAAAGCCCAGGGAGGACCATCGGCAATAGTATCGTTGTCTCGGTGGCGAGTAATAATTAATAAAGTTCCCTTGATTGCTACAGTTAAAGCGATCGCTTTGATAACTTGCGATCGCACATTTAGAGGTAAGGCTTGAATATTACGACATTCATAAACTAGATCGAACTTATTTTGCCAATCGGAGTTTAACGCAAATAAATCTCCTACTTGATAATCTACCGTGGATTCGGGAAATCTCTTTTTACACCAAGCGATCGCACTGGAAGAAATATCAAAAGCGGTGACTCGATAACCAATACTAGCCAATATTTCGGCATCGTCTCCCAAGCCACAACCCGTTACTAAGGCAGATTTTCCTTTTGTTTGGGATGGATACTTGGCTAACCAATCTTGTAGATAGGGATGAGCCTGATTTTTTGCCCAGGGTACTTGCTCCGAATCCCCCCCAGCCTCAGCATACAAAGGTTCAAACCAACCAGAAGGATTTTTTTTGGCGATCGCTTCTTGAGACAAACTTGCTACTCTATCTCGCAGTGTTTTTGCTTGTTCTTCAAACATATTTTATCGATCCATATTAGACCTGTCTTAAAAATAGACAGGTCGATTAAGACTATTCTGCTAATTCCGAAAGTTGAGCGTTAAATTCTGCCAGTTTCAAAATTTTGGCGGTAATTGCCATGCTTTCTTCATAGAGCATTTCTCGACCCCATCTTTGTAACTGTTGACTCAGCAAGCTTTCAGTATTTTGATCCGATACGGGAGTCACCTGTTCGATATAGCAAGATTGCGCTCCACCACCAGCTTCCATCCGCATACAGCCTGTGGTGCTAGAGCAAAGCACGGTACAGCAGTCTGCATCCAAATTAGTCGAACTAAGACGCAAGCTAACCAAATCCCCTGGTATATCTCCCCAGTCAGCAGTCGGAATACCAGCTAACTCAGCTAAAATATCCCGTTGTTGATCGTCGATAAATTTGACTTTGCGAATATCGTAGTCTCCACCTTCAAATTTATACTCAACGGGCGTCCATTTGAGACGGCTAGCTAACCAACCCAAATACATTAAAGCTTGGGATTGATTGCCAAGTTCGTAGTCGATAGTTACTTCGTCTACTTCATAAATTTCTGATCGCCTTTCTGGAGGATCGAAAGCAGCAGCAGCCAATTCTTGCCAGGGGGCTAATCTGCGCCAGTTAATGTCTGCTAGGGCAGTATCTTCAGTCAGTAATTCCGCTAAAGATTTTAAATCGATTTCGGGTTGCACGAAACTACTAGAATCAAAAATTACCGTATCGCTGGCAGATACTAAGCGTTTGAATAAAGGATGTTCGGGAGTGGGGGTAGCTTTCCACCAGACAAACTTCGGTAAATCGGCGATCGCTAGTTCGGCAATAATACCACCAATTCTTTCTAATGCTTCGGCAGTACCGCTAAGGGTAATATATTCGCAACAAACCAAGGTATTTTTAGTTTGTTTGTTAATTGGGCAATAAGCCGAAACTTGAGCTTTTACCCCAACATCTTCCTCCAAAATAGGACAAAGAGTGATAATACGACAAGGGTTGGAAGCTGCGATCGCATCAGCGGTAATTCCCTCTGAGTCAGGAGTATAACTAATTGCTGCGGTTTTGTTTTCTGAGGTCAACTTGTCTTCTGCTTTAGCTTTAACAAATGCAGCTTGAAGCTTTTCGTGCAATGCAGTATCGGATTTACCCGTAGCTTCCATGCCATAGGCTTTTTGGGCTGCTTTAATCGCTGCTTTAATTCTAGGCCCTGCAATACCGTCAATTGGACCAGTATAAAAGCCTAAAGATGCCAATAACTGCTGCGTGCCGTCTGGCTCGTAGACAATTAAGCTAAAAGTAGCTGCTCTAGTTACTGCTGTGCCATCTTCGTCCGAACCTTGGCTTTGCCAAAGCGATCGCAATTCTGCTTCAATTTCATCGATGGATACGTCTTTTGGTGCTTGTAGAGATACTATTGGTGAAACCATTTTTCAAATAATCAGTAATTAGTAAAGTAATTATCAAAGTCTGCGCCAGCGACGTTTATCGCGGTTGAGCATCACTTCTGCTTCGGTTGGCTGCCATGTCCCTGCTTCATATTGAGGCATTTTACTAGGATCGCTAGGAGATTCCCACGCATTGATGATGGGCGTCACGATGTTCCAAGCAGCCTCTACTTCGTCAGCGCGAGTAAACAAAGTTTGATCTCCCAACATACAGTCTAATAACAGACGATGATAAGCATCGGCAGTAGTCATACCAAAGGACGAACCATAGCTAAAGTCCATATTTACCGTTCTCGTCCGCAGATCGGGACCAGGAGTTTTAGCTTCAAACTTCAAGGATATGCCCTCATTAGGTTGAATCCTCATGGTCAGAACGTTGGGACTGGTTTGTTGAGCTGCGGATTGAAAGATTAGTAGAGGTACTTCGCGGAAATGGATCGAAATCTCGGTCACTTTCTTGGGCATCCGTTTGCCCGTGCGGAGATAAAACGGTACACCTTTCCATCGCCAGTTATCGATCTCTAGTTTTAATGCCACAAAAGTAGGAGTTGTAGATTCTGGATTAACTCCGTCTTCTTGGCGGTAGCCCTTGACTGGCTGTCCTTTCATCCAACCATCAGAATATTGCGCCCGAATTGCTGATTGTTCTAGATTATTAGAGTCAGCGATATGAGTTGCTTGCAGTACTTTAGTTTTTTCGTTGCGAATACTATCTGCATCTAAAGCGTTAGGCGGTTCCATGGCTGTAATCGCAAATAGTTGCATCAAATGATTTTGCAACATATCTCGCAACGCGCCAGAGGTTTCATAATAACCCGCTCGTTCCTCTACTCCAACGGTTTCGGCTACAGTGATTTGAACGTGATCGACAAATTGACGATTCCACAATGGTTCAAAGATGGCATTGCCAAAACGGAATACCAATATGTTCTGAACTGTTTCTTTGCCCAGATAGTGATCTATGCGATATACCTGTTCTTCTTTGCAAACTCTCTGTACTGCGCGATTAAGGGATTTTGCCGTACTCAAGTCTTTCCCAAAAGGTTTTTCGATTACAATGCGATGCTTGACAGGATCGTCGAGCATTCCTGCGTTTCCTAGCTCTTTGAGGGCTGGTTTAAAGAATTTGGGCGATACTGCCAGATAAAAGACTCTATTGCCTCTAGTTCCCCGTTGAGCATCTAAATCTGCTAAGAAAGTTTTTAATTTTTCATAGCTTGCTGCCTCGTCCATGTTCCCCGAACAGTAGAAAATGCCATTAGCAAAATCTTTCCACAGTTCTTCGTTACCTACGCCATTACCAAATTCTTCTACACCTTCTTTGAGATGTTGTCGAAAAAAGTCATGAGTCCAATCTCTTCTTGCTACCCCGACAATAGTCATTTCTGGGGGCAAACGACGTTCTCTTCTGATTTGGTAGATGGCAGGAATCAGTTTTCTTTGGGTAAGATCTCCTGACGCACCAAAAATCACGATAATTGCAGGATCGGCAGTACGTTCTTGTTGTAAACCAACTCGTAACGGATTTTCTAATATTGCAACCATATTTTATTTATGGGTAATTTTTTTAAAGTTTTAAGTAACAATCTGGGTCAAAGGAAAAAAGGGAAAGGAGAAAAGGGAAGTTTTCCCCGTCGCCCTGTTAATTAAACTGCTGCTAATTGTTGGACTTTTGATTCGAGAGATGACATCAATGATTCAAAAGGTTTGATGAATTTATCGATACCTTCTTCTAATAATTCGTCCATCACTGCATCGAGATCGATACCAACAGCTTCATCTTTTAAGCCATCAATTACTTGTTGTGCGGATTCCAAATCGCTTTCAATCCGATTGGCAGGATCGCAATGATCGACACAAGCTTCAATAGTATTGGGAGGTAGGGTGTTGACTGTATCTATCCCAACCAACTCGTCAACATACATTACATCGCTGTATTCGGGATTTTTGGTACTGGTACTCGCCCACAACAAACGTTGTACTTTAGCACCTTTGGCAACAAGAGCTTCCCATCTATCGCCGTTAAAGATTTCTTTGTATTTTTGGTAAGCAATCTTGGCATTAGCGATCGCAACTTTACCTTTGATTGCTTCTAGTTTTGCCTTTGCTTCTCCTTTAGCAGAGGTTAGTTTGCTATCGATGCGATCGTCAATATTGCTATCAATACGACTGAGGAAGAAACTCGCCACCGAAGAGATTTTGCTAATATCTTCTCCTGCTGCTACTCTTTTTTCTAGCCCTTTGATATAAGCCTCGGCAGTATCGATATAGCTTTGGACTGAAAAGAGCAAAGTTACGTTGACGCTCATACCATCGGCGATCGCTTGTTCTACTGCGGGTAATCCTTCGGGAGTACCAGGAATCTTGATCATCAGGTTAGGGCGATCGATAGTTTTATAATAGCGACGAGCTTCTTTAATCGTACTATCGGTATCTTTCGCCAAGTCGGGCGGAACTTCAATGCTGACGTAGCCATCTAAGCCATCGGTTTCATCGTATACTGACATGAAGATATCACAAGCATTACGAATATCGGTAAAGACTAAATCTTCATAAATTTCTTGGACTGATTTATTCGATTTAATATTACTTTTGATCGCACTATCATATATTTTATTACCCGCGATCGCTTTTTCAAAAATAGCAGGATTAGAAGTAATTCCTCTAATTCCCTGATCGCTAATGGACTGTTTTAATTCTCCCGACTCAATAATGTCACGACTTAGATTATCCATCCAAATACTTTGACCGTATTGATTGCCAATTTCTACAATGGGATTAGACATAATAAATAATTCTCCTATTCATACTTACTTAACAACTAAAATTTGTAGCTAAACCAGAGCCTTTTCTTCTGTATCGCGACGCACTCGATCTTGAATAAAAGATTCAACCAAATCGACATCTTCCGTACTACCAATAAACAAAGGTGTCCGATAGTGTATTTTGTCTGGTACGACGCTTAAAATTCTCTCAAAGCCAGTGGTAGCTTTTGCTCCTGCTTGTTCGGCTAAAAATGCCAAAGGTGCAGATTCATATAACAATCTCAACTTCCCTTCAGGATTTTTCTCCGTACCTGGATAGAGGAACACGCCGCCTTGAAGCAGAATACGATGGAAATCTCCCACTAATGCACCGCTATAGCGAGAAGTGTATCCTTCGTGACGATGAACGTACCGAATATAGTCTCTAATTGATTCGTCCCATTGCCAATAGTTTCCTTCATTAACGCTGTAAACAGAGCCATGAGGGGGAATGATAATATTTTCTTGGGCTAGGATAAATTCTCCCAAACTGGGGTCGAGAATAAATGAATGTACGCCATTTCCCAGAGTGTAAACTAACACAGTAGAAGGGCCATAAAGAACGTAACCCGCTCCTATCTGGCGATCGCCATCTGTTAGTAAATCTTTAGCTTCGCCATCGAGATCTTCTCCCTCTTGTTGGCGTAAAGAAAAGATCGAACCTACATTGAGGTTAATATCTACGTTAGAAGACCCATCAATAGGATCGTATAACAAGGTATAGCGTCCTATAGGACAGTTTTCGGGGATATAATAGGGTTTTTCCATTTCTTCTGATGCTAAGCGACAAACTAAGCCACTTTGCTTGAAGACAGATATAAAGACATCATTGGCATAGATGTCCATTTTTTTAACTGATTCCCCTTGAACGTTGGTTTCTCCTGTAAAACCTAATGCTCCAGCCATCAAACCCGCTTTGCTCAAACGGCGACTAACCAATTTGGCAGCTAGCGCGACTCGATTCATGATGGCACTAACATCTTGTGCTTGGGTAGAGAAATCTGAGAATTGTTGCAATACATGCCTCGAAAGAGTTTGGCAATCTCGATCTAAGCTATATTCTGGAATGACAGCGTTGTCTGAATTTTCCATGAAATTAATATAAGTGAATCTTGTATATCTTGCCTTCTTAGCCTTCTTGATAAATAGATTGCGATCGAGGACAAGAGCTAGATAAATTAACTACGAGATTCGATAAAGCAAAAGTCTAAAGAATAGCGTTGTTATTAAGAGCAAAGTTTATTTAAAGCAAGGGAGGATTTTTCTCACCTGGTTAAATGGAAAGACGTAACCTCCAGTGTTACTTCAGATTTACTACACTCTCTATGTACTCATATTAGAAAGGGATTTCCCCTGAGACTCATAAGCTTAAGGCGAGCTTCAGGTTATTGATAATTTTGGCTGTTTTTGATACAAAAATTCATTAAGCGCAAACGTTTTTTGGCGAAGAAAGGAGATAGCTATTTTGCTTTGCTCTCCTTTGTCTAAAAGGTTGCTAATCTATATTAATTGATTGAGGGCGATCGCCACTATTGGGAGTCGCAGAATTATGATGACTGGAGGAATTATATCCCTGTTGTTCGAGCCATTGAGATAAGGGTTCTTCGTTCAGCTTCAACTGTAAAATGCCAGATACAAAACCTCCTGTAAAGGCGATTGGCTGTTGAATCAATTTTTGCAATGCAGGAGTCAATTCGCTTAAAAACATAAATCTCAGGGATAATTAATAAAGTTTTTGCCAGAAGTAAGTATTAAGGTTTTTGTTGGAAATTGTAGCGTAATTTAATGATTCACTGCATTGCGATCGCCATTATATTTTAATTTGATTGCGATATTTAACAAGGAATATAGAACTATTAAGTTAATCAGTTGAAACTTATACAAGGCTTTTCATTTTGATTTCAATTAGGTTTAATGCCAATAGTGGGTCTTTTTATTGCGGTTGCAATTTTTTAGCAAAAAGAAGATTCTATTGCTGAAAATAGTACACAATTTTGGAAACGGAAAGATGGACGAAGCACCTAAAAAAGACATCTTGCTGGCAGAACTAGAAAGAGAACGTTCTATACGCCGTACGGCAAGATTATTATCTGCCAAGCGATCGCGTATGATAGATGAACTCGACCGTCTTATTAGTCATCTTTCTCTACTCGTGGCTGTTCCTAGCAAAACTTCAGAAGGTTCTCAAACCGAAACAGACCTTTTGATTGAAGCTGCTAAAAGAATTGACGACCCTGTTTTTACTGATTTATTAATCCAGATTATCCAAGAACGAAAAAAATAAGTTCTTAAAAATCCTAAAATATTACAAAATATCAAGATTATTTGGCAAATTGGTTGACCAAAGTAAGGAATATCGTTATCATGATTAAGTCAACAAAAAATTGACGTTGCTGCGGATGTCGTATAGTGGTAATACCTTAGCCTTCCAAGCTAAAGCTAGGGGTTCGATTCCCCTCATCCGCTTACACTATATACAGTAGGGTTTATAGCCTTTCTAATATCGAGTCAAAAATGGGGTGTTTAACTATTCTGACCCATTTCTGACCCAATATCTCGGTCTTCATAATAACTTCACGCTACAGAAGCCCATATTTTGCATCTGTTTATTTCACCGATAGTTGAATGACTCACGCCATATATAGAAGCAATTTCGCGTTGAGTTAATCCTTGTTTAATCAGGTTTTTGATTTCAGCTACTTGTATTTCAGACAGCTTGGTTTTTCTTAACTTAGTTCTGTAAGCGTGTAATACATTATTACTGCCAGTAGCCCACTCTAGCTTGCCGACGTTATTGTCTGTCTTACAGCCGTTAATGTGATTCACTTCAAGTAAGTTACCTGGATTTGGAAGGAAAGCCTTTGCTACAAGCCTATGTATCACTATCATATTCCACATATAAATAGTGTGACCAAAATCAAACAAGAGATTGATTCAAATCACATTGCCTTGTATTACAAAAACATATATTGTTATATACAAGAACTTTGTTCTTGAGCTTTCCAATCTTGGTAAGCAAGTCATCGTCAGTGACTTTAATAACTTGATAAACGGCAAGTTTATAACTCCAGTTAATTTAGCTTGAGTTGATAACTTACTTCAGTCTTTGAAGAGGTTATTAAACTCGGAAAAATTAATCATATAGGAGATATTAAATGTCATTTAATCAAGAACAATTCCTAAATTCTAGTAATGAAGGAATCAATAATTCACAAAATAGTAAGCTAGAAGCAGTTGACGATTTTATCAGTCAATATGAAGCTCCTGAGCTAAGAGAAATATCCGAACAACAAACTCTAGGATTTTTGGAGGAATTCTTAAAACCCAGATTGCGTTATAACCTTCTAACTCAAGACGTTGAGTTGGATGGTCGAAGCTTGCGAAGACATGAAACTGAAACATTGAAGGTCGAAGACCGTATCCAGGTTCTCTGCCAGACAGAATATCAATCTGTATTCCAAAAGCCAAAAACATTCAAGAATGGCTTGATGGATATCATTAGCAACAATCACTATCATCCAGTAGAGAAATATCTCGAAGGCTTGAAACAAAATTGTGCTAATCCAGCAAACATTGATAACTTAGCTGAACGATATCTTGGCAATAATGACCCTTTATCTAATTTGCTATTAAAGAAAACCTTAATAGCTGCGGTTGCCAGAATATTTGACCCTGGGTGCGAAGTTCATTCTGTTTTAGCCCTCTATTCTCCCAAGCAAGGAATAGGAAAATCAAGGTTCTTAAAAACGCTAGCTAAAAACCAAGCTTGGTTTAACGACACTGTTCCTAAAATCTCGGTTAACAGAGACTTCTATTCCAAGCTTCATCGTCATTGGATAACTGAAGTGGGAGAAATTGACACCAAATTTGATAAACATCAAGAGGAGAAAATTAAGGATTTTATAACATCAACTAAAGATTCTTTTAGACCAGCTTATTCTGCTCAATTCCTTAATTGCCGTAGACGTTTCATCCTGACTGGAACAACCAATAATGGAAACTTTCTTAAAGACCAAACTGGCTCACGCCGTTATTGGATTGTGTCTGTTCTCAAGGACAAGATTGACATTCCTGCTTTGAAAAAAGAGGTAGATGCAATCTGGACTGCTGCTGTTGAAGCCTATTTCTCAGGCGAACAATGGTGGTTAACTGATGAAGAAGCTGAACTCGTCGAAGAATCCAATGCTTCGTATTGTTATCAACATCCTTGGTATCAACCAATTAAAAGTTATCTTGATGACCATAAGGACGATAAGTATATTCTGCCCAAGAATATTGCAGCCATTTCCTCTCTTGAAATTCCCAGGAAGGAAATAAATAAGCCTAGTAGCAAAGCTATCAAGGAGATTAGAACCTTATTGCAACAGAAGTTTGAATATGCTCCGAAGAAAATTAGCAATCAGCAGAGACAAAAATTGTTCGATGAACTAACAAATGATTCATCCCTTCGACCACAGGTAAGCAGTATCAAAGATATTCCTTATTCCATCTGGGTTAAGTTCGATGAATTATTTGAAAAAGACTCTGTTTAACGTCAACTAGATGAAACCAAGTTAGAGCAAGGGTTTTAGCTTGGTGAATTTAACAAAATTGACGTTAGGACAAAAATCAAAGTCAGGAATTTTCTATTTCGGTAGAGTTCCTGATTTTTTCTGTTTTGGGAAGATTTAACGTCAACTAGCCGAAAGCCATATATATCAGGGGGTATAGCTTCTAAGAAAAATATTAATTGACGTTACTTGTGTAGTGAAAAAGAAAAAATATTAGAACGCACTTCCTTTCATGAAGTGAGCAGCATCTTCTACGAAGAATGAGTAGCACTTCCTACGTCAGTGGGAACGGGTTGGCGTAAGCGGATTTGTATTAGCTGAGGATAGCTTATGGTGCAATGCCAGAATTGACATATCCAGGTAATACAAACAACCCGTAAACGCCGTAGGCTTGGAAGATTAAGTCAATAAGAAAGTTAACCATTTGTTTTACTGATTAAATCACTGTATATTTCCTGAATAACATAGTCGCACCATATTGATTGACCTGTCGTTGTTCTAGCCCAAATACACAAACCCATAAAATCTCGTTCTACAGTTTCACCTTTATCTTCTAGCTTGTTTAATAACCACTCACTGACTAACCAGTATTCACAAACCTCACAGTGGTAATCGGACAAGTCCCAATTGACATCACTAAAATACTCACGTATTGCATCAATTTTGTTTTCGTGGGTTGGTTCTACTGTGTAGTAATCATTGTCTTTGTCATAGACACCCCATAGATTATCTACGTCTGGTTGAACAACACAAATATTTTGGTTAATAGCCTTCTCTGCTTCATCCCAATCTGTTGAAGTGGTCAAGTGATAAAATTCTTCACGATACTTTTCTTGTTTGAGTAGTTCATCAACTAGGGGACTGATGAAATAGATTACTTCATTAGTTATTAATTCTCTAATTGTTCTAGTCATAATATTGATTTTTTAGTCAAGTAAATTAACAACAAAAAACCCGCCAGTTTAAAAGACATAGCGGGTAGAAGGTCTATTCATATTCAATTGTTGGAAAGTGTTTAAGAGGTCATTACTTCTAGAGCAATCTCGACTCTTTCAACTTGGTTGAAGTTAATTATTTAAACTCCATCAAAGGTAGGGTTAGCTTCAATAGGTCTACTCTCATGTTCGTCTAATCCCCCTCCAGGGGACAAGCATTTTTTATTAATTGAAACTACGCTACTATCAGCAATGGAATCGGGAATAGGCTCAAAATCTCTTATATGCTGTCGATTACAACCGCAGCAAACAGTAATCTTCCCAATATTCGATCGCAGTTACTTTTTATAGCAAGAGGAGAACGAACATGGCTTACGAGCTACCATCCCTTCCTTACGATTACAAGGCTTTAGAACCAGCAATTTCTCAAAGCACTTTAGAATTTCATCACGACAAGCACCATGCGGGTTATGTCAGTAAGTACAACCATGCCGTTCAAGGAACAGAATTAGATAGTAAATCCATTGAAGAGGTGATTAAGGCAATCGCCCAAGATGCTAGCAAAGCAGGACTATTTAATAATGCTGCCCAAGCTTGGAATCATACTTTTTATTGGCAATGTATGAAACCTGATGGCGGTGGTATTCCTACAGGAGAATTGGCACAAAAAATAAACTCTGACTTTGGTAGTTTCGATCTGTTTGTAGAAGCTTTTAAAAATGCAGGGGCAACCCAGTTTGGTAGCGGTTGGGCTTGGTTAGTGCTTGATGGCGATACCCTAAAAGTGACTAAAACCCTTAATGCCGATAATCCTCTAGCTAACGGACAAGTTCCCCTTTTAACAATGGATGTTTGGGAACACGCTTACTATCTCGATTATCAAAATAAACGTCCTGCTTATATCGATGACTTTCTAGGGTTATTGGTTAACTGGGATTTTGTAGCTAAAAATTTAGCTGCTGCGTAAGTAGAAATTAACCACATTTAAAAAAACATTAAACCATGAATGAATTTAAGGACTTCTCAACCCGCAACATTCCTCGCTGGCAATCAAACAAAATGAAACAAATAATCATCGACCGCTGGCAAGAAATTTGGACAGTTGTTGAGACGAGAAATAAAACCAAAAAATCTGACCACACTTATTAGGGCGTGTCAATTTTGTTTAAGCAATAATTATGATGAAGCCAAATTATCCTCAGATTATTCTTTCTTTTGCCTATCGTGGCTGCAAGGTAGAAATAGACCGCGACGAATTGGATGAAGGGTACTGTTCTTATGCAGCTTGGGTCAATCACGACCGAGGTTGTGCTGTGGCAGTCCCCAGTGCTATGACGACAAGAGATGCGATTCGTCAGGCAAAAAGCTGGATCGATCGCAGGTATTAATTTGCTTAATTATTAAGCGGGATAGGGACTAATATTTCTATACCATAGAAGATAGACAATGTAAGTCTTTACACAGTTTTGTTTAAAAAATGTAACTTAAATAAAAATATGTTTACAATAGAGCTAGCGTTTTAAACTACACGCACTTTGAACATAATTTGCACAATAATTGATTAAAAGATCATCTATGCCATTTACTGTAGACTCAGCACGCAATATATTTCCCAACACCTTATCTGCTGATGCTGTACCAGCTTTAACTGCCAGGTTTAATCAACTGAGTGCAGAAGATCAGCTAGCCTGGATTTGGTTTGCTTATTTAGAAATGGGTAAAACTGTTACCGTTGCTGCTCCTGGGGCTGCAAATATGCAATTTGCCGAGCCGACTCTCGATGAAATTAAACAGATGAATTTCCAAGAGCAATCTCAGGTAATGTGCGATCTGGCTAATCATGCAGATACGCCAATTTGCCGTACTTATGCTACTTGGACTCCCAATATCAAGCTGGGTTTTTGGTATCGGTTGGGAGAATGGATGGAACAAGGAATCGTCGCTCCTATTCCTGAAGGATATAAACTTTCCGCCAATGCCAATGCAGTATTGACTACGTTACAGGGATTAGATTCGGGTCAACAAATTACGGTATTGCGTAACACTGTATTGGATATGGGATTCGATACCGCCAAAATGAGTAACTTTACTAGAGTTAGCGAACCTGTTGCTCCTCCTACAGAAATGTCGAAGCGAACTAAAGTCGATATTGCAGGGGTGACTAATCCTGTTGTATTGAGCTACATGAACTTGTTGAATGCCAATGATTTTGATGAGTTAATCAAATTATTTGCTGAGGATGGTGCGTTGCAACCTCCTTTCAAAAGACCAATTGTTGGTAAAGATGCGGTACTAAAATTCTTCTTTGAAGAATGTCCCAATCTTAAACTAGCTCCAGAGCGCGGTATTACCGAACCAGCAGAAGATGATTACACCCAAATCAAAGTGACAGGAAAAGTGCAAACTCCTTGGTTTGGTGCGGGAGTAGGCATGAATATGTCCTGGCGATTCTTGCTCAATAGCGAAAACAAAATTTTCTTTGTGGCGATCGATCTGTTGGCATCTCCCAAAGAATTACTCAATCTAGCTCGTTAGCTGTAAAAATACGAAGTTTGTCAAACGATTGCAATAAAAATTTACATTAGCTATAATAATGATAGGAATTATTAGCAATAGTACATTTGAGGTCATCATGGAAAATCAAGAGAATAAGTTTGGTTTTAGTCGATTTGCTGAAGTATGGAACGGTCGTTTAGCAATGCTAGGTTTTGTAATTGCTGCCATCACTGAATATTTCACAGGTCAAGGCATTCTTAGTCAGATCGGTTTAATGTAAACTTCATCTAAAAAGGTTTTATTTAGTCAAGTTGACCAAATAACGAACGGACAAAGAAATTATAATAGCAGCCGATCTCGCAAAACAAAACCAGAGATCGGCTGTTTATTTTTGCTTATTTTGATGATAGGATTTTAATTTATAAAATAAACATATGTACTAAACAGAAATTAATTATTAATGCTAGAAATCATTAAAAACCAATTATCTGCAACGGAATAAAAAGTAGCTAAACAAGCTTTACAAAAAGCTTATGAGAGAGAAATTTCTGCTTTGATGAACGATATTCGCGATCGCGCTACTTCTTTAAACAAGATAGAAGACTTATGGTATTTGCACGATTTATTAAGCACTAAAAGGTACGAAATTGATGGTAAATATGTCTATAACTTTTCTAGTATTGCATTTGACTTTGCTGGCTTGATTAAAGAAAAATGGTTAACCATTGAGGATATTCAGGGTTAACCATTGGAAATGTTATCTAAAATATCTGCTTTAGCGCAAATGTAAATAATCGAGCGTAAAATAAAAATTTATATTTCAATTAATTAAAAACGGGCTAAAAATACTGTCTCTATTTAGTCTATTTTTTTTGTTATTTAAGCAGAAAATGATTTAGAGTAAAACAATTAAAAAATTCAAACTTTTTTTATATTTAAGTAATTCAATTAAAGGTATGATAATGATCACGAATTAAACAATCGGTTCTAATAAAAAACAGCTATTAGAAGTAATGGGGAAAGTTTGGTGAAAATCCAACACTGTCCCGCAACTGTAATGAGATAGAAGAACTAGTTAAGATTCATAATCTCTTAGTCAGAATGCCCGCCGATGACTTAAAACAAATCAACTAATATATCTGCGAGGTACAGATGTTTATTAACTTTTTAGGTTCAAAAATTAGTTTTTTTAATAGAATTCTGCTGCTTCAGCTATCAAAGATAAATAGCTAAATATCAAAGTTTGAAAGCAATTTTGATAGACATTTTCATGGGCGAGATCTTATTAATTAGATCGTTAAGTTCGCTTGCTTTTATGCTGCTCGTTATTAGGTTGGCAACATAACATTTCAGATCTATTTACTTCATTAATTTCTAATTACATGGTTATTACCAATACATTTAAGCAATCTACATTTGACTCGCGATCGCTAGCACCTTTGCCTTATCAAAGACCTTTACTAGCGATCGGTCACGGAACGAGAAACGATCGCGGAAGACAAACTTTTCTCGACTTTGTAGCAACTTATCAGAAACTAGATACATCTCGTCCTGTAATTCCTTGTTTCTTAGAATTAACCAAACCAACTATTCAAGAAGGAATAGAAGCTTGCATTCAACAGGGGTTTACAGAAGTTACGGCGTTACCGATTTTACTATTTGCTGCCCGACACAATAAATTTGATGTCACCAATGAACTAGACCGAGCTAGTGCGCCCTATCCCCAGTTGAATTTAAGTTATGGTCGTCACTTTGGCATTACACCCAAGATTATCGAGCTATGGCGCGATCGCCTATCAGAGCTAGATAAACCAGAACATAACCCCCGCAATATCTCCCGTGAAGATACCGTATTACTCTTTATCGGTCGGGGTTCGAGCGATCCAGATGCCAATGGAGACGTATACAAACTAGCTCGCCTTATGTGGGAAGGGAGTGGCTATAAGACAGTTGAAACCTGTTTTATAGGCATTACTCATCCTCGCTTGGAAGAAGGCTTTCGTCGGGCTTATCTCTATCAACCAAAACGCATTATTGTTTTACCCTACTTCTTATTTACGGGTACTTTAATGGAAAAAATCTCTAATATTACTGCCCAACAAAAAGAACAGTATCCCGATATTGATTTTGCTTGCTTACCTGAAATGGGTCTTGCTCCCCAATTGCTACAAATATTTAGGGAGCGAGAAATTGAGGCGCAGTTGGGTCAAGTGGCAATGAACTGTGAAATGTGCAAGTTCCGTCTCGCTGCTGTAGATGAACACGGACACGGACATCATCATCACGACAGTCATGGACATCACCATCATCATAACGATCGCGATCCCTATGCCAAATTAGAAGATTATCATCAGCGTATTTGGAAGACACCTTAGTAGTTTTAGCGATTGCCAGCTAAAACAACACATTAACATTATTTGAAAAATCCGAAAAACTATGAATAGTAACCTAGTCAAATTCAACATTATTGCTCTATTGTCTTTGACAATCGCCAGTTGTGCTAACAGTGGAACATCAGAAAGTAATAACGGTAATCCTGCTGTTGCCAATGCCCAAGAGCCAGCGACTTTAAACCTAGTGGCTAACGGAGAAGATTTTGTCCGCCAAGGTTTTGTGACTAAAGATGGTTGGACAATGAGTTTCAATCGCCTGGATGTAAATCTAGCTGAAGTCACCGCATATCAAATAGATGGTGCTTTTGAACCAACAGAAACAGACACTCTCGACGGTTTGGAGTATCAGGAAAGAGTTTCTTTAGTAGATACACCCCAAGTTATAGATTTAGCAGAAGGAGAAGCAGACGCAACACCTATCTTAGTTACAGATGCAGAAGTAACTCCTGGCTTTTATAATGCTATGGCTTGGCAAGTCGATACTGCGGGCGCAGACTCTCCCCTAGCAGGTAAAACGATAGTCATGCAGGGAACAGCTACCAAAGACGATCGGGTAATTAACTTTGATATTAGTCTCGATCGTCCCATCCAATATCTCTGCGGTGAATATGTGGGGGACGAACGCAAGGGAATGGTGGAGGCAGATTCACCAGGGGAAATAGAAACCACCTTTCACTTCGACCATGTATTTGGCGATGCGGAAACTAGTGCCGATGAAGCTATCAATGTCGATGCTTTGGGTTTTGAGCCTTTAGCGCAATTAGCATCTAATGACAGTTTAACTATTGATGATGCCACCCTGACTCAACAACTATCTGCCGAAGACCAAGAAAAACTTACCAAAGCAGTAATTGGGTTAGGTCACGTAGGAGAAGGTCATTGTGCGGTTATTGAATAATGATCTTGAATGGCAATATAGTTTTTAAATTAAGAATAATAATCGTTATCATGAACATTTTGTGTGTGAGGAAAAATGACAATCGTTAATCAAACCGCCTCGATTATTTTGGCAACCTTAGTTACAGGAATTTATGGCACTGCTGTAAAAGCTCAAGTCCAGCAGTATGAAGACAACAGTATCGGTCAGATAACCAATGTCAATCAATTACGGGATGTTTCCCCTACAGACTGGGCTTATGAAGCCTTACGTAGCTTAGTAGATCGTTATGGTTGCATTTCTGGTTTCCCCAATCAAACCTATCGTGGAAATCAACCTCTCAGCCGTTATGAGTTTGCTGCGGGTTTGAATTCCTGTTTAAATCAAATAGAGCGTCTGATTGCTTCTCAAGGTCAAGTAGGACAAGAAGATGTTGATACGATTAATCGCCTGAGTCAAGAATTTGAGGCAGAATTAGCTAGTATCGGTGGCAGAGTTGATGAACTGGAGAGTCGAACTGCGGTACTGGAAGATAGTCAATTTTCTACTACTACCAAACTAGCAGGAGAAGCAATCTTTGGTATTTCTGATATAGTCGCAGGTTCAAATGATGATGGAGTAGATGCAACTGACGACGATATCGACAGTGAAGCTGTATTTGGTTATCGTACCCGCTTAGAGTTGGAGACTAGCTTTACGGGAGAGGATTTACTCTTCACTCGCTTGTCTACAGGTAATTTTCCCGAATTTGCGGACGAAACAGGAACATTTCAGGGAGAATTAGCTTTTGCCGAACCTGCTGACAGCGATCTAGGTTTAGAAGTGCTAATTTATGATCGCCCTTTGGGAGAAAATACCAATATTTTAATCGGTGCAATCGGTATGGCTGCGGATGATATTGCTAATACAGTTAGCGTGTTAGATGGCGATGGTGGTAGTGGTGCGCTATCTGCTTTTGGTACTCGTAGTCCGATTTATTTACCACCAGGAGAAACGGGAATTGGTCTGATTCATAGCTTTAGCGACAAGCTAGAGTTTAGTGTGGGTTATCTAGCAGGAGAAGCCAGCGATCCGAGTGAGGAAGCAGGTTTGTTTGACGGATCTTATAGTGCGCTGGGACAGCTTACCATTACTCCATTTGAAAAATTAAATGTTGCTCTAACCTACGTACATGGTTTAGATCAAAGCGATACGGGAGTAGGTAGTGATTTGTCTAATATTCAGTCTTTAACTACGACAGAAGTAGAAGATGGCGATCCACCTTTACTGCCAGGACAGTTTGAAGGTGGAGTACCTACAGTTAGCGATTCCTATGGCGCACAGTTCTCTTTTGCCTTGAGCGATCGCATTGTGATTGGTGGTTGGGGTGGTTTGAGCAAGGTAACTACTCTATCTAGCTTTACTGATGAGGGGCAAACTATCCCTCGCGGGACACAGGATATTTGGAATTGGGCGGGAACATTAGCCTTCCCCGATCTGCTTAAAGAAGGGAGTATGGGTGGCATCATTGTTGGGATGCAGCCTTGGGTAGCTAAATCTACAATAGATGTAGAGGGCTTTGACGAAGACGAAGAACAGGCTTTGCATCTAGAAGCTTTTTATCAATATCAGTTAAATGACAATATCGCTATTACTCCTGGAGTTATTTATATTAATAATCCAGATAATAACAGCGATAATGACGATTTGTTGATCGGTACTATAAGAACCACTTTTGCTTTTTAGGAGTTTAGATAATTATTTATCATATTTTATAATAAAATATAACCCGCGAAGCCATATACAATGAGCATCACGGGTTATTTACTGATTAAATAAATTGCTGATTAATTTACATATATATCTGGCTTTTCTTCCTGGATTACTACTGTGATTAAATCTTGGGATAATTGCCAATAACAAAGAGTGCAAAATTCATAGTAGTAATCGTCTTGCCCCATACAATATCCTACGGTGCTTAGACATCCTGGGCATTCAAAATATAAAGCTTCTTCATGGCAGTTACCACACTCACATTTGATATTGTCAGGATATGTATAGTCCTGCATATCATGGTTGTAGTAAGCTTCTATAAGAGCTTCTTTAGTAGGGGCATCATAGTATTTAGTCCCATTCCTCATCATATGCCATTTACCATCTATAGGCTTCATTTCTAAACCCTGATCCTGAATATCAAGTGCTGCTAAATCGTATCTAATCACAGTGTTGTACCTCTTGTTATGTAGTGAGATAGAGGCTTCAACAGGTATACAAAAGTGCTAGTTTGTGTAGGAAATATCCCGTTAGGTAAGAAACTAAAACTCAAGGAATATATTTACTTATGGAAATAAAGAGAGATACGCCTAAACTTCTAACACTATTTTCATAAAACTCAAA
The DNA here is from genome assembly GCF_020640915.1 of Waterburya agarophytonicola KI4. GTDB lineage: Bacteria > Cyanobacteriota > Cyanobacteriia > Cyanobacteriales > Xenococcaceae > Waterburya > Waterburya agarophytonicola. The sequence goes on along the minus strand of NZ_JADWDC010000029.1, from coordinate 31,635 downwards.
GCCCTTAGCATCCATTTCATTCTTCATAGTCTCGATACAGAAGACTAAAAGCTTTGCTCGTTCCTGAGTTAGCTTAGACAAATCCTGCTTCTGTCTATCAGTAAGGAGTTCAGGCAATCCTAAGTCATTGCTTAGATAATCTTCTACGGCATTATTGGCTACTTGTTGAGTAGTAGTAGTGCCATTATTAACATAGCCATTTGATTTAGGTATGCTAGACATTACCTCTTTTACTGGCTTTAGTCCTGCACTATCAATATTGTGAGGTGGCTCTCTATCAAGAACACTATATTTACCCTTGTCAGATTCAATAAGCTCAACAATATCGCCTTTATGTTTTGAGCGATATAGTTTATTACCAAGCTCATTACTCCAACAAGCTACCTGGGAATTATCAGACAATAACTCCGCATTGAGGACGAGCTTTAATCCATATTTAGTCTTAGCTTGAACGACGTTGATAACTTTTGCTTGATGGGTTTTCATAATGATATTTAGTTGATTAATTATTCAAGTAATTGGACAAATAAAAAGAGGGTAATTAAAATGGGTGTTGGTCTTCAGGAATACACTCCCAAACTGACTGAATGCTCCAGTGCTTTCTCAAGTAACCTTGAGCTTCTAATAAATCAGCAATAATGTCATAAGACGCACCGCCACAAGGTAAATGAACAATCTCTCTTGGAACTGTGAGATAAACTATGTCATCGTCTACTGGTATCTCTACATGGCGGTTATCTTGGATAAAAGAGTCAGTTTCTACTGTTATTAGTGAGACACCAATCGATACTGTTGAAGGTCGTGGGTCATAGTTTTCATCGTAGCTACCTTGAGGTGGTCTTGATTTTGATATGGTCATTAGTTTTAGTTGCTGAAAATGTATAGACAATAAAAACCCGCCACCTAAATTAATAGATGGCGGTCTAATTTCTTTTACCTAGTTTTGTGTCATGCGGTATGACGAATACTTTGAAAGCAGGATATTTTACTCTTCAAAAGTTGCAATAATATTTTGCTCCTGACATTGTTTTTGGATTAAAAGAATCTTAGAACTATTATTCTCTACCCCAAATAAATGAATACGCTTCTGATGATTAGGATAATGATAACCATAAGTTATAACTTGTCCTAAAGCAGCATTCCATTTCTTTATATGCTTGACTTCTATAATTTGATTGCTAGTTAATATATCTATTCTGCCAGATGGAACTCTAACCTCCGTCTGACCATTTAAAGATTTGGCTAATTTATCTCGATAATAACTCTCATTACGTTTTTTCTTCGGCTTATTAGCTCTAGGATTATCATCAGAATTAATATCTGGCTGCTGATGTTTTTGTTCAGACGTAGGATTAGAGAACAAGTCTTGAAATATCGTTTTAAGTTGCTTACTGTCAGGTGCAAGTCTTTTGCCAGCTTGTTTGATAATATTATTTCTGCGTCTGAACATCATTTGTTTATTTACTATTTATGACGGCTGAAATAAGCAGGAATCCCGCACCAGCAGCAATAGCTATTTCTTCCAACCACTTGCTACCACTATATCTGTACCACCGAGCAAAACTTTCTAAGATATTTAGAACTGATTCTAGTCCCCAACCGAGAGCTTGAAGAGTAAGATACACTAAGGCTGCCACACCTAAAGCTTGGATAAAAGTATTTTTAAACAGGTTCATAAGATTACAAATGTGAATAAACTCGATGTATTCTTATAATTCCCGAAAAGCTACTTTTTGAAGCTACAGCAAGCACAAAAACAACATAACTATTTAGTTTAAATAGTTATCTCTATAGTTATTACAAACTTAAACTCTATATTTCAAATATTCCTTAATTGCTAATCTAACTAATTCACTAACTCTCATATTATTTTTATCTGCTAAGATTCCTAATCTTTCCCAGTCATTAGGTACTAATCTTATATTTCTACTTATCATTATTTTCTTCATGTAAAAAGTAATCACTGTGGCTACTTTTCTATTATTAGAAAATAGTAGTAATAAGTAATAGGCAACTCTCCACTTTTACTGTCGGGGGAATAGCGAGAATTTAACAGCAAATAAAACACACACGCCCAACTTTAAAATCGCTATAGACGTGGGTTTAATTAATAAATGAGTGTTCTATGGGAAAATAGATTAAGGGGCTTGTATGGTTAAATATATGGGGATATATAGCCATTAGGCAAACTATTAATAGACAGCTTTATTACTTTGATAAAACACCAGCAGCAAATTAGTAATTGTGGAGCGCGTTGCGCGTTACCCGTCGGGCGTAAAAAGATGACGCACCCCCATTGTTTTAATACTGTTCCATAGTCCACTTTCGCGTCCTATTCTATTACTCGCCTACGGCGTTATATTTAATACTTGTATTGCTATTAATTACAATCAATACTGTTGTTAGTATTTAAACAATGAGGTTGTTCAGATATTCGCCTGTCGCCTCATACCTTACAGTTTTTATAGTTCCTCATATTCCTATACTTAAGAAGTGTTATATATATTACTAGTATTTTGTATTTTTTTCTAGAATGACCCTATATATACCTTTTCAGGGATTTAGACTAGTCAAAAAATTGATAAGTTAACTAGTCAGAAAATTGACTAGTTTTAAATGACATTTGAAGTATTAAAAGCTACAATTAGATAGATAACAAAAAAGAGAGCTAGCCGACCAAAACTACTCTCTTTTTATTCAACAAAATATTTTCAAATTATATGTCAATTATAACATTTCAAAACCAAGATTGTAAGGTATATAAGCAAGTGCCTATGACAAAAGATATGCTAGTTAAAGACTTATTTACTAATATAACTAAATCAACATTAAGGGGACAATCCTACAGCAATATTTTAGATACTCTCAAGCGTGGCTTACGCTATAACGATTGTAAAACTAAATACAGTCTGAATACAGTTGTTGTAAAAGATGCGTGTCCTAATAATAGTTATGGAAGTTATAACCGTTCTATGTCTCATCTTAAAAAGTTAGGCATGATTCTTGCCCATGAAGGGCATATTTACCTTAATCCTCTAGTAGAAACTAGAACTACTTCCAAGTTTTATGAACTAGTAATAGAGTATTATAATCTTCTTTGGTTTGAAAAGTTTAGGTCTACTGTTCATATTACCTACAAAGGTTTTGATTATTCTTTACCTACTGTTGAAAGACTAAAACAAATCATTGTGGAAGAGCATAAGGTCTTGCTACAGAATGATGAAAATCAACAGTGCCTTTCTACTCAAAACCTTTACGATATTGCTTTTACTTTTAAAAAGTCTGAATTAGAGAACCAGTTTCCTTTTATTGATACTAAAGATTTAGTAGCTCTTAAATCTAAGATTACTAAAATCTACACTAATCTTGGTTATACCACTATGAAAGAAATTGCTGCTACTCATGCTGATATGTTATTTGAACAACTACCTATACAACGCTTAGATAATAATGAAGTAGCATTCGGTCGTCTTCCTTCTAAATGGAAATGTATTCACTTTACTGAAACACAAGAATATATTAATGCCCTTGATGAATTAGAAGAACAACAACAATCTATTGATTTTACTCAAGAAGAACTTTTTACTGTAATTCAACCTCAACTACAATCACAATTTAAAAAAGAAGATGCTGCTAATGAAGCTTTTACTTCTACTATATCTATTAATTCAATCAATAACTCTAATAGGGTTCAACAGCTTTCTTGTTTATTACCCCAGTATATTTCTGCACTTACACCAGAAGAGATTTTAGAAGAACAACTAGATTGGTGGGCTGACCTCTCTTATGAAGATAAAGTTATCTACTTCCAAGATAATCCAAAGCTCGCTAATAAACTGCATAAAGAGTTAACAGGATTTATATTATTCGCTGAACAACTGGCTGATTATTCTGCTTCTTTTTCTAAAGTTTAATGCTTAAACAAAACATTCTTCTCATTATATATTTAATCCTATTTATTGCGCCTATTTTCTAATACTATTAAAGAAGATGATGAATTAACATTGAGAATATTGATTTACATTGACATAGCTTTCACTCCGTCGAAAGATGGAGTTTTAATTTGTTATCCATTAAGGCAAATACTTTGAAATAAATCTAGTCCTACTACTATTAGTAGGTCTTTTTTTGTCTATAGATTTATGGCATATAAAGACACTCTTAACCACAGCAATATCAAGAGAGCTTATACGAGCTAAAGTCTCAATATATATATGATTTTTACTAATATTATGTGCCTAACTTTTTGAACTACCTGTGTTTTTATTGTAATCAATTAGTATATATACTCCAGATATATTCATACTTTAAGACAAACGATATAGGGGCATATATAGCCTCAGAAATACTTTTAGGTGTAATAGGTAGTTCTTCCTTTATAAGCTCGTATAAGCCCATATAAATTAGCCCACTACCCTTAATGTTTTTCCTGAACTTACTTTGTATTTCTATTAACACTTGTTCTTTATTACTCATAGGCTCTCATCAGGTTTCTAACTATATTATTTAGCTGACGAGAGAATGACCTATTATGTTTTTTAGCTTCTCTTTCTATAAACTCTATTACATAATTCTGAAGAGTTACGTGCTTTGGAGAAGTTTGAATTTTATTCTTAGTATCCATGATTAGTGCAATTAAGTATATAAATACTATTGTATCTAGAATAATAGTATTTATATTACTCAATAATTACCGAAGTTAATGGATTAATTAAAAATACTTTTTCTTAAACTTTACTACGTTTAAAGGAAGAATACAGGCAAAGTTATCGACAAAGAATTGTTTATCTTCAGCACACCATTTACTAAACTTAGGAAGAATATATTTTCTATACTCTTCTATATTTAATCTTCTATTAGGTAGATTAATACCAATGATCCTATTGAATTGTTGTTCTATACTTTCTTGTTCTTCTAATTCTTCAATACACTCATCAAGATAGTTAACTAATGATTCTGCGCTTTTACGTGCTGCCTTTAATTGAGATAAAGTTTGAGGTTTAAATGTTTTATCCCAAAACTGTTCTGCTAACTCTTTAATTTCTTCTTGTGTATTTTGTATATCCTCTTGATCGCAATTAATAACCCCTACTACATCTTCTTCTTGCTCTCCTTCTGACGTAGGAAGAGGAGCTTGAGTACTAGGGGCGGGACTTTCTACTAATTGCCAAATTACTTTACCACTAGGTCTTTAACTTCTTCTGGTACTTCAAGATCCATTAGTTGCCAATAATCATCTAGGTTAGGCTTTACTGACTGAGGATCTATCCAGTTATCTTTGATAGTCTCAATAGTCTGCACTATAAAGTCATGCCACTTATTATTAGGATCAAGGTACTCTATAACTTTGTCAGTGCGCTTAACAAACCAAGCTAAGTTATTCGGACTATTGAATAAAGTCAGCCAAGGACAGTCTTCGATACCATTAGTGATCCTAATCGTCTTGATGCCCAACTGCTTAATCTCATCATCATATTTACTCTTGCTGCCAAGAGCAGTCATAATATCATTCTCAATAATTGATAACCCAATATTCTGTTTAACCTCTATATCATTAGCTTCTAAGACACTTGCCAAGTCAATATCGTATTTGTCACAGTAAGCATTTACTACGCCTCTATGCTCTTTAAACAGTCGGCTAAATATTTGATCGGCTGATACGTTAAGACGCTCGTATACTAAGGTACTGATGCTATCACAATGCTGTTTATATCCAGCCTCAATCAATTCTAAAATGTTATTTGAAATTTCCATTATTCCTAAAATATGTTTTTAATTACAACTGCTATGTACAAAAAACTAGACCCCCAGCGAGTTGTTTAACTAGAGGTCTATGAAATAAATTACTTTCTAATTATTCTGGAAGCTCTACCTGATATTTATTAGGTTTCTGGCTTTCTTGATGATGCGAACTTGAAGGAAGAGATCTTAAATCTTCATTACTAGAATTTAAGAATTTACTGCTGGTAAATCTAGATGTACGTTGGAACTCTACTTTTATTTCTTCAAAGTCAGCATCAATCACGTCATCTTCTACTTCAGTTAATAGACGAACATTCTCATCCTCTTCAGCTTCCAACTGAGCCACAGCATTATTAACCATTGCTGCATATCTGTTATTTGCTCTGACTACTGCATCATATTGTTCGTCTAATAGTTGCTCCTCAAGATCTTTAGATGCTTCATAGAGCAATCTATCCTCAATAGCTTCCCCACTACTGACAGCAATTTGTTTATTTGAAGCTCTGAAACTATTCCTGAACTTATCATTAGCGTTACTAACTCTAGATTGCTTCTTAGCAATTCTCTCATCAAGATTGATTCTAGGCTTTCCATGAGAATTGACATTACTATTTGATTTATTAGGATTATTAGGGTTAGGCATAACAATTTTTATTACTCCTTTGATTGATTTTTAATAAATAAATTTGATAGAGATAGAGCCTATACAATTAAATACTTAGATTAAACTCCTACTTGTTCTTTCAGTGCCTCAGCTATTTCTAGAGGAGACATACCAGCACTACGCATTGCCGAAGCCACCATGTTTAATTTGTCCTGTTGTGAGTCAAGAGGGATTTCAATTGGTTCGACTACTGATGGAAATCTGCGGGGATTACTCCAGACACGCTCTTGATTATTATTCTTACGGCTATGACGAACAGCTTGATAACTGACAGTGCCATAACGAGCAACAGCAGTTTGAGGGAGAATAGTACGTCTTTTTATTTGTGCAACTTCTGGGGGTGCATCCTCTTCTACTTCAATTAGCTCTACATCTAAAAAAGTCAAACGGTCTTTTTCTTCTCTATTACCTTTGTTATAAATAACTAATCCATCAGTTACAACACGAAGAAAGACAAAAGGATATTTATTACCCCTCTCATTAAGAGGACGGTTAGCTTGAATGCTTTCAATTTGTTCTATAAGCAAGTCAGCTTCTTCATCATCAGCAATACAGATAGTTCCTACATTGCCTTCTACACTTTGACCGCTTATGCTTACCAGTTGATTATAGTGACTGACTACAAGATCTTGAGAATAAACAATTTCACCAATAAAGGTTTTATTACCTTGTTTGGTCAAGCCTACATGAATCTCATCACTACCTTTGCGGAAAGCTAAACGGATGATTGCTGTTTGGATATTAGACATAATTTAATTCTCCTGTTTGATTGGGATTTAGAATTGATTGAATTAGTAGTTACCTTGAAATGATTGTGTTTCTTTAACGTCTGACTCCATTAGGTTCTGGAAAAAGACAATAAAAAAGACCCGCTACTTTGAGTAACGGATCTTTCTCTGGTAATTAAATTGACGGATAAACTTAATTAAGAATTCATTCTCTTGGTAGCCAGATAAATATTTAATAGCTCACATAGTTTTCTATCTCCACCACAGGTATTACTTAGCTTTTGAAAGCCTTCACACACAGCTTTATCATCAGCATTAAGTCTGCTCAATGTAGCACTGAGTTTCTGTGAGTTATTTATTTTCCATGCAGCTAAAGATTTTGTTTCTTGCTCTCTGCGTAGCTCTAAACCAAACTTTTCTACGGCTGCTTTTTGTCTTACTTTTGCTTCTTCTAAATTTGTAGAAGCATTTTTTGATTGATACATATTATTAATAAGAGTTACTGTATATACATTTACTACTACAGTACGCTTATATCTATATATCTTTATAGGCAAGTTTGTTTTCTACTAAAAACAGTAGGCTGGTCTTTTCTATCTCACTGATAGTTTTATCACTGACTATATAGTCACTAACATTGGCTAATCCGACGGTAGCGATTAACTTTTCTAAGTTTGCTTTTAACAATTGGAATCTATTTTTATCGAGTGTCATCATTTATTTTCTTTCTACTTTTTAATTAATCATCATCCCAGTCAGCAGGTACTATACCTTCTGATACAGGGTCTATAGGTTCTCCTCTCAAGTCTGGTTCGGCTATGGGATATTTCTGCAACATTTCACTAATAAACTCATCAGCTTTTTCTTCTGGTACTAAACCAGCCTGTTGAACAAAGCTGACAAACTTATCTCTCGATACATTGCTGTTAATCATATTCAGCAATAGCTGACCTACACCTGGTCTAAAGATACTCATCTTAATTTCCTAATTTCCTCTACATACAACGGACAATATTATAAGTAGACAAATCTTCTCGATATTTCTCTCTACACAGATAAAAGAAAAAATATATTCCCCACACAGGGAATTTAAAGTTAATCATAGGGATTCAGGCTTTTCTTCTACTAAATCTCAATTAGGTTTAGTTAGTTAGTTGGATACTTCTTAGTTACGAAAACCAGTGTCGTCATCCTTAACCAACTTAGGATATATTTGTTTATCTGCTCTATTACGAAAATAGCTAGCAGCATAAACTATCCCTAACCTAAAATAGATTGTTCGATAAGCCTTAGATTTATGTGTAAAACTTTTTATATCAAAAGATTTCTCTAGTTACCTTGTTTATACTCTTGGATACAGAGTCACGTTATTAACGTTGGCATTGGGAACGCAAAGCACTAATAACAGAAATCTGTTTACCGAAACGGCTTTGAATGCCATCTACAACACTGAAGATATTATCTTCATTATCAGTTATCTGTTTACGAGCAATCAGACGTGTTGCTTGAGCAATTACCGCACTGCTATTACCTTCACTATCACGTTTGCCATTTTGAACTTCACGACCAATGACAGCATTAGCAGCACCTTTAACTACGAGAGGATTAAACTCAGATTTGACTTGAGTTGCTAGGGCTTTCCTACGACGGGGATTACCACTTGTTATAGAAACGCCATTAGTCATAGTTACAAATAGGTGGGGCAAAGCTGCTCCAGGAAAGAACACAGCACCAATAGCTAAATCAATTAAGTCAATAGTGTTATCTCTTTCAGTTTCACTGCAAATTTCACTCATGACTTTGTTTTCCAACACAGCTTTGACTTCCTCATCGAGTCGGTCAATTTTAGCCTCATTCTTGACGCTCCAACCGCCTAAGCCAGTTTCTTCATAGATAAACCAACTCTCTAGCAAGGCTTTGAATTCAGCAGTTGTTACTGATTCAATGCCATTGTTATAGGCTTTATTACCTATCTCTTGAGTTAATGCAGAAGCATTGTTATACAGTTTGCCTACAGCATATTTATAGTGATTGTGGACGTTACTAGCCAAAGCAATAAATTCATCAACAGAGATTTCATTACCAAGCTCAGTCCAGCTTTCCATCAACTGTTTGACAGTTTTAGCTGCACCAACTACACCAGCATCTACAGCCAAAGCATCTTCTACAGGAGAGACACCTTCACCTTTGTTAAATAAATCCCAGTGGTGAGACATAGCACTGAATTTATCATTGAAGGCTACAGCGTCTTTAGGGCTGTTAAAGCCAAATTGGGCAGCATCAGTTAGATAACCTAAGTCACCATCAAAGTCACCAAGATTAGATTTAATCCAAACAACAGGATTAATAGCAATGACGCTGCTATCTAAACTGTCATCGATTTTGACCACAACAGCAGTGAACATAGGAAGAGGACAGCGAGATAGGAACGCTATTCTATTGGCAGCTAAACTACCATTAGCTCTGACAACAGCATTACCAGATTTAACTAATTTGTTTAGCTCTTTATCTTTGAGCATGGGATTATCAGAGCTAACCTTAACAATAGGAAGTCCAGTTTTATCATCAGTCCCAATAGTTAAATCCCCAACTACTTTCTGATGAAATGCCACACCAGCTTTGGTGAATTGATTTGCTTTCTTAGCAGTCTTGAGATTGTTGACCCAAGTTGAGAATACGTTGCTTCTGAGAAATAGAGATTTTCTTTCTAAGTCAGAGAGATTGTCACTACTGATGATATTAATGAAGTTAAAGACATCTTCTAGAACATTAGAAGAGACAACATCGGCATCTTCATCTTCAACATAGGAAATTACAGGGGCAATGTCAGCAGCAGGATTACCCGCTACATCCCAACTACCATATTTAAGAAATACACCAAAGGGAAGGTTAGCAGCCCAAGTGTGAATGCTGCCATCTCGTTTAGCAAAGTCCCATTCAACACGGATACCATGCAAAGCTTTCTTAGCCATTGCGCCCATCCAAGCTTTACTACGAAACTCAGCTTTAATATCCATAAAGGATCTTAGGGCTTCAACATCGTGAGGCAATTTGAATACAGGGATTTCCTTGTCACCAATCAGCAAATCAGCATTGTCTAATTGTTTGCCAGCCAGGTTAGCTAAAGCTACACCTACTTTCTCACTAGCAAAGGATAGGATTTGTTGCTCGTTAAGACCGAGATAGCTAACACCGTGATTCTCGTCAGCAGTGGATACTTCTACTTCCATCATGGAATAGCCAAAGAAGCCCTTGACTGTTTCTACAGCATAAAGTTTGCCTTCTTCTTCAATGAACTCTACACCTTCTAGGTGATTTAGTTCGTCTCTGACAATGCCAGCAACTTCACGTTTGATTACATAAGTGCTAGCTTTAGCATCTAACCAAGCGATTAGATCTTCCTGAGTCCAGACTTTACCGTCTACAGTTAGAACTCCTTTGTCCCATACAACATTGCTATCAATGAACTCATCATCATTAGCAAAGATGTCAATGACAGCAGAACTACCTTTGATAGTTTCACGGTTGAGAATTGCTACCCAATCTTGAGCTACACCATCTTTAACAACAAGAGTGTTAGTTTGATAAGCAGTGGCTTTCTTAGTTAAGCCTCTTACTTTGGGGGATTTCTTTACAGAAACAACTTCTGCTTTAGTTTTGACTATTAGAGAACGAATTTGATTGTTAAAGTCAGCACCACCAAAGCGAACCTCAATATAGTTGTGGTTGTTAATAGCTACAGGAAAGTGAAAGCGATTAGCTAATACAGGGATTCCATTGAACTTAACAACTTGATGGGCTTTGAGTTCTTGATTGGCTTTACACCATTCAACAATAAACTGCTCAATTTCTTGCTTGAGATTACCTAATTGTTCTTCAGGACTGTTACCAAGAGAAGCAAGATATTCTGCTTCAAAGGAATACAGGTCAATTCTGATAGGGTTGAGGTTCTTAACCTGCTCAAACTTGAATTCTACATTCTTAGCAGCGTTGGTTTCCATGATGCCATTGTTAAGACCAAAAGCACCAAAGCTGACAAATACAGGGACTTGAACGCCAGCAGCACGAACTGTCTTACCTCCACTAAGAGCAAACTGGAGGTTACTTAAATAAGTTGCCGATTCTTCACCAGCAATGATGATAGAGGCATTATCGGCTTTAAGGAAGCCATGACTAGCAAATCTGTTGAGGATTTTAGCACCGTTATCAGAAGGGACTGGATTGAGAGTTACTAACTTACCGTCAACTAAATCCACACCAGCAGCACGACAGCCATCACCATATACCAGATATTTCTTGTTGTTTTTATCAGAAAATACGGGTTCGCCTAAAGCTAGAAAGAAAGCAGCAGCTACAGCTATTTCATTGCCGTTGAAGTCAGCTTTACAGAATTCGAGAGTTTGCTGCTCATTCTTCGCAGAAGAGTGCTTGTTACCAAGGAACTTAGGACATACGCCAATAGCACTAACTTTATGAGTCTCAATAATGCCTTGTTGGTCTAACTCTTGTCCTTCAATCTTACTATTACGACGACCATAATATTCTTTCGCTTGGATAGGACGGTCAACTAATACTTTACCGATAAGAGATTGAACTAAGTCCTCTACATCTCCAGCAGCAATACAATTACCTACGGTGTTTTGCAGCAAATATAGACCAGCAGCAGCAGGATAAATACCAGATACTACTTCGCTATCATTAACCTTTTCATCTGCTTTGAAGGTTAGGATTACATACTCGCGAGTGTGATAAACATTAGGAATCTTGTTACCTTCTCTTAATACAGCTACAGTGCCATGACTATAGTTGATAGTTATTTTGGTTTGGAAACCATTTCTAGTCTGATGAACTTTAACAACTTCACCAGTTAGTTTATTAGCTCTGTTGGCTTTGTCATAACTAACATCAAAGCGTGATTTCATCAATTCAGCGATTGCTCTATCTTGACTGATAGCTTCCTCAATGAAGTTAGTTACCTCAAGTTTATTCAAGAATTCTAAATCCACAGCATTGTTATTTCTAATATATTTAGAATGCAATGCTTCTAAAGTTGATTCTGTTACTTTGATAGTATTGAAATTAGTCATTTGTTTGTCTCCTTATTTGTTAAATGAAATGACAAAAAAAGGGTCAGTCTAATGACCAACCCTGCAAAAAATAAATATTTAGTTGTAGTTAATGAAAAAAAGTTCTGCCTCCCTTCAATTCGTAGGTAGGGGGAGGGAGGGTCTTAGTCATTATTTCTCTCTCTTGGAACGAGCCTAATAAACCCTCCAGATAAAGCTGTAAAACAAGTAAATACAATAAGTAATAATTAATATTTGAAAATCATTTCCCAACCCCATATACAGGAAAAGTTTAAAAAGTGAAATCCAAAAATACCTACAAAATATTTTTACTGCTCTGTTGGCGATTTTGCCACTTAGAATCTACTTATTGGTCATAAAAGTTGCCTATAAAACTATATGTTTTATGTAGTTATATAGAACTATATAGGCAGAACGAAAATGAATATATGGCTCAATAAAATATTATCCACAATAGAAAATAATCCTAAATTAAGTAACTCTACTAAAGAAGAGTTCAAAAGATTCCTAATCTACAATTTCATTCATGAACAAGATGACGAGTAAATATAAAACTAAAGAACATGACTACGAGCAAGTAGTTTCATATTTAACTACTGATGATAAAAATAGACTTCGTAATTATTGTCATAGGGAGGGATTAACTATGACTGGTCTTATACGAAGAGAACTATTACAATTAATTACTAATGAAAATCAATGAATAATAACTATAAACATCCTGGGATGAAGAATGAGGGTGTTCAACCCTACGTAGGTACATTAGAAGCCGAACAAGAGTTGCACGCTTATGAATTAGAAAATTCTAGACCTGCTGTTGAAGCATTCCCTTCTACTCCTAATCACAATCTCAATCATTTGTCTCCTGATTTTCTAGAGTTTTCTGATACTCAAGAAACACAAATACAACGAGAACTATATGCAAGCCAAGAATGCCCTGTCTCTTCTACTTATACTAAGTTGTGTGATTTAAGAGATAAGCTTAATTCCCAACAGAATACTTTGAAGTCTCGACTTAAACAAGTTGGGGAGCAACTGAAACAAGTTAATCAACAGTTAAGTAAGTTTTCTTAGGCTGTAGAGGGGTAAAATTCCCCTCTATTTAGTTAATTAGAGTTCTGGTATATCAAAGCTATCTTTGGCTGCTAGGTAATGGTCACAAATCATCTTGGTACTTGTACCTGCCCAAGCTGCAACAGTAGCAGGATCATAACCTTGTCTTATCCAAGAAGTGATTGCTGAATGACGCAAGCAATAGGGCTTGAGATATCTATAAATCTTGTCATCATCAACTAGACCATTAATAACTCTTTTCCAATAACTACTACGCCAGCCTCCTTGATTGATGTATCCGCCTCCAACAGCAGGAAAGATTAAATCATGTTCGTTCTCAACTACTGGCATTGTTCTAAGTAATTCTCTTAATCGCTCGTTAGCTGACAGTAATCTGATTTCTCTAGTCTTAGTATGAGGTAACAGGATTTTATTGGAGTATGCTTTGTTGAACCTAACGTAAGTCTTGTCTTTCTTCCGCTTGATATCATCCCAAGTTAGAGCATGAGCTTCTTCTGGTCTTGCTCCAGTAATACATAAGAACTCAACTAAAGGAGCATAAAAAGAATGTAAGTAGCCTGACTTCTTGGATTTGTATTCATCAGAGTAGAAGGCAGCAATAATCGCTTCAATCTCAAACTTTTCAAAGCACTCTATTTTCTTCTTAGCTGTTTTAGGTAACTCTACATCTCGATATACATTACGAGTTAAGACACCCTGTTTAACAGCTTGTGATGCTGCGGGATAAAGACTGGCTCTGAAGATTCCAGCTAGAGAACTGGGTTTATATATAGAGAGTAAGTGATTGATGAACTCTGCTGCTTTCTCTGTCTTCAGTAATGATGAAGGGACTAGATTAATATACCTATCCATCTCATTCCAGCAATGCTTGATTGTGGTTGGTGCTACTCGATTCTTATTAGCTTCTTTGTATGACTCCCAAATGACTTTTAGATTGGGTTTCTTGCTGGATACTGAAATAGATTGAGTTTGTTTATATCCATAGCGTTGAAGAGTATCATCAAAATCTTCAAGCTGTATATCCCTCTCTATGAGATTCGCTACTCGTATTGTTTCTTGCCAACCTGTTTCAGTTGCTTTAGCAATTGTGATTTCAATTCTATTGTGTGCAGGGTAAGTAAATCTTAGTCTTAGGCTGTTCCCTCGTCTTAGAATATTGATTCTGCCTACCTTTCCTTTCCAATTATCTTGGTCTAAATACATATTGGGTCACTCCAATTGTGACCCATTTCTGACCCAATTATTTGGTTGTAAGCTACTATATGAGGTGTTGAGCTAACGAAAAACTAGGCGTTTGAGCATTTCTACTTAGCCTTCCAAGCTAAAGCTAGGGGTTCGATTCCCCTCATCCGCTTTTTGAGTTATATCAATAGTTTCCGCTATTCCACTTTGAAAGGAATTAAGGATTACTCCATATTACCCCCAAAATTTCTCCAAAAAGAAATAGTTGAATCATTGTCTTATAGAAACTTCACCAAACATTTTTCCTATTGTTCTCTGTATTAATCCTTGATGAATAAGCTGTAGGATAGTCTCCTGATCTGAATTACTCAGTTTTGCTTGTCGCGATCCTGTTTGATAAATAACTTATAATTATTGCTGTTATTAAAGTTGAAACTTATTACCAATAACCAAGAACTAACCACCAACATTCATTAATGATTCTTGCACTTTGTCTACAAATAATATGTGCAAATTCGCTACATTAATCTGACTATAATCTCGATTTGGTTCGGCTAATAGTAAAACCAATAAAGGAATATCAAATCTTTGTAGATTTTGTACTAATTTTTTTCTTTCTTCATCCCAATCAATCAAAATACAAATACAACCGCTTAACATAGATAATCTTTCCATTACCGCAGCAGTCAAATAATCAAAAGACTTATCTTGACAAGCTCGAACTCCCGCTAAAATTTCCAGCATTTGTTCGCTATCTCCTAAGCCTCTACCGCTAGTAAAACAATAAGATTCTAGACCCACAAACATTAAATCTAACAAGGATTCTTGGGTATAAAAATCACAAGCAAAGGAAGCAGCTACGGAAACCGCTTCTTCTAAAATTTCACTCTCACTTTGGAATTGAAAAGTATCTAAAATAAGAGCATGGCGGACAAAATATTCACTTTGTTCTTCTTTAATAACTGGTTTGTCGATCTTTGCCCAACTCTTCCAATGAATGTTCCGCAAAGGATCGCCTGGACGATAATCTCGCAAAGAGACAAACTCTTCAGAATCTCCTACCGAGGAAGCCAAACTAACCGTACCAGATTGGGACATTCTCGAACCAGGAAGGTTAATAACTGGTAGCTGATATCTGTGGGGTAATACTAATAAAGATTGGGGTAGATTAATAGTTCTAATCCCCCGATAAATATTAAAAGGATCGGAACGCAAAACGCTAATTCCCTTCAATCTGACTACTCCTCGATGAGTGGGATCAATTTCGCCTTTAACTACTGTTTCACCTTGGGGTTTGAGAGGAGGTAAAGAGATCGCTTTAGTTGTGGCTTTTCGTTCCCGTGCGATCGCTTTTAACCAATGAAAATAGATATTGATTAGGGAATTACGACCTGATTTTATACGCTCAAATTCTGCTAAACTAAGTTTACAATTGCCGATATCTTCGATAAACTGCAATCCTTGTTGTCTTTGTTTGGTTTTATTGGTGATAGTTATTTTATATGCCAGCTTTACTCCAACTGTGGCGAATCTTGGTAAATTGCGCTGTGCTTCAAAACGGAAGCGGAAAAAAAAGCTATAAAATAAAGCGATCGCTAAAACTGCTAATAAAAAAGTTAGAATTTGATAAGCCATTGTCTGCTTTGTATCTAAGCCGATGATGACAGTAGCAGCAAGACAAAGTAATAGCCCCAATCCCCCAGGAGTAAAAGATTTTAGCAACCACTGTTGTTTCTGATAACTCCAACAAAAAAGACGATACAGAACTTTCATTGAATCAACAAAATGAAAGCTCTATATTGGCACAATTTATGATTACTTTTTTAAGGTATGTTCTTTTTTAATATGTTCTTTTTGCTGTTGCCAAACGAGAAAGGACACTAGTAATCAATACCAGCAGCACTAAAATAAATGCAGCACCCCAAGCTAGGTCTTGCTGATTCTTAAAAGGAACAATTGCAAAATTGTAAACCAACACTGCCAAAGAAGCCGTAGGTTCGGCTAACATATTATCAAAATTAGGCCAGTATTGAGTAAATAGGGCGGTAAAGAGAAGGGGGGCGGTTTCTCCCGCAGCACGAGCAATAGAAAGAGTTACTCCAGTAATAATTGCGGGTAACGCAGCGGGTAAGACTACTTGTAAAATAGTTTGATATGGATTGGCGCCAATACCCACGGAGGCTTGACGTACGTCTTGAGGAACGAGTTTTAAAGATTCGTCGGTAGTGCGGACAATAATTGGCAACATCAAAATCGCTAAAGCAAATCCCCCAGCCCAAGCAGAATAAGTTTTAGTGGTCAAAACAACAGCACTATAAGCGAATACCCCGACAATAATCGAAGGTACGCCACTAAGCACATTGGTAGCAAAACGAATCAAATCCGCTGCTTTTCCTTCATTAAATTCTGAAAGATAAATTGCAGCCATAACACCAATAGGAACGCTAATTAATGCTCCTATTCCCACCATAATCACTGTACCTAAGATCGCATTACCAAATCCGCCACCTTCTACTAAAGGAGGAGGGGGTAATTCCGTAAACACAGAAGCAGAAAGAGAGCTAATCCCCTTGGTTAATAGATAAGTCAGAATAATAAATAGGGGGATAATTGCCATTAGGGTAAATAAACCTGCAATACCACTCATAATCAATCCAAATAAAGTCCGAGGGGAAGTTGGATTGCGTTTTAAATTGACGACATCAAAGTCTGATTCTTTTACTGTCTTGATACTCATTACTGTTAAATTTTTTATCCAATCGATAGATCTGGGAAATGTTTTAAATTTTTTGTAGTCTAGTCACTAGTAGCTGTGCCAAAACATTCACGACCAAGGTAATCGCAAATAAAATCAAAGCTGCATACATTAAAGCTGCTACTTGCAAACCACTAGCTTCGGCAAACTGATTAGCTAAAAGAGAAGAAACTGTATTAGAAGGGGCAAATACCGAAGTATCTACTTTGTTGGAGTTACCAATTAGCATTGTTACCGCCATTGTCTCCCCCAAAGCACGACCTAAAGCCAGCATAATTCCGCCGATAATGCCCGAAGATGCAGCAGGTAGAATAATCTGCAAAATTGCTTCCCAACGAGTTGCACCCAAACCTACCGCAGCCTGACGCATACCTTGGTCTACGTTGATAATGGCATCGCGACCAATGGCAGCAATAGTGGGCAAGATCATTACCGATAAAATGAGGGCAGCAGGTAACATTCCTGGGCCTCTCAGGGGGGTAAAACCCTTGAGAAAGGGAATTAAGACAAAAATACCCCACAAGCCGTAAACTACGCTAGGTACCGCTGCTAATAGCTCGACTAAGAAAACAATGATTCTTTGTACTGCGGGGGGTAAATAATCTTCGCTGAGAAAAATCGCTACTCCTATGCCAATGGGAACAGATATCGCCAAAGCAATCAAGGAACTAACCAAAGTACCGTAAATAGCTGGCCAAACTCCATACTGACTATTAACAGGATTCCAACTACTGGTAGAAAGAAAACCCAACCCAAATTTTTGAATAGCTGGCATGGCTTTTAATGCTACTTGAATGGTAATCCAAATCAAGATACCTGCGATCGCAAAGGCAAAAGCTTTTGCCATCCAATAAAAACTTTTGTCTAAAACTCTTTCAATATTAGGACGAGGTTCGATCCTCGGTTCATAGTTGTTATTCATATTTATATTTAATTACACCCACCTACTTATTTACCGTACTACGATTAAGTTTAGGTAAAGCCAACATCAGTTAATAAGTAATACAGGTTTTGAATTGATGGTTATTTTGTTGCTGCTTCGGCAATACCTTTTAAGGCGGTATGAACTTTATCTAAGACTTGATCACAACCTTGAATATTGTGTCGTTGTTTGAGATATTCAGGTTGATTGTATGCAATTTGAGTTTGTCGATCTTCGTCTTGATAAACTAAGATTTTCTGCGGTAAATCGATCGCTGTAGTAATCGAACAATTCATCAAAGGAGTACCGACTTGAGGATTGCCAAAAATCAATAATTCAGTGGGATTTAATTCTAAGTCTGCATTTTGAGCATTTTTACTATGGTCGATGCGAGCAAACAAAGTCAAACTTTTTTCGTCGATCATAGCTGACAAGCGATCGCTTGTTTCTTTTACACTATAAGGACTAGCTAGAGTCACCAATCCATTATCTTGGAGATTCATGCCATAAGAGGCGAGAGAAATTGCCAAAATTGGTAAAAAGAATTTGAGAGAACTATTCATATAGACTGATTTTTTGCAACATTGTAGAATTACCTTGGTATATTATCTAGCAAAATTACCCCAGTAAGAGATCGATCGTCAAAATCAATCCCTTACAGCAAATTCAAAGCGATCGTTTAAGATAATTTATACAAGAAACCGAGTAATTTCTTCGTCTTTTCGGTTAATAGAGTCCGACGATAAGTATCCGCAGCCTGTTTGATCGCATTTGCTTGGGTAGGATAGGGATGAATAACCGTAGAAATCTTGCTCAAACCCATTTTGCCAATCATAGCCGTAGTAATCTCGCTAATCATCTCTCCGCCATGACGGGCAACGATAGTCGCCCCCAAAATTTCATCCGATCCCCGCTTGTGTAAAATCTTCGCAAAGCCATCTGTTTCTCCATCTGCTAATGCCCGATCTACATCATCAAAATCAATCTTGATCGTATTGCAATCAATTCCTTGAGCTTGGGCTTCTTCCTCATACATACCTACGTGAGCAATTTCAGGATCGGTAAATGTTACCCAAGGCATAACCAAATCGCTGAGTTTAGATTTACCCAAGCCAAAAGGCGAAAATAGAGTATTTTTAATCACAATTCTGGCTGCTGCATCTGCTGCGTGGGTAAATTTCCAATCCATGCAGATATCCCCTGCTGCATATATTTTAGAATTACTAGTCTGAAGATTATCGTTAACTTTAATTCCTTTTCTGGGGTCGTATTCTACCCCGACAGCCTCTAAATTAAGACTCTCTACGTTAGGTTGTCTTCCCGCACCCGCTAAGATATGGTCTACTACCACCGATTCTTGTCCGCCGTTTCCTCTATAGCTAATTACTTTGCCTTCAGGACTTTCCTTGATATTCTGCAATTGGCAACTCAGCACCAAACGAATACCTTCGTTGAGAAAAGCCTGTTGAACCACTTCTGCTGCGTCAGAATCTTCTTTATTCAACAAATGCGAACCCTTATGAAATAAAATCACCTCACTACCCAAGCGATGAAAAGCCTGGGCTAATTCGCAGCCAATCGGCCCCCCACCAATGACAGCCAGTCTCTTCGGCAATTCTGTTAGAGAAAAAACAGTTTCATTAGTTAAGTAACCAACTTCTTCTATGCCTTCAATTCTTGGTTTTACTGCCCGCGCCCCAGAAGCAATCACCGCTTTTTTAAATTTGAGGCTTTGTCCATTGACGGTAATACTATCACCGCTATTGAAACTCGCCTCGCCAAAAAAAACATCAACCCCAGCTTTTTTAGCTGCCACAGCCGAGTCTACGGGACTGATTTTAGTTCTAACTTTACGCATCCTTGCCATCACCGCAGGAAAATCAACCCGAACATCTTCTGGTGGCTGCACTCCATAAGGAGAAGCTTTTTTCATATCTGCAACTACGCGAGAAGAACGAATCAGACATTTAGATGGAACACAACCCACATTCAGACAATCCCCCCCCATCAAATTCTTTTCAATCATGGCTACTTTTAAGCCAATTCCCAATCCTGCTGCCCCTTTCGCCGTAACTAGTCCTGCTGTCCCTGCCCCAATCACCACTAAATCGTAACAGTCGGCTGGTTGAGGATTTGCCCAATCTGGAGGATGAACATTAGCCAGTAATTCCTGGTTATATTCGTCCATTGGTGCAATGGTCACTGCATGGTCTTGATTGTTCATAATAAGAAGAGACAAGGTATGCCTTGTCCGTACAGTATTTAGTAATTATTTAAGCCTGTTGTTCTTCGCTAGTTTCGATAGATTCGTCTAGAGCTTTACGCGCGATTTTGGTTACGTAGAGAGTGACTGCTACTGTAGCAATAAAACCAATAATCCGAATTACCCATTGTGCCACAGGATTAGCATCAGCTTGAGTTTCTCCTCCGATAGTTGCAATACTACCCGCTAAAGAACCAATATAGACATACATAATTGTTCCAGGAATCATGCCCACCGAACCTAGAACATAATCTTTTAAAGATACTCCCGTAACCCCCAGACCATAATTAAGCAAATTAAAGGGAAATACAGGGGATAGACGAGTTAACAGGACAATTTTCAATCCTTCTTTACCTACAGCGCGATCGATCACGCTAAATTTTTGATTTCCTGCAATTTTTTTAGATATCCAACCCCGCGCTAAATAACGACCTACTAAAAAAGCTAAAGTCGCCCCAATAGTCGCCCCAAAGAAAACATAAATTGAACCCTGAACTACCCCAAATAGAACCCCCGCGCCCAAAGTAAGCACCGAACCAGGTAAAAATGCTACTGTGGCAATAATATAAATTACTATAAAAGCAATAGGTGCGATCGCGCCTAAATCCTCTACCCATTGCAAAGCATTTCTCAGGAATTGCTGAGGATTAAAACCAGAATTACCCGCAGCTTCTTGTGCCTGTACTGGTGCTGCCACCAAGGTTATACCTATCAGGATTAATATAGCTATCTTGAAGTATTTATTGATTCTCATGATTCTTGAGGATAGATATCGACTCTACTTTAACTCTATAATCCAAATTCTCAAGATTTACTGAAAATGACCTTAAAACTTTACTAGTTGATGATTAATTTATTTTTTGGTTTGATTGGCTGACTTGCAACCAGAATGTATCCACTGTAAGATGATTGTATGACAGAGTCATCTCCTGATTATAATGAGATATTTAATTTTTTGAAGTAACATAAAAATTCATAAACTTCAGTAAGATGTAATATCTTTTAATTATTTAACTAAAGCTTAATTTTTTATTTTAATCTGGTTGCAGATCCCAAATATATTCGTCATAGCTATCTATCTATTCTCGACTAATGAAGCAAACCAAAGTAGCATTGCTAACAGGAATTACTGGACAAGATGGTTCGTATTTAAGTGAATTTTTAATATCTCAAGGTTACGAAGTGCATGGAATTATTCGCAGAACTTCCACCTTTAATACCGATCGCATTGACCATATTTATGTTGATCCCCACGATGAAGATGCAAACTTGTTTTTGCATTATGGAGATCTAACTGATGGTACTACCCTAAGAAGAATTTTAGAAGAAGTCAAACCAGTTGAAATCTACAATTTAGGTTCGCAATCTCACGTGCGAGTTAGTTTCGACTCGCCAGAATATACAGTAGATTCTGTGGGAATGGGTACATTGCGCTTGCTCGAAGCAATTCGCGACTATCAACAAAGAACGGGGATTGAAGTCAGATTTTATCAAGCAGGTTCTTCAGAAATGTTTGGCAAGGTTCAACATGTTCCTCAAAGTGAAACTACTCCCTTCTATCCCCGCAGTCCTTATGCTTGCGCGAAGGTATACGCTCATTGGCAGACAATCAACTATCGCGAATCTTACGATCTGTTTGCTTGTAATGGTATTTTATTTAACCATGAATCTCCCCGTCGTGGAGAAACCTTTGTTACCAGAAAAATTACTAGAGCAGTTGCGAGGATAGTTGCCCAGACGCAACAAAAACTTTATTTGGGCAATTTGGATTCCAAAAGAGATTGGGGTTATGCCAAAGATTATGTTAGAGCCATGTGGTTAATGCTTCAACAAGATCGTCCCGATGATTATGTTGTTGCCACAGGAGAAACTCACTCCATCAAAGATTTTCTCGAACTGGCTTTTAATTACGTCAACCTCAATTGGCAAGATTATGTTGCTTTTGACGAGCGTTATTTACGCCCAGCAGAAGTCGATCTTTTGGTTGGCGATCCTGCCAAAGCTAATAATCACTTAGGTTGGCAACCGTCAATAGATTTTCCTGGTTTGGTTAAACTCATGATAGATGCGGATTTATCAGCTATTGGCTTGCCTACAACCGACGGAATCGAACCTAGCGAATTTAAGCAAGATGGCGACTTTCGAGTAATGAATCGGGGTCTAGTTGCTACGGTAGATTAGTTTTTTGCTGTTGTCGAGCAGAAATACTAGAGGGGGGAGTAGTAAAGAAGATAGAGAAACAAATTACTGTCGATACTTCGCTTTTGCTACTCCTCGATCGACAAAGCAATTTAATTCTTTACCAAAAAACAATTTTTAAAGCCCTCTAGAAATACGCCAATATTTTTGCACTAATTGATAGCGAAAAGTATAAGTACTGCCTGAGAGATTATCTTCTTGTATCAAATAATAATCCTTCATCAGCAGTCTCAAAACGCTTCTGGCAGTCTCCTTATCTTGAGTATGGGGTTCGCTTTTAAGATATTGCCATATCCTCTGAAATGGCGTGGGAGGATTGATAGAGAGGATATCTAAAATCTCTAAAGCATAGGGTTTTTGAATATCATTATAATAATTATCAATTCTTTCGCGATAATGCTCCATTTTCCAGAGATTCAAGGGATTTCGTAGAGATTCATCGACAATGTTCATAATAATCTCTTGATTTATTTCCCCCGAATAATCTTTTAGTTGATTGACTAGGTGATGGATATAAAAGGGAATGCAATCTACCGCCAAAGCAATTTCTGTCGCGGTTTCTTGGAAGTTAAAGATAGTTACATCTTCTCCCCGCAGTAAATTAATGGTCAATTGTATGGCATCTTCTTGAGCCAAAGGTTGACCGTCAACGGGATACATATCATTGGTAGGATCGTTACTGTATCCAGCCTTCTGAAGATTTTTAATAATATGGTGCAAACCAATTGAACCAGAAAATACCATGCGGATATCGGGATAAGTTTGACGGAGCGATCGCAAAATATCCAAAGTTTCCATAGCTGCTTCATCACTAAAATTCCCCAAGAGATGGGGTATTTCATCCCAAATAAACACAATTTGTTTACTTTGCAATGTTACTAAGTCTTCAATAGTCTTAGTTAATAAAGTCTTCCAGTGGGGTGCTGTTATTTCGGGAAACCGATATCCAGTAAAATGACTGCCAATTAATTCGCTGACAAATTCTCTAACTCTTTGGGCTTTTCCTGCTTCTCTAAGGTATGTTTCCGTATCCTGCCAAATAACTTCCACAAATTCAATTGGACTTCTTATTCCTTCCAAATCCCGATAAATAGGCAGCATATCCTCTGGTGCTTCGAGGGTCATTTTTTTGAGGGTACTGCTTTTACCAATTCTCCTCTCGCCACTAAAGATAAAACTTTGTTGCCGCAGTCTGTCCCAAAGCTGCTCGATGAGACGATCTCGACCAACAATTTCATCGGGAGATATTTGTCCTCCTGGGTTTGATTTGAAGTCATCCTGTTTAAATCTAAAACTTTCGATGCTATCGTTCCATTCTCTTTCTGGTTGAGAAGCACCGTTCCAGTCGAGATTTAACTCCTGACAAAGACGAATAAAAGTGTTGAGGGCAACGGGTTTACAGTTAATAAACTTAGAGACGGAAGAACGAGATATTTCTAAACGCTCGGCTATTGTACGTTGAGTTAATTGCTGAGTTGCTAAAGATTCCTCTACTTTTGGTATCCATTTGCTGTTTAACTGTAAAGAGCTACGTGCCATATTGTTTTAATTGTATTTGCTAGATAAAAGCAGAAATTAAGACTGTCTTAAATTATCATAAGCAATCATACTAAAACAAAAACAAAGAAAATTGTTGCTTTAAGATTTTCTTTGGGTTGAATTATAATTATTTAAAACTTTTAATAGGGACGTATATAGCGATACGCCCCCATTAGAGCAAGGAAAATCTATCAAAGCTTTATTTTTGGGAAGATGTTTTTAGTAAGCAAGAGTTTCTAGAGTTTCTTCTAGATAGCGTCGTACCTGTATGTCTAAATCAGCATTAGTATTTACTTCTCTTTCTTGTTGCCAGCTTTGAAAACCCGAACTTTTAGCGATCGCTTTCCTGAGACTAAACCAAATTGCCCGATCTTGTTCTCTGCCATCTTGGGTCGTGATAGTTGAATTTGTCATCTATAATATTATTTTCTTGTTTTGCTATATTTACAGTGTAACTCAACTGAAAAGATAGTCTGTAATAGCCACTACATAATTGTTGATTTGCTATCGAGTCTAGTTGAATTTAGATGGTTTCTTGAGAATCAGTTTCTGAAGCCAAAAACCAGAGTATTCTGTCTACTTTAATTCCAGCCAGAGTAAAGTCATGATAAATTTTATCTGTAGTATAAGGTGCAATCTTTACCAATTTAGATTCCTGGGTTAGCAAAACAAGTAAAACGCTCAAGGGTATCTGAAAGAATAAGTTGCTGGCAAAAAAGCTGGCTCCAGCAATTCCTAAGCCCAAAATACGCCATTGGGGTAAAAAATCAACTATTCCTGTGGTTAAGGGAGATAAACGGTAGAGCAACCACAATAATAAAGTCATCATAACTGCTGCGATCGCACTAAACAGTTTTTGTTTGAATGTTTTAAACAGTGACAAGATTACTTTTTGATTATCATCTAAACATTCTGGCTTAAGAGCCACAAACAAAACGCTAAAAATATCAAAAGGATGACTAACCTGCATCCAGAATACAGGAAGCACTCCAACAATTAGCAAGAATGATAATTCAACAATAACAGGATAACTCTTTCCAATGCTTAAAGCGATCGCGCTCGCCCCTACAAAAATAGGAAATAGGGCTACACCCATTAAATGAATCCACAAAAAAGGTTCTGAACGTATACTTTTGACATTTGACATCAATCATTAAACAGATATTTATAAATGTTAAACATCAAGTAGACAGTAGATATGAGTATATATTGCTCTATGTACTGTCTACTTAAATTTACTAACTAGTTGCTAAGGTACGACGCTTGAAGACCAGTTCGTAGGCTTCAATAATATCCCCTTCCTTCCAATCAGAGAATTTACTTGCACCGATACCACATTCAAAACCAGTATTGACTTCTTTCACGTCATCTTTCATCCGTTTGAGAGAATTCAAATCCCCCTCGTGAACTATTTTGTTACCGCGACGGACGCGAATCTTACAATTACGAACTATTTTGCCAGACAAGACATAACAACCCGCAACCGCACCGCGACCTACAGGGAACACTGCTCGAACTTCGACTTGACCTAGATCTTCTTGAACCTCTTCAGGATCTAATAGACCTTCCATCGCTCCTTGAATCTCATCCAGCAGCTTGTAGATAATGTTGTATTGACGAATATCAACACCTTCTCGATCTGCTGCTTGTCTTGCTCCTGATGCCAACGTAGTATTAAATCCAATAATTACTGCACCACTAGCTGCTGCCAAGTCTACATCTGTTTCAGTTACTTCTCCAGGAGAAGCAAGTAAAGTCCGAATTTGAACTTCGTTTTGAGGTAACTGTGCCAAAGAACCTAAAATAGCTTCTACAGACCCTTGAACGTCAGCCTTAATAATCAAATTAAGTTCCTTAAGCTCCCCTTCTTGTGCCTGAGCAGATATAGTACTCAAGCTGATACGACGAGATGATAGAGATTGCAATAAACGAGTATCGCGCTGTTCGATAGCTCTTTGGTCTGCAACGACCCTAGCTTCTCGTTCGCTAGGATAAATATCAAACTCATCTCCTGCTTCAGGAACGTCATTCAATCCTAAAATTTCCACCGCAAAAGAAGGAGTGGCTTCTTCTACTTTTTCTCCCATGTCATCAACCATGGCTCTTACTTTACCCAGGACAGAACCAGCAACAATGCTGTCTCCAACTCGTAAAGTACCATTCTGTACTAATAAAGTAGCAACAGGGCCTCTATTTCGATCTAGGTTAGCCTCGATTACCGTTCCTTTAGCAGGACGATTAGGATTGGCAGAAAGTTCTTCAACTTCGGCTACTAAAAGAATCATTTCTAGTAATTCATCTAGATTGTCTCCTTTGAGCGCGCTTACGTTAACCATTGTGGTGTCTCCACCCCAATCTTCAGGAACTAAACCTTGTTCGGTTAATTCTTGTTTAATTCTGTCAGGATTAGAGTCAGGCTTATCAACCTTATTAATTGCCACGATCAAAGGAACTTGCGCTGCTTTTGCATGGCTGATTGCTTCTTTAGTTTGAGGCTGTACTCCATCATCTGCAGCCACTACCAAAATAGCTATATCTGTCACTCTAGTTCCTCTAGCTCGCATAGCAGTAAAGGCTTCGTGACCAGGAGTATCTAGAAAAACAATCTGCTGTTGTTTTCCTGCGTGTTCTACATCTACGTGATATGCACCAATATGCTGAGTGATTCCTCCCGCTTCTCCTGATGCCACAGTACTTTTACGAATTGAATCTAGTAGGGTAGTTTTACCATGATCCACGTGACCCATAATCGTAACTACAGGAGGACGAAGCTGAAGATTTTCTAGGTCATCAGCATCAAGCATTTCAGTTTCTTTAACCGCTGCGGATGTTTCTTCTGGAGTTTCTACTATAACCTCTAGTTCTTCCGCCACCATCTTGGCTGTTTCTAAATCAAGAGTTTGAGTGATGTTGACGGGAATCCCTTTAAAGAAGAGACTTCTAATGATATCTGTTTCAGGAGTATTTAATCTTTGTGCCAAATCTCTGACAGTCAAATTATCCGTCAAAGTTATAAATTCTGGTAAAGTTGGAGCAACTTTACCTTTTGTCTGACGTTCTGTTTTTTGAGTCTTTTCCGTTTTAAAGGAAGGTTTTCTGGGTTTTTTATGACTGCTTGCAGCGGGTTGCTGTTGCTGCATTGACTGAGGTTTTGGAGGACGAGCCGTTGATAGACTAAATGCAGTATCAATCTGTACTGTAGTCGAATCTGCATCAAAATCATCATCATCATCCAATACTGGCTTGGGTGCGCGACGCTTCTTGGCTGCTTTTTTGGCTTTAGACAGTTTACCTTCGTCTTCTTCTTCGTTTTCCCATTCTTTGACTTTACGAGGAGGTGTAGGACGTTTTAAACGAGTAACTTTTTTGACTTCAGTTTTGCTGATCACATCATCAGTGTCAATCTCGTCATCAACTAAATCTTCTGTCTCGTTTTCATCTACTTCTTCTTTAGATATTTTGCCAACTTTTCCTACTACCTGAGCTTTTTGCGGTCTTTGGTTTAGCTTTGGTAGAGAAGGAATAACTTTTTTCTTTTTCTCAGTTTCGGTTTCTTCTCTTCCTTCCAATTTACTTGGAGACTGTTCTGAAGAACGTATTTTGGGCTTGATGGGGGCGGGAATAGAACTTTTCTTCGCTACACTCTTAGTTTTTTGAGGTCTAGAAGGTGGAGAAGACAACTTTGGAGGTTTAACCATCGCTGGTTTAGACATTTGTTCTGAAGCCTTCTGTTCTTTGGAAACAGTGGGAGTTACCTCACTTTCTGCCGCCGAAAATTCTGGCTTTTGAGTTGCTTTAGCTTGGATGGATGATTCTTCTTGAGATATTCTAGCTGCCGTTGATTTGGGACGACTAGGGGGAGAAACTAACTTGGGTGATGCTCCTAATGATGGTCTTTTGGGTTGAGTAGGAGCATTGGAGGTATCTGTTTTGTGGTGAATTGCCAAAATTTGTTGTTTGCGTTTTCCTGAAGCTTTGGGGGGTTGTAATTCTTGTTTAGGACTGTTTGCTTTCTCTGCACGAGGGGATTTAGCAGCTACGGCTTTAACTCTTTCTGCTTGAGATGCGGTAACTGTACTGCTATGACTTTTGACTGCAATATTTAACTGCTCGCAAATCTCCTTGATATCTTTGTTCTCCAAATTTAATTCTTTTGATAGTTCGTATATTCTTACTTTGCCGTTGTTCATCCACTATTCCCCTCAATTAATTGTTTGTGTTTATACGGTCATTGGTTTGCTCGTGTAGTTTTTCATCTTCTTAAGATTACTGGTAAAACTTTTATGACTCTATCAGATAAGATCTAGATTGAAAAATAGAACAATATTTATAAGTGTGCAATTATCATTCATAACCATTACCTCTTACATCTTTATTTTAGAGAAAAATACAAAATTATCTATCTTATCTTAAGCTTTCAGTACTAATAATATAATTTTTGTTGTTTGACCTTAACATTATCCCCTCAAACGTTCTTGTAAATCTTGATAAATATGTTCGGGAACTTTGGTTCTAAGAGAACTACTTAGGCGGTTTTTCGTCTTCGCTTGAGTCAAGCAATTAATATCGGGACAAATATAAGCAGAACGCCCCATTCCTCTGTCTATTTCTATTTGATGGTTTAATGCTATGCGAACCACTCGCCAAAATGACTGCTTGGGTCTGTTACGACGACAACTAACGCATCGACGATAGTTTTTTTGCTTCATCTTGATATCTATAACCTACACTTAGTTTCTAGATTGAGGAGACTTAACTCGATCTAAAACAGGGATTTTAAACAAAAGTTTGCTCGATCGCTTGTTTTAAGTCTAATTACCTGAATCCAAGAATTAAGATCTCGCCGTTTGCCAATCTCCTCAATTACTGTTTTATTCTATTGTGGGATAGAGACTTTCTTGTTCGTCTGAAAGTTCTGTTGGTGTTTGCGATTCTAATTCGTTCTCAACAGTTGGTGTTTCGGTTACTAGATTGTCCGTTTCTTCTTCTTCTATTTCCTCTTCTTCTTCTATTTCCTCTTCTTCTTCTATTTCCTCTTCTTCTGCTACTTTCAAGGCAGCTTTTGCTTCTGCTTGGGCTGCCCATTTTGCCATTTCAGCTTCTTCGTCAAATAAATTGCTATCCTTAATATCAATTTTCCATCCTGTCAAACGAGCTGCTAGACGGACGTTTTGTCCTTCTTTGCCAATGGCTAAACTTAGCTGATCGTCTGCAACTAAGACTAAGGACTGTTTTTCTTCTACATCAGCTAAAACTACGCGATCTACCCTTGCTGGGCTGAGAGAATTAGCAATGTAGGTTGCAGGATCTGGCGACCAACGAATGACATCGATTTTTTCCCCCCTCAATTCATTTACCACTGCTTGAATTCGCGAACCTCTAGCACCAATACAAGCCCCTACGGGATCTACATCTCGTTCCAAAGTATCTACTGCTATTTTAGTACGAACTCCGACATGACGGGATGGAGGATGAGCTTCTCTCGCTACTGCTACAATGCGGACTATTTCTTCTTCTATTTCAGGAACTTCGTTACTGAATAATTCTACGACCAATCCAGCAGTAGCCCTAGAAACCATTAGTTGAGGACCGCGATGGGGAGTGTCTCTAACTTTTTTCAAGTAGACTTTGAAAGTAGTATTAGAGCGATAGGTGTCGTTGGGTAATTGTTCTCGTTTGGGCAATTCTGCTTCCACTTCTGGCTGTCCCAAACCACTAGTAACTGCCACAATGGCAGACTGTCTTTCAAACCGAACGACCCTTGCTTGTAAAACTGTATCTTCTAGATCGTTAAATTCTTCTTGAATTAGTTTTCTTTGTTGATCCCGTAGTTTTTGCAACAATACTTGCTTGGTTTGGATTGCTGCCATTCGACCGAAATCTTTTTGCTCGGGAGTTACATCGACTATTACAGAATCTCCTACTTCAATTTCTAAATCTTCCACTTGTTCTTGTACTTCGCTCAAAGAAATATGATGGTCGCGATCTTCGATTTGATCTTTACTCACATCAACAATAACTTTGGTAGTTAGAATTTGAAATCCTTCTTCTTCTGTGTCTAATTGAACGTTAAAATTCTCAAAATATTCTTCGCTGAATTCCTCATTGCGGGATTTGGAACGGCGAAATTTTTCATAGCCTTTGACTAAAGCCTCTCTAAGAGCTTCTTCCACAGCAGTCCCTGGAAGGTTGTATCTTTGGCTAATTTCTTCGATGGTTGCCTTTAGACCAGGCAAACTTACTAGAGTCATACTACGCTCCTAAGATTAAAATTTAAGCTATGGTTAATGGGGGTAATTAAGTTTAAGTACCTGTCATCGTTAATGTTGAACGCATTCCTCTGACACTGAAGTAGAGTTATTCATCTTCAAGCTGTACTTTTGCCACGAGTTCTCGCGGTATAGCGATCGCTTTTCCTTTTTGATTGATATGAATTGCTGTTTCGTCTCGCTGTTGCAGTCGCCCTTGCCATTCTTTTTTATTTTTGTAAGGAGCAAAAGTCTTAATTCTTACGGCAAAGCCTTTAAAGGCGGTAAATTCTCTATCGCTAGTCAGTATACGAGAAATACCAGGACTGGAAATTTCTAAGACATAAGCGGTAGGAATAATTTCAGCTAAGTCTAACTCTTCTTCGAGAATCCTACTCATTTGTTCGCAGTTTTCTAGACTGGTATCTCCACCAGGATTCCGCACGTCTATTCTCAGAATTGGCGGTGTTTTATTGGTTTGAAACACTGCATCAACTAATTCTAGATTTAAGTCTTCGGCTAAAGGAGATGCCAGTTCGATAATTTGGGTCACAATGGGATGAGTCATGTTGGTAAAAGTTACTTTGTACCAACTCAACTAAGTTCAGTTAGCACGCTAAAGGCATTTTTTTATTTAGACAACAAAAAAAGCGGGCGTTTCCCACTTCCATGCTTCTTTATATTTCTGTAGGCAGAAAGGCTTTGACTACTTTTGTGACCTTCCTTCAATATATGATACCAATAAATTATAAATTGCGACAATAATTAAAACTTGCTGCTCTCTCAATACTTCTCGGTTAAGCCCAAAATAGTATAAAGTAACTAAGATTAACCATTATCAAATTAAGGTATTTAAAGTTGCAGCTCAAAGAATTTTCTTTGATTAATCCCAAGTTAGAAGCTTCATCAGTATTTCAAGCGATAGAAACAGTCATTCAACCATCGATGATTGAAGAAGCTTTAGAGAAAACCAGGAGTTTTGAATCACGTCAAAGAAAGCTCACATCAAGTTTGGTAGTATGTTTAGTGATTGCGATGAGCTATTGGTCATCAGATTCAATGACAACAGTTCTCAAAAATTTAGTTAACGGATTAACAGCAATTCTCATTTTGAAGAGAAAAAAGAAGTTGTTCTATGCTTAAACTAGAGAACAAAACTGAAAAGTTTTGATTGTAGCTAGGGTGTTGATTTTGAGGTTGATTAACAGATAAAATGTCATATGAGTTCTCTG
>NZ_JADWDC010000129.1 GCF_020640915.1 Waterburya agarophytonicola KI4 | reverse complement strand
ACTGCATCAAAGATGCCCTGTTGAGCAGGCGCGCGTCCTACTGCTATTGTCATATGTTTCTAATCCTCTTGCTTAGATAAAGACTGCAAGATTTGTTAAACTCGCGCGTTCCCTTGCCCCTAGATGGGGCAGAAGCCCTTCTGGCGTAGGTTCGCTCGTCAAAATGTACTTTTCTATAATGCCCCAGGTAATAAACTCAACAAAATGTTGAGAAGTACCAAGTTTTATAAAACTTTACCAGATTACACAGTAATATTCTCTGTTACTGGACGAGATTATTTTCTCAATACTGCTACATTGTGTTTCTGTATAAGTACTGAGGTCTCTCACCCAAAATAACATGAAAACAATACTGATAGGTAATCGGGCTGGTTATCTGACCTCAATTTTGAGTCACTGTCTGGGGGCGACAGTCATTAAATTATTATTAGCAAAAAATTTACAAAATGACATACAAAAGTAAAAAATTGCCATAATTTTTTTAAATGTCTGTTAGCCAGGACTTTTTGATGGACAGGAGTCGATCTTACTTACAATTCAAAAAATAAAACTTGATTTCATATTTTCCGTTCAGTTTTCAGGAAAAAATAGTATTAATCAAATAAAAATTATCAACAATGACCACTAACAAAATAAAACAAAAAACTCTCAGACAAGATGTTTTAGGATCTCGCAGATTGAGTAATATTTTATGGGCTGCTATTGTGACTATGGGAGGAGTGGGATTTCTTTTAGCGGGATTATCTAGCTACTTCAAGACTAATTTGTTAATCGTTTCTGATACCAGCAATTTACAGTTTGTTCCTCAAGGAATTGCTTTAACTTTTTATGGCGTTGCTGGTTCGCTATTGGCAGTTTATCTCTGGCTTTTGGTAGTTTGGAATATAGGTGGTGGCTACAATAAATTCGATAAGGAAACAGGAAAAGTAATTATTTATCGCCAATCTTATCCAGGGAAAAACCGTAAAATTGAAGTGAATTTTCCCATTGCTGAGGTTCAGTCAGTTAGAGCAGAAATAAGAGATGGTTTGAGTCCCAAGCGTGCTTTGTATCTGCGCTCTAAGCAAAGAAGAGATATTCCTTTAACTCGCGTAGGTGAACCCATTGCTCTTTCTACTTTGGAAAATCAAGGAGCAGAATTAGCTAGGTTTTTGGAAGTACCTTTAGAAGGATTATAAACTAGACAATTTTTAGGTAAATGAGATCGCTGTATTGATGCTTGAGATTTTAAAAATCCAGAGCATTGATACCTGCGCGATCGAGAATTTCTGGAATTAAATCTTCTCGTTTTACTGCCATTAAATGAACTCCTTGACACATAGTCTGCGCCAGCTTGACTTGTTCGGCGGCGATTTTAACACCTTCTTCGAGAGGTTTTTCAGCATCTGCTAAACGTTGAATAATTGAATCGGGAATATCAACTCCAGGAACGTAATTATTAATAAATTTGGCATTCTTTGCTGATTTTAAGAGGAAAATACCAGCCAAAATTGGTTTGTCGCTGACTGAGGCAATTTGACTCATGAACTTGTCTAATTTATCGAAATCAGTGATCATCTGACTTTGAAAAAACTGCGCCCCTGCTTCTATTTTTTTCTCAAATCTTTTTTGCAATCCCGACCAACTTTTTAGCTGGGGATCGACAGCAGCCCCAGGAAATAAATTCAAAGCTTCGTCAGGCATTGTTTTATCATTAAAATCAATACCTGCATTCAGTTTGTTAATTAGTTTGAGCAATCTAACTGATTCTAGTTCAAAAACAGAACGAGATTTTTTATGATCGCCAGCTTTTACAGGATCGCCAGTTAGAGCCAGAACATTACGAATACCCAAGGCATAAGCCCCCATCAGATCTGCCTGCAAACCGATACAATTGCGATCGCGACAGGCAACTTGGCATACTGGTTCTATACCATGGTGTAAGAGAATGGTCGAAGCAGCCACGGAAGACATTCGCAAGACTGCGCGACTGCCATCAGTAACATTAACTGCATGAACTCTACCTTTTAACTTTTCTGCCACTTCTATCATTCTGGCAGGATTTCCCCCCTTGGGAGGGGCAACTTCGGCAGTAATCAAAAACTTGCCCTCGATTGCTGCTTGTCGAAGATTACTTGTCATTAGTTTATTAATTTTTGATGTTTAAATTGGATGTTATTGGTTAGATTTTAATGATTATAGAGGGGGAAGAAAGCCTAGAGCATCTTTAACTCTAGTTAAGGTTTGATTAGCCGTTAAACTAGCTTTATTTGCCCCATCTCGCAATATTGTATTGAGATAATCGCGATCGCTCATTAATTCGTGATATTTGTCTTGAATTGGCTTGAGAGCTTCGATTGTGGTATCAGTAAGTAAAGGTTTAAATTGTCCCCACCCCATATCTTGACATTCCGCTGTAACTTCCGATTTGGTTTTATTACCTAAAATTTGATACAGGCTCAATAAATTATGGCATTCTGGACGTTCTGGATCGTCGAATGTTAATCCTTTGATGGGATCGGTTTTACACTTTTTGATTTTTCTTTTAATCGCATCGGGGGGATCTAATAGATCGATCCGACTCAATTCAGAAGGATCT
This sequence comes from Waterburya agarophytonicola KI4, assembly GCF_020640915.1. Classification (GTDB taxonomy): domain Bacteria; phylum Cyanobacteriota; class Cyanobacteriia; order Cyanobacteriales; family Xenococcaceae; genus Waterburya; species Waterburya agarophytonicola. The sequence continues at coordinate 1,844 of NZ_JADWDC010000129.1, read as the reverse complement.
GATTTGGACATTTTTTTAGTCCCATCTGTCAGACTCATTACCCTAGCACCTTCTTTGCGGATCATTGGTTCGGGTACTTTTAAAACGGGCTGTTTTTTCTTACCAAATTTATCATTAACTCTGGCTGCAATATCTCTAGTTAATTCCAAATGCTGCTTTTGATCTTCTCCGACAGGTACAATATCCGCATCGTAGAGTAAAATATCCGCTGCCATAAGTACGGGATAGTCTAATAACCCTACTCCGACGTTTTCACCTTGTTTAACGGCTTTTTCCTTAAACTGGATCATTCTTTCCAACCAGTTTAGGGGAGTAATGCAGTTGAACAACCAAGTTAATTCGCTGTGGGCAGAAACGTGAGATTGAACAAAGATAGTCGAACATGCTAAATCAATATCGCAAGCTAAATATATGGCAGCTAATTTAAAAGTATTTTCCGCTAAAACCTTCGGATCGTGGGGTACAGTAATAGCGTGGAGATCGGCAAAAAAGAAATAATTATCGTAATCCTGCTGTATCTCCACCCAATTGCGGATTGCACCTAAATAATTGCCTAAGTGTAAGTTGCCTGTAGTTTGGATTCCCGATAAAACTCGTTTCTTGCTCATTTTTTGCTGTAAATTTATCTTAATAGAATATTCTCTCTTATTTAGGGCTTGTCATCAAAGGAAATTTCCCCATAATTTACTTTTTTATTAGAAATGGAAAAGCGATCGCGATCGTCTATAAGTAATTTTTCTTCGACCCAAATATTAACTCTAGGCATCTTAATTTTGGGAGCAATCTTGATTTTATCTCCCTTAATAGTTGTTTTTCAAAGTTCGATTACCTTCCCCGATGGTTCTTTCACTTTAGGTAATTATCAAGCAGCTTGGCAGAGAGGAAACTTTTTATCGGCTTTTGCCAATTCTACACTGGTTGCTTTAAGCGTTACAGCCTTGCAAATAATCACCTCGGCTTTGTGTGGCTATGCTTTGGCAAGATTAAATTTTAAAGGCAAACAAGCAATATTACTATTGATTTTAGCTACTTTAGTAATTCCCTTTCAATTGTTAGTAATTCCTATATTTATTATCTTAAAATATGCCCATCTAATTAATACCTATTGGTCATTAATTTTACCCACAGCAGCGAATGGCTTTGGTATTTTTTTAATGCGCCAATATTTCGCTAGTATTCCCATCGAATTAGAAGAAGCAGCTACCCTGGATGGTGCTAATCGACTGCAAGTTTTAACTCAAATCATGTTACCTCTGGCTCGTCCTGCTTTAGTTACTTTATTCTTATTTACTTTTATTGGCGAATGGAACGATTTATTTAAACCATTGGTGTTTACTACTCGTCCCGAATTAAGAACAGTTCAATTAGCTTTATCAGAGTTTCAAGAACAATTTACCAATGATTGGTCATTATTAATGGCAGCAGTGGTAATTGCCACTATTCCTGTCTTATTTTTATTTCTAATCGGTCAAAAACAATTTATTCAAGGTATTGGTTCGACGGGAATAAAAAACTAATAAACTAGTCTTCACAACTTCCTCAAGCTTTCGATTTATGTTCATGATAGAAAGTAGAGGAAGGAGAAAAAATGAATGCGGTTTTTTCTAACAGAACTGATGCAGGTCAAAAATTAGCCCAGCAGCTTACTGCTTATACCAATAACCCAGACACAATCGTGCTGGCATTACCTCGTGGTGGCGTACCTGTGACTTATGAAGTAGCTAAGAAATTGAATCTTCCCTTAGATGTTTGCTTAGTCAGGAAATTAGGTCTGCCCAATAGTCCAGAAACTTAAGAAGCCAAGTAAGGTTTTCATGCCTACAGCAGCCAGTCGATATCTCTGG
>NZ_JADWDC010000028.1:48785-57384 GCF_020640915.1 Waterburya agarophytonicola KI4 | reverse complement strand
ATAAGTACCTAGGCAAAATTAATTGTATATTTTGTCCCAAAGTCCTTAAGAATATTTTCTACATACTCAACTAAGTTATTCCAGCTAGTGTAAGCCTGAGATTCAATCCACTCGTATTTCATAAATCCCCAAAGAATTTCAATTAAGTTTAGCTGTGGTGAATAAGTAGGTAGCCAGAATATCTTTAGTTTTTTCTCAGACCATTCACTAATCTTTTTCTGAAAAGCCTTACTTCTATGAATTGGAGCATTGTCTAGGACTACAACCGTCGTTTTTTCTATCTTTTGAACATAATTATCTAGAAACTTGATGACAATATCACTGTTGATTCTACTTTCAAAAACATACGAATACAGTTCATTTTTTCTATTTAATAATCCTAGAACATTGATTCTTCTGCTTTGATTACTTACCCATCCCTCCTTAACTTCTTTATCTTGCCAACCGTAGGGTACATAAGGAGTTAGACAAAATTTTTTTGACATTAATTCTTTAAATCTGGTTTTTTGAACCAAAATATTGACACTTTGAATAAATCTAAACCTAAAAATGGCTCAAGCGACGTAAAATCGTTCGAGCCATTTAATTTTGTGACATTAATTCTTTAAATCTGACAAATAAAGCTTTAATGTACAACAATACCTTACGAGCGCGGCAGGATTTGAACCTGCGACCTACAGAACCGGAATCTGTTGCTCTATCCCCTGAGCCACGCGCCCACGATAAAATCAAACTTTATTGCTCTAACAACCACAATCCTAACAGCAAATTTACCGATCGCGATTTTATTTAATAATCTTGTCATACTCTTCCATAACGGGCAGTTTGAACGCTTTTATCTGTTAATTGATTGCGATCGCGCAACCAAGCCCACATTTGATCTCCTAATGAAAAGTGCCACCACTCTCTTGGATGTTGGCAGAAGCCAGCCTTAGTCATAACTCGGTAGAGTAATTGACGGTTAAAATGATATTGTTGATTTTCGCCATCGCGATCGCTGATATAATAGTCTGGATGAGATCGCTCCGATAGTTCGTCGATTTCTCCCCCCATATCTAAAGCCTCTCCGCGATCGTTTACAATAGTTACGTCTACTGCTGCCCCTGTACTGTGAGGCGGTGGCATTTTGCGATCTAGGCTAGGTGCTGCCCATAGTTGATATACTTGACCCCACAAATCTTGACGTTGTTGTGCTGATAGCTGTTTCTCTGGAAGATTATGGCTTTTGACCAAGGTTTCATAGGTATAATTGACCATAAACTGCTGTACTCCTACAGGACGATAAGCATCGTAGATCTTAATTTTCCAATGGGGATAGCGTTTCTCAAGTATAAATTGTGCTTGGAGTAAGGCTTTGACAACTCCTTGGCGCAAGCAATAGGGGGATCGTTCGCCATATTCTGCTCCCAATTTTACGTAAGGATGGGGCAATTCTACCGCAAAATTGCTTAGAGGTATTGCAATCAAAGGTTCGCCACAATCTTTAATTGGAATTTGATGATATGGTTTCACAATTTTCAATTCGTCTAAAATTTTTTGGTATGGGTACAACTTCGCTGTTATCCAGATTTTGACTCATCTCTACCTAAAATGACTACCTTTCCAGCTCAAATTGATAAGGTAACGATATATATTAATGTCTATATATAGTGTTTTTTTACGTATATTTTTAATTAATGCACTATATACAGTGGTATGATACTGATTCTTCAAGAGCAAGGAATTAGTAACGATGGATCATTTACGGGAATGGAAAGCAAGTGGAGTAAGCGAGGAGTTGACTCAATTAAACGTAGTTGCTCTAGAAGGGACTTCCCCCAGCGAATATCTCCTCTATTCCAATTCTATCCCCAGACGAAATGATGGCAGAGTTAGTCAAGGATTTCTTCAACGTTACGCCCATACTGATGCTGGTGGTTGGTGGTGTTCGGGAATAGATGTTTTGAGTGGTGAAGAAGATATTTGGGGCTGTTTTAAACCAGATCGCCCCCGCAATAATTGCAATAAAGTTATTAAATACGAACACCCTCCCCAAGCTGCCACGGGTTTATTCGCTCTCAAAGTTCCCTTTAGTTTATGGAAAAATATAGCGGATTCTCTGAAAATAGCGATCGCCGAATCGGATATTAAATCCCAGAGTGCGGACTTGGGTTTTTGGCAGTGGTTGGGGAATCATCCTGAAGTGCCTCTTTGTATTACTGAAGGAGCAAAAAAGGCTGGTGCTTTGTTGTCTGCTGGTTATCCTACGGTGGCTTTACCTGGGATCAATAATGGCTATCGTACTCCTAAAGACGATCGTGGCAAACGGATCGGAAAGTCTCATTTAATTCCTCAATTGGCTAAACTGGCTACACCAGGAAGAGTAGTATATCTTGTATTCGATCGCGATTCTAAACCAAAAACAATTAAGGCAGTAAATGCAGCAATTAAGAAGACTGGTTACTTATTAGAAAAAGCTGGTTGTCAGGTCAAGGTAGTAACTTGGAAACCTAGTCTGGGGAAGGGGGTAGATGATTTAATTGTCGAACGCGGTCGAGAATATTTTACTCAGGCTTATAATGATGCCTTAGATTTGGCAACTTGGAAAGCAAAATCTTGGACTAATTTAACCTACTCAACAGATATTGAAGTAAACAGTCGTTATTTACCAGAGTTAGATATTCCGCCTCAGACTAAGTTAATTGGGATCAAATCTCCCAAAGGTACGGGAAAAACTAAAGCCTTAGCTAAAATAGTAGCAGAAGCGATCGCTCGCGGACAAAAGATCTTAGTCATCGGACATCGAGTACAGTTACTTAAACAGTTGTGTAAAAGGTTTAACTTGCAATATGTTACAGAAGCAAATTCATCTGATGCTAGTTTTGCGGGTTATGGTCTTTGTATTGATTCATTACATAGTTCGTCTCAGGCAAAATTCGACCCCCAAGACTGGTCAAACAGTCTTGTAATTATTGATGAAGTAGAACAGGTATTGTGGCACACTTTGAATTCTAGTACCTGTAAAGAGCGTCGAGTAGAAATATTGAAGTGTTTCAAAACCCTGATGCAAAATGTACTGGGAGACGGAGGACAGGTATATATAGCAGATGCAGACTTGAGTGATATTGCTCTTGATTACTTGATTTCTTTGTCAGGTATGGAAATACAGCCTTATATCGTAGAAAATATTTGGCAAGGCGATCGCGACGTATTTTGGCAAGTATATAATTATGAAGGCAAAAGTCCGAAGAAATTAGTCAGCAATTTAACCAATCATCTTCAACAAGGGGGGAAACCCTTTGTCTGTCTTTCCGCACAAAAGCTGACTAGTAAATGGAGTACCCAAACTCTAGAAGCTTATCTCAAACAGAAGTTTCCTCAGAAAAAGATTCTGCGAATTGATTCGGAATCTTTAGCAGATCCCAGCCATCCCGCTTATGGTTGCATTGCCAAATTGGAAGAGGTACTGTGGCAATATGATGCGATCATCGCTAGTCCTTCGATTGAAACGGGGATATCTATCGATCTCAAAGACCATTTTACCTCTGTTTGGGCGATCGCTCAAGGAATTCAAGCGGAAAATGCAGTGCGTCAGACTTTATCTCGTCTGCGACAAAATGTTCCTCGCCATCTGTGGTGTGCTGCTTATAGTTTTAATAAAATTGGCAATGGTTCGACTTCCATCCCTGGATTATTAAGCTCGAATCAACGCTTTACTCAATTAAACATTCGTTTGCTACAGCAATCAGACTTTACCTATCTTGATGACCTCGACACGGGTTTTCAAGCGGAATCTTTGTTGTGTTGGGCAAAAATGGCAGTGCGTTTTAATGCAGGCGCGATTAATTACCGCAACTCTATTTTAGCGGGACTAAAAGCCGAAGGACATGAGATAGTTGATGCTGCCAAAGTCAAATTTGAACGATCGAAAGTCAAAACAGACAATTGTTTGGTTGCAGCAATTACCGAAATTAGCACTCAAAACTATCAAGCAGAATGTAGTGCGATCGCCAATTCTCCCAGTCTCAATGACAAACAATACCAAACCCTAAAAAAACGCTTGATCAAATCGATCGCAGAGCGTCGTAAACTCCGCAAACACGAACTTAAAGAACGCTATCACCTGCCGATTACTCCAGAGCTTGTATCATTGGATGATGAAGGATGGTATCAAAAAATTAGGCTGCATTATTTCTTAACGGTAGGTCGTCCTTATTTAGCAGATCGGGACACCAAGATGGCGCGTAAGCTAATCGAACAAGGCAATGGTAGTTTATTTTTACCTGATTTTAATAATTCTCAATTGGGAGCAATTGTTGGTACTCTCGAACTGATGGGTATTCCTATTTTATTGCAAGATATATCTAGAGAATTACGCAACACCGATCCAGAATTGCAGTCTTTAGCTGCGATCGCTCATACTAACCGTAGTGAAATTAAAACCATACTCAATCTTGGCATTGCCAAAAACTATAGTCCCATAACTATTGTTAGTCGTTTACTCAACAAAATTGGCTGCAAAATAAAATGCATGCGTTATGAAAGCGTCGCCAAAAAAAGAGTCAGAGTATATCAAATAGTTACCCCAGAAGATAAAAGAGAGCGAGTATTTACTCATTGGTTAAACATTGATCGCCAACGCCCTGGTAATTCTTTATTTTGGTCTGGCGATCTTGATCGTTCTAGTCAATCTATTTTATCTCCTGTTGCTTCTAATTATCTCCAATTAAGTTTAGATCTTTAGACTCTTGAAATTAAAGAAAATCGAGGTCGGAATGTTGAGCCATGATTTCCGATATCTCTTCGGTTTCTGAAGTTTGATGTCCCAAAACTTCTTTGAAAAAGCGAGAATATTTAGTATATACCTGGGTTGAATCTTCTTGTTCTACCACAAAAAACGGTGCTGCTGTGACCCCATGTTGGCGAGCTAATTCTAACCCAGGGCTGAAGAATTCTCTCTCGTCAGCAAAGACAACTCGGTTAATGCGATCGCTTAAATTTAGCTGTTGTAATTTTTCCGATACTTCTGCTGATTTACGACACAAACTTCCGTCTGGTCTAATTTTTTTTACCATAATAATATTCATTTTTTTACTCTTGCTCAAACTATTAATCTCGATATTAATTACTCAAAAACTGACGTACTGATATAACTTTTCCAGGCTTGCCAAAAATTAACTATAGCCATAGTTGCCAAAAACAAACTAAAAATCTGGCTAATCAAAGAATCTGGTAGCTTGGGCAATACTCTCGTGCCAACTTGCGTCCCCAACATTCCCGCAGTACCTAAAATTAATCCCTGTACAAATAGAACATTACCCTGGCTTGCATGAACCACGCAGGAAGAAACCGTCGCAGCCACAATTACACCCAAACTCGTCCTGATCGCTACTTTTATATCCTCGTTGAGTAATAGCATTTGTAAAGGCACCATGATTGCACCACCACCAACTCCTAACAAACCTGCCAAAAACCCAGCAATACTACCCGTCGCAATTTTAGCGACTATAGGGTTGAAGGAAGTTGATTGATGTTTATCTTGAGCTACCAAATGTTTGCGCAGCCTAATAAGCAGCATATTAACTAATAAAAAGCAGCCAAAGATAATCAGTATAACATAGGGGGGTATTTTGGTGGCAAAATAAACTCCCCACTGCGCCGTTAAAATTGCGGGGATAGCGATATATAAGACTCTTTTTAAGTCTAAATAACCCCTGCGCCAATTATAAAAACTACCCGCACTAGAGCTTAAAATAATGACTAGGCTGCTAGTAGCGACAGCTTGAATGGGAGAATAGGCTAAAGCTACCAAGAGGGAGACAATAATAAAACCCCCTCCAATTCCCAATAGTCCTGCTAAAATTCCTGAAATTCCACCTCCGAAGGCTAAAATCAACCAGCTTAAACTTTCCATTAAATAATCGATAATGCTCTAGTTTTTTAGGTTATCTTCGTGGAAACCGCACTCTTTTTCCGCAGCATTTTCCCACCACCAACGACCTTCTCGTTCGTGTTGATTGGGTAGTACAGCCTTGGTACAAGGTTCGCAACCAATACTGACAAATCCTTTTTCGTGAAGCTTATTGTATGGAACGTTGAAATGACGTATGTATTTCCATACTTGCTCCGATGACCAATTAGCCAAGGGATTGAACTTGACGATTTTATGGTCTTCCGTAGAAAAGGCTGTATCCATTTGAATTAGAGGAATATTTGCTCTTGTATCGGGACTTTGATCTTTACGTTGACCAGTAATCCAAGCTTCAACCTTAGCTAGCTTACGCCGTAACGGGACTACTTTACGAATACCGCAGCATTCTTTGTGATTATTCTGATAGAAACTGAACATTCCTTTTTCTTTAACCAAAGCTTCTACCTGCTGGGAATCAGGAAAAAGAATTTCTAGTTCGAGGTCGTAATGTTCTCTAACCCGTTCAAATAGCTGATAGGTTTCAGGATGTAGACGACCAGTATCTATGGAAAATACTTGAAGATTTTTGGTAATCTTAGAAGCCATATCAATCAAAACAACATCTTCCGCACCGCTAAAAGAAATGGCAATATTATCAAATTTAGCTAGGGCGAATTCTAAAATTTGTCGGGGACTTTTAGTCTCGTATTCTAATTGAAGTTGATCGAAATTAAGTTCTGTTTGAGTAGTGGTAGCAGCAACTTGAACCATGATACTGATTTTTCCTAAGGGTAGATATTTGATTGAGTAAATAGTCGGACTAACGATCGCCTGTATATCTGTGTTCGTGGGAAAATTGTCACAGTTTATCTATACAGATATGTTTTTTTGATATCTGCAATAGTCAAGCTAAGATTGCTCGATGCTGATTTTTTGCAACTATAACCAGTAGTTAGAGCGATCGCGATGGAGTGATTGAAGACAGATTAACCTTTAAGCAATGCTTTTGGTTGGAGCATTTTCAAAACGATTTAATACTTCTATTTGTTGCTCTAGAAGTCTTCCCTTGACCATTTCTAGGTAGTCAGCGCGAAATTTTCTTAGTTGATAGTCGCGAGGATCTTTGTTTTTCAATTCTGACCAAGCTTCTTGTTTTTTAGGTGCGCTACGTTTTTTTGCCTGAGCGATCGCGCTTTGGCTAATATCAGCAGCAGCAGGGGTCATTTTTTCATATCCATAAGAATCCATATAGTCCCCTGCAACGGTTTCGATAATTTCTATCTCTTTCGTACTCATTGTCTGCTTGAACTTATCTATATATGCAGGAATGGGTGCGGAACTATTTGTCTCCCAAAGTGCGGATAAAACTGCAATATTTTTGGCTTCAGTTGAGCCAGAAACATCCATCATGGAATCTAAAAACTCGATACCAAAGAACTGACAAATTTTATACAAGACAGCTTCTTGGTTGTTTAAGAAGTCCTCGTATCTAATGGTCAAGACCTTTTCAGGATGTTTTTTGATGATGCTTTGAATGCGATCGTGAGCTTTAACCCAAGACATCGTATTCAATAGCGGATCGTAATCGTGAATGATGGCTTTGTTAATGCTATTTACTTGAGCGCGGGGATCTCGAACTACATTTAAAAACAGCAAATCGTCGAACAAATCGATTAATTCTTCTGCATAATGTACGTTGTCTAAAGACTTGTCCATCACAACTTTTGCTTGATGTTTTTTGCCTGCTTGAAACAACATTTCCCAAGCAACTCGATGGGGACTGCGAGACTGATTTTTAATACTCTCAAAAATCTTTACAGGGTCTAGTGCCACTCCATCCCACTTGATCATAGTTGCATTTTGTAGTCCTATTAAATCAACAACTAGCTGAAAATATGCCCAGTCATTATTCAAATCTCCATATAATTTTACCAGAGGCATAAAATCGACAATATGCAATGGGTAAGGAGAGTAAAAATCTGGCGATAGATTTAGCCTCAAGCGAAGTGCATGACTACCACAACGTCTAATTGGAGTCATTAAAACTGGTCTTGGTCTTAAAACTTTGGACTCTGTCATGGAATTATTCATAATTTAAGAAAAAATGTTTTTTGCTAGCATTAATGCCACAAACAAATTAAAGTCTGAGTAATTTTCCTGAATTTATTAGATTTAGTCTAAGACTTTTAGTTGTTGACAATAACTAAATCTATTTATTTAATTTGTAAAATCATCTTATACCAGCTTAAAATTTTTGTTCCGTATTTTTAACTACTAAAGTCAATATAAGATATATGGCAACATTAATCAATAAATACAATTATCATTTTTACAATGCTTCAAATTAAGGAATTTAAGGAATTTAAGGAACTTAAATAATTTAAATAATTTAATATCAAGACATCTTTTAAAATCTAATTTTTAGGGTCGATCTCGCAATTCAATTAAAACCTAAATTCAGTAAAACTTTGCTTTTTTTTAATTGAAAAATTAGTTATTAAAATTCGGTTTATCTGGTAGGGGAATATTTCTCAAATCAGCAGGTTTGCGATCTGGTAAAGGAATATCTCTCAAGCGATCGCGTAATGATGGTTCGGGTGCTGGTTTAGGTTCGGGTGCTGGTTTAGGTTCGGGTACTGGTTTAGGTTCGGGTACTGGTTTAGGTTCGGGTGCTGGTTTAGGTTCGGGTACTGGTTTAGGTTCGGGTAC